>DATKAE010000121.1:0-41641 GCA_035498405.1 Thermoanaerobaculia bacterium | reverse complement strand
TAGCCGAACTCGTTGTTTCGGGCGGCATAGTAGGTATTCCCGAGCTTGTAGAACGCAAAGTCGTACGGATCCTGCGACACCAGGACGACGAGCTTGTCGCCCTCGACCTTGTAAGTGCTGGTCGTGCCCTGGTAGCCGTCGCGGCCGACGTTGCCGAAATGGCTCGGCACCACCTCGTTTGCTCCGACGCGGAACACGTTCATCTGGCCCTCGGCGGTGAACGCCTGGAAGAACTGCTCTCCGATCACGTTGTTCCGCATCCAAAAAGCCTTGCCGACGACGAGCGCCTTCAGCTGTTCCTCGCTCAGGGGCGCGGCGCCTTTCGACTTCAGGTCCGCGACGGTCATGCCCGCGGGCGCGCCCTTGCGCGCCTCGGCCGAAGGCGTGTACCAGATCGGCGAGGTCCAGGCGCGCTCCTGGCCCGTCAGCGGCACGACGTTGGGCGGGGGCAGGCCGGACTTCACGGACTGAATCAGGGTCCAGCGCGGCGTCGGAATCTCGAGGACGCGCGCATAGTAGAACGCATGCAGGCTCGCGTCGAACTCCGGGTCCGTCCACACCGTCTTCAGCTCCACCGAGCCGGTGTCGTTGGTGTACGTGGCCTTCTCCAGATCCACGGTGCTGCGGACGGCGGGGACCTTGCCCGTCCACTTGTTGGGCTTGCGGTCTCCCGACCAGGCGACGTCGAAGACCTTCTCGAAGCTCTGACCGTTCTGTGTCCAGCCCTTGACGATCTGGATGCGGTCGAGGCTGGCGGAGGTTGGATCCTTCAACGCCCAGACGACGAAGCGCGGAGCGACGCCCTTTCCTCCCGCAGGCATCGGGCGCAGGTCGCCGCCCATGGGAACGCCGCCCTCGTAGGCCCGGTGAACCCAGTCACCTCCGTTCGCGGCGTTCTTGTCGTAGCCCCAGCCTCCGAAGAAGCGGACCTTGATGTGCGGACCGCTGACGCCGAAAGTCTCCTTGCGGTACATGGCGTCGAAGAGCGAGGCCCGCGTGTTCTCCTCGGCCCAGACGCCGGTTAGTCCGCCGGGGTTTTCGAGGCGCACGTCCATGGTGCCCCCGATCAGCACGCCGGCGAAGCGCCGCTGGACCGTCCCGTCCGCGTCGGCGTGGAGGCCATAAAAGTTGTCCTGGCGGTAGGGGCTGCCGGTGTTGTGCGAATCGGAGCCGCCCGCCATGCCGAACTTATACGGGTTGTAGCCGCGCACGTCCTGCATCGTGATGCCGTCCTTGTAGGCCTGTCGCGCGAAGCTGCCGGTAATGTGATCGATCCGGCCGACGTCGTCCGGAAGGCCGAGGATGGCCTGGTACAGCTCGTAGGTCGCGAACTCGTCGTTCGGCGACAGCAGCGGATGCGTCTCGGATTGACCCTTGCCCTGCTTGATCTCAACCAGGCGCTCGTTGCGGTCGCGAGCCGCCGCCCAGGCCGCGTCGATCGGCCGCCCGGTGGTGTTGTCGACCTCGACCGGGTACATCCAGCCGTCGCTGACGTTGGCGTTGTGCGAGATCGCGAGGAGCTCGTTGCCCGCCTTGCGCTGCGCGTCCATCCAGTTCCAGAGCTCCGTGGGCTTGTTAGAGTCGAGCGCACTGAAGGGATAGGGGGGCACCTTGTCGCAGGCCCGGAAGAACACGTTGCGGTGCAAGTTGCGATTGCCGGGCATCGAGGTCCACTCGTACGAGCAAAACGCGGTGAACTTGCCGGGATGATTGTTCGCGTCGGCGATCTTGATGTTTTCCTTCCACACCGTCGAGGTGATCTTCGGGTCCATGAGCGCTTTGATCGGCGGCTTGTTGGTAAGGGTAAGCAGGTAGGAGAAGACCCTCTGCTGGTCGGCCGCGCTGTTCGGGTCCTTCATGATCATGGGCTGCGCCTCGGGCAGCTTGCTTACGTAGGAGCCGGGGGTGTTGGCCTCCTTGGTGACGCCCACATACTCCGAGTGGTCCGTCACGCCCATGAAGTCCATCGGCGTGTCGATCTTGATGTCGAAGCCCATTGGGTGCTTGATCGTCTGTCCCTGGGCGTACTTCAAGGCATCGTCCGGGGTGGTTGTGCGGTTGCCCATCACCCACGCGTCGAGCGACCAGCTCGTGTGGATGTGCTCCTCGCCGAAGTAGGCGTCCTTGTCGGGGTTGGGCTGCTGCGCAGGAGCCTCGAAGCCGACGAGGAGAAATGAAAGGGCAACCCCAATGAAGCGACCCTGATTCCTCATGATGGCCTTCCTTTCGCGCCGGTAGATCAAATCACGGCGCAGCATCCGGATCAATCGACCGTCGGCGCTTCTCGCTCCTCCGGGACGATACGACTGCTCATCCGCTTGCTTGCCTACCGGATACCGGGGCCGCGAAGCCCGACGCCCACGCCGTGATAGCCCACCCCGACGCCGCCGCCGACTCCGATCCAGTCGATGAAGAGCGCGGTCTGCCCGCCGGCGGCGGGGAGCCTGCCCTTGATGAGCTTGTAGTCGTAGACGAGATCCGCGCCCTCGACCTTCGGGTGAGTGATCTCGACGACCGCGAGCGTACTGTCCGGCTGTCCCGGCTCGTAGACGGAGAGCACGGCGTTCGGCGGGTTCGCGCCGAAGTTGTTCTTGCCGGCTTGCTTCGTCCACTCTTCGAGATATTCGGCCATCTTCAGGTGCCCGGCGATCCGGACGGGCCGGTCCGAGAAGTACAGCGTCTGCTGGCCGACCTTGACGAGCCGGAGAGTCTTCGTGGCCTCGTCCACTTTGACGTCATCGCCGATCTGGACGAACATCAGTTGGGGCGTCTTCTTGGAAGAATCCTTGGCATCGGCGGCAAGCGCCGTGGACGACGCCAGGAGGCCGACAAGGAGAATCGCCGGGGTGCCGTGTTTCAGAAGCCTGCGGAGGTCACCGGGCATTGCCATGATGCTTGCTCCTTGCGGTCCGAGAGCGGACTGCCGCCCTCCTCACTGCGTAATCTGGGCGAGGATCTTGGCCTTCGCCGCGTCGTAGTCGCTCTTGCTGATCAGGCCCTGCTTGTAGAGAGAGTTGAGCTCTTCGAGCCTTTGCTGGGGCGTCTTCTGGGCTGCGGCCGGAGGCGCCGCCGGCTTCGCCGCTGCCGCCGCTGCCGCTTTGGCTGCGTCCGCGGAAGCCTGGGAAGCCGCGGCTGCCGACTGCGCCGCCGCGGTCGAGGCGGCGGTCGATTCGGCGGCGGACTGGGACGCCGCTGCAGAGTGCGCCGCGGCGCTCGAAACCGCCACGGTGGTGCCCACGACCGCCCAGCGCCGGGCGTGCCGGCGCCAGACGCCGAAGATGGCGAAGCCCTGCGTCGCGCACAGGAGCAGTGCGAGCGCTCCCAGCAGGATCCTGATCCCGAATCTCTGTCGCGTGGATTCTCGTGTCATGGCATCCCTCCTGTCTCTGCCTGCCGCGGTGCCTTCTTCCCGGACCGCCCGGCGTTATTTGCGCTTTGTGTATGTGATTTCCATCATCTTGAACATCGTGGCGCCCAGTCCCTCCCCCCAGATCTCCATGACGTGGTTGCCCGCGTCGTCCAGGGTGACTCTCATCTCGAGAGGAGAGGGCTTGCCGGTGACCGGGTTGGCCACGGTGCCCGTCAGCGTCGCCCGCTTCCCGGACGCGTCGAATCCGCCCGTGTACCACTCCATGCCGGTGCCGGCCGAGTCCATGAAGGTCGCTATGTACTTCTTCGTCGTGTTGTTGTATCCGGCGTAGCCGATGCCGCTGTACGGTTCGCCCGCGACGTTCCCTGCCAGCATCATCTGTGCGTAGCGTCCGTCGAGCACCCAGTTGCCGATCATGACCCCGCTGTCCTCGGACGGCGGGTCCGAAGCCCTGACCCACGTCCGAATCTTCGCGTCGAAGGTTCCCACCAGGAACCCGAGCTTCTTCTGCCCTTCGCCGGGCGTCATCGCTCTTTCCAGAGCGGCCGCGATGGCCGGCTCCTTCGAGTCTTTCTTGGACTGCCCCTCGCTCCTGGCACTGAACACGAGTCCGATGGCGACGGCCACCGTCGCCGCCTTTCGACAGAGACCCCTCATCTTGCCCTCCTTCATCCCAAAAACCGTCGAATCCTATCCTTATTCGTTGCGATCCTGGAAGCGTCCGCGCGTCGGGCGCCTGATGCGTTTGCACCAGAGGGCAGCGGCATCGCGAACTAGGCGTAGAGCGTCTGTCCTTGTGTCGTGAACTTGCCGGCGGACTGCCAGAAGTATCGGATCGTGAAGACCCCTGAAGCGTCGTCAGCTCCGGCCCGATGGCGTGGATCCGGGTCCGACAATCCGCTTATCCACGGGAGACATCCGATGAGATAGGGAGCGACGGGATTAGATCGTCGGCCTACGGAACGGACCAAGGAAGCCCTTCACGGCGGCTCGAGCGGCCGGCCACCCCTCTCCCTCAGGCAATCGTTGCGACCTGACCCTTTCATCGACGCGATCCCGTCTTGAGCATCAACTTTGCATCCTACGAATGTGCCGGGTGAGACGTCGGGCCGGGATGGCTCCGGCCGCCGGTCGTCGACCCGGAAGGAGGGGTTATGCAACGTCGATGGATCGCAACGCTTGCCGTCGCAGGGCTCCTGGCGCTCTTGGCTGGATCCGTTCTGGCCGCGAAGGCCGACACGGAGGCCACGCTGCTGCTCTCGGAAGGTTCGGTGGCCGCCGGAGTGGGCTGGAACTGGGGCAGCGGAACCTTGACCTATCAGGGCAAGTCGTATCCGGTCAAGGTCTCAGGGCTCTCGGTCGGTGAGGTCGGTGGCACGAGCGCCGTGGCGTCCGGCACGGTGCACCACTTGAAGAGTCTCAATGACTTCGACGGCGTCTACGCCGCCGGGGGCGCCGCGGCCACGGCCGGGCAAGGCAAGGGCATCACCGGGCTCGTCAACGCGAAAGGCGTGACGATCGATCTGAAGAGCGACACCAAGGGAGCCAGCCTGAAGGTGGCCGCGGAGGGCCTCAAGGTTTCGCTTCAGAGGTAGTCGTTCGCCTGGAGGTTCGCGCCGAGCTGGGGCGCTCGCGCCTTTTCGGACGCGGGCGCCCAACTCAGCCATCCGCTGGGGTGGTCGTTAGAACGTAAGGGTGATGTAGGCCTGCGGGCCGTCGAATCGGTAATCGAAGTCAAGCGACTGGGTGTCGGTTGACTTCGTGAGACTGAACCGAGAGTACTGGTAGCCGAGACCCACGCCGAAGTTGGGGGCGAAGTAGTAGTCGAGGTGTGCGAGCCCGATGATGTCCCACCCCTTGTAGGGAGAGATCGCCGCTCCGGCGCCGGCGGCCCGTATTCCGGCAGTGAGGTTCTCGGCGATCTTGCCCTCGACATCGAGGGCGATCTGCGGCACCCACGCCGAGATTTTCGCGGTCTTCGAGACCGTCGCGCCCACCACCGGGCCACCCGGGCCGACGACGCCGGCCGAGGCCGAGAGCTGGGTTTCCATCCACGCGTAAATAACGCCGATCCCGAGGCCGAGCTGGAAGGTGTCGCTCTTCACGAAGCCGTATCGGTAACCCAGGTAGGGAAAGGCCGACTTGAAGCTCGCATCCGTCGTGGCACCTGCGGTGTACGTTGTGTCGCCGAAGACGATGTCGCGCGAGATCGTCGTCGTCTTCGAGCGGTTGAAGTAACTGAACCCGAAGTCGAAATAGCTGCGGCCCAAGAAATTCCAGTAGCCGTACATTGTCGGCCCGACGTGGGAATCCGGCACACCGGCCACGTTCTCGAGGTCGATCGAAGTACCCGGGACTCCGCCGACGAACTGCGTGTACTGGACATTCGTGTTGAACCAGGCGTATTCCGCGCCAAGGGAGATTCGAAACGTGTCTGGCACCTTGTCCGGGAACTGCGCCCGCGCGGGAGCGGCCGCCAGAAGCAGACCCGCCGCGGACATCACCGTCAGAAGTCTTTTCATCCGTCTATTTCCTTTCCATCTCGCGGACCAACCCGGGGGGCCGAATCCTATCGCGTCGGCATTTCTCGTACAAAGCGGCCCGGACGGGACGGTCGCCGCCGTTGAACCACCTTTTATTCATGTATGTGACTCTTTGACACCAAGCTTGCGAGCGAGCACGCGGTAGGCGAGCGCCGCCGGCACCGAGCCGATCAGGAGCGTGAGGATCAGCGCGAGGCCCCGCCAGAACGCGTGGTCGACGACTCCCTTCAGGTCCTCGGCGGTGCGCTGACCGAGAGCGCCGAGTTGGGGCGCCGTCCGATCCACGGAACTCAAGAGCGCGGAGAGGTCTCTAGCCATCCCCCCGACCTGTCCCGCCGCCTGCCCGTAGTCGAGGACGTTGAACGGCTTGCCGGGGGCGGTTGCGGGCCCGCTCTTCGACGGCGGCGGCGAGACGTAGTGCACGAAGGCATCGAGCGCCTGGATCGTGCCCTTCAACGAATCGGACATCTGTGCCCCGGCGTCGAGCGTCTGCTTGGTCTGGCCGAGGAGGTCGCGGACCTTGCCTTCATGGGCGTCGAGGTCGGCGATCATCCCCTCGCGCTGGGCCGTCACGCCCGCGAAGAACTGGTCGATGGCTTCCTTGCGCTGCGTGTCGACGAGCTCGGGCAATCCTTCCGCCGTCTTCGCCACGCTCTCGGCGGACCGGGACACGCGGTTCGCGTCCGCCAGAATCTGCTGCGCCTCGGGCTGGCCGGAGACCTGATAGGCGAGGAGCTCCGCCTGCCAGCGCAAGAGTGTCGGCATCCGCTCGGCAAAGGCAACGGTGCGCGCCGCCAGATCCTTGGACTGCTCGATGGCGACCGTCGTCGGGTCGAGCCCCGCCAAGGGATTCAGGTAGAGCAGCGAGAAGATGCTCGTCGGCTTGATCTTGTCGGGCGTGGAGGCCTTCCCGAGCGCCATCGCGAACTCCCGGAAATGAACGCCTGCGACGCTTCGCTCGTCGGGGTTCTGCTTGCGCCACTCGGCGAAGAGGTCATGGAGCTCCTGTTCTTCCGATGGCTCGAGGAACTGGCCGACCAGGCTCCAGGCCGAGGCCTCGAGTTTGCGGTGGGCGTCGAGCAGCGGCTCCAGGTCTCCCCCGAAGATCTCGCGCGATTTCGCGTCCTCGATGACCATCCGGGAGACCGTCGCCAACCCGACCAGGTCCAGGGCATTCCAGACGGCATTGGGGCCCGTGGCGTCCACGTAGGCTGCCGTCGCCTGGTCGAGTTTCCACTTGAGCGCCTCCATGTGCGCCTCGCGGGTTCCGACCTCTCGGCCGACGCGGTCCGCGGCGTGTGCGACCGAGCCGGTGTAGTCGTCGGCGAACCGGAGCACCTCGAACTGCAGCGCCGGAATGGTCAGCGGAGCCTTGCCTTCCGCGGCAATGTTGGGCGGGCCCTGCTCTTTTCGAAACGGCAGGTGGGCGCAGGCGCAAGACGCGAACAGCAAAGACGCGAGCGCGAGCGACCGGCAGCCCTTTCGACGCGGCCCGGCCTTTCGAATCTCTTTCCGGGTGAAAACGAGGGGGAAGTTCATTTGGAACCTCCATTTCCGGCCGCTATCGCAGCGCCCGCAGGAGCCTCCTCATGCAAATACCCTGGGTCGCCCGCCTCTACAAGACCCCGGCCGCCTCGGCTGCCGGCTCACCGCCCCGCCGGCAAGAGCAAGACGAAGTTGAGCCGAAGCTTCCATTTCGGTCCGATGTCCGGCCTCGCGACGTAGTAGCCTCCGCCCGCCTGGATGCTGAAGGGAAAGGGGCCGAACCTGGTGAGCTTGCTGACGAGGAAGATGATGGGAACCGTCCAACGCTGGCCCGGGCTCCCCTCCCAGTTATAGGTCGACTCCGTATCGAGCGTGAATGTCACGGCCGAATGCGTCGTGTACGCGATGAAGGGTTGAATGAAGGCCTGGCTGAAGTAGGGCAGGCTCTGGTTCCCGGTATCGGCCACGGAAAACTGCTGGTTGACGAGGGTGCCGATCGTCCAGCCTCCCGTCATGTAGAGGCCGACAGCTGTCGGTCCCATGAGCCACTGCCCGCCGCCCAGCAGCGGATTTGACGTCATCGGGATTCCGAAGACCGGCCCGACGCCCCAGATGAAGCCCTTCGCGTCTGCCGGAGACAAGAACGAAGAAAAAGTAATCGTTCCGAGTCCCGAAACCGGCCCCACTCCGGGTGCAAGCTCCGGCTGAGAGAGGTACGTCGCGATGAAGCGTCCGACCAGGTTCCAGTCCTTTGTGATGTGGAAGGGAACAACCGGCTGGACGTTCAGATAGAACTGCAGGTCGTTATTGGGGCCGTAACCTTCCTGCCAGTTGAACTGGAAGGGGACGCTCACCAGGTCGGCGATCGGATTGGACAGCTTCTTGGCGAGCTCCTCATCCGACTCGGCCGCCGCCTTGGGCTTCTCGCCCGGTTTCTCCTCTTGCGCCCACGCGGGCGCCGCGAGAAGCGCCACCGCCAGAAGCGCCGCCGACAGTGACGCTCTTCGGGTCCGAATGAGCAGTTTGATCATTTTGCAAGCCTCCGTTCGGCCCAAGATCGAGCATATCTTGCTCGTCGTTCAGAACCCTCGACGGCACATCACCCCGGGGGATTTCCTCACCAAGCAAGAATCATCTGAACCTGAAAAACCGTCGCCGGTCCCGAGTCCGGGCTGAACGCCGGATCCCAGATGAGCTGCAGGTCCGGTTCCAGCCGGGCCGTGGGCGAGAGCTGCAGCGTGTAGAACGTCTCCCAGACGTACTCGTTGTGGTGGTAAACGGTCTTGATCGTCGCCGAGGGCTGGCTCCAGACGAAGCCCATTCCGAGAAGGTCGTTCGTCAGCCGCGGGACGAGGCCGATGTGCTCGAGCGGCGCCTGCAGAACGAACCCCGTGCCGATTTGCGTCGAGGCGCCGGCGGAGACTTGCGAGCCGCCGACTCCGAAACGCCCGAACCAGCCGAAGGGGGAATGCTGTCCGAGCTGCTGCTGGAAGTTGAAGCCGACTCCCCCCTGGACGGGCCCGCCCGCGCGGGCGAGAAAGGGTTGGATGCGGTAGACGCCGGGGCCGAGACCGAGGAAATCACCCGGCGTGTAACCGAACTCCGACACGATCGACCAGTCAGCCCAGCTGAAATTCGTCCAGGGCGTTTGTCCGGCGATGGCGTTGCCCGCTGCGGCACCGAGCAACGCGTACCAATTCTGCGTGGGTTGCCACTGCAAGTTCACGCCGAAGTTGTACGCCGGCAGCGGTATCACCATGCTGTTGATCAGGGCGGAGTTCAAGAACTGGCCGCGGCCGCTGTTGGCATAGGTGCTCACGTCGAGGTAGTTGCCCTGATTGATCACGCCGGCGAGAAATACGAACTCGCCTCTGCGAAGAGACTGCTGCCACGCGAGCTCCGGTACGCGGAAGCCATTCTGAATCGACACGATGCCGGTTGGATCGGTCAGAGTACCCAGTGTGGCCTTGGCGCTCTGCTGCTGCCCCGCGGTACCGAGTCCCTCCTTGGCGTTGATCTGCGTGCTGATCCAGCCCGCGCTGCCGGGCCCGGGATCTTCGAAGACGGCCCACTTCGAAAAGAACTTGAAGGTGTAATAGCCCATGTTGTTCGAGCCCGCCGTCGCGTCATCCGCGCCGGTTCCCGTGAATGTCTGATCGAGCTGGTACCGCACGCCATACTCGCCCAGACGATACTTTGCCCCCTGCACGAGAGGTTCCGCCGGGAAGACGTCCGCGAGCGGCCCCGGTGCGATCGCCGTGTTGCCCAGCTCATCCTGGGCGGCGAGATAGGACATCAGACGCGGCTGTGTCGCCGGGAAGAGCTCGAATCCCACCGGACGCGCCGCCTCGTTTCGCGACTCGACCTCGGTCGGGGCCCTCGCGCCCTTCCCCGGGTGAGGCACCTGGTGCTCGAGCCCGATGTCGGCAGGGGGCAGCAGGCTCGGCGGCAGGCTGCTCGCGGGCTTCACGACCACACGCCCGAGGCTGTCGGTCAGGAGGACTTGCCCCGTCAAGGAACCGGCGGGCGGCTCCTCTGACTCCTTCGGCTCCGCCGGCGGCGGAGTCGCCGTCGGCCTCGGCGCCGGCGTCGGCTGTGACCAAGCGTTAGGAGACAACGCCACCGAGGCAATCGCCAGCGCCAGGCTGGCGACTACCCTCTTCCAACGCCGCGGCACTCCCACATCGAGACTAGCGAGCGCCCCGGAACGACGACTGCGGACTCGAGGCAATTAGTGAATCCTCTCTCCACACGCCGCTTACCGTGGCTCGACAACGTAACGAGATTTCTCAACGAGCAAGACCAGGACGGGTCGGAATTCGAATGGCTGAGCGCTAGGAGAGACGCTCTCGGCAGGCGGCCTCAACCGCGCGCCGGAAGGCTCGCGGGTCGATGGCGGGGAATCGGTACAGGCGCGGCTCAATCTGTTCGAAGAAATCGAGAAGCTGCTTCGGCTCGACAAGGCCTTCCTCCAGCATTCGGCGCACGTCGCGCAGGTCCTGATCGTGGCCCCTCTCGAGTTTCGCGAGAGCCTGGGAATAGGGATCGTAGTGAAAGAAGGAAACGGTTCCCTCGCGTGCGGTGAAGATACTCCGATCCTGCCAGCCCGAGAGCTCCGGAATGAAATCATCCGGAGAGGCGAGCTCGACGTTGACCCGATACCTCTTCTTGAGCTCAGGCAGCGCGAAGAGGAGAGGGTCGCTGTCCGGCACGATCTTCAGGTCGATGTCGATCGTCGTCGGCCGCCAGCCTCGCAAGACCGAAGTCGCTCCGCCGGTCAAATAGACCCGAACTTCATCCCGCGCTCGACTCCCGAGGGCCCTCGCGAAGTCGCGGATACGGTCCGCGTCTACGGGCTCGCGCATTCGGCGGCCCGCTCGAAGCTCACGAGCCTGCGCAGGAGCGCGTTGTAACGCGAGTGAGCCGAGTCCGAGTCGGACCGCGCCAGAAGCTCGTACAAGCGGTGTTCCGGCGACGGCAGGGCCGTGGGTACGTCGAGACCGATACGCCGCAGGCGCGGCGCCCCGATGGAGACGAGCAGGGACTCGGGCGACTCGATCTTGAGGGCCAGGTCCGCCAGACCGCGGGCGATGAGGTCGGCCGCTGGAAGCGAAGAATCCATCACGACAATAGTGTATGACCAAGCCCCGCCCTGGCCGAGAAGAAGGAAGTCGCGAGCGCTAGCCACCAAGCCAGGGAAACCGGCGGGCGGCGTACGGGCCGCCCGCCTCCGAGAGCTCTGGACCGCGGATCTACTGTGCTGCGTGGGCCTCCATCTTCTTTTCCATCTCTTCCTTCAGCTGCTGGAGGTTGAAGCTCGCGCCCTTCTGCATCGGCGGGAACTCGAGGAAGGTCTGGGCCGCCTTCGCGACCTCCTGTTGCACGTACACGAAACGCCAGAACTCGTAAGCGAACCAGTTGTAATACGCGATCGAGCCGTTGTCCTTGCCGTTGTACATCCCGGTCCGCTCGAAGGGGTCGAGGCGAATGTTGACCAGGATCGGCCAGTCGACCTTTACCGTCGCGCCGAGCCAGCCGTTCGGCTGATCGGTGAAGCGGCACTTGTAGTCGTCGATGCGCACCGCGGAGAGGGTGCCCTCGGTGAAGTAGAAGATCTCGTGTCGCTTCGATGGACCCTTTCCCATGAGCATGTCGGTCTGGTCGTAGCCGTCGAGATGCACCTTGTAGTTCTGGCCGCCGAGAGGCTTGCCCTGCCGGAGCTCCGCGGCGATGTTCGGATCGCCGGCCATCGAGACGAAGGTCGGGAACCAATCGAGCCCGGACACGATGCCGTTCTCGACTTTGCCGGCTGGGATCTTGCCGGGCCACCGAATCATCGCCGGGACGCGGAAGCCGCCTTCGAGCGCCGTCCCCTTGCCGCCGGCAAACGGGGTCTGTCCGCCGTCCGGCCAGGTGAAGTTCTCGGCGCCGTTGTCCGTCGAGAAGGCAATGACCGTGTTGTTGTCGAGGCCGTTGTCCTTGACGTACTTCAGGACGGAGCCGACGATGTCGTCGAGCTGCGCCATCCCGGCCTCCTCGATCGACCAGCCGTTCTCGGGCGTGCGCATCGCCTCGTACTTGTCCGAGAGGTGCGTGACGACGTGCATCCGGGTTGGGTTCAGCCAGAGGAAAAACGGCTTGCCGGCCGCCTTCGACTTGTCGACGAACTTGAGCGCGTTGTCGAGAATCTCGGTGTCGATGGTCTTCATCCGGTCCGGACAGAGGGTCCCGGCGTCCTCGATCTTCTGCTTCCCGATCTTGCCCCAGCGCGGCTGGACCGTCGGATCGTCCACGTTCGTGGCCCAGGAATGGACCATGTTGCGCGGGCCGACCGTGTTCTTCGCGGCAGGCGGATAGTTGGCGTGGCAGGGGTCTTCCATGGCGTCCAGGTGGTAGAGGTAGCCGTAGAACTCGTCGAATCCGTGAACCGTGGGCAGAAATTCGTTCAAGTCGCCCAGATGGTTCTTGCCGAACTGCCCCGTGGCATAGCCCATCGACTTCAGCACTGTGGCGATCGTCGGCGCCTCGGCCGGCAGGCCGATCTTCGAGCCGGCCTGGCCGACGGTCGTCATCCCCGTGCGGATCGGAATCTCTCCCGTGATGAAGTTTGCGCGGCCCGCGGTGCAGCTCGCCTCGGCGTAGTAGTCGGTGAACATCATGCCCTCGGCCGCAAGGCGATCGAGGTTCGGCGTTCGGCCCGCCATGATGCCTCGGTGGTAGGCGCCGATGTTGAACCAGCCGATGTCGTCTCCCATGATGAAGATGATGTTTGGCTTTTGCTGCGCCGCCGCGGGGCTGACGATTCCGAAGGCGAGAGCTGCCGCGGCCAAGGAAAGAATCAAACGAGAGTTCCTCATGCCTTCCCCTTTCAAGAGCCGCCTACTCTATCCCGCATTCGTGCCAAATCGCTCATTTGTCTCAGCACGTCAAAAAGGAGCGCGGCCGCCTTCGCCTCATTTCCCTGCATTGAGATAGACGTTGATCGTCAATCCAAGGACGTTCACATGCTCCGGTCTGCATGTGTCGCAGTTCTGGCGCAGGTAGTACAAGTCCACCATCAAGAGGCGCCTGTACGGAATCTGGATGCCGGCTGCGTACTGTTCCTCGCTCCAGGAGCCCTTCGTGATGTCGTAGAAGAACTCAGCGGAGGCATAGGGGTCGACCCGGAGGTCATGGACGAGGAAGTCGTGCTCCACCCTCAGCTGGTTGCGATAGCGCGTCGAGTAATTCCCGTCGACCCAGCGGAACTCGATCCGGTTGCGGTCCGCGATCAGAAAATTCTCGGGCGGGCGAAAACGGGGCGTCGCCTCGACGGCGATCCGGTCCTCGTGCAGCTCGGGTCCGGACTGAATCGTGCGAAGGAATTCGTAGCCGGCGGCGGTCACGAGAAAGTATTCCTTGTCGGGATCGATGCTCGCAAGATGCGGCTGCGTGAAGCTCTTCCACCGGTAGCCGAGCCCGGCCCCGATGTCGCCTTGCTGGTAGGGAAAGTCTCCGTCCCTTTTCAGCTCACCGAACACGAGCAGGCGCACGCTCGGTGCCAGTTGCGTATAGAGATTCGCCGTCGGCCAGAACGCTCCGGACGTCTCATTCGTTTGCCCCGACGCGCGGGCGGCAAGGCTCGCCAGGAGAGCCAGCCCCGCCGCGGCATTCGCCAGTGCCCGACGAAGACAGTCCGTTTGTCCCTTCTTCACGAAATGCCGATCTCGCCTCTCTTCGATGTCACGGGGATTCCGAGCCTCGGTGGATTCCACCTTGCCAAAAGGGTATGACATCCCCTCAAATGCGATTCGCAAGAACCCGAAGAAGCTCCACGCCCGCGCGAAGCAACGCGTCGACGCTACGGCATCGCTGGTTCTGACGGGCCGCAGGGGCCCCCGGGAAGGAAGAGAATGAGCTCCATCGAAGTCAGTTCCATCGTGTTTGCCTGCGTGTTCGGGGGCGCGCTCGGCGGGATGGCCCTCCGCGGCATCCTGCCCGAGCACCACCGAACTGGAGAATCGAAGGAGCTCGTCAGGTCGGCGATGGCGCTGATCTCGACGCTTTCCGCTCTCGTCCTCGGTCTGCTCGTCGCGTCGGCCAAGAGCTCGTACGACGCGCAGAAGGACGAGCTGACGTCCCTCACGTCGGGAATGGTCCTGCTCGATCGCGTCCTGGCAATGTACGGGCCGGAAGCGAAGAATGCCCGGGAGCTTCTGCGCGAGGTCGTAGCCAGCGCAAGGGATCAAATCTGGCACGGTGCGCCGCCCGTGAAGCGGGCCGACACTCTCTTCGAAAGCATCAACAGACTGTCACCAAAGAACGACGAACAGCCGACGCTGAAAGCCCAGGCCTCCTCTCTGGTGATCGACCTCGCGAAAACCCGCTACTTGATGCTCGAGCAGAAAGGCAGCTCCGTGTCGACGCCGCTCCTAGTCGTTGTGGTCTTCTGGCTGACGATCAATTTCATCAGCTTCGGCCTTTTCGCGCAGCGCAACGCAACCGTTGGCATTGCCCTGTTCGTGTGCGCTCTCTCCGTCGCCGGTGCCATTTTTCTGATTCTGGAAATGGACCGGCCGTTCGAGGGGCTGATCCGGATATCGGATGCTCCACTGCATCAGGTCCTCACGCAGTTAGACCACTAGGGCGGAGAGGGGCGAATCGCCAGCCAGGAGGCCGACGACGGAATGAAGGCCACCCGCGTCAGGGCTGCGCGACCTGGTACATGAGCGCCCCGCCCGAGTAGAAGGGCATGTAGAAGACGCCGGCGCAGTTCATGTACGAGATGCCGTTGATCGAGAGGCTCGAGCAGCCGGTTGGCGGCAACGCCGACACGACAGTCCCGACCGCAGGGGCGTAGGCGACGGGCGCCGAGTAGTAGACGGGGGCCGGGGCAACATAGGCGGGCTGGGCGGCCGAGGCAACCGCGGCTCCGACCATGGCTCCGCCGATCGCGGCGCCGGCAACCGCCGCACCGGAATAGCAGCAGGGAGGGCGGTAACCGACGGCAACGACGCCTCCGTGATACCCCCCGGCGGCGACCCAGGCGCGGGCCGGCGTCGGAATGGCCGCCAGAAGAGCGGCGGCGAGAAGATTCGAGAGAGTCCGGGTCTTCATTGGTTTCTCCATATCGTGGGCCTACTTCTCGGACGTCTTCCAATCGACTTTCTTCGCGCCGGCCGGCGGCGAGAACGTGAACTCGCCGGCCGCGATCTTCGGCGACAGGTTCCAGTCCGAAAGAGTGGACACGACCCGCGGCGCGCCCTGGATCTTCTTGTAGGTCACCGCAATTCTCCGGGGAAGAGGCTTCGCGCCCTTTTCGACCCAGACCTGCCAGTCGGCGTCCTCTTCTGAGAAGGCGAGGTGGCGGCAGGCAACCCCGTCGATCTCGGCGTCGCCCGCGTCGAAGGCCGTCTTCACGCCCTCCATCATCTTCGAGTAGGGGTCCTTCAGAAGAAAGCCAGCCGCAGGAAGCGGCATCTGAAATCGATCCATCAGCATCAGCACGGTCTCGTCGATCGTTGCCGGGGCCGCGGTCTGTCCGTAGAAGGAGCTCTTCAGGGAGTAGATCGTCACCATCTTTCCGTCGTACCAGAGTGAGGCCGCGTGAAGGTCGCCCTTCGTTTCCACGCGGAGCTGGTTCGGCCGGGAAACGGCGACCTGCGAAACGCTGAAGAAGTCGAGCATCGGGCCGTTCACGGAGGGTTGCTCGCGGTCCGCCGTCGCCTTGAACGTGAACCGAGCGGTATCCTTCAACAGGTCGCTCATCGCCTTCAACTGCGCGAGCGCCTCGGGCTCGAGGGGCGGAGGCGGCGCCGGCGTCGCGACCGGCGCGGTTGCGGGCTTCAGAGCGGCTGCCTCGGTCGAGGCGGCGCTCGGGTCAAGCCCGAGCAGGAGCGCGCCCAAGGCTCCCCAGGCGGCGACGAAGCGGTTGCGGGCCCGGGTTCTCATGGCGGTCTCCTTGTGCTGCCAGCGCGAGAGTTTCATTAGATCATGCGAGATCGCTGGATGATGCCGTAGCGGAAACGAGGTACGGTAGCTGCGATTTCGGCGAAACCGCCACGCCGCTCGTCTCCCTCAAGGTCGGCTTTCTGCTCTTCCTGGTCCTGCCGGGCAATCTCATCTGTATGCTCACTGTCGGTGCGTACCTCGCCCATCACGGCGCGGCCTGGTGGCACGGCCTCATCTTCGTTGCCCTGACGGTCGCCCCGGCCGGCCTTCCGCTGCTGCTTCTCCTTTCGCTCGGCAAGCGGGCGCAGGCGCTGCTGCCGGAGGCCCGCGGCTGGATGATGAACAATTCGTGGATCGTCAGCGAGATCGTGATCGGCTTTTTCCTGTTGATGACCCTGAAGAGCCTGCTCGGCGTCTGAGCAAGGGTCCACCCGTAACATGACACTTCGGCACGAGACAACGACATCTCAGTGTCGCCATTCGCCCATCAGCCTGGGTGCGGGGGCGCGCCGACACCTTCCCTAGGCCGACCTGGGTCCCCCCGGCGGTCGGGCAGCCGGCGAGACGGCGTCAGCCCGCCGGCGCGATCGGCGGCAGCGTAAACGGATGACGGCCGCGGGGTCCCTTGCGCCGAGCCAGCTCCTCGACAGTCGCCGCGGGGAAGCTTTGCAGAAAACGAAAGTAGGCAGTGAGGTCCATCGGCGCGTGGCGCCGGAGACGGCGGAGCGCGGCAACGTCTTCCGCCGTCGTCGGCAGATCGCGCTCGAGGTCGAGCCACTCAGTGTGTTCGGCGGAGCTCATCAAAGTCCTTGAGCAGGCCGGCTCTCTCAAAATAGCCCCGGACCTCGTCCTCGTTGACGCCGGGCACGCTCATCAGGAAACCGACGTCGGCGAGGTCCTGCAGCCGGCGATCCGGGTCGTTCTTCATCGCCTGGACTTTCATTGTTTCGTCGTCGCCGGTCGGTTGACCGCGAAGGTCGATGGACTCCTGCAAGAGCACGACGCCGAAGGTTTGGATGGCGGCGGTCACGAGCATCAGCGCTGCGCCGACCAGCAGCTGCCGGGGCTCGTGTTCGACTTCGATCACGGGTTCACGCGTCCCTTTTCGGTTCCGTCTCGCGAGTTCTTCCGACGGAGAGCCTTCGCGTCGTCGGCCATGCCAATCCTGACGCCTTGCCGATTCTATGGTGTGGGCTCTCATCGCCGGTTCACGATTGCGGGGCTGCCGCGCGCTCTGCGGCTATGATCGCGCCGGTGCGGATGAATGACGTCGTCCTGGCCGGGCTCGTCGCGGCTCTCGCCGGCGCATCGGCCGGGTGTCGAGGCCCGGAGAGAGGTTCGGCGGCGAGCCCTACTCCGACGAAGGTGCCACTGGCGGCCCACGCGACGTTCGTCGGCCGCGAGGCCTGCGCGGGATGCCACGCCGAAGAAGACAGACGCTGGCGCGGCTCGCACCACGACCTCGCGATGCAGGAGGCGACGGAGAAGACCGTTCTCGGCAACTTCGACAACGCGACCTTCACCCACTACGGTGTCACCTCGACCTTCTTCAAGCGCGACGGCAAGTTCTTCGTCCGGACCGACGGCCCGGACGGAAAGCTCAACGAGTACCCGATCGTCTACACCTTCGGCGTTTACCCGCTGCAGCAATACCTGATCCCCTTTCCGGGCGGCCGCTACCAGGCGTTGAACGTCTGCTGGGACACGCGGCCGGCGAAGGAGGGCGGGCAGCGTTGGTTCCATCTGTACCCGAAGGAGGAGGTTGCTCACGACGATCCACTGCACTGGACGGGCCCATACCAGAACTGGAACTTCATGTGCTCGGAGTGCCACTCGACCAACGTCAAGAAGGGCTACGATGCCGCCGCGAATCGCTACCAGACGACGTGGTCCGAGCTCGACGTCTCCTGCGAGGCCTGCCACGGTCCGGGCTCCGCCCACGTCGCCTGGGCGGAGGCGGTCAAGGCGGGGAAGGCGAAGAAGGACGACGCCGACAAGGGAATGGCCGTCGTGCTGAAAGACCCTGCGGCCAAGGCGGTCTGGGAGTTCGACATGAAGACCGGCATCGCCAAGCGCAGCGTGCCGCGGACCTCCTACGCCGAGATCGAAACCTGCGCCCGCTGTCACGTGCGGCGGTCCGTCGTTTCCGCGGACTACGTCTACGGCCAGCCGCTCATGCAGACGCACCGGCCGGCGCTCTTGACCGACGGGCTCTATTTCGCCGATGGACAGATCGAGGATGAGGTCTACGAATACGGCTCCTTCCGGCAGAGCAAGATGTACGCCGCCGGGGTCAGCTGCTCCGACTGCCACAATCCGCACGACCTGAAGGTCCCGGTTTCCGCGGACCGAGTCTGCGCGGCCTGCCATTTGCCCGAAAAGTTCGACACCCCGGCGCACCACCACCACAAGGCGAACTCCGCCGGCGCGAGCTGCACGGCCTGCCACATGCCGACGCGCAACTACATGGTGGTCCATGCGCGCCACGATCACAGCTTCCGCATCCCGCGCCCGGACCTCTCCGTCTCGATCGGGACGCCGAATGCCTGCGCGAAGTGCCACCGCGACAAGTCGAACGAATGGGCCGCCGACGCCGCGCTTGCCTGGTGGGGGGACAAGGTGCGCAAGGAGCGCCACTACGGCGAAACGATCCACGCCGGCCAGGAAGAGCTCGCGGGGGCCGAGATCGCCCTCGCACGGCTGGTCGACGACACCAAGGCGCCGGCCATCCGCCGCGCCACGGCCGCGACACTGCTCGAGCGCAACCTCGAGCTAGGAACCCGCGCGTCCCTCGAGCGAGCCCTTCGCGATCCCGATCCTCTGGTCCGGGACGGCGCACTCACGGCGGCGGCATCCGTCGATCCCCGCGAGCGGCTCTCGCTCGTCGCCCATCTGCTGCGCGACCCCATCCGGACCGTCCGCATCGACGCGGCTCGCACACTCGCGTCGGTGCCGAAGGAAATGATGAACTCCTCCGACCGAGCCGACTTCGACGCGGCCCTGTCGGAATACGTCGCGTCTCAGCTCGTCGACGGGGATCGGGCCGAGGCGCACACGAACCTCGGCACGCTTTACGCCGAGCAGGGCGACCTCGACCGCGCCGAGCGCGAGTACAAGGTCGCGCTCGAGGTGACGCCGGCGATCGCCGGAGCTTACGTGAACCTCGCAGACCTCTACCGCGTGCAGGGCCGAGAAGTCGAGGCGGAAAAGGTGCTGCGCCGTGGACTCACCGCCGCGCCGCGAGACCCCGGCGTCCATCATGCCCTCGGGCTCGCCCTGGTTCGCCAGAAGCGGCTGTCGGAGGCTCTGCAGGAGCTCGCGCGGGCCGCCGCGCTGCCTCCCGAACGGGCCCGCTATATCTACGTCTACGCGGTGGCGCTCGACTCCGCCGGACAGACTCCTCGCGCGCTCGAAGTCCTCGCCCAGGCGCACGCCCGTCATCCGGGCAACCGCGAGATTCTCTACGCTTTGACGACCATCAACGCGAAGGCCGGCGACATGGCGGCGGCCGTGTCCTTCGCGCGGCAGCTGGTGGAGCTCGACCCGCAAAACAACGAAGCACGACAGCTTCTCGACGAGCTGACGAACCCCGGAGCTCGAAGCGCCCGATAGCGAGAGCGTGCGCGCCGGTCTGCCGAAAGGGCCGGCGCCTCAATCGGCCAAGAAGGCCACCCTCCCCGTCTCGACGTCGTAGATCGCCCCGGCCATGCCCACCTTGCCGCTCGAGAGAAGGGGCGCGATGACGGCGCTGCGGCTGCGGATCTCCTTCATCACGAGCCGCACGTTCTGCTCGGCCACCTTCGTGACGTAGGCCTTGTCCTTCGAGGTTCCGGGTCCCGCGGCGTGGACGGCGGGCTGGATCTTGGCGAGAAGTTCCGTCAGGTTGCCGAGCTTGACGTCGTCGATCGCACCCTTGACGGCTCCGCAGGATGTGTGCCCCATCACCACGATCAGCTTCGCTCCCGCGGCGGCCACGGCATACTCGAGGCTCCCCAGATCGTCCGTGTCCACGATGTTGCCCGCCACGCGGATGCTGAAGATGTCGCCGATACCCTGATCCAAGACGAGCTCGGCCGAGGCCCGGGAGTCCATGCAGGAGAGGATCGCGGCGAACGGATACTGGCCGGACGCCGTGGCCGCGACTTGCGCCTTCAGGTCGCGCCGCTCTCCTTTCCCGGCGAGGAAGCGCGCGTTTCCTGCTTTCAGGGCATCGAGCGCCTTCGACGGCGTCATCGCCGCCTGCGACTCCTTGGTCTGAACCTGCCCCGGAACCGCCAGGGCCGGCAGCATCAGGGCCACCGCGATCGCCGCCGCGCGGCGCAAGACTGTGAGCATCTCGACCTCCTCTATTACATGAGTAAATACTCATACGCCCGGCAGCAGCGCGAACCCGCAATCCCGGAAGTCACGGTCGACAACCGGTTGAAACTCGACCGCTACCCGGAGGCGGCGGCCTTTGCGGCGGCGGGCTTCGCGCGCATGTGGATCTCGGTGCCGCCCCGTTCGAAGCGAACCTCGTCCATGAGCTGGTTGATGAGGTAGATCCCGCGGCCGCCGGTCGCGAAGAGATTCTTGCCGACGATCGGGCTCGGGATCTGCGACGGATCGAAGCCCGGCCCCGGATCGCGGACGACGATCAACATCCCGCGCGCGTGGTCGCAGGCCACGCAGCACTGAACTTCCTTGGAAGGATCGTGGCCGCTTCCGTGCTCGATCGCGTTGGCGAGGGCCTCCCGCAGCGAAAGCTCGATCTCGAACTCCTTGCCCGCGGCGCATCCCATCTCTTTGACGATCCCCATGACGTTCTCGACCACCGGCGAGATCGCGTTGACGTCCCCCGGCAGCTTCAAGTCCACCTTGACGAGCAGGTCCGAGGTGTCGAAATCGCAGCGCGTCAGCGGTTCGTCCACCATGGCCTTCCTCCGGTCGATCGCCTCGATTCTAGCCCTTCGCCGGGCCCCGGGGCTGTGGCACCTTCCGGCCGGTCGCACCTCATCGCCCGAGCTCGGCTCCCCAGTTGAGGACGACAGTCGTCGGCGTCATGGCCTCGCGCCCGAGCGGCGAGACCGTCAGGAAGCGCTGGCCGTCTGACGCGGGCAAGTACCGGTTCCGGGCGACTCCCGATTCGAACCGTCCCGTGAAGAGGGGCCTCGGGACGCCCGCCTGGAAGCCCCCGTCGGTGCGGATCTCGACCGCCATGATCTTCTGGTCGGGCGCGCGGTAGTAGATCTCCTTGCCGTCGGCGCGCCAGTGCGGCTCCACGCCGCCGGCCGTCGAAATCTGCCACTTCCCACCGGGGCCCGGGAAGCTCTGGACATAGACCTCCTGGCGACCCGATTCGTTCGACATGTACGCCAGGAAACGGACATCGGGAGAGAAGGTCGGCAACAGTTCCGAGAAAGGCGTCTTGAGAAATACGCTGGGCTTGGCTCCCTCGGAGAGGGGCACGGTCCAGATGTCCCAGTTGGTGCCCTTCCCCTGACTCATGAAGGCGATGTAGCGACCGTCGCGGGACCAGTCGCAAACGATCTTGGCCTCGTCCGACTTCAGCAGGAGTTTCTCCTCTCCCTGCCCATCCGACGCCTTGTCGTAAATGTCGGTCGAGCCTTCCCGGTCGTTCGAAAAAGCGATTCTTTTTCCGTCGGGAGACCAGATCGGGCAGAAGGCGTCCCCTTTGCCGAAGGTGAGCCGGGAACTGACGCCGCGCGACAGGTCCCGGATCCAGATGTCGCTCTTTCCGCTGCGCGGATCGGCCAGATCGAAGGCGAGCCGGTCAGATCCGGGCGAAACTTCCGGGTTGTGATACTCGCCCGGATCGCCGACAGCCTCGAGTTCCTTCCCGTTGCGATCGATCCATACCATTCGATCGCCCGACTCCCCCGTCCGGTACGCGAGAGTTCCATTACGGGAGACGGAGAACCGCGCCAGACCGACGGAATTGGTTCCGATGTGCTCGGCCAGCGGAATCGGCTCGCCCGTCGTCTTGCCGGCGTTCGCGTCGAAGGGCTGGGCGACGAGGGTCTTGTCGCGAACGAAGAGGAGATAGCCGGGCGGCGCGAAGGTGACGAGCGTCTGCGCGGACGCGACCGCCTTGGTTTCCTTCGAATCGAGCGAGCCGATCCGGTAGGCGTTGTCCTCGGGCTTCTGGCCGGTCGCCATGTACAGGAAATGACGCCCGTCCGGAAGGAACTCGGGCCAGGCGACCGTGGTTTCCTTCCGCGCGGGGTCGGCCTTCACGGCGACAGCCGGCGTTCCTCCCGCCGCCGAGACGCGGTAGATGGGGTCGTTGCTCTGCCCGTCGAAGAGAATCACGCCCTCCGAGCTCCAGGTGCCGTCGGAGCCCGTCGGCGCGTCGCAGATCTTCTGCGGCGGTCCGCCGGAAACATCGACCTTCTTCAGCTTTCCCTCGGCCACGAAACCGAGGAACCGGCTGTCGGGAGACCAGAAGGGCCGTGTGGTTCCCTCCGTCCCCGCCAGAGGCTGAGCCGAGAGGGCATTCAGCGGCCGCACCCAGATCCGGCTCTTTCCGGCCGCATCGGTTGCGTTGAACGCGAGATAGCGCCCGTCCGGCGAGATGCGCGGGGTATCGATCGCGGTGATCTCCTCGGGAGTCGCCACCTCGAAGCGGACCGTCCGCGGCGCCTTGGGCGCACGGCGCACGAAACCGATGGCCAGCGCCGCTGCCGCCAGCAGCGCCGCCGCGGCGACGCCCCACGCCAGCTTCTCGCGGTTCTTGCGGCGGGCGGCGACCGGAGCCGGAATTCCCGCGAGCGAGCCGCCCTCGGCGATCCACTGGAGCTGCAGCATCACGTCGTGCGCCGTGTTCCAGCGGTGCTCCGGCTCCTTGGAAAGGCACCCGCGCACGACCCGGTCGAGCGCCGGCGAAACCATCGGCTGCAGGCTCGTGATCGAGGGCGGCTCGGAGTGCATGATCGAGCCGATCAGACTCGCCTGGCTCTTGCCGCTGAAGGCCTTCTGGCCGGTCAGCATCTCGTAGAGCACGCAGCCGAAGGCGAAGATGTCGCTACGCGCGTCCGCCTCGCGCCCCTCGAGCTGCTCCGGCGACATGTACTGGAAGGTGCCCAGGATCGTGCCGCGCGTGGTGAGGGGTTCGCTCTCCTGCAGCGCCGTCGGGAGGCTCGTCACGCCCGAAACGGCGCCCGGCGCCGCGGCCTGGAGCTTCGCGAGACCGAAGTCGAGGAGCTTCACTCCCGACTTGGTCAGCATGATGTTGCCCGGCTTCAGGTCCCGGTGCACGATTCCGATGCGGTGCGCGGTGTCGAGCGCTCCGGCGATCTCGACGGCGATCTTCAGGGCCTGCTCGACCGGGAGGGCCCCCTTGCCGAGACGGTCCGCCAGCGTCTCCCCCTCCAGGTACTCCATGACGAGGTAGTCGGTGCCGTCCTGGTGGCCGACGTCGTGGAGCATGCAGATGTGAGGGTGGGAGAGCTGCGAGATCGTCTTTGCCTCCCGGTCGAGCCGCTGGCGCAGCTCGGGCGAGGCGGACATGTGCTGCGGCAGAACCTTGATGGCGACGTCGCGGCCGAGCCGCGTGTCCCGCGCCCGATACACCTCTCCCATGCCCCCGGCACCCAGGGGAGAGAGGACCTCATAAGGACCTAGCTTGGTCCCGGCAGGGAGCGTCATCGTCGTTCGCGGCGCGACCCTCCGGTCGCGGCGCGAGGAGTCTCCCGAAGTGACCGAGGGAGGAGCCTCGCGCCGCGGGAGCGAGCGCGCCGTGAGGGGTCAGGCGAGCGGTCGAGCCCGCATCCGGGCGAGCCGTGAGCCGGTGCGGCGGCAGGACGCAGACCCCGAAACGAGCGCGCGCGAAGGTACACCTCGCCCATTCCTCCCGCCCCGAGCGGTGAGAGGATCTCGTAGGGACCGAGACGAGTCCCCGCTTCCAACGTCAAGATGAAGGAAGCCTATAACGGACGTGTCCGCCGGCGGCCGGCGACGTAGAATTCCCCTTTCCATGCGCCGGCCTGCCTTGTTCCTCGCGTCGGTTCTGCTTGCGGGAGCGCTCCTGCCCTATTTCGCGGCCCGACGCGACGCTTCGGCAATGCACTGCGGCGCGGCGTGCCCACTCCGGGCCGCCGGGAAGGCCGGTCCCGCGTGCTGTCCGGTCGAAGACGCGCCGTCCGGCGGCTGCACGATGCGATCCTGCTCCGGCGACGCCGGCCAGGCCCTGGTGACGTTTTCGCCTTGGCCTCCGATGTCTCTCGAGAAAATCGGCATCGGCCCGGGCAGCTCTCATCGGGGGCTCGAACCTCGGTCGAGTGTTTGGCCTCGCTCCTTCTCGCCAAAGCCGCCCGACCACGTTCCTCTTCTCCTCGTCTGACCGGGCTACCCGCGGGGATGGTCCCCGCGGCGCAGGCGATCGGGAGGAATTGTCATGGATTCACACGGCGCGCGGAGCGCGCGCGCTCTTGCGTCGCTCGTCTTCTCGATTCTGGGCCTCATCTTGCCCGCGCGGGCGTTCGCCTGCTCGATGTGTCGCTGCAGCGATCCGGTCTTCAGCGCGCTCGGACAGGGGCTCTACACGCAGTACGGTTTTCGCGTCGCACTCGACTGGAGCCGGCTCGACCAGAGTCAGGGCGCGGGCCCCGACTTCGAGGCACAGATCCGAAACACCGTGACGGCGACCTTCGCCTACGGCTGGAGGGAGCGGCTGACCTTCGTCGCGCAGGTCCCCTACACGTTCAATCACCTCACGACGGCCGACGGGGTCGAGACGGCGGAGGGCTTCGGCGATCCGGTCTTCTACATCTACGGGCGACTCTGGTCTTCAGAATTTGGACCGGGTCTCGGTCGGCGAGCCTGGATCTCGGCCGTCGTCGCGGTCAAGACGCCCTGGGGCCAGAACGACGCCACGGAAAACGGCGAACGGCTCGACGAGCACGTGCAGCCGGGCACGGGCGCGACGAACCTTTCGGGCGGGCTCTCCGCTCTGTACCTCCTGGACGCGAATTCCTCGCTCTACGCCTCGGCAGCGTATACGGGCACGGGTCGCAACTCGTTCGGCTACAAGTACGGCGACAACGTACAGGCAAATCTCGTCTATGAGCGAAGACTCACGGACTGGTTGAACGGGGTCTTGGAGCTCAACTTCCTCGATGCGAAGGAAGACCAGATCGACGCCTCCGGTGTGCTCGATCCGGACACGGGAGGCAAGACGCTGTACTTGACGCCACGCGTGGGAGTGAACATTGGCCACGGTCTTGTGGCCCGCGCGGCGGTCCAGATCCCCATCTGGGAGAACTTGAACGGAATCCAAGACGTGAAGCCCGCCTACTCGGCGGGGCTGACGTTCGTCTTCTAGGCAGCCACACGGCGGCAGGAGGAAAGGGAGCCTCTTCGGTCTAAGCTACCCGCGCCGCCGATGCGCGGAGAAGGGAGTCTCTCGATGCGCACTCCATCGATCTCGCGCCGCCGCTTCGTGACCGCGTGCGGGACGGCCGCCGCGGGGGCCGCGCTCCTGCCGCCCGGCCTCGGCGGCTCGGTCGCGCGGGCGAGCCTCCCCTACGGCCTCCCCGACATCTATGTCCAGTTGAACTCGAACGAGAATCCCTACGGACTTTCGCCCCGGGCTCTCGAGGCGCTCTCCAGGAGCGCCGCCGTCGGCTCCCGCTATCCCGACGCCGCCGAGGATGAAACGCGCATCGCGATTGCCCGGCTGCACCACGTCAAGCCCGAGCAGATCGTGCTCGGCTGCGGGTCGAGCGACATCCTGCGCATGGCGGACGCGGCATTTCTCTCATCGGGAAAGAGCGTCGTCGCGGCCGAGCCCACCTTCGAGGCCGTGCTTCTCTATGCCGGCGTCCTGCAGGCCGGAGCGGTGAAGGTCCCGCTGACACCCGACTTTCGCCACGACCTGCCGAAGATGGCGGCCGCCTGCGGAGACAAGACGGGCCTGGTCTACGTCTGCAACCCGAACAATCCGACCGGCACGATCGTCACGGGCGAAGAGCTCGCAGCGTTCTTCGCGCGGGTGCCCCGGTCGGCCACGGTCCTGGTCGACGAGGCGTACTTCCACTTCGTCGAGGATCCCGGCTACTCGAGCGCGATCGATCTGATCGAGCGGCATCCCAACGTCATCGTCGCGCGCACCTTCTCGAAGATCTACGCCATGGCGGGCCTTCGTCTCGGCTACGCCGTCGCCTCCGCGCCGACCGCCGCGGCCCTCGCCCGCGAGGCCTCCTGGAACAACACCAACGCCGCCGGGCTTGCGATCGCGTTGGCCGTCCTGGCCGATCCGGAGCTCGTCCCGGCGCAGAAGAAGCTCTTGAACGGCACGCGCCGGAGGCTCTGCGGAGAGCTCGACGCCGAGCGGCGCCGCTACATCCCCTCGCAGGCGAACTTCCTGATGATCGACGTCGGGCAGGACGTCACGCCCGTGATCCGCGCCTTTCAGGAGCGAAAGATCTTAGTCGGCCGGAAGTTCCCGTCGCTTGCGAGCTGGCTGCGCGTCTCGATCGGGACGCCCGAGCAGATGCAGGCGTTCCTCGAGGGCCTGCGCGCGGTCGTTCCGGCGAGGGCCGCCGCGTAGCCCGGGCGCGGCCCGATCCCCCTATCGCGCGATCCAGACGCGCCGAATGAGGTTGTCCCGAACTTCGTAGATGGAGATCGAGTCCCCGCTTTCACCCTCCGGGCGCGGGGCGATGCGCTCGCGGTAGACGACCCAGGGGGGCGCGGCCATCCTCTGGAGGACTTCGATGCGCCGCCGTGTGCCGCCGGCGATCGCCTTCTCGAAGCGGTCGCGAAGGGCGTCCTCTCCGGCGGCGAGGCGCTCGCCATTGGCGAGGAGAGAAATCGTCGCCCCCTCGTCGTACGTCGCCATCAGACGCGGCAGGTCCCCCTCGTTCCACTTCTCGATCGAGAGCGCCACGGGTCCTTCGCCACCCCCCGACATTTCCTCCTCGGCCTGCCCCGTCAATCTCCAGGCGCGCCGGATCCTCCCCCCGAGGACCTCGTAGATCGCGAGCGCATCGCGCGGAGACCCGCCCGGCTCGAGAGTCGTCTTCTGCTGTACAGCGACCCAGGGGCCCAATTCGATCACCTGAGCCGCCTTCGTCCTCGCCTCCGGGTGGTCGTGAAACTGGGCGAGAAAAAGCTGCCGCACGCCGTCCCGTCCCGAGGCGGTGGGCTTCCCCTCGCCGAGATTCCAGAGCGTCGCGTCGGCCTCGAACAGACCCGCGATCGCCTCGCCGTCGTGCTTGTTGTACGCCTTGACCGATCGCTCGACGACCTCCCGCGGCGACGGGTCAGCCGCGAGAAGCCGGGCGGCCGAGCCGCTTGTCAGCAGGCCCGCCAACAGCCATGCGGAAGTCCGCGTGGAGCTCACTTGAGGTACTCGGCGAACCAGTCGATCCATCGCCGGTAAACGTCGGCCGCGCGAACGGGGTCTGACGGGAAGTGCCCCGCCACGGGAATGGCGATGAATCGCGTCGTCAGGCCGTTGTCCCGCAAGGCGCGAAACATCTGGTACGACTGAGTGATCGGAACTCGTGCGTCCCCCGTGTCGCAGAGGATCAGAGTCGGCGCCTTGATCGACGCGGCGTACGTCAGGGGCGACTGCTCGCGATACGCCTTGATCGCGTTACCGACGTAGGGCGAAGAGAACTTCTCGAACGCATAACGGTCGGTGACGTTGAAGTCGGAGAGCGCGTATTCCTCCACGAGATCATTGACGGCGGCGCCCGCGACAGCCGCCTTCCAGACACCGTAATGCCCGGTCAGCCACGAGGTCATGAAGCCGCCGTACGACCAGCCCGACACGCCGATTCGGCCGTGGTCCACGAAGCCGCGCTTCTCGACCTCCTCGAGGCCCGACATCACGTCGCGCCCCGGCCCCGCGCCGGCGTCGTTGAAGATCGCCCGCTGGTAGGCGTTGCCGAGGTTGTCGCTGCCGCGATAGTTGGGCTGGAAGACGACCCAGCCGCGGGCGGCCAGCAAGTGCGCCAGCGGCTGGAAGGCCGTCGTCGAGGCGGACTGCGGCCCCCCATGGATCGCCAGGACCAGCGGGTATTTCTTCGCGGGATCGAAGTCGGGCGGATAGTTCAACACCCCGTCTTCGAGAAAGCCATCCGGCCCTTGCCACTCGATCGGCTCGCGCCGGCCCAGATCCCGAGCGGCGACTTCGCTGTTGAAGTCCGTCAGGCGCCGGGGCGCGGCCGTCACGGAAGCCAGGTAGTACAGCTCCGTCGGGCGCAGCGGCTCACTCCCGGCAAAGGCGATCGCGCCGTTGCCGCCGACGTGCGCATCGACGGAATAGAACCAGGAGGGCTGGATGTCCCCGAGCGGGATCCGCCGCGCGGCGCCCGAAAGAGGCTGAATCCAGAGCGCGACCGTCGTCCGATCGTGCCCGCCGACCAGCAAGGATCGGCCATCCGGCATCCAGCTCGCGTGGAGAATGTCCCGATCGAGCGAGCGCGTGACGTCCGTCGTCGCGCCTCCCGCAGACGGCAGGACCAGGATCTCGTTTTCGTTGTTGAGGTCGCCGTCGCGAGGACGCCAGAACGCGACCTGCGAACCGTCGGGCGAGAAGACCGCCTCGTGCGAAAAGACGTCGTCGTTCGTCAGGGGAACGATCCGTCCGCTCGCGACGTCCAGGACCTGCACGCGGGACCGATCGAAGGCGCCGAAGGAGGACTCCGGAACTCTCGTGAAGAGGAGCTTCCTGCCGTCGGGGGACCAGGACAGCTCCGCCGCCTGCGAGCCCGCCGCGAGGCTCCAGGCGCCGGAAGTCAGACGCTTCGCGGCGCCGCCCGCCGCCGGAGTCATCCACAGGTGATAGACCGGCGCCGCCGCCGTCGCCAGAAAGTCGTTCAGGCCGACCTCGAAGGCGTCGTTGTGCGCCTCGATCTCCTTCTGGTTGGCCGGCTCGTCCGCCGTCACGTAGACGATGTCTCTCCCGTCCGGGCCGCCAGGCGAACTGCGTCACACCCCGCGGCGTCTCGGTGACCTTCTGGGCTTCTCCACCCGCCATCGGCAGGACGAAGATCTGGGCCTTCGCGTCCTTTCCCGATCCGGCGTCGGCAAGGAACGCCAGCCGGTCTCCCGACGGAGACCAGCGCGGCGACGAAACGCTCTTGCGTCCAAACGTCAAGGGACGCGCGACGCCGGTCGCGATGTCGACCAAGACGAGCTCGCTCTCCCATCGGCTGTCCTTCACGTTCGCCCGCGCCACGACGCAGGCGATCGACTTGCCGCCCGGCGCGATCCGCGGATCGGAGACCCGAACGATTTGATGAAGGTCTGCGAGCTCGATCCGGCGCTTCTCGGCCCCAGCCACGCCGGCGAGAGCGACGCCAATGAGCACCAAGGCAAACCGCGAGGAGACTCCTTTCATCTCTTCAGCTCCTTCCCCCGAGGCAGAGGCACACCTGTCTATTCGGGCTCGATCCGCCCGAGGAGCGCCTCGAAGCGGGAATCCGATCGAAGGCCGTCGTAGATCGGGCTGTACCGAATCCACCAACAGAGCGCATTGCGCTCCGTGATCGCTCGATTCAGGCAATCGAAGACCTCGTCACGGTTTCCGAGTCCGAGGTGAACCAGAGCGACGTGCATCGGAGGCACGTACTCCTGCGCCGTCCATTCCTCGAGCTCGCCCAGGACGCGCCGGGCGTCGGCCTCCCGGCCGGCCGCCGCGTACGCCCCGCCGAGCAGCGCGACCGGCCAGCTCAACTCTCGCCGGGTCACCATGACCGACCGCTCATAGGCCGTAATCGCCTCCTGCGAAGCGCCCATGCCCTGATGGCACATCCCCATGCTCCAGAGCGGGTACATGGCGTTTGGGTCGATGTGAAGCGCCTTGCGGAACTCGGCGACCGCCTCGTCGTAGCGGCGCGCGACGTAGAGCGGCCAGCCGACGTTTGTCTGCGCGTTTGCCGACAGCGGCTCGAGCTTGGTCGCCTTCCGGGCGGCTTCCACAGCCGCCTCGCAGCGGCCCTGGAGGCCTTGCACGAGTCCCAGCCAGGAATAGCTTTCCGCGGAGCGGGGAGAGAGAGCGATGGCCTGCTCGAGCAAGCGCTCCTCGCGTTCCAGATCCCAGCCGAAATAGTGCTCGATGATGCCGAGCGAGACGTGGACATCGGCCGAGTCCGGGTCGATCTTCTGAGCCTCAATCGCCGCGGCGCGGGCGCGGCCGAACGCCTCACGCGTCGCGATCCCGCCGTAGAAGGCGAAGATCCCGAAGGAATCCGCCAGGCCCGTGTAGGCGGCCGCGTAACCCGGGTCACGGGCGATCGCCGCCTCAAACTGCGCGATCGCCTTCTTGGCGGCCCGCTGCCCGAAGAAGTACCGTCCCTTGAGGTACAAGTTGTAGGCCTCGACGTCGCGCGTGCCGGGCGAGACCAGGGTCGCCTGCTCGGAGGGAAGGAGGCGCACCTTCAGGGCGCCCGCGATCGCGCGCGCGATCTCGTCCTGCACCGCGAAGACGTCGCTCATGTCTCCGTCGTAGTGATCGGACCAGAGCTGGTAGCCGTCGGCGACGTTCACGAGCTGCGCGGAGATGCGGATCCTCGCCCCGGCCCGGCGGACACTTCCTTCCAGGATGGTGCGCACGCTCAGCCGCTCGCCGATTTGCCGGACGTCCTCGCTTTTCCCCTTGAAGGCGAAGGACGACGTGCGGGATGCGACCCGCAGATCCTCAATCTTCGTCAGCGCGCCGATGATCTCCTCGGTCATGCCGTCGCTGAAGTACTCGTTTTCCGGGTCGGTGCTCAGGTTTCGCAGGGGAAGCACGGCAATCGAGGGACGCTCGACCGCCGCCGGAGACCCGCCGGATGGAGTGCGCGCTTCCGAGAGCGCCGACGGCAGGGCCTCCGAGCGGGACGCGGACGAGTCGCGCTCCAGCACGTGCAAGGCGAAGGCGAGATCGCGGGCCGACTGGAAGCGCTCCTCGGGTGTCTTTTCCAGGCAGTGCGCCACGATCTCCTCGAGCCCGGCGGGCATGTCCCGCCCCGACAGGCGCGGATCGTCCTGCAGGACCGCCATCATGGTCTCGACGGCGCTGGTCCGCTGGAAGGCGCGACGCCCCGAGACCATTTCGTACAGCACGATGCCCAGAGAAAAGAGGTCCGAGCGGTGATCGGAGGGTTTCCCCCGCACCTGCTCCGGCGACATGTACCCGACCGTTCCGAGCACCGTGCCGGGATCGGTCTTGCCGGGCATCGTCGGGGCGAGCGACCGATTGGAGTCGGCGGCCGGCGTCCCCTGCTGAGAAGCCAGGCCGAAGTCGAGGATCTTGACGAGCCCGTCGCGAGTGAGGAAGAGGTTATCCGGCTTCAAGTCGCGGTGGACGATCCCGCGATCGTGCGCCGCCGCGAGCCCGTGGGCGACTTGCCGCCCGTATTCGATCGCCTTGCGGGGAGGAATCGCCGAGGCGCTCAGCCGGTCGCGCAGCGTCTCGCCTTCGAGGAGCTCCGTGACCGCATAGACGACTTCGCCGCTGCGGCCGAAGTCGTGAATGGCCAGGATGTTCGGATGCGACAGCGCCGCCACGGCCTTGGCCTCACGCTCGAAGCGGGCCAGTGCGTCGGGATTCGACGCCAGGCGCTCCGGAAGCACCTTGATCGCGACCTCGCGCTCGAGCCTCGTGTCCCGCGCCCGATACACCTCTCCCATTCCCCCGGCCCCAAGAGGGGCGAGGATCTCGTAGGGACCGAGGCGCGATCCGACTGCGAGCGTCATCTCTTCAGTTGAGCGGTCCAGTTGAGCACGACGGTCAACAGGGAGGGATCCGACTCGGCGACGGGGACAAAGAGCAGGAACTTGCTGCCGTCCGGCGAGACATCCCAGTTCTGGGCCTTCGTGCCGATGTAGCCCTCCTCCAGCTGGGCTCGCGAGAGGGAGAAAAGGGGTGCAGGAATCGAGATCTTGGGCAAGCCGCCGCGTGAGTCGAACGACGCCGACAGGAGCTTTCGATCGGGCGACACGAAGAAAATCTCCCGCCCGTCCGGACTGAACCGGGCGGCCGCACCGCCATTGACCGACACCTGCTGCCTCGCCGAGCCGTCAGGAAAGCGCTGAACGTAGACCTCGTAACGCCCGGATTCCGGGGACGTCCAAAGGAGCCAGCGGCCGTCCGGCGAAAGCCGGAATCCGTCGGCCAACTCGGACCCCTTGAGGTGAGTCGGTGGCTCCTTCGATCCCACCGCGAGGATCTCGAGACCGGTCCTCTTGGGGTCGTAGTTTCGGAAAAGAATGAACCGGCCGTCTCGCGACCAGTCCTCGGCCTCCTTGTCGTACTCCGATCGGGGCAGGACCTCGTCCGGGCTCGACCCGTCGAGCCGGCGGATGACCAGATCGTAGGGCCCATCCCGGTCCCAGCTGAGCAGGAAACGCTGGCCGTCCGGTGACCAGACCGGATACAGCTCCTCCTCGACACCCGAGCCGGAACGCGCCGCCGTGCCACGCGAGAGGTCGACCAGCCAGAGCTGGTTGATGCCCCGCTGAGAATCTTGGCGAGACACGAGCGCCTGGCGGCCGTCCGGCGAAATCCTAACCCCCTGCGTGTACGCCTGGGGCTCTCCGACTTCCGAAAGTTTCCGCCCGCTGCGGTCCACGAAGACGAGCCGGCGGAGCTTCGGAGGGTCCGACCGAAAGACCAGATTCGGGCCCGACACCTCGACGGACGCATCCACAATGCTTCCATTGACGAAGAGCCGCCCCGGAATGACCGAGGGCTCGCCGCGGACCGTCAGCGTGCTCTCGTCGAACGGCTGCGCGTAGAGACTTCCGGCAATGGTGAAGAGGAGTTGGCCCTCAGCAACTCCGACGAACGCGTCGGCCGGACGGATGCGGCGGACACCCTTCGTTCCGAGCGACGCGGAGGCGATCCACCCCTGGTGGCTCGCCTGCCCGGTCTTCGTTCGATCGAAAAAGAGAAAACGCTTGCCGTCCGGCAGAAACCTCGGCCACAGATGGGCGACTTCTCCCTTGGATCGGTCGAGCGACGTGACGGGTGTCGGTGTGCCGCCGGAGACGGACACCTGTTGGATCCCGGTGCCGTACGCCGGCACGAAAGCGAGGACTCCGGAAGCTCCCCAGGAAAGGCCGAAGGTCGACCGGGTGGAGCACACCGGCTGCGCTGTCCCGCCCGAGACCGCGATTCGCCTGATGCTGCGGTCGGCTCCGAACGCGAGCGACCCGCCGTCCGGTGACCAGGCCAGACTGAGCACGTCGCCCACCTCGCCGGTTCCTTCGATGGGCTTCGAGTCGACGGAGTCGAGAGCCCGAATCCAAATTCGCTGCTTGCCGGAGCCATCGGGAGAGACGAAGGCGACGGACCGGCCGTCCGGCGACAGCCATCCGCTAGAATTGAAGTCTCCCCCGAAGGGGGGAACGATGTCGAAGCGCACAGGAGGCGAAGGCGTTGCGGTGCGGCGAGCGCGCGCCGTCGAAAGCAACGCCGATGCCGCGGCCGCAAACACGATGAGAGCGAGCCACACGAGCCGCTCGCGCCCCTTGCGGCGTGCGGAAACCGCCGCCGGCGCGGCCACACCCGCCGCGGAGCCCTCGGAGATCCAACGCAGCTCCTTGCCGACATCGCCCGCGTTCTGCCACCGGTCCTCCGGGTCCTTGGCCAGGCAGGACTTGACGACACGGTCGAGCGCGGACGGCGACAGCGGCTGGAGTGTCGAGATCGACGCCGGCTCGCCCGACATGATCGACGAGATCAGCGACGCCTGGCTCGTGCCCGAGAACGCCTTTCTTCCGGTCGCCATCTCGTAGAGCACGCAGCCGAAGGCCCAGATGTCGGTTCGCGCGTCCGACTCCTTGCCCTCGAGCTGTTCCGGCGCCATGTACTGGAACGTCCCGAGAATCGTCCCCTCCTGCGTCAACCCCTGCTGGGTCGGAAGCGACGTCAGGCTCGCGGGTGAATTGGGCGGAGCCATCCCCTTGGCGAGACCGAAGTCCAGCAGTTTCACTCCCGACTTGGTCAGCATCACGTTGCCGGGCTTCAGATCCCGGTGCACGATCCCCTGCCGGTGCGCCTTCTCGAGGGCGCTTGCGATCTCCATTCCGTACCGCAGCGTCTGCTCGAGCGGCAACGTCCCCTTCGCCAGCCGGTCCGACAGCGTCTCGCCCTCGAGCAGCTCCATCACCAGGTACTCGGTCTCCCCCTCCCGCCCGACGTCGTACAGGGCGCAGATGTGCGGGTGCGAGAGCTGCGAGATCGTCTTCGCTTCGCGCTCGAACCGCTGCCGGCTCTCCGGCGAGGAAGAGAGTCGCCGGGGCAAGACCTTGACCGCGACCATCCGCTCGAGGCGCGTGTCCCTCGCCCGATACACCTCCCCCATTCCCCCTGCCCCGAGGGGAGACAGGATCTCGTAGGGCCCGAGCCGGGCGCCGGGAGCGAGGGTCATTTCTCCTTCTTGAGCCCCGAGGTCCAGTTGAGGACGAGGTTGAGAGGCCATGAAGAGCCGTGAACCACGGGGACACGGACGAGGAATCGCTCGCCGTCCGGCGCAACGTCGTACGGGCTCGCGGCGCCGATCATGCTGGCATTGGGAATCCGGAAAAGGAGTTTCGGTGTTCCAAACGCAAGTTTCGGCCCCCGCTCGACAGCGACCGACATGAGCCTGCCATCGGGCGTGACGTAGAAGAGCTCCTTGCCGTCCCGCCGCCAGTTTGGCAACACACCGCCCGCGCTCGAGACCTGAAGCGTGGCTTCGCGGCCGGGAAACGACGTGACGTAGACCTCGGGCCGCCCGGACTCCTCGCTGTCGTACGCCACCCACTTCCCGTCTGGAGAGAAGCGGCTGTCTCCAAAGATGTCCGTTGTGGGGCCGCCACCCACGAGAACCGTCGGCTTGTGCTCGCCAGGGAGAGGAAGGATCGAAATCGACGGGATGCGCTGGCCCGTGGCTTCGTTGGCGTTATATCCGATGAAGCGGCCGTCCGGCGACCAGTCCTCGGGATAACTCTGGCCGGGCGACTGGTAGAGCGGCTCTTCTTGCCCGCTGCCGCTGGCGGCGATGACATAGATGTCGCCCTGGTGCGTTCGGTTGGTCTGAAAAGCGATTCGGCTTCCGTCCGGCGACCAAACAGGGTTGTCCTGTAGGGCGACCGTCTTCGTGAGGCGGGTTTGAACGCCGCGCACCAGATCTCCGATCCAGATCTGCGACGAGCCCGATGCCTCGTAGAGCGCGTAGGCGACACGCTGGCCATCCGGCGAGATTCGTGGGCCGCCCACGACTGCGGGATCACCGAACTCGCCGATCTGCCGGCCCGCGCGGTCGAGCCAGACAAACTGCGAGAGGAGCTGCTCGCTGTCGTACACGAGAACGCCCGTTTCCGACGCCGTCAGGTTTGCGTACAAGTAGTACTCACCAAAGATACCGACTCGCTCGGCGACCGTCAGCGGCTCTCCTCTCGTCTCGAGACGTTTCGGGTCGAAGGGCTGGGCCATCAGCGGTCCGAAGACGTCGCCGCTTCGCGAATACAAGAGGTGGCCCTGTGCGTAGACCGTTCGGGAGTACGCGCGCATCACGGCGCGGTCCTCTTTCGAATCGAGGGAAGCCACACGAACGCGATTGGCTTCATCCCGGGGACTCCCCTTCAGGTTGAGCGCCTCGTAGAGAAAGTGGCGGCCGTCGGGGAGGAATTGCGGATACCTGTGGCTCGTTTCGTGTCGAGAAGCGTCGAGCTCGGTCACGGCGACGGCCTTGCCTCCCGAGTCTTGCAAGCGATAGATGGGACCGCTCGGATCACTGTAGAGGATCACGCCGTTTGGTCCCCAGGCCGCGCCGACGCCGGTTACGTCTGCGAGCGGAATCGGCGGTCCACCCGAAGCCTCGATGCGCATCAACTTGCTGTTTGCGAAGAAGCCAATCGAGCGTCCGTTCGGAGACCAGAAGGGCAACACGGCATTTTCGGAGCCCGCCAGAAACTTGGCCTCGGGGGATTCGAGAGGACGGACCCATAGTCCCCTGCGGCCCTCCGCACTGATTCCGGAAATCGCGAGTCGGGAGCCGTCGGGCGAAAGGGCCGAACAGCTGAAGGCTACTCGCTCCGGCAGGAGCAGCGTGGAACGCAGCTGGCGCGGCGGTTGAGGGCTCGACCGGACGCGACTGCCCAGGAGCATGCCGATCCCGACGGCGGCGAGGAGGGCCGCAATGGCCATGAGAGGAAGCCAGGCGCGACGGCCTCGTGCCGGCGTGGACTGCGCCGCCGCGGTCAGGGACGCTCCAGATACGGCCTCGAGATCGAAGGCGATGTCGCTCGCCGAATGGAACCGCGCCTCGGGGCTCTTCTCCAGACAGTGCCGCACGATCCGATCGAGCGACTCGGGGATCTTCCGGTTGGTCTCGGAAAGATCCGGTGGCTCCTTCGTCAGAATCGCCGAGATCGTGTCTGCCGCCGTGTCGCCGTGGAAGGCCCGGCGCCCAGAGAGCATCTCGTACAGGATGGCCCCGAAGGAAAAGATGTCCGACCGAGCATCGGCTGGTCTTCCCCGCACCTGCTCTGGCGACATATAGCCCAGAGTCCCGAGCACCGTGCCGGCATCCGTGCCGGGAGCGACCGTCGGCAGGTTGGTGGCGCTGGCGTTTGTGCCCTCCGGCTGCGTCACGCGCGCCAGGCCGAAGTCCAGGATCTTCACGCGCCCGTCGTTGGTCACGAAGATGTTCTCGGGCTTCAGGTCCCGATGCACGATCCCCTTCTCGTGCGCCGCGGCCAGGCCCTGCGCGATCTGCAGCGCGTGCCCGATCGCCCGTCGCGGCGTGAAGGCCCCGCCCGAGAGGCGGCTCCGGAGCGTCTCGCCCTCGAGTAACTCCGAGACGATGTAGGGCGCTCCCTTATGCGTCCCGAGGTCATAGATCGCGAGGATGTTGGGATGGTTCAACGCCGAGGCGGCCTGCGCCTCCTGCTCGAACCGGCGCAACCGCTCCGCACTCTCGGCAAAGGCCGAAGGCAGAATCTTGACCGCCACGTCTCGCTTCAGCCTCGCGTCCCGCGCCCGATATACCTCCCCCATCCCTCCGGCCCCGAGGGCCGAGAGGATCTCGTACGGGCCGAGGCGCGAACCCGCCGCCAGGCTCGTCAAGCGAGTGCTCTCACATTGGTCTGCAAGACCCCGGCCTTCGTCACGGTCCAGCCTTCGGCGACTTCGGTACGTATGTCACTCCGGGCAGTCCTCGAAGATCCCTGTCGCCGGTCACCAATTCGGCCCCTTCGGCAAGGGCCGTCGCATACACGATCGCGTCCGCCATGGCCAAGCGAAATTCGAGGCTCACGTCCGCCGCCACCAGCGCCAGCGACTCGGACAAGGGGACGAGTCGGGTCTTCTGAATCTGGGCCACGGCGAGCAGAGCCTCCTCTTCCGTGCGCTCGCGCTTGACCAGCTTGTAGACTTCGTAGAGGACGATCGTCGGCGTCACAATCTCCGTCGGCCGTCTCAGGTAGCGACCGTACCGCCCCGCATTCGCTCCGGCCGTGAAGAATTCGACCCATCCCGACGAGTCGACGAGGATCACGAGCGGTCCTTCTTCTCCCGCAGGGCCGCCGCTCTCGTCCCCTTGATGTATCCCCTCATCCGGTCGATCGGCTGGTCGGGAACCATCGTGATGACGCCCCCCTTGGAGATGATCTGAAGGACCTGACCGGACTTCAGACCCACCTCTCGCCGGATCGCCTTCGGAATCACGACCTGGTACTTCGGCGAAACGACCGCGTGTGCCATGCTCGGAGCCCTCGTCGGAAGTATATCCTACGAATTATTGATCGATCGAGTAATCGTCACCCGGTCGGCGGCGCTATGCTTCTCGCCGCATGGCGGTGCCGTTACACACCGCCGCTTCCCTCGCCCGCGCCGGGCGGAGAGAATCTGGTGCGGACCCAGGCGGACCGCGGCGGCCAGGCTCAAGGCTGGAAAGAGCCTACAACTTCCCTGCCCGGTGCGGGTTTCCGCCCCCCGCCCCTTCTGCTAGATTGAAGGGCGTCATGGACAAGCGGAAACGCCACCAGACCGTGAGCGTTCCAGTCGGCCCCGTCCGGGTCGGAGGGGATGCTCCGGTCGTCGTCCAGTCCATGGCCAACACGGACACGGCCGACGTCGCCTCGACGGCAAAGCAATGTATCGAGCTCGCGCGGGCGGGCTCCGAAATGGTTCGCGTCACCGTGAACGTCCCCGAGGCGGCCCAGGCGGTGCCCGAGATCAAGCGCCGGATGATCGCCGAAGGCGTCGAGGCGCCGCTGATCGGCGATTTCCATTACAACGGCCATGTGCTCCTGACCAGGTTCCCGGCCTGCGCGCGGGCGCTCGACAAGTACCGGATCAACCCCGGCAACGTCGGCAAGGGGGCGCGGCGAGACGAGCAGTTCGCCACGATCTGCCACATCGCGCGGGACAACGGGAAACCGGTTCGCATCGGCGTCAATGGCGGCTCCCTGAACCAGGAGCTCGTCATGGAAAAGATGCAGGAGAACACGGACGGCGACCTCGGAAAGAGCTCCGAAGAGATCATCAACGAGTGCATGATCCTCTCCGCCCTGCAGTCGACCGAGCTGGCGCTCCAGTCGGGGTTGAGCAAGAACCAGATCATCATTTCCTGCAAGGTTTCGCGGCCCCTGGACCTGATCGCCGTCTATCGCGATCTCGCCCGGCAGACCGATCAGCCCCTTCACCTCGGGCTGACCGAAGCCGGCATGGGCACCAAGGGCCTCGTCTGGTCCGCCTCGGCGATGGGCGTTCTCTTGAACGAAGGCATCGGCGACACGATCCGCATCTCCTTGACGCCTCGGCCGGGCGGCGACCGGCGCGAGGAGGTCTACGCCGCTTGCGAGCTGCTTCAGTCGCTCGGGATCCGCTCGTTTGCGCCGTCGGTCACGGCCTGCCCCGGCTGCGGGCGCACGACCTCGACGACCTTCCAGGAGCTGGCCGAGCGGATCCAGGGTTACGTGCGCGACAAGATGCCGGAGTGGAAGGCCGAACGGGACGGTGTGGAGAACCTGACGCTCGCCGTCATGGGCTGCGTTGTCAACGGCCCGGGCGAATCGAAGGCCGCCAACATCGGGATCTCGCTTCCAGGCACCGGAGAAGAGCCGCACTGCCCCGTCTACATCGACGGGCAGCACTTCACGACGCTGAAGGGCACCTACGAGGAGCTGTCCGAAGCCTTCCGCGCGCTCGTGGACGACTACGTCGAGACCCGGTATCCGCGCCGCGAGCCCGCAGGTCTAGCAGGGGTTAGGGGTTAGGGGTTAGGGGCGAGGGAGTACGAATCTTCAGGTCCGCCGTCCCGGAGACGCTAAAGCTATCCAATCCATAAGCATTTACTTATGAATCACCAGCCGCCTCCCCGCTTCAACGGCGCGGTCCGCGCCAATTTCTCGGCGATCGCTCTCCAGCGCGGCTCTTCCCGCAGCACGTCGAACATCGGCAAGTGGAGCCGGAACCAGAAGAGCGCGTTTCGCTCCTCGTAGGCGCGCTCGAGCATCCGGAGCGCCTCTTCCCGCTCACCGAGCGAGATCAAGAGCACCGCGAGGTCGAACGGCGGAACGTAGACGCGCGTCGCCTTCTCGCGCAGCTCCGAGAGAATCGCGCGGGCCTCGCCTTGCCGACCGGCCGCCACGAGCACGCTGCCGAGCAGGGAGAGCTGGAAGAAGTACTCGCGTTTGGTGATGGCGACCCCGCGCCCGAGCGTGCCGATCGCCTCCTCGAGCGCTCCGGTTTGGTGCTGCGCGTAACCGAGCGACCAGAGCGGAAAGGCGGCTTCCGGGTCGAGGCTCACGGCCTTGGAGAACTCCGGGAGCGCCTTCTCGAACTGCCTCGGGCCGGCATAGGCCCAGCCGAGCGCCGTCTGCGCGTTGGCCGAGTGGGGCTCGACTTCGACGCCGCGGCGCGCGATGGACAGGACCTCCTCGAAACGGTCTGTCGCGCACAAGCAGAGCGTCAGCCAGAAGTAGCCCTCGAAGGAGCGCGGGCTCTCGTCGATCGCGAGGCGCAACTCGCGCTCCTCGCGGGCCATGTCCCAGCCGTAGTAGTGCTCGATGATTCCGAGCGAGAGGTGCACGCCGGCCGTCCCGGGAGCGACTTCGGAAGCCCGCTCGGCCGCGGCGCGGGCGCGGGCGAACGCTTCCCAGGTCGGAATTCCGCCATAGAAGCCCCATACGGCGTAGGAGTCCGCCAGGCCCAGGTAAGCCGCCCCGAAACTCGCGTCGCGAGCGACCGCCGCCTCGAACTGCTCGATCGCCTGCCGTATCTGTCGCTTGCCGAAGTAGTAGCGCCCCTTCAAGTAGAGGTTGTAGGCCTCGACGTCCTTGGTCGCGGGCCCGACGAGCGGCGCCTCGGCGCCCTCGAGCAAGCGCACCTTGAGCGTCTCCACGATCGCTCGCGCGATCTCGTCCTGAACGGCGAAGACGTCTCGCATCTCCCGGTCGAAGCGGTCCGACCAGAGGTGGTAGCCGCTGCCGACGTCGATCAATTGGGCCGTCACCCGAAGACGCTGACCAGACTGCCGCACGCTGCCTTCCAGCACCGTCCGCACGCCGAGCTCGCGGCCGATCTGACGGACGTCGGTGTCTCTTCCCTTGAACGCGAAAGAGGACGTGCGGGCCGCTACGCGCAGGGTCGGGATCTGGGCGAGCGCGTTCAGGATCTCCTCGGTCATCCCATCGCTGAAATATTCGGCCTCCCTGTCCGAGCTCATGTTGCGGAAGGGGAGCACCGCGATCGACGGGCTCTTCTCCTCGGCGACCGCGGACCGCGGGGCGCTGGAACGCTCCTCCCGCTCTCCGAACCGCAGCGCGAACGCGAGGTCGCGGGCCGACTGGAACCGCTCCTCGGGGCTTTTCTCCAGGCAATGGGCCACGATTTCGACGAGCTCCGGCGGCAGCGTCCGGCTCGCCTCCGAGAGGCCTGGCGGTTCCGACTGCAGGATCGCCATCATGGTCTCGACCGCGGAGTCTCCATGAAAGGCGCGCCGCCCGGTCAGCATCTCGTAGAAGACCGCGCCGAAGGAGAAGATGTCGGAGCGGTGGTCGGCCGAACCTCCCCGCACTTGCTCGGGCGACATGTAGCCTGCCGTCCCGAGCACGGTTCCGGGCTCGGTCAAGCCGGCGGACCGGGCCCCGGACCCCGATCCAACGGCAACCGCCGAGGGCAGGACCAGCGCGAGACCGAAGTCGAGCAGCTTGACCCGGCCATCGCGCGTCACGATGACGTTCTCCGGCTTCAGATCCCGATGCACGATCCCCTTCTCGTGCGCGGCCGCCAGGCCTTGCGCCATGGCGACGCCATACTCGACCGCCTTGCGGGCGGGCAACGCCCCGGCGGAGAGACGCGCGCGCAGAGTCTCTCCCTCGAGCAGCTCCGTCACCGCGTACACGACGCCGTCTGAAATCCCGAAATCGAAGATGGAAAGGATGTTGGGATGCGAGAGCGCGGCGATGGCCTTGGCCTCTCGCTCGAAGCGCTCGAGGACCGCCGGATCGTCCGCGAGGTGCGCCGGAAGCACCTTCAACGCCACATCCCGATCGAGCTTCGTGTCGCGGGCTCGGTACACCTCGCCCATCCCGCCGACGCCGAGAGGCGAGAGAATCTCGTAGGAACCGATGCGCTGGCCGGACGAAAGGCTCACGCGACCCTACGGAAAGAGGCCGCTCACGACGGAGGTCAACACGGACGAAAGGATATCCTCGAGGAGCGCAAGCCCCGGCCCCTAGAGTGTCCGGCTTCGGAAGGGTGTTGACACTTTTCTGGTCCGAGAGAGGTCTTTTTCACTGTATCGCACCGAGGAAGATATTGGCTGGAGTACGGCCATTGAGTCTGTATCCCTGATGAGGTCGCTGGTGGTTGTAGAAGGCC
>DATKAE010000120.1:0-1708 GCA_035498405.1 Thermoanaerobaculia bacterium | reverse complement strand
CGGGCGGAAAGAGGGCGTGCCAGGCGTCGAAGAACTGGGCGAGGCGCCCACGGTGGTGGTGCATCCTCCCCGCGAGGCTCTGGTCGAGGTAGCCGGCGGTCGTGTGGAGGGAGCAGTAGAGGGTCTTGCGGTACCGGCGCAAGAGGTCTCCCGCCCCCGCCGCGATCTTCTCGTTGACGTCGATCGCCTCGAAGCGGCGGCTCGGGCTCAGGGTGAGACGGATCTCGGTCGGAGCAGTTGCCATCGCGCCAGCCTCGATTTCTACCACAAGATGGGCGCTCCGGTCAGCCTCGGCCTGAGCGGTCGGTGATCCTCCGCTGAGGGCGCGGTGATAGGATCGGCCTGACGTCGCTCTCGTCGTCGACGACAAGGCCAAGGGCGATCAGGTCGAGCTCGTCGGCAAGGACAAGATGGAGGGCCGCGACGCCGGGAAGATCAAGGTCACGAAGAAGGACGGCGACGTCGGCGACTTCAAGGAGGCGGGAGGCTTCCTGTGGCGGCACTCGATCCAGCTGGGGGCCAAGGACCGGCCGGAACGGCAGACGATCACCGTCTCCAAGATCGCGATCAACCCGACGATCGACGACGCGCGCTTCAAGATGCCGGCGCCAATGCCCGCGGAGGCGCCCAAGGACGAGGGGCATGTGAGGGAGGCACGATGAAGCGCGGGGCGTCGTTGCAGGAGTGGCTGGAGACCTTCCTCCGGGACCACGACGGGGTCGCCGGAACCGTGCACGTCCTCTCCGGCGAAGGCGTGCTCGAGCTGGCCGCGGCCGTGCGCATCCCGGAGAAGGTGCAGGAGATCGTCCGGCGCATTCCGAAAGGCAAGGGGATGGCGGGCCTGGCCTGGCAGCGCAACGAGCCGGTCGCCACATGCAACATCCAGTCGGACGAGAACGGCCCGGTCCGGCCGGGCGCCCGGGCGATCGATGCCCAGGCCGGCCTGGCCCTGCCCGTTCGTGACGCGCGCGGCGAGGTCCGCGCCGTCGTGGGGATCGCCTACCGCGAGGAGAGGACGTTCCGCGAGTCCGAGATCGCGGGCCTGGCCGCGGCGGCGGCGAGCCTGCCCTGAGGCCGACCTCGCCGTCGTTCCGCCCGGCCCGTTCGGACGGGCGAATCGCGCTATCCTTCCGGAGGACGCGTCGTCCCGCTGGAGGAACTCTTGCTCCCTGATCTGAAGCAGTCCGAAGTCTGGTTCGTGACCGGCAGCCAGCACCTCTACGGCCCGGAGACGCTGAGGCAGGTCGCGGAGAACTCGGGGAAGATCGCGGCCGCGCTCGACGCGTCGTCGCGCATCCCCTGCCGCGTCGTCTTCAAGCCGGTGGTCAAGACCCCGGACGAGATCTCCGGGCTCCTCGCCGAGGCGAACGTGGCGCAGGACTGCATCGGCCTCGTCCTGTGGATGCACACCTTCTCGCCGGCGAAGATGTGGATCGGTGGCCTCACGGCCCTCCGGAAGCCCTACCTGCACCTGCACACCCAGTTCAACCGGGACCTGCCGTGGGGCTCGATCGACATGGACTTCATGAACCTGAACCAGGCCGCCCACGGCGACCGCGAGTTCGGTTTCATCTGCACCCGCCTGCGCCAGAGCCGCAAGGTCGTGGTCGGCCACTGGCAGGACGAGGAGGTCCAGGAACGCATCGGCGCCTGGATGCGCGCGGCCTGCGGCTGGGCGGACACCCGCCGCCTCAAGGTGGCCCGCTTC
>DATKAE010000119.1:0-14250 GCA_035498405.1 Thermoanaerobaculia bacterium | reverse complement strand
GATCGTGTTCGACGTCAAGACCGCGCCGCAGCCTGCCCTCCTCTCCTGGCAGGGACTTTCGATCTTCGAGGTCGGGTTGCACCGCTACCGCATGGACGTCGACCGCCGCTCCGTCTCGCCGGCGGCGGCGGTCAAGGAGATCGTGAATCGCTTCGACGTCGCGGACCTCTCGATCGAGGAGCCGCAGATCGAGGAGGTCGTCAAGCGCATCTACCGGGAGGGCGTCGCTTGAGCGGCGCGAATGCCCGGCCGGTGGCTCCGAGGATGACGGGTGCCGTTTCCGCGACCCGGCGCGCCGCCCTCCCCTTCGCCCGGATCGGCTTCCTGAACATGCTCGCCTACCGGGCCCGCTACTACGTGGGCGTCTTGACCTACGTCTTCAACGTCGCGGTGTACTACTTCATCTGGCGGGCCGTCTTCCGAGATGCCACGACGGTCGCCGGCCTCTCGCTGCCCGAGATGATCACCTACGTGGCCGTGGGCTGGACCATCCGCTCCTTCTACTTCAACGAGATCGACCGCGATCTGGCGGCACAGGTCCAGGAGGGCCGCCTGGCGATGAACCTCATCCGTCCCGTGGACTTCCAAACGGTCATGATCGCCGATGCCGCCGGGCAGTCGGCGTTTCGCGCGGCCCTCTTCACGCTGCCGATCGCCCTGGTTGTCGGACTGCTCTTTCCGGTTCGCCCTCCGGTCTCGCTCACGGCCGGCGTGCTGTTCCTCCTTTCGGCCGTCCTGTCCTTTTTCCTCGTTGCGGCGATCAACTTTCTCGTGGGTCTGATCGCGATCCGGACCAAGTCGATCGAGGGGATCCTGCGGGCGAAATACATGGTCCTCGAGCTCTTGTCGGGGCTGCTCATCCCCACGACACTCTTTCCGGGGCCGCTGCGCCGCGTGCTCTTCGCCACTCCGTTTCCGCACATCAATTTCACGCCGGCGGCGCTCTATCTGGGAAAGACCGTCGGATGGGAAGCGGCCGAGCTTCTCGGAATCCAGGCGGGGTGGGCGCTGCTCCTGCTCGCAGCGGGCCGAGCCCTCTGGGAGCGCGCGCGACTCCGGATCACGATTCAGGGAGGATGAGGTGCGCGGCTTGACACGACATCTCCGCCTGCTCGCCCTCTACTTCTCTCAGTACGCCAAGGCGCGCCTCGAGTACCGGGCGGATTTCTTCTCGGCCGTCGCGGCCTCGTTCCTGGGCACCGCCGCGTCCTTTGGCTTCCTGCTGATCGTCTTCTCGCGACTTCCCGCGCTCGAAGGGTGGAGCTTCCCGGAGATGGTCTTCCTCTACGGCTTCTCCCTCGTGCCGATGGGCGTCTTCAACGTGCTCTCCTGGAACATCTGGCAGTTTCCGGACCGCTACCTGATCGAGGGGCGGTTCGACCGCGTGCTCCTGCGCCCGGTCTCGCCGATCTTCCAGGTCCTGTTCGAGTCCTTCCGGCTGGAGTCGCTGGAGGCGACAGCGACGGGACTCTTCGCGGTGGTCTGGGCCTCGCGCCGGCTCGGCATCTCCTTCGGCCCCCTGGACATCCTCCTCTTCCTCGTCTGGGCCGTGTGCGGCGCGGCCATCTACCTCGCGATCTTCATCGGGCTGACCGCCACCTCGTTCTGGATCGAAGATCGGATCGGTATTTCCCCCCCGGTCTTCAACCTGATGCAGTTCGGGCGGTACCCGATCACGATCTACGACGGCTGGGTGCGCTTCGCGCTCTCCTTCGTCATTCCCTTCGCCTTCGCCTCGTTCTATCCGACCGCGAGGTTCCTTGCGCGGCGGCAATTTCTGCCCGAGTTCTGGGCCGTGCCGCTCGTGGCGGTTGTGTCGCTCGCCCTGTCCCTGTCGGTCTGGAGAACGGGTGTGGCGAGGTATCACTCGACCGGAAGCTGACGCCTCGGCCGACCCAGACCGACCCCGCTCCAGAGCCCCGCCGGGAGTGACGGCCGCCTCACGGGCGCGCCTCGGCCTCCCAGACGCCGCCCAGACGAGCCATCAGGGCCCCGTACACCTCGATGCCGTCCCAGAGGTTTTGCAGTCGCAGATTCTCGTTCGCCGCGTGCTGGTCGTTGTCGTGGTTGGCGATGGGCACCCCCACGACGGGCGCCCGGAGGATCTCGGCAAACAGGTACATCGGGATGCTCCCGCCGAGCGTCGGGAGATTCACGACCGGCTCGCCGCGGTCCTCCTCGACGGTTCGGATCACCGCGCGCGACACCGGCAGATCCATGTCCGTGCGCGATGCCGGATAGCCCGCGCCCCAGACGAGCTTCGCGATGCGCGGGTGAGAGAGCCGCATCTCGGCGGACGGTTCCTCGTTCACAACCGTGAAGCCCTGACGCCGCACATGCTCCTCGATCCGCTCCCGCACCCTCCCGGGAGTCTGATTCGGCACGAGCCGAATATCGATCGAGGCCACCGCCTCGGTCGGAATGGAGTTGGTCGCGGCCGGTCCCACGGCGCCGCCGGCGATTCCGTGCAGGTTCAAGGCGGGCAGCATGAGTCGATCGAGCAGTGGCGCGCCCTCCCCTTCCGTGCGTCCCAGCAGCAAGCTCCTCCGAAGCTCTTCGTCCACCGGCGGTGCCGCGGCCAGAGCCCTCTTTTCCGCCGCCGTCGGGGCACGGACGTCATCGGAGAAGCCGGAAACGAGGATCCGCCCTTCGTCGTCGCGCATCGTGCCGAGAAGCCTCACGAGCGCGGCGATCGGATTGACCGCCCAGTTGCCGTAGTGGCCGCTGTGGAGCGGGCGGCGCGGCCCGTAAACGGTGATCTCGACGTCGGCGACTCCACGCGCTCCGAAATACAGCGCCATGCGGCGCGTCTGGTGGACGGGCCCGTCGAAGAGGAGCCACAGGTCGCCCCGAAGCCGATCGGCGTTCGCGGAAAGAAGGGACTCCAGGTGCGGCGAGCCTGCTTCCTCCTCGCCCTCGAAGAAAAACTTGAGGTTGACCGAGGGGGTCCGGCCCGCCGCCCGGAGGGCATCGAGGGCCGCGAGCAATCCGACGATCGGGGCCTTGTCATCGCTTGCAGAGCGGCCGTAGAGACGCCATTCCGGAGAAAGCGGCGCCGCCAAGCCGTTCCATGGGATCTCCTTGCCGCCGTCCCGCAGGGGCCCATCTCGCAGAACGGGCTTCCACGGGTCTCCGGTCCAGTCCGAAGGCCGGACCGGCTGCCCGTCGTAGTGCGCGTAGAAGATGACGGTGCGCTTGGCGCCGGGAGCCGGCAGCTCGCCGTAGACGACGGGCGGGGCCCCGGGCACGCGGAGAAGCTCCATCCGGACGCCACGCCTCCCGTAGGCCTGCACGATCGCCTCCGCATTGCGCTCGATCGAGGCGGAGTCGGAGGAGACGTTGGGAATTTCCAGCAGGCCCGCGAGCTCACGCAGGACCTCGACCTCGTGCGCCTTGCGATAGGACCGGACGCTCGCGCGCACGGCTGCCGCCTCGTTGCTTGCCGGTTTCGCCGGTGGCAGCCCGACCCAGACGCCCATCACGAGACAGGCGAGAAGCGCAGGCCTCATCGTTCAGGCGACCGGCTCGAGAGGAGGCGGGGCTTGCGGCGCTTCGCTCGGAGCCTCGTCCCGGCGTCCGGCGATGAGCAAGGCCGCCGCCCCCGCGGTCAACGCAATCGCGCCCCAGCCCGCCGCCCGGTCCGGCGCGGCCCCCTGGGAGAGCAGTTCGGCGGCGAGCGGTCCGGCAAAAGCGAACGCCCCGAACAGCACCCACGCCGCCGCGTGATCGGCGAGCAAGAAAAGGGCGCAGAAGCAGAGCCAGGCGAGCGCGGCGAGGTCGGGTAGGTACGACGCCAGGAACTCGCCGAACGCCGACAAGTGCGGCGGAAGCGCGGCCGTTGCCAGCGCGCCGAGGCCGAGCACCGCGCCGAGCGGCCGGCGAAAGAAGGGCCGGCGGACGGCCAACGCGATCACCGCCGCGGCCACCGACACCGCAAACGCAGCGCGGGCCGCGGACCACAGCACGGCCAGCGAGGGCACCGCCGTCGCGAGGCTCGCCGGCAGGGAAGGGTCCGGGTCGAACAGGCTCGGGAATCTCGCGGCGGCCAGCGCCGAAACGTGGGAGATCCCGGCCAGCCCCGCCGCGGCGACGCCAGACCGGAGAAGGGCGTCGGGCAGGGAGCCCGCCCGACGAAGAGCGCGGACCCAGCCGGGACGCGCGCCGCTAAAGAGCACGAAGCCGCCGCACGCCAGGAGCAGTCCGCCCAACCAGGCGATCAAGAGGCTGGCCGCGGCCGTGATCAGGAACAGCTTCAACGGGTATTCCGTCGGGTACTTGCGGAATACCGCCGGGGCACGATTGGCGACGGCGGCGGCGGCGAGCAAGGCCACCAGACCCAGGGGAACCAGGATCGATTGCCATCGAAAATCGGGGCTGCGCACGAGGCGCAAGAAGAGAATGAGGCCGACGCCCACGAGCGACCCGATCCCGACGAGCTTCACTCCGAACAGGACCCAGTCGAACGGCGAGCGTTTGCGATAGTCGCGCAGGAAGCCCTCGGGCACCTTGACGCTGGGCAGGAACGCCGACAGGCGGGACCCCTGGAAGACCGCGGTCAGGCGGGGCCGCGCCTCCCCCACCCCGGGGGGCTGCGCCTCGAGAATCACCGTCGTGTCGCGCCTCTTGGGCCGAACTTCGGTTCCCAGGTCGACGACCGTGTACTCCGCGGCCGGGTAGCCGAGCGCAGCCGCCGCCGAGAGCGCTCTCCTCATGGCCTCCTCCGGCCCGGGGGGCGCCCCCGCGGGTGCGGCCTCTTCCTTGGGGTTGATGAACCCGATCACTCGGGCCCGCCGCGCGTCCACGAGGACCTTCCACTCCTCCTTCTTCTCGGGCAGGAAGAAGCGCGTCACCCACAGGGCCAAGGGAAGCTGACGGCTCGCGAGACGCTCGAAGCCCGCTAGCCCGCCGCGCGAGAGCACGTAGCGAGCGGCGGCATCCGAGAACGGCGGAATCCCCCCTCGCTCCTCCGGCTTCGCCTCGCGAACCTCCTCGGCCTCGGCAAAGCCCGTTCCCGTATAGGTGACGACGCGATACTCGTCCGGAGACACGCCGTTGGCGCGGAGGAACTCGCGCGCCAGTTGGTTCGCTCGGGCCTTGCCCGTGTTGTCGGAGGCGAGGTCCGAGGCCGGAGTCGCCGGGATCAGGAAGGTGAGGGCGAGGCCGGCCGCCACGACGATCCCGGCCAGGCGCCCCCCCGCCGCGAGCGGGCGGACCGGCGGCACCGCCTCCGCGGGCGCCGGGCGCGCCTCAGAGGGCGGCGGTCCACCCGCCTCCGCGTTGGTCAGTCCGACCTCCGGTAGGAAACCTCCGCGACGCCGGTAGAGAAGCAGCGAGAGAGCCAGAGGAACGAGCAGGATCCCGGAGGAGACCGCTCCGGAGACGACGTAGTAGCCGTTGTTCGAACGCAGCATCAAGAGCGCCGTGTAGATCGCGTCTACGGTGAAATGCCAGACGAGAAGCGGCCAGACGCCGAACCGCAGCATCAGGCCTCCGATCAGGACCCCGGCGAGCCCCACTTCGACGCCGCGGATGTAGAAGGGTTGATTGGGGTACGCGGAATGCCCGAAGCCCCAGAGGAAGGCCGGCACGACCACCGCCAGGAATCGCCCTGCGCCGAGCCGCCCGAGCAGCGAGATCGAGAACATCCGGCTGATCCCCTCCTCGGAAACGGCCGGCAGGAAACCGATCAGGAGCACGGTGACCCAGGGCACCGCGGTGTTCAGCATGTCGCTGTACGGAATGTCGGCCGGCGCCCAGGCGCCGAACCGCTCGGCCACGACGTAGAAGACCGCCTGGTAGGCGAAGAAGAAGGCCACGAGGGCGTATCCGAGGAGGATTCCGAGGAAGAACCGCTTCGTGCCGACGCCCCGCGACGAGAAGAGCCCGGAAAGCGAAAGCTGGCGGGGAAGCCGTTCCCGATAGATCGGCTCGGCCGCCGCGATGACGAAGGCGATTCCGGCGCCAACGGCAATGGCTCCCAGCACACCGAAGAGGACCTGGTTGGTCAGGTGGCTCGATAGCGAGCTCGCCGTGTCGTACTGAAACAGTGTCAGCGGGATCTCGTTCGCCGCCGACAGCAGGCTCAGAACGAACCCGACGACGCCAAAAGCGGCGACCAGCTTCCAACGGACGTCCTTGAGCGCAATCTGCCGGACCAGGACCACCACCATCGCGAGCACGGTCACGAAGAGTCCGAGGGTCGCGACGACTCCGGCCGTCTCGTTCCTGGACCGGAGTCTCTTGTAGTCCCGCTGCCACGCCTCCGGCACGTGCACGAACTCGCGAAACGCGGAGACTTCGCCGCCGGACACCCTGGTCTCGTATCGGACGGTGGCCTGCCCCATCCGCAGCCCCAGGCGCTCGTCCACGAAGGTCCAGTCGGTGCGCTGCGGCCGAGAGACCGGCGTGGATTCGATCAGCCGCAGGTCGCTCTCCGGCAGTCCACGCGACGCCAGGAACTCCACCGCTCGCGCCCGAGCTTCGGCCTGCGGGGGCCGCGGTCCCGGCGCGTCGTCGCGGCGGACGAACTGGAAACCGACGAGGTCCCCGAGCGGTGTGAGGGTGACTTGCTCTTCCTCCTTGACTCCCGAGCGGAACCAGCGCATCTCCCAACGCCAGACCTTCGCCGTCGTGCCGTAGAGGCGACTCGCCTTCTCGAGGCCCAATTCCCGCTCGAGATAGACCTTCGGTTCCTCCTCGACATCGAAGCGGCCCGCGAAATGCGAACCCGGGACGCGGTGTCCCCGCTCCGCAAGAAACTTCTCGGCCTCGGCGCGCGCCTGGCTTCGATTCACGCGGAATTCGATCGACGCCTCGGGAAAGGCCCGCCGGAAGAGAACCGCGGTCACGGCGGCGCCCGCCGCGATCACGAGAAGGCAGATGGCGATGAACCGAAAGTCGCGGGCGTCGAGCTTTTCGGCCACGGTTTCGCTCACCCCACGAGCACGCTGCCGCCGTTGACGTTCAAGACCTCTCCGTGGACGTGCCGCGCCAGGTCCGACACCAGGAAGAGAATCGGGCCGGCGATGTCGGAAGCGTCAGGAACGCGCCGCAGGGGAATCGTGGCTTCGATCTCCCGGCGGCTCTCCGGATCCGAGAGGGTCTCCGCGCTCATGTCCGTGTCGACCCAGCCGGGTGCGATGCAGTTGACGCGAATGCCGCGCGGTCCGAGCTCGCTCGCGAGCGATTTCGTGTACGAGATCAAGGCTCCCTTGGAGGCCGCGTAGGCGGAGTGGCGCGCCTCCCCCCTCTGCCCGGCGGTCGAGGAGACGAACACGATCACGCCACCCGTCTTCTCCAGGTGGGGGATCGCGGCGTCGGTGACGACGAAGGCGCCCCGCGTGTTCACCGCGAAAGCCGCATCCCAGGCCTCGAGATCTCCCGATCCGGCCGGGTTCTCCGGCCAGATTCCCGCGTTGTTGACCAGGATGTCCAGGCGCCCGAAGGCCTCGACCGCGTCCGCCACGAGCCGGCGGGCTTGCGCGGGGTCGGCGAGGTCCGCCGCGAACGCTCGCGCCTCTCCGCCCGCTGCCCGAACCTCCTCGACGAGCGAGTCGGCGGCCGCCCGATCCCGGGCGAAGCCGATGGCCACGCGGGCGCCCGCCGCCGCCAGGAGGCTGGCCGTGGCGCGGCCGATGCCGCGCGAGCCCCCGGTGACGAGGGCCACGCGGGAGGTGAGGTCGGGGCTGAAACGATTTCCCAATCCGGCACGTATATTAGGTTAGAAATCGGTACCCTCCCGAAATCGGGCGGCCCGCGCGAGCGTTGGCCGCCTCCCGCTTTGAGGCCGATGTCCCGCGGCCGGCAAGCTCCCCCTCGGAGAACCGGCCGCGGACACCGCGCCTAGCCGCCAGCGATCAGTCGGGCCACGTAGGCGGTGACCGCCTCCAGCGGCGGGGCCGAGCTCTTCAGCTGCACGTCGACGTCGGCCGCGCGCGCCAGGGCTCTTGCGAGCTCCCGGGTCTCGTATCGGGCGGCGCGCTGAGAAACCTTGTACCAGAGGTAGGGGCTGACCTTTCCCTGGGAGCTGCCGAACGGGGAGCGGCCGAAAGGAACCAAGGGCTCTTCCAGACGGGGCAAGACTCGTCCCTGGAAGGCCGCGTAGGACATCGTGGGATCCCACTGGCCGCCCTCGTCCAATGTCGCTCGAATGAGCAGCATTCGCCGTAGCTCCGTCGTGAGCATTCCGAAGAACTGCAAGGGCCAGGATTCATCGGGCTCGAAGTATCGGTCGCCGCGATCCCCCAACCGAACGTCGCGCCCCGAGAAGAGCCGCTCGAGGCGTCGTAGCGCGTCCCCGGCGTCCCGACGGCCGACCGCATCGAACAGGAGATAGAGGTCCTCGGAGGCCTCGTCCTCCACGTTGGACCGGACATCGGCGGCCCGCAACCGACCGCCCTTGCCCGCCCAGGCGAGGAGCTTGGACAGCTCCGCGGCGAAGAGTTCCGGCCGACCGTCGGTTTGCAGGCGCAGCCGCTCGATGGCCTCGGCATCGATCGACACCTCGCGTTCTCGAGCGGCCCCGCGAGCATAGCGGCCAAGCGCCTCCGAGACGTCGCCGACGCCGACCTCCAGAACGAGGCCCTGGCGCGCGATCTCGGCGAGAAGCTCCACACCCTTCGGCGGAGCCGTCGCCGTCAGCAAGGCGACGACCCCGTCGTTGCCCCTCTCGAGAATCGTCCTCAGGGCCGGCAGAATCAGCGCCGGCGTGCCCCGCTCCTCGGGCATCTCCTCCAGCAACTCGGCGAGAAGCGCCGTGGCCGGTTGGCGGCGCAGCTTCCGACAGACGGCTGCCGCCAATTCCGAGGCCGTGCCGCCCGGCGCGAGATCGAGCGCCGAAAGCAGCGCTCGCGCATGGCGAAAGGCCTCACGCCGTCCGGCGGGGCTTCTCCTTTCCCAGGCCTCCATAGCCTTGTCGAGCAACGCACCCGGCGCCTCCGAGCCCAGCAGGCGCGAGACGTCCAGCTCGACGATCCGGCGCGGCGAGAAGAGCGACCGATTGAGCAAGGCGTCGGAGACGGCCTCCGGCGCCGCATCGTCGTCGAATCGGATCCGCTCCGCGCCTCCTCTCTCGAGCGCGGCCGCGGCCTGCCCCGCCGCCTCCTCGACGAAGAAGTCCACGGGTCCGCTGACGAGAACAACCGACGGGGCGACATCGAAGGAAGGAAGGTCGCCCTCGGAAAACGTCCTCTGAGTCACCGTCGGAGTCTATCCTCGCGAAAACGAAACAGGGCCGCAGGGGAGTCCGGAGCCCTGTCTTGCGAGCCCCGGGGCGGTCAGTTCTCGAGCAACCCCTTCTCCGAAAGCTCCTGGCAGTCGACGCAGTATGGCGTCCAGGGAACGGCCACCAGGCGCTTCTCGGCCATGGGGGCGCTGCAGTTGCCGCAAAGCCCGTAAGTGCCCTCGTCGATCCGCGCCAAGGCCTCGTCGATCTGCAGGAGGGTCGTCCGGTCGCCGTCGGAGAGCGAGTAAAGGAACTCGCGCGTGTAAGAGGAAACGGCCTTGTCCGCGATGTCCTGCGTGGCTTCCTCGGTCGTCTCCTCCTCGGCGTCGCGCGCCTTCGCCAGCTCCGCGGAGAGACTGCCCTTCTTCTCCTCCAAGAGACGCCGGTACTTCTCGAGCTCTTTCTTCGTCAGCTTCGGTGCCCGTGCGGTGCTCGTCGTTGCCATGCCCTGGGAACCTCCTTACCACCCTCCACAAGGTCGGAGGGCGGGATTTTGAACGCGTGATGATACCCGAGAATTTCCCGCCCCGTGTGGGAATTTTCGTCCCGGGGGCCGTTCGGCTATGCGGGCGGCTTTCGCCGCTTTCCGCGCTCCCAGAGCGACTTTCGCGAGACTCCGAGCCGCCTCGCCGCCAGCGTTCGATTACCGCCGGCGCGACGCAGGGTCTCTTCGATGTAGGCGTCGGTGAGCTGCTTCAACGTCCAGCGCTTCTCGATCGCCGTCTCGAGCAGCGCCGCGGGCGACCCAAAATCGCCCATCGGAAGCTCGCGCTGCGAGATCTCGGCGCCTTCGGCCACGAGCACGGCCCGTTCGACGACGTGAAGCAGCTCGCGAACGTTCCCCGGCCAGCCATGCCGCCGCAGCGCCCCCTCGGCCTCTTCCGAGAAGCGCCGGGCTGGTCTTCCGTGAGCCTGCGCCGCCCGGCGGAGGAACGCGCGCGCCAGGGGCAGAAGGTCCTCCTTCCGCTCCGCCAGCCGCGGCAGCCGGACGGAAACGACGTCGATGCGGTAGAAGAGGTCGTCGCGGAAGAGCCCCTGCGCGACCAGCGCCGAAAGATCTCGGCGGGAAGAAACGACCAGGCGCGCCTGGAAGGAATGGGTCGCCACACCTCCCAGGCGCCGGAAGGTCCGTTCCTGCAGGACGCGCAGGAGCTTCGCCTGAGCGGCCGGCGAGAGCGAAGACACCTCGTCGAGGTACGCCGTTCCTTCGGCGGCGACCTCGAGCAAGCCGGGCTTGGAGGTCACCGCCCCCGTAAAGGCGCCCCGCTCGTGCCCGAACAACTCGCTCTCGAAAAGCTCGTCGGACAGATTGGCGGCGTCAATTCGGACGAACGGCCGATCGCGGCGCTCCGAGGCATCGTGGATCGCCCGGGCCAGGCGGTCCTTCCCGGTCCCGCTGTCGCCTTCGAGCAACACCGTGGAGGGCAGGTCCACCGCCCGCTCGAGCGCCTCGATCTCGGCGGCCAGTTCGCGGTTGCGAGTTCGAAAGAGAGAGGAGAGCGAGGGCGCACGACGCGGCGCGCCCGCGTGCGCCGGGCTCTTCTCAGGAGGAGGGGAAGCGACCGGTTTCATTCTCGGCGTCGCCCCAGAGCCGCTCGAGCGCGTAGAAGCGCCGCGCCTCTTCCTGGAAGATGTGAAAGACGACGTCCCCGTAGTCCATCAGGATCCAGTTGGCCGTCCGCATTCCCTCCAGTGAAAGCGCCGGGCCGAGCTTCTCGACGATGGCGTCGGCGATGGCCCGGGCCTGGCGGTCCGAGCCGGCGGTCGAAATCACGAAGTAGTCGGCCATCGTCGTCAGCTCGGTCAGGTTGAAGACGAGAACCGCAGCAGCCTTGCGATCCAGAGCGGCGGTCAGACCCTCGCGGACTTTCTCTGTGGCGGAAAGCTCGGCCATCAACGCCGCGCCAGCCCCGACCCGTACAGGCCCTGCTTCGTGATGTACTCCGCCACCGGCTCCGGCACCCGGCCCGCGGCCCCCACGCCGCCTTCCAGATCCTTCCGGAGTTCCGTCGCGGAGATTTTAACCGAACCGGCGTCAAAAACCTCCAAACGATCCCGGAGCCCTTCCACGCCGGGGATCCGCACCGCCGGGCCCACGAAGGGCTCCCGTTGAAAGGCGGCGATCCGGGCCAGACGGACGATCTCCAGCGGATCCTTCCAGCGGTCGAACGAAGCGAGCACGTCGGTGCCCATCAACAGCCAGAGCTCGTCGCCCGGGTGCGCCGCCGAAAGCTCACGCAGCGTGTCCACCGTATAGGAAGGGGCCTCCCGGTCGAGTTCGCAGAGCGAGAGGATCCAGTCGGGCCGGCCGGCCAGGGCAAGGGCGAGCATCGCGACGCGGTGCCGCGAGTCGGTGACCGGCGCGCCCTTGTGCGGAGACACCCGAGCCGGGACGTAGACGACGCGCCGAAGCCCGAACTTGGCGGCGGCCCCCTCGACCGGCCGCAGGTGGCCGAAGTGAACGGGGTCGAAGGTGCCGCCGAAGACGCCGATTCGCATCGCTAGAGACTACAAGACGAGCCGGCCGCGGGCCGCCCGCCCGCGCGGAGAAAAAGGGAGGCGGCAAGAGCGTTCAGGATTCCCCCGGAAGTCGCCGAGGCGCTGCCGCGCTCGTTGCGTCGGCGTTCGGGGCCGACGCGACGACCTGGAACAGGAAGTCGACCAGCTCCTTTAAGCCGGCGTGCGTGACGGCCGAGATCGCGAAGAACGGAAGCCCTCGAACGGAGGCGGCCTGACGAATCGATGCGAGGCGGGCCGGGTCCGAAACGGCATCGCACTTGGAGGCAACCAGTACCCGCGGTCGAGTCGCGACGTCGGGTGAGAACGCGGCAAGCTCGGCTTCGAGCACCGCGACGTCTCGCCCCGCGTCACCCGAGGACGAGGCGTCGACGAGGTGGCAGAGAACGCGGCAGCGCTCGACGTGCTTCAGGAAGCGGAGCCCGAGCCCCGCCCCGCGGTGAGCGCCCTCGATCAGCCCCGGAATGTCGGCGACGACCAGCGTCTGGTGCCCCTCGCCCTGCACGACGCCGAGGTGCGGCACGAGCGTCGTGAAGGGATAGTCGGCGATCTTCGGTCTCGCGGCCGAAATCGCGGCGATGAGGGTCGACTTTCCGGCATTCGGGAAGCCCACGATGGCGACGTCGGCCAGCAGCTTCAACTCGATCGCGAGCCGGCGCGCGACACCCGGCTGTCCCTTTCGGGCGAATCGTGGCGCCTGGCGTGTCGGTGTCGCGAAATGCTGGTTTCCCCATCCCCCGTTTCCGCCCGCGGCAAGCAGCACTCGATCTCCCGCGTGGACGAGATCGGCGATCTGCTCTCCGGAGTCCGCGTCGGTCACCACCGAGCCCAGCGGGAAATGGACGGCGACGTCCTCTCCCGAGGCGCCGTGCCGGTTCGAGCCCTGGCCGTGCTGTCCGCGCCCGGCGCGATAAGAGGTCTGATGCCGGAGGTGGTAGAGCGTGTTGAAGGAGGGGTCCGCGAGGGCCCAGACCGAACCGCCGTTGCCGCCGTCGCCCCCGGAGGGCCCCCCCCGAGGTACGAACTTCTCGCGTCGAAAGGCGACGCAGCCGTTTCCTCCGTCGCCGCCCTTGACGTGAATTTCGGCGGAGTCGATGAACATCTTCGTCGGCGACCGGCCGCGAGCCCCGGCGGTCAGCGGGAAAAGAGGCCAGACCGACCCGGAGACCGGCGGCGGATCGGGGGGAGCGGAACCTAGCCCGCGGGCTCGATCGAGATCGTCCGGCCCATGCGGCCGCGGTCGTGGAACCGCACGACGCCCGTGACCTTCGCAAAGAGGGTGTCGTCCTTGCCGCGGCCGACGTTCTCCCCGGGAAAGAACTTTGTCCCGCGCTGGCGGACGAGGATGGAACCCCCGTGGACCACCTGGCCCGAGAACCGCTTGACGCCGAGCCGCTGCGAGTTGGAGTCGCGGCCGTTGCGCGAGGAGCCCTGACCCTTCTTGTGTGCCATCGTGCTTCCCTATCCCTCGATCCCGTCGATCCGAACCTCGAGCAATCCCTGCCGGTGCCCCTTGGTCCGCCGGTACTGCTTGGTCCGCTTCTTCTTGAAAACGAGAACCTTGCGGCTCTTGACCTCGTTGAGAACCGTCGCGACGACCTTCACACCGGCGACCGCCTTCGCTCCGGTTCGAAGGTTTCCCTCAGCCGAAACGAGAACGACGTCGGAAAGCTCCAGCCGGTCGCCTTTGGCGGCCTTCTTCCCGGACGAGCGCTCGATCCGCACGACGTCGCCCGGCGCGACCTTCACCTGTTTCCCTCCGGAACGGAGGATGGCGTACATAACCCCTCCCGAGGCAGAACGGCGAATCATAAGGAATCGGTGGCCAAAGTCAAGGTCCGTCGGTCCGCGCGACCCGTGTTTGCGAGCCCGCGACGATCACAAAGCTCAAGTCACAAGCGACTTAATCCTCGGTGACCTGGTCCGGAAGTTCGTTTCGATCGGAGCCTGCGCGCGGGAAGTGAAGAGCCAAGACCTCGCCCGCCTTCTCGATCCCCCGGACGACGCCCTCGGTGAACTCTCCCTTCCGGAAATGGCCCTCCATCACCCGCGCGACCTCCTGCCAGAATTCCGGGCCGCACTTCTCGTGAATCGCCGCATCCCCCAGAATCCGGAACCGGCGCGCTCGAGACGAGATGTAGATGAGGATCCCGTTTCGCTCCTTCGTGTTGGCCATCCCCAGCAGATGAAAACGCCGCAAGGCGCGGGCCTCCAGGTCCTCGGGCTTGCGGCGCGTGATGTGGACGCGGATCTCCCCCGAGGACCTCGCTTCCGCGGCGGTGATCGCGGCCACGATGCGGTCGGAGTCGAAGCGAGAAAAGAGGCGCCCCATCGCCTCACCAGCTCCCCGAAGCGCCGCCACCGCCGAAGGAACCCCCACCCCCCGAGAATCCTCCGAAGGAGCCTCCGCCACCGCCGCCGGAGAATCCGCCGCCGCCACCGCCGAAAATGATCGGGAACCCTCCTCCCGAACGCCATCCGCTGCCGCCGTGGTTGCGAAACCCGCGGCG
>DATKAE010000118.1:0-12817 GCA_035498405.1 Thermoanaerobaculia bacterium | reverse complement strand
CTCCGATGCGAGACGGCCGTCCGGATTGAAGTAGGTCCTGACCCGCTTCGTCTGCATGTCGGTCACGGTGATCGTGTATTCGACGTTCGAGAGCGCTCCGTAGAAGACCCAGAAATGCCGGTCGAGCGCTCGCGCGTCGAGGACCTTGATCACGAGCTCGATGTTGGCGTCGTTGAAGAACCAGAAGTAGCCTGTGTCCTTAGTCAGCGGAACCGCCTTGCCCGCGCCGCTCTTGCCCTGCGATGGGACGCGCCAGGCGACCTGGACCTTGAAGCGCCCGGCGTTTAGACAGAGCGTGTCGGAAGCCGGCAGGCACTCCTGACTCGCGTCCCCCAGGGTTGGCGATAGCCTCGAGACGAAACCGTCCCCTCCAAAGTCCGACCCGCCTGCGTAAGCGGCCCTGGCGCCCCCGGCCGAGCCGGGAAACGCGCTCGAGAGCGTCGCCCCCGCGACGAGCAGATCGCCGGTCGAGGGCTGGACCGCGACGGCGTAGGCGGCGTCCTCGTCGCTCCCGCCGAGGTAGGTCGTTTGAAGGAGGTGCGTCAGCGTCGAGTCGAGCCGAGCGATGAAGCCGTCGCCTTGGCCGCCGTACGAGGACTGGACGGCACCGGCTGTTTGCAGGAGGTCGTTTGAAAACGTCTCGCCGATGACATAGACGTCCCCGCGCGAGGGGTGGATCGCGATTCCATAGCAGATGTCATCGAAGCTTCCGCCGAGGTACGTCGTTTGGCGCAGCTCCGTGAGCGTCGGATTGAACCTGGCGACGAAGCAATCTTCACGGCCCGGAACAGACGACTGGGCGCCGCCATCGGTTCCCTGGAAGTCGTTCACGAAGTTGCCGGTAACCAGGATTTCCCCTGTCAAGGGATGAGCCGCGACAGAGAAGATCACGTCATTTTGTCCGCCGCCCAGATAGCTCGACTGGAGAATCCTGGTCAGCGACGGGTCGAGCCGCGTGACGAAAGCGTCGAAGTTGCCGTCCGGGGAGTAGGCGTTCGCTCCACCATCGGTCCCCGGAAAGGGAATGGTGGATATCGTCTCCCCGGCGACGAGAATCTCGCCGCTGGACGAAGAAATCGCGAGGGCGCGCAGGTAGTCTGGCCCCGCGCCTCCGAGGTACGTCGCGTGAAGGATTTGCGACAGCGTTGGGTCGAGGCGGACGACGAAGCCATCGCCGGCGCCGGCCGGTGCGGCCTGGGCACCTCCTTTCGTCTTGAGCAGGTTCCCGGACCCGGTGTATCCGGCGGCGTAGACATCCCCGGTCGAGGGATGGACGGCGACGCCGACGAGTCTGTCGTAATCATTGCCGCCGATGTACGTCGCACGCAGAAGCCTCAACGTCGGATCGAATCGCGCCACGAAGCCGTCGTCGCCGCCTCCGCTCGTCGCCTGCGCTCCGAGATTGGTGCTCGGGAAGTCGGTCGAAGAGGTGATCCCGGCAACGAGGACTTCGCCGGACGCCGGATGGATCGCGATCCCGAGGGCCTCTTCGCCGCCGCTTCCTCCGAAGTAGGTCGCATTGAGCAGCGTCGAGAGCGTCGGATCGAACCGGGCCACGAAGGCATCGATTCCGCGGGCGGTGCCGCCGCGGGGCAGATCGGGAACGCTCGGAAAATCGGTCGAATAGGTCTCGCCCGCGACGAAGACTTCGCCGCTCACAGGATGGACGGCGATAGCATTGATGCTATCAGCATCGGATCCCCCGAGATAGCTCGACTGGAGGGCAGGATCGATGATGACAGGCCGCGTACGGTCATACCGTCCGAGCCGGAAGCCGTAGCTCGATCCGTGAAGGACGTAGGCGACATCGACGGACTGCCGCCCCTCGCTTCCGTCTTGGTAGGCAAGGGGAGAGGCGAAACGGACCTCTCCGTCGGCCGTCGTGGCGATCAGCTCGCCGTGTCGGTCGATTGAGAGAGTGCCTGCTCCCTCCACTCGCATGCGAATCCTGCCGACTCGAGCCCGGTGAGAAACCTTGAAGAGTTTCTCGACGTTCTTGGCGTGCGCCCGGAGCGAAACCGAGATCCCGGGCCAGACGTGGCCGAGCCCAACTTCGTCGTATGAAGGCAAGTTGTCTTGCCAGCGACGAGGGTCGTTGCCGACGTAGTAGCTGACGACGGTGGCAGCGCGAGTTCCAGCGAGAGGCTTGGCCCGACCCGCGAGGAACGTTTCAGCGAATTTGGGACCGGCGGGAGTTCGATCCCATGCGGGATGCTCCGGAGGCGTCAGGGAGTAGATCAGCTGGCCGTCGCGAGCGACGAGAACGCTCCCGAAGAACGTCGAAGCCGCGAACGCGACGCGATCCGGGAGCTGGCCGCGATTCTCGACGAAGGGCACGCGCGTTCTCGCGAGTCGGTCGAGGGACTTTCCATCGGGCGCAGCCGTCAGTCCGAAGGCTCGGGCCGCGCCTACGAGGCACAGGAGCGCCAGCGGCACCGAGCGGTGCCGGCGAAATCCCAGCCGCCGCTTGATCATGTGAGGCCCCTCGAGCCTGTTGGCTGAAATCATATCTGCGGGTCCGTCGCGCGGGTTCGAGCCTCTTCCACGCCAGTCTGTCCGACCCTCGCCGAGATGTCCGTAGAAGACCGTTAGCCGGCCGTTAGTTCTTGGCGAGGGCAGGCTGGGCCTCGGCTCGGGCCGCCCGATCCTCCTTTGAACCGCGATCGTAGGGGGAGAGACCGAGGCCAAACATCCGGATTTGTTCCGATTTGGTTCCGGTCGTGCCCGGCCGCTCTGGGAGCCGTCCGCAGCGACCCTGCACCCGCCTCGGCGCGGCGAGCTTGGTCGAGTTCGGCAGGGGGCGTCGGGTGCGACCCGCTCTCCCTGCGACGACATCTCCGGCCGACGGTTACAGCATGATGTAATGATGTACAATTCCGGAATGCGACGCACTCAGATCCAACTCGACGAGGAGACTCACGCGACCCTGAGACGGCTGGCCTACGAAGGGGGAGGATCGATCGCGTCGATCATCCGAGACGCCTTGAGCCGCTCTCTTGGAAAGCGCACGCGGAAGCGCTCCATTCGGAACCTTCGCGGGTTCCCGTTCGTCGGGGCGGGGCGCTCGGATCAAAAACGTCTGACGCCAGTCTCCGAACACCACGATGAGGCGCTGGCGCAGGCGCTGGGCAAGAAAACCAGCCGGTGATCTTTCTGGATACCTCGGCGATTTACGCGTTGGCCGACATGGCGGATTCGAAGCACGCCGAGGCGAGGGGCCTCCTCGAGAATCTTCTGTCTCAGGGCGAGACTCTCCTGACCCACAACTATGTGCTCGTTGAGTCGCTGGCACTCGTTCAGCACCGCTTGGGGAGCGCGGCGGCTATCAAACTCGCCCGGAGCGCCTCGAGTTTCGACGTGGCCTGGATCGATTCCAAGCTCCACGATCAGGCCGTCCGGCGGTTTGGCCGGGCCTCCCGGCGTCGGTTGAGCTTCGTGGACGAGGTGAGCTTCCTGGTCATGAGATCACGGCGTGTCCGCGTCGCTTTCGCCTTCGACCCCGACTTTGCGGATCGCGGGTTTCGGCTCCTCAAGGCCTAGCCGCTCGCACGAGACCGGCGATAGACGGGCCGGGCTCTCGTCGGCGAGTAAGGCCGCTGTCCCGGAGCCCGTCCTCCCGCCGGGCATAGAATTCACCCCAATCCGCCCCCGGCGGCGCAGCGAGTCCACGTAAGCGCGTCGGCTGTCCGAGAGACGGATCGCGCGGTCATGCTGCGACGCCGGCTCCGCCCCATCGGCCTGGGCCTGCTCCTGGCCCTGCTCGAGGCGCGCCCGGCTGCTCCGCAAACCACCGGGAGCATTGACGGCGTCGTGCGCGACGGCAGTGGCGGCGCGCTCTCCGGGGCGGACGTTCTCGTCTCGAGCCCGAGCCTCCAGGGAGCCCGCACGGCCAGGACGAGCGCCGACGGGCGGTTCTGGCTCCCGGCCCTGCCTCCCGGCACCTATTCCGTCACGGCGACGCTCGCCGGCTTCCGCCCTGAGGCTAAGTCCGTCGTCGTCGCCCTGAGCGCCAAGGCGACGCTCACGTTCACTCTCGAGCCGTCGGTCTCCGCGGCCGTCTCAGTGTCGGGGGCGGCGCCGCCAATCGACGTCACCTCGACGACCGGCGGCACGAACTACACGAGCTCGGTGATTTCGAGACTGCCGGTCAGCCGAAATTACGCCGACATCGTCCGATCCAACCCCGGTGTCGGCACGGACCAGGCCGACAGTCAGGGCCGGTCGCTCTCCCTCACGATCTACGGCGCGACCTCTGCCGAGAACCAGTGGATTATCGATGGTGTCAACACCACGAACTCTTTCAAGGGGGTGCAGGGCAAGGCCATCAACAACGAATTCGTCGAAGAGGTCGAGGTCAAGACAGACGGCTATCAGGCGGAGTATGGGGGCGCGCTCGGAGGTGTCGTCAACGTCGTCACGAAGTCCGGCGGCAACAGCTTCCACGGCGACGGCTTTCTCTACTACGACTCGAACGGCACTTCCGCGGCGCAGGTCGTTTCCGACGCCGCGTCCACGACGATGCGCCTTGCCGACTACAGCCGGACCGACTATGGCTTCGACCTCGGCGGCTACGTCGTCAAGGACCGGCTGTGGTTCTTCGGGGCCTACAATCGCGTTCATCTCTCCGGCAACGTCTCGCGTGTCGTCGATACTCCGCCATCCGATCCGACACCGGTCTCGGCGCAGGACAAATTTCCGCTCGACAACGCCGGGAATCTCTACTCGGGGAAGCTCACGTGGAACGTCGCTCCGTCGACCAGTGTCGTCGCGACTGTTTTCGCCGACCCGTCCACGATGTCGGGCGCCGCCGGCGCGGACCCTTTGACCGGCCCGGCCGGCCTGCAGGCCGTTCCCATCTACAATCCGGATCCCTCGACCTGGTCCTCGGCACGAAGCTTCGGTGGTACAGACTTCGGGCTGCGGGCCTCTCAGCTCCTTGGCCCGAGCGCCGTCTTGAACCTCCAGGCCTCCCAGCACATCGACCGAAACAGTCTTTCGGCCGCGAGCACGATTCGCTACGAGGACGATACGTGCGCCGGCGGAACCCCCGATGACCCTTGCACTCCCCCCACGAACCCCAACACGGTCTCGGGAGGATTCGGCTGGATCGACGGGGAGCTCGGAAACAACCATTCCCGAAGCACGCAGTTGCGCGGGGAAGTGACGTTCGACGCTGGGAGCCACGAGCTCAAGGCCGGCGGCGGTTACCAGATCGTGCACAGCAACATGACTTATGCGGTCTCGGGTAGCCAGCTCATCTTCTTGTACAACGAGCAAGGCACGCTTTATTACCGCCACGAGTTCTCCGCTCCGAGCGGCAACGAAAGCGGCTTCTCGGCACCGCTGCCGACGGCTCCCTTCCGTGCGACGATCCACAACGGCGGGGCATATCTCCAGGATTCGTGGAGACCCTCTCCGGGTCTGACCGTCAACATCGGTCTCCGGTGGGACGCGGAACAGCTCATCGACTACACGGGCTCGACACGTCTGCGATTCAACCAGGAGTGGCAGCCGCGCCTGGGCGTCGCCTGGGACCCTTGGAAAGACGGCCGGACGAAGCTCTACGCCTTCGCGGGACGCTTCTTCTACCGGATCCCGACCGCGGCGATGACCTGGTGGTTCGCTGATGTGACGGGAGTCGATACCTACAACTTCGACCCGGTCTCGACCATCCCGAATCCGAACGTTCCGGGGCACGATTGCAACGGGTGCGACTACGACGTCTGGTTCGGCGGCGGACCCTATGGAGCTCCTGTGGATGCGGGCGTTCAGGAGATGTATCAGGACGAGTACACGATCGGCGCCGAACGGCTCTTGGACCCGACGCTCACCGTAGGACTGAAGGGAACGTACCGGCGGCTTGGCAATGCACTCGAGGATCGCTGTGATTTCCAGGACGTGATGTTCAACTGCGCGGTCATCAATCCAGGCTCAAACGGAGCGTATGCACGCGGCGACGCCCCCACGTGCAACTACCTCGACGACCTTTACAACCAGTGCTTTCCGTCGGGACCCGCGTCGCCGCCCGCCCGGAGAACATACAAGGGCATCGAGATCTTGGCGCGAAAGTCCTTCACAAGCAGCTTCTGGCTTCAGGCGAGCTACGTCTACTCCTCTCTCACGGGCAACTACGATGGAGGCGTGAACGAAGAGTTTCTGGGGACCGTTCCGGGGCGCAACACCGATTTCGACCTTCCGGCGCTCTGGCAGAACGCCTCCGGGCGCCTCTTCCTCGACCGCCCGCACCGCTTTCGGCTGGACTCCTACTGGATCACGCCGCTGCGGCTGGCTGTCGGGGTCCAGGCGTGGGCCGCCTCGGGTGCTCCCTTCGGCAAGATCGGCTATTACAACTACGGTTACTCCGAGATGCTGTACCTCGTCCCCCGCGGTTCGGCGGGGCGTCTGCCGACGCAGTGGGACGCGAACCTGACAGTCTCCTATCCGATCGCCGTGGGACCCGCCACCGTCACTCTCCAGGCCTATCTCTACAACCTGTTCAACAACCAGATCGCGACGACCGAGGACATCGTCTGGAACAATCAGAGCTGGGACGGTTATCCCAATTCCATGTTCAATCAGCCGAAGACCAACCCCAACTACGGGAAGGTCACTGCCCGCACCGACCCCCGCCTCTTCCGCGCCGCCGTGCGCGTGTCGTTCTGAGGGCATTCCGACCACGGAGTCGGGGTGGGCCTGTGTATCGCTGGTCATGATAAAGTACCAACATGAAACCTATACAGATACTCATCGACGAGCCGCTCCTCAAGCGCCTCGATAGCGACGATGAGGTCCGGCGGGTCGGGCGATCCGCGGTTCTCCGGCGGGCAGCGGCCGAGTACCTGCGCCGGTCACGTTTGAAGCGGGTCTCCGAGGCGTATCGGCGAGCGTATGCGGTCAAGGACGGGCTCGGCGAAGAGTTCGCGGGCTGGGAGGACGAGGGCTCGTGGCCCGCGAAGTGAATCGGGGGGAGATCTGGCGCTACCGCTTTCGGTCTCCCGACAAGATCCGTCCCGTTCTCGTACTGACGCGGCAGGAGGTCATCGGGTTGCTTCACACCGTCATGGTTGCCCCGATTACCTCGACGATCCGCGGAGCTCCGAGCGAGGTCGCCGTCGGCCTCCGGGAAGGTCTCAAGCACGAGTCGGCGGTGAACCTGGACCACGTTCAGACGGTGGAGCGAGCGCGGCTCGTTGGCTACGTTGGCCGAGTCGGCCCGGAGACAATGAGTCTGGTGTGCCGAGCACTCGCCGTGGCCGCGGGTTGCGACCGCCCAGCCTGAGATCGGTTCGATCGGGCCTTCCTGCGCCCCTCCGACGAGAAGGCGTACTGCCGTGTGCGCCGAAGTGCGGCTCGGGTGCGGCTCCTCCGGTTGTGCCCCGAGTGATGCCAGATCGAAGGGTCGGAATTCCGTAACCATTCGGTTACATATAGGAACGCCGGCCGGTGACTCGCACCTAATCGTGGCGCCTCCATTTGCGCGCATGGGGGGTGTTCCGCCAGCGCGATCGCCGCCCCGTGCTAGCCTTCGCGCCCATGAAGAAACTGCTCGTCGTCGCCGTCCTGTCGGTTGCCGCCGTTCTGCTGGCGCAGACGCCCTCCGCCAAACCGGCCACTGCGCCCTCCGGCTCGGATCCGGGCTTCGCGAAGTTCGTGGACGATTATTTCGCTGCCCGTTTCGCGGCCCGCCCGACCGAGGGCACGGCAGCCGGTCTCCACGAATACGACTCGAGAATGCCGGACGTCTCTCGCGCGGCGATCGACGCCCGCATCGCGACGCTCAAGGGGCAGCTCCGGGCCCTGCTCGCCCTCGACCGGACGAAGCTCGCCTTCGACGACCTGATCGACGCCACGGCCTTGGACGGCGAGATCCGCTCGGAGCTGCTGGATCTCGAGACGCTGCGGACCTGGGAGAACAACCCAATGCGGTACGCGGCGATCGCCGGATTCGCGGTCAACGACCTGATGAAGAGGGACTTCGCTCCTGCCTCGGATCGGCTCCGCTCGGTGACGGCGAGGCTCAAGGCCGTCCCCGCGATCTGCGCGGCCGGGAAAGCCAACGTGAAGAATCCGCCGAAGGAGTTCACGACACTCGCCACGCGCATGTCGAAGGGGAGTGTCGGCTTCCTCGGCGGCGCCGTCGCGGACTTTGCGAAGAAGGCCGCCGGCAGCGACGCGGCGCTGCTCAAGGAATTCACGGATGCGCAGGGCAAGGCCGCGGCGGCGCTCAGTGATTACGCGACCTGGCTCGAGAAAGACCTCGCCCCGCGCTCGAACGGCTCCTACGCGATCGGCGCGGCGAACTTCTCGGCCAAGCTGCTCTTCGACGACATGGTCCAGACGCCACTGTCCGAAGTGCTCGCGACGGGCGAGGCGGACCTCGAGAAGAACTACGCCGCGTTCGTCGAGACGGCCAGGAAGATCGATCCCTCGAAGACGCCGGCGGAGGTGATGAAGTCTCTCTCGAACGATCACCCGACGGCGCAGGACCTGATTCCCTCCGTGCAGAAGAGCGTCGAAGCCGCGCGGAAGTTTCTCGTCGACAAGCACATCGTGACGATCCCTTCGGAGGTGCGGCCGATCGTCACCGAGACGCCTCCCTTCGCCCGCTTCGGCAGCTTCGCCTCGATGGACACGCCGGGTCCGTACGAGACCAAAGCCACCGAGGCCTTTTACTACGTGACTCCTGTCGAGAAGGACTGGGACGCCAAGCATCAGGAGGAGCACCTGCGGCTCTTCAACCCCTACGTGGTCGATCTGATCGACGTGCACGAGGTATGGCCGGGGCACTACCTGCAGTTCCTGTACGTGAAGCGCTTTCCGACCAAGACGAGACAGTTGATCGCGTGCGGCACGAACGTCGAGGGGTGGGCCCACTACACCGAGCAGATGATGGTGGACGAGGGCTTCGGCGGCGGCGACCCGAAGGTGCGCCTGGCGCAGCTTCAGGAGGCGCTGCTGCGCGATTGCCGCTACGTGGTCGGGATCAAGGAGCACACGCAAGGAATGACGGTCGAGGACGGAGCGAAGGTCTTCGTCGAGAAGGGATTCCAGGAACCGGCCAACGCCTACGAGGAAGCGCGCCGCGGCGCGTACAACCCTACCTATCTCTACTACACGCTGGGCAAGCTCGAGATCCTGAAGCTGCGGGAGGAGTATCGGAAGGCGAAGGGTGGCAGCCTCCAGGCCTTCCACGACGCCTTCGTGTCCCAGGGCGGTTTGCCAATTCCGCTCGTGCGGAGGATCCTGTTTCGGTGATGACCGGGAGGGCGGGCCGCTTCGCGAACTGACATGGGGACGCCGACGCGCGCGATCGTCCGCGCACCGGGGCGGACGTTCCCTCAAGCTCTGACGCGCCTCTCACCGGCGCCGCCGGTGGATCCCGCCGCGGCGCGCGCGCAGCACGCGGGCTACGTCGCGGCGCTGCGGCACTTGGGTCTGGACGTCATCGAGCTTTCGCCGGACGAGGAGCACCCGGACGCGGTGTTCGTGCAGGACCGGGTGGCCGTGTTCGGCGGGCGAGCGATCGTGGGTCCTTCCGCCGTCGCCGAGCGGCGCGGGGAAGCCGAGCCGATCGTCGCGGTTCTCCAGAAATCGTTTCCCATCGTTACTCTGCGCGCGCCCGCCTGCCTCGACTGGGGGGACGTCCTCGCGACCGAGGAAGCCCTTTTCGTTGGGCTCTCGGACCGGTCGAACGAGGCCGCCGTGCGGCAGCTGCGCGAGCTGCTCGCTCCGGACTGGATGGTCGAGGCCGTGCCGACGCCGCCCGACCTCCTGCACCTTCTCTCCGGGTGCGCGTATTTGGGTGGCGGGGATCTTTTGGCCGTCGAGTCGCTCGCGGATTTTGGGTCGGCCCGGGGCTTGAATGTCGTGCCGGTTGCGCCCGAGGAGGCGCTCTCTGCCAACGTCCTATCCCTCGGGCGCGACGTGATCGTTCCCGCTGGATATCCGGAGACCGCGGCATCGATCGAGGCGACCGGGCGCCGCGTGAACCCGGTGCCGGTCGGCGAGTTCGAGAAGCGCGACGGCGGCGTGACTTGCCTGTCGATCCTGTACTGAGGCTCAGGTCTCCGCGCGAGCTTTTGGAACGGCAGCGGGAGCCGGCTGGTCCTTGGATGTCGCCGCGGATTCCGCTCGGAATTCGCGCTGCCGTTCGGCCAAGGCGGCCAGACGCGCTTCGACGCGGGCATTGATGCTCCCGGGCGGGAACGCGCCGGCGGCGTCCCGTTCGCCGGCCGGCTGGCCGGTCAGGATCTCGATCGCCGCATCGATCGTCTCGACCGGGTAGACCTGGAACCGGCCGGCGGCGACGGCTTCGACCACGTCTCGATGCAGCATCAGGTGCCGGACGTTCGAGGAGGGGATGACGACGCCCTGATCACCTGTCAGGCCGCCGGCTCGGCAGACGCGATAGAAGCCTTCGATCTTTTCGTTCACGCCGCCCACCGCCTGGACCTGTCCCTGCTGGTTGACGGATCCCGTCACGGCGAGCGACTGGCGGAGCGGCGCCTCCGCAAGCGCCGAAAGCAGCGCCGCGAGCTCTGCGAGCGAAGCGCTGTCTCCTTCGACGGTGCCATAGGACTGCTCGAAGACGAGGCTCGCCGATAGAGCGAGCGGTTTGTCCAGGGCGTACCTCGCTCCGAGGAATCCGGAAAGAATGAAGACGCCCTTGGAGTGAATCGGCCCTCCCATCTCGACCTCGCGCTCGATGTCCACCACCTCGCCGCGTCCGAGTCGCACGCGGGCCGTGATGCGCGAGGGACGCGCGAAGGCGTAGCGCCCGAGCTCGGTCACGGAGAGGCCGTTGACCTGGCCGGTCTTGTCGCCGCGCGTGTCGATCAGGATCGTTCCCTGCGCAATCGCCTTCCGGATTCGTTCCTCGAACAGGTTGGCGCGGTACATCTGGGTCTCGATCGCGCGCTCCACGTCCGCCGCCGAGGTTCGCTGCCGGTTTTCTGTACGGCTCCAATAGTCCGCCTCCCGGAGGACATCGGCCACGATGCCAACGCGCATGGAGAGTTTCCCGCCATCGCCGGTCAGGCGCGCGCTGTGCTCGATCGCACGGGCGACCGCCTCGCGGTCGAGCGGGAGCAGCCCCTCGCGACGAGCCAGAGTGGCGATCAGGCGGCCATAGAGGAGGTCGCTGGCGGGATCGCGCTCGAGCTCGTCATCGAAGTCCGCGGCAACCTTGAAAAGCTCGCCGAAGTCGGGATCGACCTGGCAGAGAAGGTAGTAGAGAAGCCGTTCGCCGAGCAGGACGACCTTGACCTTCAGGGGGATCGGCTCCGGGTCGAGAGTCACGGTGCTGGCCAGGCCGAGCATCTGTCCGATCGACTCGATCGCGACCTCTCCGGAACGGAGCGACTGCTTGAGGCCTTCCCAGGCGTAAGGCTGCAGCAGCACCTGCCGCGCGTCGAGGACGAGATAGCCGCCGTTGGATCGGTGGAGCGCGCCCGCTTTGATCAGGTTGAAGTCCGTCAGAAGGGTTCCGAGCTGCGCGATGTGCTCGATGCCGCCGACGAGATTCTGATGCGATGGATGCTGTTCGAGGATGACGGGTGCGCCCTGGGTCCGGCTGTGGTCGACGAGAAGATTGACGCCGTAGCGCCGGAAGGAACCCGGGGCGGCCCCCGGGAAGGCCAGGGCGACCGTCGGCAGCGAGGAGCTCGTGCCGTCGGAAGGGCTCAGGAAATCGCTGGCGTTGTTGATCACGTCGCGCTCCAGGGCGTCCAGATGGGCGACGACCTTCGGCAACTCGGTGTACTTGCCGCGCAGCGCGCCGATCAGGTGCCCCACGGCGCCCGTGGTGACTTCCCGGTTGAGCGCTTTGATTTCCTGCCGGCTCTGCTTCTCCCAGCCTGGCAATTCCTGAACCAGGTTGCGCAGGTCTTCCTGCAGCGTTGCGGTGTCCGACTCGATGCGCTGACGGCGTTCGGCGGGCAGCTTCTCGAACTCGTCGGGCGGCAGGACGCGTTCGCCCTCGAGCGGCGCGAACATGAACCCTACGGGCGTGCGAACGAAGCCGATGCCGCGCTCGCGGGCCCGGTCGCCCAGGTCCGCGAACGCTTTGGCCTGGCGGTTCTTCAGCCCATCCTCGATCGCCTGCTTGCGCGCGCGGTATTCGTCGCTCTCGAAGACTCCCGGCAAGACCACGCGCAGCTCGTCGAGCAGCTGTTCGACGTCGTCGCGCAGCTCGGTTCCCCGTCCCGGTGGCAACTCGAGCGCCAGGGGCCTGTGCGGCTCGTCGAAGTTGTTGACGTAGCACCAGTCCGAGGGGCGAGGCTCCGCAGCGGCCTTCTGGCCGAGGAAATGGCGCACGATCGAGTGCTTGCCGGTGGCGGGCGGCCCGAGGGCGAACAGGTTGTAACCGGGATGGCGGATGCCGATTCCGAATCGGATGGCGTCGACGGCCCGCGGCTGGCCGACGATCTCGACGAGATCTTCCAGCTCGTCGGTGGACTCGAAGGTCCAGGCGCCCGTGTCACATCGGCGGTAGAGCGTCTCGGGACCCAGCGTTTTCGCCGAGACCATGTCCCCTCCTTTTCCGGGAGGAGTTTCTCCCTGCGGCCGCGCAGCAGAATGGTTCGTTTGAATCAGCGCCCGCCAGTCAGTTAGCCACTCCTCGATAGAATCTCTCCGAACCTCGATGACATTGACCTCGGGAGCGCGCCTCGGTCCCTACGAGATCGTCGCGCCGCTTGGTGCCGGCGGGATGGGGGAGGTCTACCGTCGCTCGCGCTTCGCTCGGGGCCTGCGCCTGTTTGGCGCACCGGCCCGCGGCTCGCCGGGGCGCCGGCTCGACCGCGGGCCTGGCCCCTCT
>DATKAE010000117.1:0-1296 GCA_035498405.1 Thermoanaerobaculia bacterium | reverse complement strand
AGCTAAGGCACGGCCGGCAAGAGGCACGGGCTCGTGCTCAGTCTCGGTCTCGCGCCAACGGGACCTCGGTCAGCAACCCCGAGCTCCGTGCCTCCTCCCGGCGCCTGCACTCTAGCCCGGGCGACAAGACACAAGCGTCAGGCGCGTGTAGTTCGCCGCAGAGCGAGACCGTGAAGTCGGCTTCGATAGACCCCCCGCCATCCCGGAGCGGTCATGATTCGTGGCCGACGCGCTTCACCCCCTTCGCTACCGTCTCGAGGATCTGACGGGACAGCGACTCGTCGCCGACTGCGCGCGCGAGGATCAGTGCGCCCACCATCGCCGAGAAGAGCTGAATCGCGACTTCATGGGGAGATGATGCGGCGTTCGCAGGCACGAGGCCCGCGAGGACCTCGAGACCCTCTTCGAGTCTCTTCGTGAAGACTTGTCGGACCTTCTTCGACTGTCGGGGGAGGTCCGAGCCGAGCGCTGCGACGGCGCAACCCTTCCCCAGCGAGTTGCGATGGCGCGGCGAGAGGTAGCCGTCGATGATGCTCTCGAGGGCGCGGCGCTTGTCGGTTCCGCTGGTGCCCTGCGCCCACAGCTTGTTCGACTCGTCTAGGACCAGGCGCAGGGCCTCCACGACGACCGCTTCCTTCGATCCGAACTGACTGTAGAAGGCCCCGTGAGTGAGGCCGGCGGCCTCCGTGATGGCATCGACGCCGGCGCCGTCAATCCCGTGTTCCCGGAAGAGCCGCGCCGCCGCTGTGAGGATCCGCCGGCGATTCTCCGCCGCCGCCTGCTTCGATACACGCACGAGATGCTCCTCCGACGCCCTTGACTGGTTTGATGGCGCACGTCATGATTCGGTCCGACTGATGACGCTCGTCATCAAACAAGAGCTTAGCGATTGGCCGGAACGATCGCAATCCCCGCAGGCCGTACTTCCAGGGCGAGGAGAAGATCACGATGAAAACCGAAACGGCGATCGTCACGGGAGCCTCTTCGGGCATCGGAGAAGCGACGGCAGCACGGCTCGCCGGGGCCGGCTACAAGGTCTACGGGACCAGCAGGCGAGGAGCCCAGGCGGACCAGCGACCCTTCCGGATGCTGCAGCTCGACGTGACGAGCGATGACTCCGTCGAAGCCGCGGTCAGGGAAGTGATCCGGTTGGACGGACGCATCGATCTCCTCGTGAACAACGCCGGCTTCAGTGTGGCCCCCGCTGGCGCGGAAGAGAGCTCGATCGCACAGGCGCAGTCGATCTTCGATACCAATTTCTTCGGGATCGTGCGCATGACGCGCGCCGTCGTGCCT
>DATKAE010000116.1:0-54767 GCA_035498405.1 Thermoanaerobaculia bacterium | reverse complement strand
GAGGCTTTCCCGGTGACCTTAGCGAAGGGGCCACACCCGTTCCCATTCCGAACACGGCAGTTAAGCCCTTCAGCCCCGATGGTACTTCGCGGTAGACCGCGTGGGAGAGTAGGACGTCGCCGGGGAATTATTTCGAAGCTCAGGACCCGTTCCTGAGCTTTCCTTTTTTGGCGTTGTTCCGGCGGGCCCGGCCCGCATTGGGCTGCTGCTGCAGGAAAGCCGTTATCCTTCCGCTTTCGCCCGGAGGCGCCCCATGCAGAGGATCTTCCGGATTCTGCTCGGTGTCTCGGTGGCTTCGAGCCTGGCCGTCGGCGCGGTGATCTTCTACGCGGACTTGCGCGCGCCGCGCGGACTGACGGTGGGAGCGCTCTACGTACTGCCGCTTCTCATCAGCCTGATGGCCGACAGCCGGAAGGTGACGCTGTGGCTGGCTGCGCTCTTTTCGGTGCTGGTCGTGGTCGCTTATGCGCTCTCGTCGGACGTGGGGGTGCCTCCTTGGATTGTCGTGTCTGACCGCATCATCACGGTGCTGGCGATTTGGGTCACGGCGGTGTTGGGCGTCGAGGTGACACTGGCCAAGAGGCAGCTTCGCGAGATGGGCCGACTCCTGACCATTTGCATGTGGACCAAGCAGGTTCGAATCGACGGCGAGTGGATCTCGATCGAGCGCTATCTCACGGAGCATTGCGGCATCCGGCTCACCCACGGCATCTCTCGGGAGGCGGCCGAGAGGGTCCTGCGCGAAGAGGGTCTGGAAGGCCGCTAGCGGGCCTCCGTCGCCGGCCGCATCGCAAAATGCCGCTCGATCCTCCGGCCGGGGCCGTCGCCCGTTTTTGGGATGAGAACCGCGAGAAATCGAGAGACCCCACCTACTGGATGGCGCACACGCTGTGCCGGCAGGCGATCAACCGCCGGGTCTCGGGAAACATCAACGAGTGGCCGCTCGATTGGTTTCGGAGGGTCCACGTCGCGGGGCCGTTCGAGCGGGGTGTGTCGTGGGGATGCGGCCTGGGCGCCTTCGAGCGGGCCGCGATTCGCACGGGAATTGCCCGCGCCGTGGACGCCTTCGACATCTCCCCGAAGTCCCTCGAGGACGCCCGCCGCGAAGCGGAGAAGGAAGGTGTCGAAGGAATCGAGTTTCGCCTGGGGGACTTCGATGCCCCGCATCTCGAAACCGGCCGCTACGACATCGCCTTCTTTCACGCCTCGCTGCACCACGTGAAGAGGCTCGAGCGTCTCTTCGGCCGGTTGCGACTCGGGTTGCGGCCGGGCGGCGCCGTCTATGTCGACGAATACGTCGGGCCCTCGCGAAGCGATTGGACCGCGGGGCGCCTTGCAGCGGCGCAGGAACTGCTCGACGCGGTGCCGAACTCCGCCAGGCTCGATCCTCGAATCGCGCTGCCGATCGAGCAAGACGACCCCTCCGAGGCAATCCGCTCGGGAGAGATCGTTTCGTTCCTGCGCCAGCACCTCGACCTGATCGAGTGGAGGCCCTACGGAGGTCAGCTCGCGGCTCTCATTTTTCCGAATCTGGCCCGATCCTGGGTGGAGTCGCCGGAAGGCCAATCCTGGGTCGCGCGCCTCTTGGAGCTCGAGGACGAGCAGCTGCGGCGCGATCCCGCCTCGACGTTCTACCTCGTCGCGTATGGGCGCTTGCGGCAGGAGCCGCGAGTCGTGCCGCTGTCCGGACGGCTTCGACGCGCCGCGAGCCGATGGCGCGCCGAGCTTCTCGTCTAGCGCGGCGAGCGCTCTCGCCGGACTTCGCCGACGTGTCCCCGCAGGGCGAAGACCGTGACCGCCGCGACAGCCAGGCAGAAGGCCGAGATCCAGGCTCCCAGCCGGAAACCGGGCGGCGCGTACTCGAGCAGGATCCGGCGGTCTCCGCGTGGCACGGAAAGGGCGAGGAAGGGGCCGTTGGCCCTCCCCGTCGAGATCGCGCCTCCGCTCTCGTCGCGCGCCCTCCAGCCGCCGTCCTGCACGACACTGGCGACGAGCGTCGCCCGGCCCGGGCCATCGGCGACTCGGACGCGGAAGGAAATCTCATTGGTGGCCTCGCGGTAGTCGTCGATTTCGACGCCGCTTGCGCGCGACACTTCCGCAGCGGAGAAGCCCTCGGTACCCTCATCGAGCACGACGGCTTCGCGCGCCCAGTCGAGCCCTCGAAGCAGCTCTCGGTAAGTCTCGCCATAGGCGCGGTTGGCGGGCTCGAGGAGCCAACGTGAGGGGGCACGGCGGACGACGCGGACGCGCTCTGGAGCGAAGACTCGTGGCAGGACATGCGCGTTCTCGAACACGGTTCCGTCGGAACCCCCGTATACGGGACTCCACTTCGCCGAGGGGGCCTGCGACCCGGGGCCGGCCACGAGGTAGCGCACGTTCAAGAAATCGAGGGCCGGGGCGTTCACGTCGGCGATCTGCTTGAAGTAATCGCGGGGATCGTAGCCGCTCGTCGCGTCGAGAAACTCCACGTAGTCGCGCCGCTCCGCCGGGTCATGAGTCCGGATCTCCTCGATCCGCGGGAAGACGTTGACGTTCGGGAAGAGCTCCGCGCCCCCTCCCACGATGCGGAAGGGCGGCGGCTTCGCGCGCAGGAACCGGACCAGTGGCGTGGCCGCGTAGAGATTTCGGGCGCCGGCCCACCCGTAGAGGCGCGCCCCTTGCCGACCGAGCTCGAGGCCGGCGATCAGGGAGAGGACCGGCAGGCCCCAGGCGCGAAACCGCTTCGGGCTCGCCACGGTCATTGCCATGACCGGGAGCGCCGCGACGAGTGTTGCGGCCGCCAGGAGGAAGGCGCGGCGTTCGGCGGGAAGGGAGCCCGCCGCGACGTACGCCGCCCGAAACCCTCGATAGGTGAGCAAGGCGAGCAGCAGGACGGCCGCGATCGATGCGAGCGGCCAGACTCGCGCCCCGCGGCGAACGGCCAGGTCTTTCTCGAGCCGGTCGAGCTCGAACGCGGCGAGGCCCGCACCCGCGAGAGCGAACCAGCTGAAAAACCGCAGCGGGAACATATGGCCGAGCCCGGGCAAGGCCGAGGCGATCTCCGCGAAAGGCCAGAGGCCGATGGGAGCTCCCAGCCCGAAGAGGAGGGGGCCGAGCAACGCGCGTTCGGGCGCGGGACGGGCGGAGCCCGGTCGCCACAGCAGAGGCAGGCAGGCGATCGGCAGAATTCCAAAATAGCCGAGCGCGATCTCGGGAAAGGCGCCCGGCCCCCCGGGGATCATCGCCGCCTGGATACGGTCCCCGAAGAGTCGCGGGAAGAACACCGCGAGCGCCCCGAAGCGCCAGGCGGGTCCGTGAGGCTCGAGCGACAGGATGGGGGTCCAGAACGGCTGTTCCACCAGTACCAGTCGGTTCGAGGCGCCGATCGCGAGGGCCTGCGGAAGGAGCGAAAAAGCCGAGAGCCCGAGGGCCAAGGCCGCCGCGGCAGAGAGGGGAAGAAGCATTCGAACGACACGTTCGCGGTCTCCGAGGAAGGCGCGAAGCGCGAGCCACAACCCGGTGAAGGCGGCCCCCGAGGCGGCACTCTCCAGGTGGCCGGCGAGCGGCCACAAGAGAAGGCAGCCGGTCAGCGCGGCCGCGGCCCGACGGCGGCGAGCCCCACCCGCCAGCCGTTCGATCAAGAAGAGTACCCAGGGCCAGAGACAGATTACCGCCGTGTGGGCGAAGAAGAGCCACGCCGTCATCGTCATGGAAAGAGAAAACGCGATGGCGCCGAACAGGGCCGCGCGGGACGAGACGGACAGCTCCGTGAGCCAGAGCCACATTCCGGTCAGGCAGAGAAAGAGACGCAGCGCCCCCCAGAGCGAGAGCACCCCGGAAGCCGGGAGCAGGAGGCCAATCAGCGTGAGCGGCGAGTAAGCGCCTGATTGCCCGTTGGCGGCGAGCGGTGTGCCGCAGCCGTTCCAGCGGTCCCGATGGGGAAGGGAGCCCTCCTTCCAGGCGAGGCTGACGGCCTCCTGCCAGGGCACGACCTGCCGGGCAACGTCGTTGGACCAAACGCTGCTTCGCGTCGCTGAGCCGGCCGGCGGAAGCGTGAGGAAGGCCTGGTCGGGGCCGAAGGGCGCCCTGCCGAGAAGTCCCGGCGCCACGAAGAGCAGAGAGATCAGGGCAAAGAGCCAGAGCAGCCCGGTCGGGATTCGACGTTCGAGCCAACGCGCGGCCCAGGCGACGGCGGCCGCGACCGCCGCAAAGAGGGCGAGAAGCGAGAGTCCCGCGCCGGCCGCGCTCACCGCGGGGGCTCGCCGCCGGCGCCGCGCGAAAAGAGACCGGTGCCGGCTGCCGGAACGCCCGTCACCGCAGCGTCACGTCCCGGTGATAGATCTGGAAGGGTTCGGGATTCGGAACGTCGAGCGCGGCGATGCCGGTGGCTTGCGCGATGATCACGTGTGGCAGATCGGGCTCGTCCTCCCACTTGTCGTGCTGCTCGAGTCCCGAGAGCTCCGGCCGGTCACTCCTTCCGTAGGCGTGAAAGCTGATTCGTTCGAAGCCGGCCACCCGGAGTGCGAGCGCGAGGGTCTGCCGGTTGTAGAGAAACTGATGACCCCAGCCATGGAAAGCCCGGTTCATCTTCAAGCAGTCCTCCATCGCTTCCTCGTCGTTTGCCCACTGTCCGATGCGGTAATGAGTTTTCATCACCCAGTCGAGATTCGGGGTGGAGAGGCGGAGCACTCCCAAGGGGGCGAGAACCCGGCGGCACGCGCGCAGAAAGGCGAGCCCTTCCTGCAGCGCGAGGTGCTCGAGAAAGTGCTCCGCGTAGAGGAACGCAACGTTCTCGAACGGCAGCCCTTCGCCGACGTCGAGAACCCGGTCGACACCGGGAAGCGGGAACTGATCGACGTTGAGCCAGCCCGAGATGGGGCTCTTGCCGCAGCCGATGTGCAGGCGCTCGACCCTCTCGACCTTCGAAGACGGCGAGGAAGCAACGCTCAGGAATCGCATCGGGCGCCGCGTCGCTGTTTACCACAGTCGCTCGCGGAGCGTCGAGACTAACGTCCAGGACCTCGAAGGGTGTTAGGATTCGCGAAAATTTGCGGCGAGGAGGGTTCCATGCGACAGCGTCGTCTCGCGATTCTGGTCGCGGTGCTCACGCTCCCGGCGGCATTCGCTCTCGCGCAAACCACGGGCTCGATGGTGGGGCGGGTGGCGGATGAGTCCGGGGGCGTGCTCCCGGGCGTCACGGTCGAGGCGCGCGGCCCGGCCCTGCAGGGCGTGCGTGCGGCGACGACCGATGCCTCCGGACACTACCGCCTGACGGTCTTGCCGCCGGGGCTCTACGAGGTGACCTTCACGCTCGCGGGCTTCGCCTCCGAGACGAAGAAGGGAGTGACCGTCGGCCTGGGTAAGGACACGACGCTCGACGGAGTGCTCCGTCCGTCCGCCAAGGAGGCGGTCGTCGTCAGCGCCGAGGCTCCGGTCGTCGATACGACGTCGACGACGCTCGGCGAAAACTTCGCAGAGCGCTCGATCCAGACCCTTCCCACCGCGCGCCTCTACTCCTCGATCGTGCAGACGGCGCCGGGCACGTCGACGGACGCCGACTCCCGCAACACAACCCAACAGACGATCACCGTCTACGGCTCGACCGGGGCCGAGAACGCCTTTTACATCGACGGCGTCAACACGACCGGCGTGGAATACGGCTTTCAGGGGAAAAACCTGAACTACGACTTCATCCAGGAAGTGGAGGTCCTGGCCGGGGGCTACGAAGCGGAATACGGCCGGTCGACGGGCGGCATCATCAACGTGATCACGAAGTCCGGCGGCAACGAATTCCACGGCGATGTCTTCGGCTACTTCAACAACGCCTCCCTGCAGGCGGCGACGGAACCCGTCATCGGGACTTCGACCGTCACGGGCTTCACGCGATACGACTACGGGGCGGATCTCGGCGGTTTCATCCTGAAGGATCGGATCTGGTTCTTCGGCGCCTACGACCGTGTGCAGAGCACGGTCGACAACTCGATTCTGAACACGGTGTCAGGCGAGAACGTCGCGAGCCAGACGAAGAGCACGACAAACTTGGGCTCGGCGAAGCTGACCTTCGCGATCACTCCGAGCCAGAGCCTCATCGCCACTTACATCCAGGATCCGCAGGCCGACACGGGGGCGATCAATGACGCGAACCACACATTGAACGGCGACCCATTGACCTACGAGGGCACTCAGGACTTCGGCGGCCGCGATTATTCCGCACGCTATCAGGGGATCTTCGGCGCGAGCTGGGTCGCGACGGCTCAGTGGGCGCGCCATCAGGAACAGAACAGCGTCGGTCCGGCCACGGCGGCCGGAGACGTGATTCAGTACCTGGATGCGGCCAACAACTTCTTCCAGACGGGAGGCTTCGGCCTGATCCAGAACAAGGACTTCAAGCGGGACTTTTACGGTGGTTCTCTGACGAAGTATCTTGGCCAGCACCAGCTGAAGTTCGGCGCCGAGTACGAGCAGGATACCGCCAACGTCGTCAAGCGGATGTCCGGTGGTCAACAAGTCACGGTCTACCAGAACACGGTCAACCCGGCGCTGCCGATCTACAACCATTTTTACTGGACGACGCCGACGGCGACCGTGGACAACGCCCCGATCTCGGAGTTGAATGCCAATCCGGAGCACAAGAACCTCACCTTCTACCTGCAGGACAGCTGGGCGGTCCTGCCAAACCTAACCCTCAATCTGGGAGTCCGCTGGGACCAACAGAAGATCATCGACGCCAATGGCGTCCAACAGGTCAATCTGAACAACGACTTTGCTCCGCGCGTGGGCGTGATTTGGGATCCGACCAAGACGCACAAGGCGAAAGTCTTCGGCTCGTACGGGCGGTTCTACGAAGAGATCCCGATGGACCTGGTCATCCGGTCCTTCTCCTACGAGCGGCAGCCGCGCATCATCAACTTCGACCCCGCCGGCAACCCTCCGACGCCCGACGCGCAGGCGGAGTCGGATTACGGCACTCCGTCGGCAATCCTCGGCGGCTTCACCGAGCCCTCCGACCCGAACATGCAGGGGCAGTACATCAACGAATACATCATCGGAGGCGAGTACGAGTTCGCAACGAACTGGGCGGTGGGACTGAAGGGCGTCTACCGCAACTATGCCACGGTCATCGAGGACTTCTTGTGCATCAACGATGGCACCTACTGCATCGGCAACCCCACGAAGGGAAGCCCCAGTCAATCTGCCAGCGGCTTCTTCCCGGGATTCACGCAGATCTACGGGCTCGATTACGAGACCCTCTACACGACGCCGAAGCCCCAGCGCATTTACCGTGGAATCCAGCTCGACGTGACGAAGCGCTTCGCCGACAACTGGCAGATGATCGCCTCTTACATCTACTCGACTCTCAAGGGCAATTACGATGGGGAGTACGCGCCATTTACCCAGCAAACGCTGGCCGACCCGAACATCTCGGCGGCTTACGACTACTTCGACTTTTTCACCAACGGAAGCAACCTGAGCGTCATCACCAATACCGGCTATCTTTCGAACGATCGACGCCATCAGTTCAAGGTCTCCGGGCTCTATCTCTTCCCGTTCAAGCTCCAGGTCGGCCTGACCGCCTACTATCAGACCGGGTATCCCTGGACGCGTTACGGATATTCCGACGCGTATGGCCGCTACGAGTTCTTCCTGACGACCCGGGGGGGAGAGGGCAGGATGCCGTCGACCTACGAGGCCGACCTGCATCTGGGCTATCCGATCGCCATCGGTCCGGTGGACATCAACCTGATCGTCGACGTCTTCAGCCTCTTCAACGCGCAACGCGCCATCATCGTGGATGAGCGCTGGGGCTTCCAGGAATCGGACAATTCGTCGCCGACACCAGTCAACCCGAGCTACGGACAGCCGACGCTCCGAACGCGCCCGACGACCGCCCGATTCGGCGTGCGCATTTCGTTCTGAGGAGCGGCTAGCATTTCCGGGAGCCGGCGGCCGTGCCGGCTCCCGTCAGGCCGCGAGCGAGCTCGCGAAGAAGTCGCCGAGCGCCTCGGCAACGGCGCCGGGGCGCTCCATGGGCGTCAGGTGTCCGGCGGAGGGAATGCGGACGAGCCTCGCGCCGGCGATCGCCGAGGCCATCTTCTCGGACAGCGCCGGCGGGGTCAGGGCGTCTTGCTCGCCGACGAGGACGAGAGCCGCAAGGCGAATGTCGCGCAGCAGTTCGACCGAGTCGCGCCGGTCGCGCATGGCCGCCAAGTCCGCCTCGACGGTCTCGGGCCGCTGCCGGAGAATGATTCGCCTCAGGCGGTCTACCAGGTCGCGATTGGCCGCCGACGCCGGCGAGAGCAGGCGGGGCACCATGACCTCCGCGATCTTCGAGACACCGGCCGTCCGAACCGTCGCGATGGCCTCGTCTCGCTTCTTCCTGCCCTCCTCGTCATCCGCCTCGGAGCGCGTGTCGACCAACGCGAGCGCGCGCACCGTGTCCAGATGGCGGCGCAGCAGCGCCAGGCAGACATAGCCGCCCATGGAGAAGCCGGCGAGCCCGACCGGGGGCGGGAGCTCTCGCACGAGGGCCTCCACGAAATCCGCGTGACCCTCCAGGTCGCGCGGCGCGGGCGCGGGATTCTCGCCGCGTCCCGGCAGATCAGGCTTCAGCACCCGGAAGCGCGTCGCCAGAGTCCGGGCGACCCCGGACCACATCGCTCCGTCGAGGGGGTAGCCATGCACGAGCACGATCGAGGGCCCGGCACCAGCTTCGCGGACTTCGGTCGAATGGCCGCTCCACTCCAATCGCATCGGACCCCTCAGGAGCGATCATAAGACCCGGGCCGGCTGAGGGGGGCGTCCATGCGGCGACCTCTCTCGGAATCACTGGAAACCAACTGTAAACAAGGAACTTCGCGGGGCAGCTCTCGGGCTGCACGCGGCCGGACCGCATTCGAGGCCGAGCGTCAGTGGGGAATGGGTGTGGGAGTACGAGGAGCTGCGTGCGATGTCTTCTTGGGAGTCGTCTTCTTGGGGCTCGGCGCGGGTGTCGATTTCGTGCGCGTCTTGGGAGGCCGCGTCGGCCGCGGAGTCGGGGGAGCCTCCGACAAGTCGGTCGTCTTGCCCGTCTCGGCGCGCTGTTGCCGCGCGATCGCTCCGAGGTCTCTGGAATCCTGCGGGTTGTACGTCCGCGGCGGCCGCGTGGGCGTCGGCGGCACGGGGACGAACGACTGCACGTCGCTCGATGGGAGCGAATAGCTCTTCCCCTCGGTCGTCGTGAAAACGACCCGGTCGCCTTCCTTGCGCGGCGGCTCCCTCAACTGGAAGACTCGGCCGTCGCGCAGCGTCAGCGTCGGCGGCGGTGTCGGTGCGGGTCCGGCCAGCAGCGCCCAGACGGGGAGAGCCAGGAGCAGTCGGGTGATCACGCTGACAACAGGATACACGGTTCAGGCCTCAGAGGAAGCCCACGGCTCGAGCGATCTTGCGCGTGAGGGTCGGAATCGCCGCGCGGGCGAGCTCGCGGGCGGAGAACCAGCGCGCGTCGCGGGCCTCGGCGGTCGAGGCGGAGCTCGTCGTGCGGCCGCGGAACACTTCGATCTCGAGGCGTCGGTTTACCACCGTGTGCCGCACCGCGGCGGACGGGAATCGGTCGCGGCGGATCCCCAGCCGGGAAAGTGTTTGGGACAGGTGCGCCCGCGCGGCCCGCCGGCTCTTTCCCGGGGCCGGGCCGCAAGGAAACTCCCACATCCCTTCGAGGAAGCCGCCGCGGCGCCGCAACAGAAGCGCCCGGTCTCCGCGCCGGACGACGGCCGCGGCGACCGCGATCTCTACCGGCGCGGGCTTCGTGCGGCGGCGGGGGTAGTCCTCCGGCGCTCCCTCTCGCCGGCCTCGGCAGAGGGATTCGAGCGGGCAGCGGAGGCAGGCGGGCCGCCGGGGCGCGCAGATTCCCTGGCCGAGGTCCATCAGGGCCGCGGTCAAATCGCCGGGGCGGTCACGCGGGAGCAGTTCCGCAACCCGCTCGAGGACGGCGTCGCGATGGGGCCGCGAACCAAGGAGGCCTGCAATGGCGAAGAGACGCGACACGACGCGTGTGACGTTCGCATCGGCCGCCGGGGCGCGGACCCCGAAGGCGAGCGAGGCGATGGCTGCCGCGGTGTAGTCACCGAGCCCCGGCAGGCTCGTGAGCACGCGCGGATCGCTCGGGAAGATGCCGTCGTGCCGCGAGAGGATCTCCCGAGCCGCACGCCGGAGGTTGCGGGCACGCGCGTAATAGCCGAGCCCCGACCACGCGGCGACCACCGAATCTTCGCGCGCGCGGGCGAGCGTCGAGAGAGAGGGGAATCGCGCGAGGAATCGATCGTAGCGCCGCCGGACCGTTTCGACCGTCGTCTGCTGCAGCATGATCTCCGAGACCCAGATCCGGTAGGGGTCGCGAGTGCCGCGCCAGGGCAGGCGCCGATTCTCCCGGTCGTACCAGGAGAGGAGCTTGCGGCGAATCGTCGAGGGTCGGGGGTTCTGCGTCGCGCGAGTCCGAGAACGCTTTCGGGACACTCGCTAGGGCGCCGCCGTCACCGATTCTCTCGACGCGATCCAACCGGGCTCGCGCATCAGGTCGGCGACGAATTTCTTCTCTTCTTCCGTCGGGAGCGTCTCCGCGAGGTGCTCCTGGTATTGAGCGGGCGTCAGGAGCTCGCCCCGAACCGACCAGGTCTGGCCCGAAAACTCGCCGATCGCTCGGTGAAACTTCAGATCCGGCGCCTCGAGCGGCGGGGCTCCCGCCGGGAGCAGGCGGCTGACCCCTTCCAGGAGCTTCTCGACTTCCTGCCGGTACAGCTCCCGGGAAAACTCGTTTAAGTGCGCCTTGTCGGGTTCCGCCTGCTGGCGGGCCTCGTCGTAGCGACCCTTCAGGCCCCACACGTAGAACCACTCGGCGGAGGAGGAAGAGTCCTTGCCGAACAAATCGTAGGCCGTCGACACCCACTTGTTGACGTACTTCTGCAGGAGGGCGGGCGGAACGCGCCCCGCCTTGGCGATTCGCTGCAGGCCCATGTGGCCCGTGCCCAGATGGAAGCCCTCCTCCCGCAGCATCGGCCCCATCGAGCGGGCCAGCGGAGCGAAGCTCGAGGTCGAGAGCATGTTGAGCTGAAATTTTCCATCCCGGTCGACGAACTCCGTGTAGGTGAAGAAATCGACCCAGTTGTCCACGTCGACGTTGAAGGAACCGAGCAGCCGGTTGTTTTGCCAGGACCGGCGCTCCAGGAGCTTCCGCGCCTCGACCCTTCCGGTCTCGCCGAAGTGATTGACGAGCAGGTGGCACATCTGCCATCCGTGCCGCATCTCCTCCGTCATGATTCGGCAGACGCTGTCCGTGTCGTAGTCGGAGGGGGACGTGTCGAGCAGATTGCGCTGCTGCTCGACGGAGGCGAATTCCGTGTCGCCTTGGTACACGATCAAGTTCAAGAGTGCATCCCGGATCGGCTGCTGCGGGATCTGGGTCACCCGCTCCCACTTCTTCTCTCCCCGGAAGTCGCCGTACTCGATCTCATCGGAGCGAAGGTCCCCGTACTTGGCCTCGAAGGGGTAGTCGTTGTATCGCGGCAGCCTCAGGCCGATGTCCTTCTGCCAGCCGCGAAAGGCCTCGATCCAGTCGTCGAAAGTCGCGATCTTCTTGACAGCCATGGCAACCCCGTATCATACCGGTTTATCGAAGGCGAAAGGAGGGCCGGCGATGGCGATGCGCATCGACTGGGAGGGGTTGATCGTCGGCTTCGAGAGCCGTTCACACCAGATCACGCATTTCTTCGACCGGGAGACGGGGGACGTCGAGCAGGTGCTCGCGCGCGACGAGGAACGTCACGCAGAGATGTCCGCCGATCCTCGCTATGTCGCGCTGCCCCGCGACCGCGGCGAGCGGAGCGTTGGAGACTTGGAAGAGTTTCTGAGGCGTTGTCAGGACGAGGCGTGCCGGCGGGAACTCTCGGAAGCGCTTCGCGCGGCCGGCTCGGCGGCGAGTTACCGGGAGACTCTCCTGCGATATCCGAAGGAGGAAGCGCGGTTCTTCCAGTTCAAGGAGCATCGGGCCCTGGAACGCGCCGAGGCCTGGCTCGAGGAAATGAAGATCCCCTTTCCGAAGCCTCACCGGGAGACGTGATCTCGGGCGGCCTGCCCTGCTGGGAGGTGCCGCGGCTCGGGCCAACCGATCGGCTCGTCTCCGTCGGTGCCCTTCGTCTCCGACGCTCGGGGGACGGGTCGCCGGCGGCGCTGCCGACCGTCGCCCGGGTGGCCTTGCGGGGGAGCGACCTCCTCGTGCGCTTCGACGGGCGCGACCGGGGTGTGGTCGCGACGCTCACGCGCCGCGACGATCCTCTCTGGAAAGAGGACGTCTTCGAGGTCTTCGTATTCCCGGAGACCTCGCCCTGTGTCTACTACGAGTTCGAGGTGAATCCCCTGGGCGCCCTTTTCGACGCGCGCATCGAATCGCCCGAAGGGCGCCGCGAGACGATGCGCGTGGACGTCGAGTGGAACTGCCCCGGTCTTTCGGCCCGAGTGACGCGGCGGCCCGATCGCTGGTCGGCGCTGCTGCGGATTCCCCTGGCGCCCCTGTCGTCGACGCCGGTCGCGTTCTGGCGCGCGAACTTCTATCGGATCGACCGCGGACCGCCGGAAGAGTACTCGGCCTGGAGCCCGACCGGAGCCGATCCTCCCGACTTCCACCGGCCGGATCGCTTCGGGCTCCTGCGCATGCCTTCGGCCGTGCCGGCCTCGGGATGACGCGGCGCGGGCGCGTGGGGCTACGTCACTTGAGCAGCCAGAGCCGTACGATGTTGAAGCCGAAGTAGAGGTTGTGCGGCGAGTTGCCCACGAAGAAGGGCGGCTGCCAGATGACGTACTGGTCGACCGTCGTTCCCCGCATGTTCCCGATCGTGAAGGAAAACCGGTGGCGCAGCAGCGTCTTCTCGATCGAGGCGATCCAGCCCACGCCCGGCGAGTCGGCCGTGCGGGGCACGACCTCGCCGTGCACGTTGATCGTGCGGGTGATACCGATCGAGACCGCGCCGAGAAGGTTGAACACGTTCTGTTGCGGCGGGAGGGCCTGGCCGATCGCCACCGTCGAGAACGTCGGAACGGCGGTCAACCTGACCCGGTCGCCGATCGTGAAGGCGAGGATTCCCTGAGCAAAAAAGCTCGAACCATTGCGCTCGCCCTTCAGGGTGCGGAAATCGCCTCCGATTCGAACGGCCGCTCGAAACGGTCCGGAAGCCGGAGCGTAGACGGCATACTTCGCGAAGACCTCGTAATCCTCCAACTCCTGGCCGCGGAGAAATCCTGCCTCCAGGTTTCGGAGCGGCGCATACGACAAGCCGAGCCCGACGTTGGCCGGCGAGAAGAAGGAGTAGAAATCGTGGTAGCTGCTGTCCTGGATGGGCTCGGCGAAGCGGTGCGTGATCATGAATTGAAGATTGCCGGGCGGGTTGGTGTCAGCGGAAGGCAGGTCGATGATGACGGAGCCTTCCGGCGGGCGTCGCGGCGGGGCGGGCGCCTCGGCCGGTTGTTGGGGCGTCTCGACCGGGGGTGGCGGGGCGTCCTGCCCGAGAGCCGCCCGTCCGCAGAAAAGCGCCGCCGTGAGCACAAGCAGTCTGCCGAGGAAGCGGTTTGACGTTGGCATCGTTGCTCCTCCTTGCGCCTCTTGGCAGCGCAGTATAGGAGGCGGCATGGGAGGCGGCGCAAGATGGCTGGCGCGCTCTCACCAAACCTTCAGCCGAGGGGATCAACGCCGTTGCCGCGGCGGCTAGATGCGGAGCAAGCCCGCGCCCCAATGGAGTCCCGCCCCCAGCGCGGCGAAACCGATCAGATCGCCGGCGCGAATTCGCCCCTGCTGTTTGGCCTCGTGAAAGACCAGAGGCAGCGTCGCGGCGGTTGTGTTTCCGTACTTCTGAATGTTGTTGAAGACTCTCTCGTCGGACAGTCCGAGCGCCTTCTGCACGGCCTCGTTGATCCGCAGGTTGGCCTGATGCATGAGCAGGAGATTCAAGTCCTCGACGGAGAGCCGGTGCCGCTCCAGGACCTCCCGCAATACCTGGGGCATCGCCGTCGCCGCAAGCCGGAAGACCTGTCGGCCCTCGACGATCGGGATGGTGCGGTTGTCTTTGAACATTTCGGGGGAGAAATAGGGAAAGTTCGCCGAGCCGCCTCCCGGAACGTAGAGCTTGTCCCAGTGGTTGCCGTCGGTGTGCATCGCGAAGCCGAGAAACCCGCGCCCGTCACCCGTCTCGTTTGCCTCGAGCACGAAGGCTCCCGCGCCATCGCCGAAGATCACGGCGCGATCCCGGTGGGCGGTGCCCCAGGCGAGGCTCTCGGGACGGGCCGGCTCTCGTGAGTCTCCGAAGAGGATCGCCCACTCGGCGTCGGTCCACGGGAAGAAGGCGGCGTGGCATTCCGCCCCGACGAGAAGCACGCGGCGGTACGTTCCCGAGCGGATGAAGGCGTCGGCGACCTGGAGGCCCGACAGGAAACCGGCGCACTGCATTCGGATGTCCAGCGCCGGAGTGGCCGCGAGGCCCAGCCTCGCCGCCACGAGCCCCCCGTTGCCGGGGAAGTAATGCGCGGGCGTCATCGTCGCGAAGACGATCAAGTCGATGTCCGTGGCGCCGACTCCGGCGTCCTCCAGCGCCCGGACGGCCGCCGCCCAGCCGAGATCGGCCGAGGAGGTCCCGCGCCGCGCGAACCGGCGTTCGCGGATCCCGGTCCGTTGCGTGATCCATTCGTCGGTCGTATCCATGAGCCGTGACATTCGCTCGTTGGTCACGACACCGTCGGGCAGGTGAATGCCCGAGCCGCGCACGATGCTGGTGGGCGTTGGCATTCGCGGCAATTCTGAAGCGGGAATCGGAAATAGTCGATCCCTGAAACGTCCGCCCTTCCGAGCGACCTTCCGGGGACGGCCGCCGGCCGGCGGCTAGTGCAGGTCCGAGTACTCGGTGTCGGAGGTCTGGGCGTCGACCTCCGCCGTCTGGGCGTAGACCTGCATTCCGGTGGCTGCCTCGACCCGGACGGATCCGAGACTGGTGCCGGGCGCCCCGAGCGAAGGAAGAATCTGGCTGACCCGGGTCGCCACGTTGCTAGCGAGCGAGACCGAGAGGTGCCCGACGACGTTGCCCGACGCGTCATAGCCCGTGAGTTGAACGACGCCCGCCGCGCCCCTGTTGAAGAGAAACAGAGTCGTGCGACGAAGCGGCGTGTTGGGGATCCCGATCCCGAGTGCTCCACCGGGGGGCACGGCGGCGGCGGCGTCGATCGCCCCGAGCATGCTCGCGTACTGTCCCGCGTCCGGCGTTGCCTGCGCCGAGACCCGAAGCGAAGCGGCCACCGGCAGATCGGATGTCAGGACGATGGCCCCTTGCCCCGGGGCGGCGTGGAAAAGGTCGGTCACGGCGTCCAGGATGGCGAGGCTGCTCCCCGGGGGAAGTGACCGGGTCTCGGTGACGGCCGGGCCCGAAGCGTCGAGGGGATAGAAGGTCGCCTGAACCGTGGCGGCGTTGGCGGGGTCGGGATTGGACAGGAACACGCCCGACTCCCAGAGCGTGCCGCCGGAACCTCCCGCCGTTCCGGCATTCGGAATGACGGCTTGCGTGGAGGTGCCGACTGGCAAGGAAAGCGCCAGGTCGTGGGTCAGGGGGTCCTGAATGGTGACGTAGGGCTGCAAGACGCCGGATGTGACGGCGATTCGGATCACGTCGCCCGGCTGCGGGGCCAAGCCGAAGAAAGAGGCGGCCGGGTTGTGCTCCAGCCAGACGTTGCTCTCGAGCGAGATCGGTTGGGAGCCGCGAACCGTGCCGTCGGAGGCGACCAGAGTCGCCGTCCCTTGGCCCCCGCTCGGGGAGAAGAGACCGAGAACGGAGACCTCGCCCGGTCGGGCCCCCGTAAAGAGGGTGCGGGAGTCCCCGGTCTTTACGGCCTGGTCCGCCGCCTCGGCGGGCAGCGAGATCCCAAACGAACCGCCGGCGTCGGTCACGGCGTTGGAGCGCAGGGAGACGAGCAAGTCCGTGGCGGTGCCTGTCGAGACCTGGAGGCGGACGGAGCCGATCATCAGCGAGGCAGAGGTCGGGGCACCCACAAAGGCGTCGGAGAAGAGCGCGGTCTCGCCCGGTCCCACGTCGAACGCCAGAGCATGGGGAAAGGCGGCTGGGGAGTACTGGAAGAGGGCGGTCCCCGACACGCGCGCGCTTCCCTTGTTGTGGAGCGTCAGGTCCGCGCGCACCTTGTCGGCCGGAGGCGCGCCGAACTGAAAGGCGACCGGCAGAGTCTGGTCGGTCGATCCGCCGATCGTCTGCGGAACCAGGCGCACCAGGCTTGCGGTGCTTCCGGCCCAGACCGCCCCACCCCGGACGCCGATCCCATAGGCGTTGGTCCGCGCAAACGTGATCGACAGCAGGCCCGGCACGACGGACGCCACCGTCAAGTCCGATGCCGCGAAGGCGGCGTTGGTCGGCGTGAAGTTGACGGGCGTGATGGTGGAATCGAAGCAGGGGCTGGTCGAGGGTCGCGGCAGGGTGGTGGAGCAGGTCGTCGAGCTCGGCGTCGGCCGGATCGTCCGGATGACGCCCGTGGCTCCGATCGGGGCGCTCGACTGGTCTCCGAGGAAGGGGAGAACTTGAACCGCCAGCAACTGAGAAGGCCCGTGCGGGGCGATGCGGGGATCGAGGATCGTGACGCGCCCGTTGCTTCCCGTCTGTTCGGAAACGTAGACGAGCCCGCCAAAAAGGTCGAGATGGACTGGGTTTGTGAATCCGAGCCAGGAGTGGAGCTCTATCGTGTCTTCGAGGCCACCCGAACATCCCGCCGCGCGCTGCGAGGAACTCTGAGAGGGGCAGGGATCGAGCCGATCGACGCGCCCACCGGCCGACTCCGTGATCCAGAGGTATCCGGATTCGTCGAATCGAGCGTCCGATGGGTTGAGGCGGAACAGCGAAGGATCCAGGAGCGTCCAAGTTCTCTCGGAGTGATCCGAGAGATCGAACCGGATGATGCGGTTACTGCCGAAGTCCGTCATCCAGAGACCGCCGTCTGGCCCATGGACGAGCGTCGACGCGAAGTTCACGGTCGGCACCGGGCGGTAGTCAGCGACTTCGAGCGTGGTCAGGTCGAGCGACTCGAGCAAGCCGGCCGACTGGGCCACCCAGATCTTCTGCCCATCGGGCTCGCGGTAGAGGCCTGCCGGGCGCGAGGTCGGCAGTACCCATTCGCGAAGTGCCCCCGGCGCTCCAGCCGCCCCGCAGTCGAGAGGCGCCGTGGCCGTGCAGAGCCTGGCGATGATCGACTTGCCCGCATCGATCTCGCTTTCGCCATTGTCGATGATCCAGAGCGTGTTCCCGTCCATCTGAATGTCCACGGGGTTCGCGCCGATGTTGTTGGCGTCGCGCACGGGGAACTGTGTCATGACCGTGCCCTGCAGCTTGATGACGCGGTCGTTGGCGGGAGTCAGAAACCATGTCGACCCGTCCGCGGCGGGGACGATCCGAGCGCCGGTGACGTTGGTAGAAGCGTCGGTCGTCCAGGCTTGCCCGCTCGGTGTGGTGTTGGGCGCGGGAGTGGGTGTGAAGGTCGGCGCCGGCGTGGGAGTCCCGGTCACGGCGGGGGTGGCCGTCACCGTGGGGGTCGGGGTCGGACTCGGCGTCTGCGCGCGGACAGCCGCGGGCAGAGCCGTCGCCAGGCAAAGGAGGAAGGCCCTCGTCTTCAGCATTGACCGGCGCATCCTAACGCATCGGGTCTCCAGGGCATTCCCCGAAGCCGCCGCACGTTATCTTTGGGAAGGAACCGAAAATGGGGACCGCATCCGCTCTGGCCGAAGTCCTCTCCCGACGCACCGTCCCGGCGGCGCCGGAGTTAGTGGAACGCCTTCCCGACGGCCGGCTGCGCTGTTTCGCCTGCGGGCATCGCTGCCCGATCCCGGAAGGGCGGGAAGGCGTTTGCCGGGTGCGCTACAACCAGGGGGGCACGCTGCGCGTGCCGTCGGGTTATGTCGGAGCGTTGCAGTGCGACCCCATCGAGAAGAAGCCGTTTTTCCACGCGCTGCCCGGCTCCGACGCGCTGTCCTTCGGAATGCTGGGTTGCGACTTGCACTGCGCGTATTGCCAGAATTGGTTCACCTCCCAGTCGATCCGGGATCCGGAGGCGGTCGGGCAGCCCAAGGACATCGACGCGTCCCTGCTGGCCGATCTGGCCGTGAAGGCCGGAGCCCCAACAGTCGTCTCGACGTACAACGAACCGCTCATCACGTCCGAGTGGGGTGTGGCGGTCTTCCGGGAGGCGAAGCGCCGTGGCCTATACACCGGCTACGTGTCCAACGGAAACGGCACGCCGCAGGTCCTCGACTACATCCGCCCCTGGATCGACTTCTACAAGGTGGACTTGAAATCCATGAGCGACAAGCACTACCGGCAACTCGGGGGCGTGCTCGACAACGTCCTCGAGACGATCCGGGGGATCCACGAGCGCGGGATCTGGCTCGAGGTGCTGACCCTCACGATACCGGGATTCAACGACTCGGAGGAGGAGCTGCGGAAGGCCGCGCGATTCATCGCTTCGGTTTCGCCAGACATCCCGTGGCACGTGACCGCCTTTCACCCCGACTACAAGATGAACGATCGGGGTTCGACACCGGTTACGACCTTGTTGCGAGCCGCCGAGATCGGGACCGACGAAGGACTGCGCTACGTCTACGCCGGAAACATCCCCGGCCACGTGGGCGAGTGGGAGAACACGCGCTGTCCGCGGTGCCGGGCGACGGTGATCGAGCGCTACGGATTCCGAGTGTTGAAGAACCGGCTGCGCGAGGGGGCTTGCCCCGACTGCGGGGCGCGGATTGCAGGACGCTGGGACGTGCGCGCCCAGGGAACCTCGCGCACTCACGGCGTCCCGCTGCCGGTGGTCTGACGCTCGCCCCTCACCCCTCTCCCGTCGACCCTGCTCTGATAGCCTCGCCCGGTGATATCGGGCCGCGCGACGATCGAGGGCACAGAGCGCTTCGCGAAGGGTTCCTCGGCCGCTCCGGCGCACTTCCGGGAAGCCTCGGGCCTGCTTCTTTCTTCGATCGGCCTCGGGACCTATCTCGGCAAGGAGGACGCGGCCACCGATCGCGGCTACGAGGAATGCGTCGGGACGGCGCTGTCCTCGGGAGTCAACGTCTTCGATACGGCGATCAACTACCGTGGCCAGCGAAGCGAGCGAGCCATCGGAAGGGCCCTCGCGGCGGCGATCGGCGCGGGCCGGGTCGAGCGGGACCAGGTCTTCGTGTCCACCAAGGGCGGATACCTGCCGCACGATTCGGAGGACCCGCGCGACGCACGCGCCTACATTCTCGAGACATTCGTCGAGTCGCAGCTGGCCCCGCGGGCCGAGATCGTCCGCGGCGGGCACTGCATCTCTCCAGCCTACCTGCGTGACCAGATCCGGCGCAGCCGCGAGAACCTGGGATTCGAGACCATCGACCTCTACTACCTCCACAACGTCGAGACACAGCGGACGTCCGTCGGATCCGACGTTTTTCGGCAGCGGCTCGCCTCGGCAATCGAGGTCTTGGAAGAAGCGGTTTCGGGGGGACAGATCGCGGTGTGGGGAATCGCGACCTGGGATGGCTTGCGCGTTCCTCCGGAGCATCCCGAGCATCTTTCCCTCGAGCTGATCCTCGCGGTTTCGGTCGAGGTTGCGGGCGAGGGGCATCACTTTCGTGCAGTCCAGCTGCCCGTCAATCTGGCGATGCCGGAAGCGATCGCGTACCCCTCTCAAGAGGTGACGGGGGGACGGCTGCCGGCCCTGGAAGCCGCGGCCCGGCGCGGCATCGCGACCTTCGGGTCCGCCTCGATCCTGCAGGGAAGGCTTGCGCAGGAGCTCCCCGAGGAAATCGAGGCGGCCTTCCCCCGGGCTCAATCGGGGGCCCAGAGGGCGTTGCAGTTTTCCCGCTCGTCGCCGGGAATGACCTCGAGTCTGGTCGGTGTTTCGACTCCGGCACACGCTTTGGAGGACTTCGCCCTGGCGAGGATCCCGCCGGCCGAGCCCCAGGTGGTGTTGGGCCTGTTTTCTTGAGGCCGTCGAGGTCGCTTGGGGGGGGGGCGGGTCCGCGTCCTCGAGGAGCCATTGCCGGTAGTTCTTTTTTGCTTCCATTTCGCCCCGGTTTGGATAAAATGAGGCATTCCCGCCCGGGCCCCCGAGGTCAGCGCGGCGGGTGTTGGGAGTTCATGTCCGAAGATCCCCTGGCCCCGGACAGCGCTGCGTCGGTTTCCGTTCAGACGGAGAGTCCCGCCTCGCCCGCCGAAGGTGAGCCTCGCCCGCATCGGCGGCGGCGCCGCCGTCGCCGCCGCGGCCGGTCGGGCGCGGGCGGACCGCATCCCGGCTTCGAGCGGGCTCCCGAGCTCGTCGGGTCGGGACCGGAGCATCCCACAGAAGGAGTGCTGTACTTGCCTCCGAAGGAGTCCGCTCCCGGTGTCCTCGTCTCGTCGCGAGCCAACTACTTGCCGTCGCCGCGGGATCCGCTTGTTCCCCGGGAGCTCATCGTGCGGGAAGGCCTCGAACCCGGCGCGCTGATCACGGGCTTTGCCGTCGAGGGCGGGCGGCCGGTCGTCAAGCGGATCGAGACCGTCGAGGGCCTATCGCCCGCAGCGTTTCGACAGCGGCCGGCCTTCAGCGAGCTCGTCTCGATCGATCCGCACGACCACTTGAAGCTCGAGACCACCGCGGACGAGATGTGCGGGCGCGTGGTGGATCTGCTCGCGCCGATCGGCCGCGGCCAGCGTTGCCTGATCGTGGCGCCCCCGAAGGCGGGCAAGACGACACTCTTGAAACGCATGGCTCATGCCGTCTCCGTCAACGATCCGGACGTCACGGTCATCGTGCTGTTGATCGACGAGCGCCCGGAGGAAATCACCGATTTTCGTCGGAGCGTGCGGGGCGAGGTCATCGCTTCGTCGGCGGACCTCTCGGCCGAGAACCACATCGCCGTGGCCGAGATCGTCGCGGAACGGGCGCGCCGGCTGGTCGAGTGCGGCAAGCACGCGATCATCTTCCTCGACTCGATCACCCGGATGGCGCGCGCCTACAACCACATGCAGAAGGGCGGCGGCAAGATCATGTCGGGCGGCATCGACGCTCGCACGATGGAGAAACCGCGGCGCTTCTTCGGGGCCGCGCGCAACGCGGAAGGGGGAGGGTCGCTGACGATCATCGCGACGGCGCTGATCGACACCGGCTCTCGGATGGACGAGATCATCTTCCAGGAGTTCAAGGGGACGGGCAACACCGAGATCGTGCTCGACCGGGATCTCTTCAACCGGCGCATCTTTCCGTGCATCAACATTCCCCAGTCCGGCACCCGCAAGGAGGAGAAGCTCTACGATCCGGAGCAGCTGCCGAAGATCGTCAAGCTGCGACGGGCTTTGGCCGCCGTGGACAAGATCCAGGCGATGGAGCTCGTCCTCGGCCGCCTCGCCAAGTTCCCCACCAACACGGACTTCCTGAAAAGCTTCTAGCCCTTGTCGCCGGGTAGCGTGCGGCGTTTCCGCCCGGGCCGCTCGACGGCGCGCCGCCATTCCCGGCGCAACCTGTTACCCTAGTCCCGAGCACCAAAGAGGCAGGGGAGCCATGGTAGAGCCGACAGCGGACCCGGAGGTGCGCGAGGCGCTTACCGAGTTGGAGCTCTACCTCTCGGATACGCTCCCGCCGTTGGTGGTCGCGGGGTCCGCGGACCTGCTGCTGCGCCATCCGCCCGGACTGGTCGCCGCGACGATCCGCTCCTGGACAGGGGCGCAGTACGCCAAGAGCGGGGGCGAGGCGTCCGTTTCCGACTACCTCTTTCACGCCGTCAAGAAGATCCACATGCTGGGGGAGTTCAAGCTCGTGCCCCGCGAGGCCCTCGGGGCGTACCTCGACGGCTTGAAGGCGCTGGTCCTCGCCGACTGCCCCGCGGAAGACCGGCCGCTGCTGCAAGAGAACCTGGCTCGCTTGGCGGAGACGGCCACGGCGTCGACGACGGCTCCGGTGGTCAGCCTCCACCGGCAGACATCCGGAGCGCGGGGTTCGCCCGCGCCGGGCGGCGAGGAGGCGAGTCACCGGCGCCTCTCCCTCTATCTCCAGCGCCTCGAAGCCCAGGCGCGCCTCGCCCTCGCGGCGCCGTCCGGTCGCGTGGAACTGACCGAGACGCTCGCCGCGGCGGCGCGCGAGTCGCAAAACGCCGGGGAGGTGGAGGGATACCTCTCGAAGCTGCGAGACCTAGGGCTCCAGGTCGGAACGGCCGACGTGTTTCGTGCCCTCGCGAGCAGCCTGCCGGCATGGGTTCTGCCGCCTTCGGCCGACTGGCAAAAGGCCGCGCCTGCGAGCCCGGCCTTAGACGCGATGCGCCGCATGGTCACGGACGTCGAGGATCCGCGAGAGAGCGGCCGACGGTTTCAGGAGCTGGTCCGGGCGGCCGTGGAGCGTTTCAACGAGGGCTCGCTGCCGCAGGCGGTGTCGACACTGGAGGCGGCGGAACGGCTCATTGCGGAGAAGAACGTGGACCCGGGAACGGTTGAGCTGGCGCGCCGCAAGGGAGACGAAACGCTCGATCCCGAGCGGCTGAAGGTCTCCGCGGAGAGTCCGGCGCAACATTCCGGTCTGCGCAAGCTCCTCGGCTTCTTCTCGTCGCTCTCGCCGGAGGGACTACTCGAGCAGCTCGCCCGCGAGGACAAACGGGAGCGGCGCCGGCTCCTTCTCGCCCTCTTGGAAGTCCACGGCGAGCCGGCACGAGCGGCGGCCTTTGAGGCGCTGGCAGTTCCGTTTCGCGAGATTTCCGCCGAGCAGTGGTACCTCCGGCGCAATCTGCTTTACCTCCTCCGGAAGATCCCGCGGCCGTCCGAGGCCCGACTCGAGGAGGAGGTGGAGGTCACCATTCGCCACGCGGAGTTGCACCTTCCGCCGCCTCTGCTGAAGGAGGCCGTTGCAAACCTGGGGCAGCTGAAGCACGAGAAGTCGGAGGTCGCCCTGGCGAGGCTGCTCCTGGACTTCGAGAAGGCGCTCCTGCGGCCTTCGGAGGGTCTTCCCGAACCAAAGGAGCTCCTCCTGCTGCTCGACCGCGTTGCCTCGTCGTTGGGTCGCTTGGGCAGGCCCGGTGCGCGCCGCGCCCTGCTCGAGCATGCGCTCAAGAGGGATCCGAAGCTCGGCGACTGCGCCGCGCGACTGGCGGAGTTGTCGGGACTGGACCTTTCGGAGGACGCCGAGTTCATCGGAAAGATCCTCGAGGTCCTGAAGTCCAACCTTCCGTTCAAGCTGTTCGGTGTGGCGCTCCATCAAAACGACCAGATCCTTCTGCGCCTCATCGAGGCGCTCTCCGGCACTCCCGCCCCGTCGGTCCGCACGGCCCTCGAAGACATCGTGAAGCGGTTTCCCGACACGGACATTTCGAAGGCCGCGGCCCGGGCGCTGGCCGGGTATCGCAAGGGGAGTGCCGGGGGAACGGGACCGCCCTCGCCGGCAGCGCCGGCCAGCCTCACCGGAGACCTCGAGGTTTTCGGCTTGCCGGCGCTCTTGCAGAGTCTTTCGGATACCGGCGTCTCCGGGTCGCTGACGCTTCGCGACCCACGGGGCGAGGTCTTTGGCGCACTGCGGCTCAAAGGGGGCAAGCTTCGGGCGTGTCAAACCGGAAATCTCGCGGGCGACGACGCCTTCTACCAGCTCCTGGAGCGGCCAGCCCCGGGTCAGTTCCAATTCGTGAAGTCGGCGGATGCCCTCGAGGAGACGGGAACGGGATCGCTCCAGGAGATCCTCCCCCTGACGCTCGAGGCGATGAGGCGGTACGACGAGCTGCGCCAGGCCTCCGCTCTCGTGCCCGACGGAGTTCGACTGAAGTCGACCGATGTGCGTCCGGCCCCCCATCCCGCCGAAAAGGACGGGATGCTGCAGAAGACGCTCTGGGCTCGGGTCAGCCGAGGCGCGACACCCCTCGAGTGCGAAGCGGAAACTCGGACCGACGCCTACCGAATCCGCCGCCTGCTCGCGCATTGGGTCGAACAAGGAGCCCTCATCGCCGAGGCGCCCTGATCGGCCCGAGCGCCCTTCGTCGGTCGACACACCGTCCGTCTCAAACGTCCGGGACCGGCCCGCCTTGGACGGGCTGTGGAGGCTAGCGCCGCCGGCTCTTGCGCTTGGTCCGGCCGAAGGAGTCCTCGGAGGGGGCCGAGGCGGTTCGTTTCGATTCCGGGCGCGGCGGCGGACGGCGGGGGCGTGGCGCCCGCGGCGAGGAGGAGATGGGGCCCGAGCGCAGCAAGTCGTCGGTCGGCCACTGCGCCGGGATTTCGCGTCCGATCCGCTTCTGAATCGCATCGAGAGAGAACACGTAGTCTTCGCAGGCGAAGGACACGGCGGTCCCCTCCGCCCCGGCGCGGGCGGTGCGGCCGATCCGGTGCACATAGTCCTCGGCGTCCTCCGGCAGGTCGTAGTTGATGACGTGCGAGACCGCTTCGATGTGGAGGCCGCGGGAAGCGACGTCGGTGGCGACCAGCACGGCCAGACGTCCATCCTTGAAATCCTTCAGGATCTTCAGCCGTCGTTCTTGCGGCACGTCTCCCGCCAGCGCCCGCGCCGGATAGCCGTTGGCGACGAGCCCGCGCACGAGCTCGGCCGCCGTCGAGCGGCGGTTGACGAAGATCAGGATCCGGCGGCCGCCTTCCCGCTCGAGCAAGCCGAGCAGGAGGCGAAACTTCTCGGCCGACGAGACGTGGTAGAGGATCTCGCGGATGCCGTGGGCGCCCACGCGTTCGGGCTCGATCTCGATCTTCTCGGCATTGTTTGTGTGTTCGTAAGCGAGCTCCATGACCCGAAGCGAGAGCGTGGCGGAGAAGAGCATGGTCTGGCGCCGGTTGTACGGCGGGCAGCGGCGCAGGATTCGGCGCAGATCCCGAATGAATCCCATGTCGAACATCCGGTCCGCTTCGTCGATGACGAGGATCTCCACGTCGCGAAACGTGGTGGCCCCCTGTTGCTCGTAGTCGAGCAGGCGGCCGGGTGTCCCCACGAGCAGGTCCGGCACCTTGCGCACGGCGTCCCGCTGGCGGTGATAGTCGATGCCGCCGAAGACGGCGAGCGTGGCGAGCCCGGTCGGCCGGCCGAGCAGCTCGGCGTCGTCCCGAATCTGCACGACGAGCTCGCGCGTCGGAGCGACGACCAGTGCGCGAGGGCCGCGGGTCGGCCCCGGCCGGCGCCGGCGCAGGAGGCGGGTAAAAATCGTGATGAGGAAGGCGGCGGTCTTCCCCGTTCCCGTTTGCGCCTGTCCGGCGACGTCGCGGCCGGCGAGCGCGATCGGGAGCACTCGCTCCTGAATGGGAGTGGCGAAGACGAACCCCGCCTCCGTGATTCCCCACCGGACCTCCTCCGGCAGGTCGTAGGAGGCAAGAAGCGTGTCGGTCAGGTGATGGCTGGTCGAATCCGGGGAAGGCGTGGAAGGCTCCTCGCTCAAATTGGTCGTCGCTCCGGGATCTTAGCAGTTTCGGCGGACAGAACGGGTCGCCCCGATGCGGCCAGGAGCGGCACGCCCGTGACGAGGGCGAGTGTGAGACCGATCGCCCTTTTCTCGCCCTGGCCCGCCGAACCGGCTACCGGAACCAGCCGGCCCTCCGCGCGGGCCGCCAGGCGGCGGAAGGCCCACGTCCACCACGGGGAGAGCGGCCTGTAGGTCTCGACCCAGGCGACCAGATCCTTACGGGGGATGACGCGTTGTAGCGTTGCCTCGAACGCGGTCGTTCGGATGGTGACCGTGTCGGGTGTCACGTCGATGCGTTCTTCGGCGAAGGCGAGCGCGGCCAGGCCGAGCAGGGCAAGGGGGGTCGAGACACCGACCGCGAGCGTGACGGGAAGCAGGATCATCAGAGGCAGCTCCTCGAAGGATCCCTTGCGCAGGCCGGTCTCCCAGACGCGCCCGAGCCGCGCGCCGCCGGACAGCGCCGCCGCGAGGATCACGGCGCCGGCCAGTCCGAGCCGCCAGCGCGCGCCGCGAGTCCGCACGAGCGGGCGGATTTCGATCGACACCCCTCCCGCCGTCACCTGTGTCAAGACGCGCGGCGACCCGGTGTTGCTCAAGGGCCGATTGTATGATTCCGGTCCCGGCTCAGAGAGGCGGCGACAGGGAGGTCGAAGACGGTGGTCAAGAAGGGGAAGAAGCAGAGAGCGAGCCATCGGAGCCGGCGCGTCGTGAAGAAAGGCGCGAAGACGCGCTCTTCCGGCGCGGCGGGCCGCTCCAAGGGCCGAAAGACCCGACGCAAACCGGCATCGAGGGCGCCGAGAAAATCCGCCGCGCGGTCGAAGCCGCGCAAGGCGGCGGGCAAGAAACCGACTCCCCCCTTGCCGGCGGCGACCGGCGCCGACCTCCTTGGCGAGGGAGACTGGAAGGCGGACGAGGAGGAGGGCCTGAAGGCCTTTGCGGAGAGCGAGGAGGCGGAGGAGCTGGGGCGCGAGGCCGAGGAGGAGCTCGAATACGACCTGGAGGACTCCGACGAGGAGGATCTTGGCGAAAACGTCCCGCGCGGCACCGAAGAGGAGCCGGAGTGGTAGTATTGGTCTGACCCGATACCATTGCCGGGCTCTCGCCCGGCTTGGCGGAAAGGAGAAGGTCCCGAATGTTCGGGACCTTCTTGTTACAGGGCCAGGCGAGTACCCCCCCCAACGCACCGTGACGATCCTCCCGCCTGGCCCTGGAAGAGAGTTAACTCTGAAGCGAGGCCGGGCGAGTCTTCGTGCCCCGCTGTCGCGACTGCGCTGCCCGCCCTCAGAAGAAAGTTTTGAAGCAGCGTTGCGCGGTGAGTCGCTGAGCACTTAGCGGGGGATGGGCAGAGGCTTTCGGTTTGCGTCGAGGTTCACGAACGTCACCTCGGCCTGCGTCACCTTGACGGGCTGGGCGCGCGGCTCGTCGCGCTGCGAGACCACTTCCACCGACACCGTGATCGACGTCCGGCCGAGGCGGACGAGGCTCGTGTAGAAACTGACCAGGTCCCCGACGAGCACCGGCTCGTGAAACACGACCTCGCGCATGGCGACGGTCACGATGAAGGAGGCTCCTTGCCGCTTGGCCTCGACCGCCGCCGCCTGGTCGATGTAGGAGAGGATGACACCGCCGAAGATCGTCCCGTGCGCGTTGGTGTCCTTGGGCATCATCACGACGCGAATCGACGGCTCGCGGGCGGGAGCAGCGCTCAAGTCCGGGCCCTCGCCCCTCGCGCCTCGCCCTTCGCCCCAGCTTTCACCGTCTCCGGCTCGTGGGGATCTGGGGGGGACCATAGGAGACCGCGATCCGAATCACGGAATGATCGGTGAGGTTCACGGTCATCGTGCCATCCGCGTAGTAGTACGTCCAGATCGCGTGGTTTGCGCTGGCGTCGGAGGCCGCGGAGAGAGAAGGCCGGCCCAGAGCCGCCAGGACGTCCGTCTCGGATCGACCCGGATCGATCTTGCGACGGGCGTCGGTGAGCGTTCCCGGCAGGATCGGAGCTCCCACGCCCGTCAGGGCCTCCGCCTGGCGGTAGAGTCTCGACTCCCACCAGCGGGGAAGCCAGAGAGCCGCCGCCGCCGCGAGCAGGATCCCCGCAACCAGGCCGTAGGTTCTTCGCCGCGGGCGCTCCGGATCCGCGCTCACGAAAAGGTTCCGGCCTCACTGGTGAAATCGAACAGGACTCGGGCGTCCAGGTCGGCCGCCGCGCTCTCGAGGCGTCGTGCCTGGTCGGAATCGTCCCGCCGGGCTTGCCGCGCGACCTCGGCCAGCGCCCCTCGAGCGGCGAGCGCCTGCTCCTCACGGCGGCGGCCGGTGGCCGTAAGGGCGCCCGCGACGTGCGCGGGGATCGAGACGGCGGCGCGCCGCAGCGTCATCGCGGTCGTGACATCGCGCGCCCGAATTACGTCGGCGAGGGAGTAGGCGTCGCGCGTCAGGGCGATCGCCCGATTCCAGAGAGGGTGGTCCTTGTAGGCCGGCCGTTCCCCCTCCGGTGGCGCCGTCATGGCGGCTATTCTAGCGGGTCCGGCGCTCCGGATGGATTTCGGAATTCGCCGGCGCTTCGATAAGATCCGCCGCATGCAGCACAAAGTCACCGTCGTTGGCGCCGGCAACGTTGGCGCCACGGCTGCCCAGCGGATCGTCGAGAAACAGCTCGCCGACGTCGCCCTCGTGGACATCCTGGAAGGTGTTCCCCAGGGCAAGGCCCTCGACATCATGGAGTCGTCTCCGGTCGAGAGGTTCGACGCGCGGATGACCGGCTCGAACAACTACGAGGCAACCCAGGGCTCGGAGATCGTCGTCGTGACCGCCGGGATTCCGCGCAAGCCGGGCATGAGCCGCGACGATCTCGTTGCCACCAACGAAGCGATCGTGGCGGATGTCGTGCGAAAGGTCCTTCCCGGCTCACCCAACGCGATTCTCATCGTCGTCTCCAACCCGCTCGACGCGATGTGCGAAGTCGCCCGTCGAGTCTCGAAGCTCCCGCGCGAGCGCGTCTTCGGCATGGCCGGCGTCCTCGACTCCGCTCGGTTCCGCTGGTTTCTGGCCGAAGCGCTCGAGGTCTCCGTCGAGAACACCCACGCCTTCGTTCTCGGCGGGCACGGCGACACGATGGTGCCGCTGACGCGCTATTCGACGGTTGCCGGCATCCCGGTCACCGAGCTCTTGCCGCGGGAGAAGCTGGATGCCATCGTCAAGCGGACGCGGGACGGGGGTGCGGAGGTCGTCAATTTGCTCAAGACCTCGGCCTGGTATGCGCCCGCTTCCGCGGTCGTCGAGATGGTGGACGCCGTGCTTCGCGACAAGAAGAAGATCCTGCCCTGCGCGGTCTATCTGCAAGGAGAGTACGGCCTGCGCGACGTGTACCTGGGGGTTCCGGTGAAGCTCGGCCGGGGCGGCGCCGAGCGAATCGTGGAGATCACGCTGCAGCCCGAGGAAAAGGCGGCGCTTGAGAAGTCCGCGGGAGCGGTGCGGGACCTCTTCAAGATCCTGAAGGTATGACCGCGTCGGCGGAGATGCCCCTGGGGCATTTCTGGCTGCGGCGCCTGCACTCGCTGTCGGGCCTCCTCCCGATCGGCGGCTTCCTGGCGTTTCACCTCTACGAGAATTTCGCCGCCACGAGGGGAGCCGAGGCCTACAACGCGATGGCGCGCCGGCTTCAGGAGCTGCCCTTCGCGGTGAGCCTCGAAATCTTCGTGATCGCCGTGCCGCTCTTCTTTCACGGCATCGTCGGCTTGTTCCTGACCTCGACTGCCAAGCCGAATCTCTTTTCGAACCCGTACATCCGCAACGCCATGTACGTGATCCAGCGCGTGACGGGCGTGGTCGTCTTCGCGTTCATCCTGTTTCACTATTGGACGACGCGGCTGGTGCAGCTCCACGACCACGAGAGCCTGAACCTCTTCAGCCAGGTTCGGGCGGCGGTCGGCAATCCGTGGATCTTCGCCTTCTACGTCCTCGGCATTCTCTCGGCGACGTTCCACCTGTCGAACGGCCTCTGGTCCTTCTCGATCGTCTGGGGCATCACGGTCTCGCCTTCGGCCCAGCGCCGGATGGCGTACGTGTCGGCGGTCGTGTTCGTGCTCCTGTCGGTGATCGGAATCCGCTCGATCTCGGCCTTTCGCGTTTAGCCGGAGCCGGGCGTGGTCGAAACGAAGGAGCGCGTCATCGTCGTCGGCGGCGGCCTCGCGGGTCTCATGACGACGATCCGGGTGGCGGAGATGGGCGTCGGCGTCGACCTCTTCTCGATCGTTCCCGTCAAGCGGAGCCATTCGGTCTGCGCCCAGGGCGGCATCAACGGCGCGGTGAACACCAAGGGAGAGGGAGATTCGCCCGAGATTCACTTCGACGACACGGTTTACGGGGGCGACTTCCTGGCAGACCAGCCTCCCGTCAAAGCGATGTGCTACGCGGCGCCCGCGATCATCAACCTGCTCGATCGCATGGGGGTGATGTTCAACCGCACGCCGGAGGGTCTGCTCGACTTCCGCCGCTTCGGCGGAACGAAATATCACCGCACCGCATTCGCGGGCGCCACGACCGGACAGCAGCTGCTGTACGCGCTCGACGAGCAAGTGCGCCGGCACGAGGTCGAGGGGCTCGTGCGCAAGTACGAGGCCTGGGAGTTTCTGGGGCTGGTCCGCGACGGGGCCGGACGCTGCCGAGGAATCGTCGCTCTCGACTGGTATTCCATGCGGATCGAGGCGTTTCCGGCGCTGGCCGTGATGCTCGCGACCGGCGGCCCGGGCATCGTCTTCGGACGCTCGACCAACTCCGTGATCAACACCGGCACCGCGGCGGCGGCGGCCTACCAGGACGGCGCGATCTACGCCAACGGAGAGTTCATCCAGGTCCACCCGACGTCGATCCCTGGATCCGACAAGCTGCGGCTGATGTCGGAGTCGGCGCGGGGCGAAGGGGGCCGGATCTGGGTGCCGCGCACGCCGGGGGACAGGCGCAACCCCGCGTCGATCCCGGAGAAGGAGCGCTGGTACTTCCTCGAGGAGAAATACCCCGCCTACGGCAACCTCGTGCCGCGCGACATCGCGACAAGGGAGATCTTCCTCGTTTGCCGCAACGGCTTCGGCGTGGACGGAAGACGCCAGGTGTATCTGGACCTGACGCACATCCCGGCCCGCGACCTGGACGTCAAGCTCGGCGGAATCCTGGAGATCTACGAGAAATTTGTCGGGGAAGATCCGCGGGTAGTTCCGATGAAGGTCTTTCCCGGAATGCACTACTCCATGGGCGGGCTCTGGGTCGACTTCCAGAAGGACGAGAAGACCGGAATGCTCGAGGAGCGTTCCGCCCGCAACCAATCGACCAACATCCCGGGGCTCTACGCAGGGGGAGAGGTCGACTTCTCGATTCACGGCGCCAACCGCCTGGGGGCCAACTCGCTCGTCTCCTGCCTCTACGCGGGCAAGATCGGCGGTCCCGCGATGGTGCGCTACGCCCGCGAAACGGCTCCGAGCCTGCCCGCCGACGATCGCGCCTTCGCGTCCGCGCGACAGCGCTGGGAGGAGCAGTTCCGACGCATTGCGGGCATGTCCGGCCCGGAGAACCCTCATGTGATCGCCGAAGAGATGGGCGACTGGATGACGGACAACGTCACGGTGATCCGGGAAAACGCGAAGCTCCGGGAGACCGAGGCGAAACTCCAGGAGCTCTCGGACCGCTCGAACCGGATCGGCCTGACGGACCGCTCGACCTACTCGAACCGGGAGATCTCGTTCGTCAATCAGCTCAAGAACATGCTCGTGCTCGCACGGGTCATGACGCGGGGCGCCCTGATGCGCGAGGAGTCGCGCGGGGCGCATTTCAAGGTTCGGGACCTGGCCGCGCCCATCGAGGGGCAAAACGTCCTGCCGCGCGACGACGCGAACTTCCTCAAGACCACGATGGCCGAGCACTCACCCGATGGACCGAAAATCACCTACGCGCCGGTGGACACGTCGCTCGTGAAACCGCGGGCGCGGAAGTACTGACGGGACGGCCCGCGGGTAAGATCGGAAAGCATGACCGCCAAGATCGCGTTTCGGGTCAAACGGCAGGACACGCCGACCTCCGCGCCTTACTGGGAGGAGTACGAAATTTCTCACCGGCCTGGCCTGAACGTGGTCTCGGCGCTCATGGAAATCGCGAAGGACCCGAAGACCCGCGACGGCCGCCCGACTTCCCCGGTTGTCTACGACCGGGCCTGCCTCGAGGAGGTCTGCGGCTCGTGCGCGATGCGGATCAATGGCGTATCTCGGATGGCCTGCACGGCCCTGATCGACCAGCTGGAGCAGCCGGTGCGTCTGGAGCCCATGGCGAAGTTCTCCGTGCTGCGCGACCTGTCGGTCGACCGGCAGCCGATGTTCGACGCCTTGAAGCGCGTCAGGGCCTGGATCCCGATCGACGGCACCCACGACCTGGGGCCGGGACCCCGGATGGCGGAGGCGGAGCGCCGGCTGGCCTACGAGTACTCGCGCTGCATCACTTGTGGAAACTGCCTCGACGTCTGCCCTCAGATCAACGACCGCTCCAACTTCATCGGCGCCTCGGCGATCGGCCAGGCGCGACTCTTCAACAGTCACCCGACCGGCGCCGGCAACGCCGCCGAGCGGCTGGAGGCCCTCATGGCCGATGGCGGCATCGACGACTGCGGCAACGCCCAAAACTGCGTGCGTGCCTGTCCAAAGGAGATTCCCTTGACGACGGCCATCGCCGAGATGTACCGCGCCTGCACGGTCCACGGCTTGAAGAAACTGCTCGGAGGATAGAGAACGGTGTCGCTCCGCGGGCATCCCCGCCTCTGACCTCCCACCTTCTCGGCCGCCCGCCTTCCCCTATAATCCTCGCTCTCTCAGACGCATGAAGGTTCACGAGTATCAAGCCAAGGCCATCCTGTCGCGCTACGGGGTGGCCGTGCCCCGTGGCGAGGTCACCGACAATCCCGGCGAGGCGCGCGAGATCGCCAAGCGGCTGGGGGGGCGCGCGGTGATCAAGGCCCAGATCCACGCCGGCGGGCGCGGCAAGGGAGGCGGCGTCCGGCTCGCGAAGGATCCGGAGGAGGCGCTCGCCTTGACCCGGGCCATGCTGGGCATGAATCTCGTCACGCCGCAGACCGGGCCTTCGGGACGCGTCGTCCAGAAGGTGCTCGTCGAGGAGGCCCTCGACATCGACCGGGAGCTGTACCTCGGAATCACGCTCGATCGGACGCGCGGGCTGCCGGCCATGATGGCTTCGCGCTCGGGCGGCATGGAGATCGAGGAAGTGGCCGCGAAGGACCCTTCCGCGATCATTCGCGAGGTCCTCGATCCGGCTCTCGGCATGTTCCCCTTCCAGGCGCGCAAGATCGCCTTCGCCCTCGGCCTCGCCGGCGAGAGCTACCGGAAAGGGCTTTCCTTCATGCCCGCGCTCTTTCGCGCGTACGTCGAAACGGATGCCACGCTCGCGGAGATCAATCCCCTGCTGGTGACCCGGTCGGGCGACGTTCTCGCGCTCGACGCGAAGATGAACTTCGACGACAACGCGCTCTTCCGCCATCCGGACATCAAGGACATGCGGGATCTGGCCGAGGAGGATCCGCTCGAGGTGGAGGCGTCGAAATACGGCCTGAACTACATCAAGCTCGACGGCAACGTGGGCTGCATGGTCAATGGCGCCGGGCTCGCCATGGCGACGATGGACCTGGTCAAGCTCGCGGGCGGGGAGCCGGCGAACTTCTTGGATGTCGGCGGCGGGGCCAACGAGGAGCAGGTCCAGAACGCCTTCCGGATCATCCTCTCGGACCGAAACGTCCGGGCGGTGCTCATCAACATCTTCGGCGGCATCATGCGCTGCGACATCATCGCCAAGGGCGTGGTCGCGGCCGTGCGCGAGATGGGCCTTTCGATTCCGGTCGTCGTCCGTCTGGAAGGCACGAACGTGGACGAGGGCAAACGGATCCTTCGCGAGTCGAACCTGAAGATCACTCCGGCCGACGGACTGGCCGACGCGGCGCGCAAGTCGGTCGAGGCGACGCGGACATGAGCATCTGGGTGGGTCGGGAGACGCGACTCCTCGTTCAGGGGCTGACCGGGCGTGAGGGAACGTTCCATGCGCTCGCCTGTCGCGATTACGGAACGCAGGTCGTGGCCGGAGTGACCCCGGGCAAGGGCGGCACTCTTCACGAGGGGATCCCGGTCTTCCACACGGTCTCGCAAGCCGTCAAGGAGACGGGGGCGAACGCCTCGATGATCTTCGTGCCGCCGGCGCTGGCGGGTGATGCGATTGGCGAGGCGGCCGAGGCCGGCGTGGGCGTCATCGCTTGTATCACCGAGGGGATTCCCACCAACGACATGGTGCGCGTCCGCGCGTACCTCGCGCAGCGGGACGCCGCGGAGACACCGGTGCGATTGATCGGCCCGAATTGCCCCGGCATCATCACGCCGGGTCAATGCAAGATCGGCATCATGCCTGGCCGGATCCACCGTCCGGGCTCGATCGGCGTGATCTCTCGGTCCGGAACGCTGACCTACGAGGCGGTGGATCAGCTGACACGGCTCGAGCTCGGCCAATCCACCGTCATCGGGATCGGCGGCGACCCGGTCAATGGCACGAGCTTCATCGACTGCCTGCGCGCCTTCCAGGAGGATCCGGGCACGGAAGCCGTGGTCTTGATCGGCGAGATCGGAGGCATGGCCGAGGAGGAAGCCGCCTGTTTCGTGGCCGGCCACTTCCGCAAGCCCGTGGTGGCCTTCATCGCCGGGCAGACCGCGCCGCCCGGACGCCGGATGGGCCATGCCGGGGCGATCATCGCGGGCGGGCGGGGAACCGCGGCCGACAAGGTCAAGGCCCTCGAGGCCGCCGGCATCGCGGTCGTCCGGTCGCCGGCCGACATCGGGAGCCGTATGAGAGAGGTCCTCGGGCGGTGAGCGCCGGATCGATTCTCTACGAGGAGTCCCAGAGCTTCGCTCCGTGGGTATACGTCCTGCTGGCGGCGTTGCTGCTGCTTCTCTTTGGCGTCCTGACACTCCGGATGCAGACGACCGTAACGCCGGAAGCGGTCACGGTCCGCTACGGGTTTCTGGGCTCGATTCGTGTGCCGCTGCGGGAGATCGCGCGCGCCGAGGCCGTCGTGTACCGACCCGTCCGCGACTACGGCGGCTGGGGCCTTCGGGGCGCGGGGACCCGCCGGGCCGTCAACGCTCGCGGAAACCGAGGGATCAGGATCACGCGCCGCGACGGGTCCACCCTGCTCGTCGGCTCTCAGGAGCCCCGGCGGATGCTCGCGGCCCTGGCGATGGCGGGAGTCGCGACGGAGGACAAGCTGCCGGTCGACGTCCGAGAATTCTGAGATTCGAGGCTCAAGGAGTCCGGCGGATGGAACGCACGTTGACGATTCTGAAGCCCGACGCGGTGGCGGCCGGCAAGGTCGGGTCGATCCTGGCGCATCTCGAGCGGGAGGGCTTCCGGTTTCTGGGCTTGAAGCGGGTGCGCCTGTCGCCCGAGCAGGCCCGAGGCTTCTACGCGGTGCATCGTGACCGGCCCTTCTACGACGCGCTGGTCCGATTCATGACGGAGGGGCCGGTCGTGGTGGCCGCGCTCGAGCGATCCGACGCGGTGGCGCACCTGCGGCGGACCATGGGGTCAACCGACTCTCGGAAGGCCGAGGTGGGCACCGTTCGTCAACTGCACGGAACCGACATCGAGCGAAACGCGATTCACGGCAGCGACTCGGCCGAGAACGCGGCCAAGGAGATCGGCTTCTTCTTCTCCGAGTCGGAGTTGCTGTAGCAGACCGACCGGCGGGGCGAGGACCGCCGACCCGCCGTCGCGACCGGGCCGTCCCGTCGCAGAGGGAAATTTCAAAGCAGCCCCGGCAGGTGGGTCACCTCCTCCGGAGCGACACCAGGATCCGATTCGCCACTCCCCGCAGCATCGCGACCTCGCGGCGATTCATGGGCCGCGCGGCCACGATCCGACGCCAGTCGCGGAGCGACCGTCCCCGGTGCCCGGTGTCATAGAAGCCGATCGCGTCGAGCGCCTGATCCCAGTGTCCGATCGCCGCCTCGACCTCGCCGGCGGGCGCCCAGGCTTGTTCGGGAGAGCTCCGAGGGCCCTCCGAGAGGCGCGCCACCGCGAGCACGACGGCGACCGCGTGCGACAGATTGAGTGTCGGGAACTCCGGCTCGGTCGGCAAGCGCAGGCAAGCGCTCGATTGCGCCCGCTCCTCCTCGGTCAGCCCGCTTCGCTCCGGACCGAAAACGAAGGCGACCCGGGTTCTCCCTCCGAGCTCCTCGAGGAAGGCGGGAAGTTCCCCGAGGGACAGAAATCGCTGTTCTTCCCGTCCGCGCAGCGAGGAGGTGGCCACGACGGCCTGGAGGTCGGCCACGGCGTCGGGCAGCCGCGGGTACCGCCGCAAGTTTGCGAGCACGCCATCGGCCCCCGATGCGAGCCGGTGGGACTCCTCGTCGGCCTCCGCCGCCGGCTCCACCAGTCGAACGTCCTGGACGCCGAAATTGCGGGCGGCGCGGGCCACGGAGCCCAGATTGGCGGGCAGGTGTGGCCGAACGAGGACAATCGAGAGATCGGGGGTCCCCACGCCCGGGGATTATCGTCGAGCCGAAAGGCCTTATAATTTCTTGGTGAAACGGGTCCTCCTGGCGTTCGTTTTTGCCCTCCTTCCCGGCTTGGTTGCCCCGGCCCAGAACCCCCGTCCTGCCGGTTCCACGCCCGAGGAGCTGCCGACCTACACGGAATCGGCTGGCAGCGAGTACGTCCTTCTGCCGGCCGTCGTGTTCGACCGGAAGGGGCGGTTTGCTCAGGGCCTCGAGCAGAAGGACTTCCGCGTCTCGGTCGAGGGAAAGCCCGTCCCGCTGGACACGTTCGACCGCGACGAGAGCGCGCCGGTCTCCTTCGCGTTCCTCGTGGACACCTCCGGCAGCATGAGCATCGGGGGCAAGCTCGACATGGCGAAGGACGCCATCCGCCAGATCATTGCCAACCGAAAGGCCGGCGATGATTTCGCGCTCTTTGCCTTCTCCGACGGGGAGGTTCGGACCATTGCGTCTTTCTCCGGCGATCCGACGCGCCTTCAACGCGGCCTGGCCGGACTCGAGCCCGATGGCCAAACCGCTCTCTTCGACGCTGTCGCGGCGACTCCCTCGCGGCTCGTCGAGGGAAAGAACAGCAAGCGGGCGATTCTGCTCTTTACCGATGGGATCGACAACGCGAGCCATCTCTCGAATGTGGAGATGGCAGAGATCCTGCAACAGGTTTCGACGCCGGTCTACGCGATCGGCATCAAGAACGCCGCGTTCGAGCGGCTCTCGGACAAGGAGAAGGAGGAGCTGGCTCTGGACAACCTGAAGATGCTCGCCTCCTCGAGCGGCGGCCAGATGTACCTGGCGGCCGGGGAGGAGGACCTGCGTCCCTTGGCCTCCCAGATCGACCGGGAGGTTCGAAAACAGTATCTGTTGGGCTTTACACCATCGGGTCAGGGAGATATAAAATACCGTGTTGTCGTGGTGTCCGTATTGAAGCCCGGTTCCTGGGGCGTGCGGACGCGGCGCGGCTATCGGGGTACGGCCCCGTAGGCGCGCGAAGATAACCATTTTCAAAGAGGAGGTGCCCATGGTCAACCCAAGGTGGCAGCGGTGGACGGTCGCGGGCGGAGCGCTCCTTCTAGGCGCTTTCGGACTCACGGGGTGCGCGACGAAGACCTACGTGGGCGAGGAGGTTTCTAAAAGCAGCGCTGCGTCGGAGAAGCACATCAGCCAGGTGGAGTCGCAGGTCGAGCAGACACAGACCAAGGTTCGCGAGCAAGGCGTCAAGATCACGGAGCTCGACAAGACGACGCGCGAAGCCCTCGAGCGCGCCCAGGCGGCAGGCAAGCTCGCCGAAGGCAAGTTCGTTTACAGCCTGGTGCTCTCCGACGACGCGGTGAAGTTTCCGACCAACGGTCATGAACTCTCCAAGGACGCCATGGAGAAGCTCGACGACTTCGCCAACCGCCTGAAGTCGGAGAACAAGAACGTGTATCTCGAGATCCAAGGACACACTGATTCGACGGGGTCGGACGCGTACAACTTCATGCTCGGCGGCGAGCGAGCGGAAGCCGTTCGGCGCTACCTCAACCAGAAGGGGGTCGCCCTGAACCGGATGTCGACCATCTCCTATGGCAAGGACGAGCCCGTCGATTCCAACAAGACCAAGGATGGCCGGGCCAAGAACCGCCGCGTGGTCGTTGTCGTGCTTGCCTAGCTCGTCGTCACCGATTGTCGGTCGAGCGCCCCGGCTGGTCCGGGGCGCTTTTTTCTTTGCCCGGGTCTCGGGCGCAGAGCCGCAAGGGCGTCCGAGAAGTCCTTCGGGATCGGAGCCTCGACACGCACCATTCGGCCGGTTCGGGGATGCGGGACGCCGAGCCGGCGGGCGTGAAGCATCTGTCGGCCAACCTCGATCGGCGCCGAAGCGCCCGGGCGGCGGTAGACGCGGTCACCCAGCACCGGGTGGCCCGCGGCCGCGAAGTGGATCCGGATCTGGTGCGTGCGGCCCGTCTCGAGCTCGACGGCCACGAGGCTGGCACCCGAGAGCCTCTGCAAGACCCGGTAGCGTGTGACGGCGCGCTTTCCCGGCTCGCCGACGCGCGCCACGGCGCGGCGGCGGACGGTGCCGTCGCCGGCGAGCGCCGCGTCGAAGCGCCCGGCCGAGGGAGGCTGCCCGGTGACGATCGCCAGGTACTCCCGCTCGATCTCGTGGTTGCGGAAGTGCTGCTGGAGAACCCGCAGCGCCTCGCGTGTTCGGGCGAAGACGAGCGCTCCCGAGGTTTCGCGGTCGAGCCGGTGCACGACACCCACGTAGGGCCGCCTCCGGTAGCGATGCTGGAGGTACAGCGAGACCCGCGACAGCAAGGTGTCCTTTTCCCGCTCCGCCGTCGGCACGGCGAGAAGCCCGGCGGGCTTCTCGACCACCAGCAGGTCGTCGTCCTCGTGGAGCACCTCGAGGCGCGTGCGGACGCGGCGGCGAGCGGGCCGCTCGGGGTGATAGGCGAGGGGCGCCTCCTCCGGGATCTCGAGGCCCGGCTGGTCCTGGGGGACTCCCGCCAGATCCACCCTCCCGGCGCGCACGGCCTCTCGCGCGGCGCGGCGCGAGAGCCCGAACCGGCCCGAAACGGCCAGGTCGAGCCTCACGGCGCGGGGCGCGCGGCGCGGGGCACGCGGACCTCCACGAAGAACTGGGGATCACCGATGCGCGCCTGCGGTCCGGCCCCGGGCCCGTAGGAGGCCGCGACCTCGAAGTTCTGGCGCACGGCCCGATCGAGCGCGGGCAGGTAATCGGCTCCGAAGCGGACTGCGCGGTGGCCGACGGCGAGGACGTTGGCGTAAAGGATGGCGTCCGGCGCCCGCCGCGACAGTCGCGCGATTGCATCCGCCTCGGCCGCGGCGTCCAGGTGACCGGGGAAAAACTGGTCCTGCGGCAGCGGGTTTGAGAGACGCAGGACGTAGTTGAAGAATCCGGCCTCGGGGAAGCCGGTGAGCGAGCCCCCCGCCGGCACGCGGGCGGTCAGGTCCTGGAGCACCTCGCGGGTCGTCGACGCCACCGGCTCCGTCAGCCAAAGCGATCCGGCCGGCGTGTCCACTTTTGCCCAGCCCGAATGGCGAAAGATCCGGGCGAGGTCACCGGCTCGGCAGAGGAGGAACACCGCGAGCGCCGCGGAGAGCAAGCGCGGCAGCCGCGGCCCCACGGCCGTTGCGGCCCCATCCGCCAGACGGAAGGCTGCGACGAAGGCGATCAAGAGGGGCAGGGGAAGGAGAAACGCGCTGTAGGGCCCCACGTAGCCGGCCGCGAGCAAGAGGCGCGCCCCGAGCAGCCCCGAGATGACCAGGAGGGCGTCGGGAACTTCTTCCAACACGGAGGCGGGTCTTCGGCCGACGAGGCGAAGCGTCAAACGGCAGCCGGCCGCCGCCAGGACGAGCGGGGGCACAACGCGCACCAGGGGCGGAAACAATGACAGTGTCGCGGCCAACCCTCCGGGAGGGTCCAAGGAGATCGCGGCGAGGGCGGCGAGGACCGCGACCGCGGCGACTTCCAATGCGCCGCCGCCCCGGCGGACTCGGGCGGCGATCGCCGACGCGGCCGCGAGAAGAGAGGCCACCAGCAGAAGAACAACCGTCGCCAGGGCGAGCTCCGCCAGGCGCAGCGCCGGACGGTCGAGCCCCGCATAGGAGGAGTAGATGTCGCGAAACGTCTGCGGCGGCCCGATGATCGCCAGCCAACCCTCCTGGCGCAGAGTTCCCAGAGGCGTGCCGGCGGAGATTCCTGCATAGACGGCGGCGGCCACGCCGAGAGGCAGAACGGCCGGCACGAGAAGCCGGCGCGCGCTGCGCCGTTCGATCGCGAGGGCCGCAATCGCGGCGAGGCCCATTTCGGGTCGCGAGAGCAGCGCCGCGAGCAGGCAGAGAGCCGCCACGCGATCCCCGCCCGCGCTCTGTCGGCCCGATGCGTGAAGCATCGCCAGGGCGATTGCCGCGGCGGCAATCGCCGTGTCGAAACTGAAAGGAAAGAGATGGCAGCCGCCCGGGCGCTGGAAGAACGCCACCGCGACGATCAGCGCCGTGGCCAGGGCTGCGCGCCCGGGAGAGAGCAGGCGTCGCGCCAGCCGTCGCAGCGTCTCGAGGTTGGCGAGAGCGATCGCGGCGGCCAGGCCGATCTGCGCGGGCAAGGACGGGCCGGCCACACGATCGACGGCGGCAGCCAGGTAAGGCGCGAGCGGCCCGTGATAGAAGCGGACGTCCCGGTAGAGACGCTGTCCGGTGGATATCCGCCAGGGCGTTTCGAGCTCCCGGCCCGAATCCACGTACGGCTCGATCCAGCGGTTCCAGGAAAGCAGGGCGAGCAGTACCAAGACCACGTAGGGGAAGGCCGCGGCGAGGGCCTCGCGCGCCGTGGCGGAGGACCGGGCCGGATCGTCGCGGCGGCGTGCGGACGGCACCGCCGGATGTTAACCCGGAGGATCGGGCACGCGCCTTGACTCCCGGCGCGCGACTGACCACGATCCCTCCATGCAGGAGAAGATGGCCAGCCGCAATCCTTTGGTGCGGGTTCTGGCCTCGGCGACCTCGCACGTCTGGTTCCCCGCGGCCCTCTTCGTCGGCCGCACGCTGCCGCCCCGCTCCCTGGCGGCCGGGGCCCGCGCGACGGCGCGTCTGTACTACCGGCTGCGACCCAAGTATCTGGCCGCCGCGCGCTCGAATCTTTCCGTCATCCTGGGAGAGCCGGCCGACTCGCCCCGCGTGCGCCGCGCCGCGCAGGACATGGTGGGCAGCCATTTCGCCGCCTGGACCGATTTTCTGCATTTCGCCACGCGGCCGCCGGGCGAGGCGTCGCGGCTGGTGGAGAGTGTCGTGGGTTTCGGGAGAATCCTCGAGGGACGGGAGCGAGGCAAAGGCGTCCTGCTTCTGACGGCCCATCTGGGGAACTGGGAGATCGGCGGTTTGATGCTCGCGGAGATTCGTCAGCCGATCCACGTCGTGCTCGTGCCGGACATCTTTCCCGGTGTCGAGCGCGCGCGGCGACGGCTCCACCTCCAGTCGGGCGTCGTCGAGATCCCGATCGATCGCAGCGTGTTGCCCACGCTGGCGGTCATGCGCGCTCTCTCGGAGAACGCCATCGTCGGAATGCAAGGCGATCGCGATTTCAACAATACCGGCATGGCGATCCCGTTTTTCGGCCGCGAGGCCTACTTTCCGCGCGGGCCCCTGCGAGTGGCAATGGCGACGGGGGCGGTGGTGCTTCCCGCCTTCATCGTCCGCGCGGGTCCCGGCCGGTACCGCGCCATCGTGGAGGAACCGTTGCCGATCGACACGAACGGCGACCGGGACGCCGCCCTCCGGCGAAACCTCGAGCGCTACGTTGCGATTCTGGAGCGCTATGTGCGGCAATACCCGGATCAGTGGTACTGCTTCTATCCTTTTTGGGACGACCCGTCGAGGAAGGTGTGAGGGGTGAGGTGTGAGGGAAGAGACGGAAGCCCACAGCTCGTTTTCCCTCGCCCCTCGCCCCTCGCCCCTAACCCCTCGGCTTCCTGGCCGTGACCGCGGCCACGAAGAAGGCGTCGTAGTACTTGGCCAGGCTTTCGACGTCGGGCAGGATCTCGGGCTTCTCGAATCCCGCGGCCCGCAGGGCCCGGCGCCAGCTCTCGGGCGTCAAGAACCCGTGGTTGGGCCGCGTGGCCGGGTCGGTGGAAACGCCGGTGAAGTTTTCGAGGAAGTTGAAGACGAACTCGACGTAGATGGGCTGTCCCTCGTAGGGCCGCACGCACTCGGAGAAGACGGCGGTACCGCCCGGTTTGAGCGTCTCGCGGATCCGCCCCAGCGTCTCGCCGAGGTTCTTGGCGACGTGAATCGTGTTGACGGCATAGACGAGGTCGGCGGTCGAGGCGGCAACTCCCTGCGACGCGAAGTCGCGGTCCATGTCGAGGCGCCGGAAATCCATGGAGAGTTCCGGGAAGCGCGCCTTGAGACTCCGCTCGGCCCGCCGCAGGAAAGTGGGGACGATCTCCGTGAAGACGTATCGCCCGATGCGGGGGAGCGCGGCGTCGCGCGCGAGACGTTCGCCCACCGCCAGCGCCGCCGAGCCCGACCCGCCGCCGATCTCGACGACGGTCGCCGCGTGTTCGGGAAGCGCTCGCGCCACGGCTTCGGCCCCGAGCCGATTGTTGATCTGGTAGAGCAGGTTGTCGTTGGAAAAATAGTCGAACCAGAGCGGCAGCCGCGGCGGCGCAAAGAGGATCTCTTCGCCGGTCTTCTCGCCGCGCAAGAACTCGGGCACGTGTTGCCGCATCGTCCGGACGACGGCGAAGGCGGGCATCGAGGCGGGATCGATTGCCTGCGCCTGCCGCTCGGCGCGGTCGGGGTCGCCGACGGGAATCGGGCCTCGCGCGCGGTAGGCCGGCTCCGGCTCCCGCGCCACCACGTCCAGGTAGTCCTCGGAGGCGAGCTTGCCGAGGATCCACGCGAGCGGCGCCGACGCGCGGGGCGCGTATCCCCTTGCCTCGCGCAGCCGGGTGACCGTTGCGCCTTCGCGCAGGAGGGGCTCCAGTTCGAGCTCCCGCACGAGCTCCAAGAGCACGTCGACGGTGAACCGGTCGAAGTGCTCCGAGCAGAGGATGAAGGCCGGCGTGAAGAGGGCGCGGATCTCCGGATCGGGGATACGGGCCAGCAGCTCCGGTAGCGCCTCGGTGCGCGTCGTCACGGGGGAATTCTAAGCCGGCTCGGCGGCGGGCGACCGCGCCGCTATATCACTTTTGATATAGTGCGGCCGCGCTGCCGGGTTGCTACACTCTGCGGGTGCGACCCTCGGCAGCGGCGCGGCTCCCGCTCACGCTGGCGGCTTTCGCGCTGGCGCTGGCGGCGCCGTTGCGGGGGGCCGAGGCGCCCCGCGTCGTCATCCTCGGCTTCGACGGCGTCGATTCGCAGGTGGTCGAGCAGATGCTCGCCGCGGGCCGGCTTCCCAACCTTGCCGCCCTGAAGCGCCGCGGCGGCTATTCGCCGTTGACGCCCACCGTGCCCGCCCAGACGCCCGTGTCCTGGGCGACGTTCACGACCGGGCTCGACCCCGGAGGCACGGAGATCTTCGACTTCTTGAAGCGCGACCCGGCCGACCGCGTGCCGACCTTCGCGGTCGCCGAGGAAACCACCGCGCCCATCCTCTTCGGCAGGGCCAATCCGATCGCCCTGGGCCTGGTACCGGCGCTGCTTCTGTGGGCCGTCGCGGTGGCTCTGTGGCGCCGCCGGCGCGGACTCGCACCGCTCTTGATTCTGGGCGCCGCTGGAGCCTTGGCCTTCGCCGGCGTTTTCCTCGCGATTCGGGCCTGGTTGCCGCCCTCCCGCCCGGCCGTCAAGAACAACCGCCGCGGCGAGACCTTCTGGAGCGTCGCCGGCGCCCGGCCGGCGACGGTCATGCGTATGCCGGTGACTTTTCCGCCGGAGCCCTTCCGGGAAGGCACGCTGCTGTCGGGGCTGGGCGTGCCCGACATCTCGGGGCGGATCGGCAAGCCGGCCTTCTACACGTCGGATCCCTTCTTCGCGCCGCGCGAAGGCAATGACTTTTCCGTCGAGATCGTCCGGCTGGAGTCCAACGTGGGGAGGATCGCGACGAAGCTGGTCGGACCCCCCGGAAAACCCTTCGGGCGGGAAGGCGCCATCGAGCTTCCCCTCGTTCTCGCGGTCTCGCCCGCCCGGGACCGGCTGACCGTCGAGGTCGCCGGACAGCGGGTGGAGCTCGCCCCGGGAGCATGGAGCGGCTGGCTTTCGACGCCCTTCCGCGTGAACCCGTTGATCACCGTTCACGGGTATGCGCGTTTCTTGGCGGAGAAGGTGAATCCCGAGATCGCCCTGTACGTTTCCCCGATCCAGTTCGATCCCGAGAGGCTCCCGCCGGGATTCGCGTTGTCCGAGCCCGAGCGCTTCGCGCGGGATCTCGTCCGGCGGTTCGGCCGCTACAAGACGATGGGGTGGGGGATCGACACCTGGTCGATTCAATCGGGCACCTTCGACGAGTCGGCCTTCCTCCAGGACGTCGCGGACACGGTGGCGCAGGAGCGCAAGATGTTTCGGGCCCTGCTGTCCGAGCGCTCGCGCCTGCTTTTCCAGTACTTCGAGTTCACCGATCGCGTCGCGCACGTCTTCTGGCGCCTGCGCGATCGGGACCACCCGGCCTACGACGCGTCGCTCGCGGCGCGGTTCGGCGACGCCGTCGAGAAGGCCTACGAGACCATGGACGCGATCGTCGGTGAGACCGCGCAGGCGCTCGCCCCGCAGGACGTTCTCATCGTTCTCTCCGATCACGGGTTTGCCACCTGGCGACGATCCGTCAACTACAACAGCTGGCTCGTCGAGAACGGCTACATGGTCTTGAAGGGAGGAGCCGAGCGCAAGAGCCTCGAGGCCCTCTTCTCGCGCGGGCAGTTCTGGGAAGCGGTCGACTGGTCGAAGTCCCGCGCCTACGCGATGGGCCTGGGCGACGTCTACGTGAACCTGCGCGGAAGAGAGGCTGATGGGATCGTCGCGCCCGGCGCCGAGTACGAGGCGCTGCGGAACGAATTGATCGCCAAGCTCGAGGCCTTGACCGACCCGAGCGGAGGCGCACGCGCGGTTTCGCGCGTCTTCAAGCGCGAGCAAATCTATCGGCGCTTCGACCCGCGGCTGATCCCGGACCTGATCGTGACCAACCGCCCGCCCTACCGCGTCTCCTGGCAATCGTCTCTGGGTGTCCCAACACCGAGCGTCTTCGAAGACAACCGCGACGTCTGGTCGGGTGACCACTGTTCGCTCGATCCCGATCTGGTGCGCGGAGTTCTCTTCGCCTCCAAGCCGTTCCGCGCCACGCCCGTTCCGGCAATCGCCGACGTGACGGCCTCCGTGCGCCAACTTCTCGGCGCCGGTCCGGTCGCCGACGCGGCGGGCAAGTCGCTTTGGTGAGGCTCCTGCCGGCTGCCGCTCTGCTCCTGCGGGCCTCCGCGCTCCTCGCCCAGGCGCCCGAGCCTCCGGCATCGGCCGGGGAGCAGCGTCAGGCGGATCTGGCGCGCATCCAGGCCCGCATCGCGGCTCTCGAAAAGAAACTCGCCGAGAGCGAGAAGAACGTTGCGACCGCCGAGGGGGAGTTGAAACGCCTCGACCTCAAGCTCGAGCTCTCGACGGAGGAGAATCGGGCCCTGTCGGCCCGCCGGGAGGAGCTCGCGGTCCGGCTGCGCGGGCTGTCGGCCGAACGGGAAACGGCGGCGGCGGCGGCGGACAAGAGTCGTCGGGCGCTGGTCGCCCGGGCGCGAGTCCTTCATCGATTCGGGCGCTTCGGATACTTCCGGATCCTGCTCGAGGCCAACGACCTGAATGCCTTCCTGGAGGGCATCGATCGGCTCGATGTCCTGGCGCGCCGGGACGGAGACCTGCTCGCTCGCGACCGCGCCGCGCGGGAGCGGCTTTCCCTGGATCTCGACCGCGAGCAGACGGTCAAGAAGGAAATCGACCAGGTCTACGCGAAGAGCCGCCGCGAGGCGGTGCGGGTGGCCGCGCTCAAGCAGGAGCGCGAGCAGTTTCTGGCTCGGCAGCGGCGGCTGGCGGCGTCGGGCCGCGAGGAAGTCGCGAGCCTGACCGACAAGGCCGAGCGCCTCGAGCGGCTGCTCGAGACCTTGTCGCGCGTCTCGAGCGAGGCACCCACGAGCCCCTCGGGAAGCATCCGGCCCTGGAAGGGGGTTCTGGATTGGCCGGCGCGCGGAACCCTGATCGAAACCTTCGGCCGCCACCGGCATCCCAAGTTCGACGCCTGGACGTTTTCCAATGGCATCGCCGTCTCCCTGCCCGAGGGCACGCCGGTGCGCGCGGTGTACAGCGGCAAGGCGGTCTACGCGCAGTGGCTGGCCGAATACGGAAACCTCGTGATCCTGGATCATGGCGACGGCGTGCTGACGCTCTACGCGTGGCTTCAGGCCGTCTCGGTCGCGCCCGGTTCTTACGTGCCGGTAGGCTCGACGGTGGGCCTGGCCGGCGTGGGCCCGGGACGAGAGGAGGCCGGTGTCTATTTCGAGGTGCGGGACCGACAAAAGGCGTCCGATCCCGTGGCCTGGCTGAGGTAGAAGGCGGAGGGTGTGGGGCCGACGACCCAGGAGCCTCCACACCTGCCTCGACGGAAGAGAGTGACGCCCCAGTCTGTTACCATCCCCACGATGAAATCCAACCGCTCCCGCCTGTTCTTCGTCGTGGGATCCGTGGCCGCCCTGCTTTCGTTGCGCGCCGTATCGGGCAACGAGGCTTCGGGCCGGGACCCCGCCTCGCGGGCGCTGTCGATCTTCTCCGACGTGCTGTCGCTCACCCGCTCAAACTACGTCGAGTCGGTCGAGAGTCGGACGCTCCTGGAGGGCGCCTACGACGGCATGTCCGACGCCCTGGATCCCTTCTCCTTCTACGTGCCTGCATCCGAGCGGGCCGCTTACCGGGCGGGGCAGGTTTCAGGCGCGGTCGGGCCGGGAATCGTCGTGGCCCGACGGGGCGGGTTCCCCTACGTGATCGGAGCCCTGCCGGGATCGCCCGGGGAAAAGGCCGGCGTTCACCCCGGTGACTTGATCGACACGATCGACGGCAAGAACGTGCGCAATGCGCCATTGTGGAGGATCCGGACGGCTCTGGAGGGCCCCGAAGGCACGAGCGTCGCGTTGATCGTTTTCCGCGCGGGAGACGAGAATCGGGTCAGCCTCCGAGTCCCCCGCGAGCGCTGGGAACCTCCCCCGGTCACGACGCGCTGGGATCGCGACGTCGGCATCATTCGGGTGCCGGCCATTACACCGGCGTCCGCGGCGCAACTGCGGGAGGCGATCGGCGAGGCGGGCAAGCGGTCCGTCTCGAAGCTGATCGTGGACGTCCGCGGAACGATCGGCGGCGACGTGGAGAACGCGGCGGCCGCGGCCGGCCCCTTCGTTGGAAAGGGAAGTGTCGCGCGTGTCGTGTCCCGCAAGGTCGCCGTCGCGCCCTTGGATGCGGTCGGCGAGAAGCTCTGGAGCGGACAAACCATCGTGCTGATCGACGACTCGACTGCCGGCGCCGCGGAGATCTTCGCGGCGGCCCTCCACGACCGCGCGCCGGCCACGACGGTCGGCGAGGGCACGGTTGGCATGGCGGTCGTGCAGCGGCAGGTGCCAACTCCTTCGGGAGGGACCCTCTGGATGACGGTCGGGCGCTACGTCTCGCCCGCCGGCACCCCGCTCGGCGGCAAGGGTCTGGCGCCCGACGAGCGAGTCCTGGTGCTGCCGGGCGACGGGGCGGGGGACAAGGACAAGGATCCGATTCTGGAGCGCGGCCTGGAGATCGCCCGGAATCCCGCCTCGGTCCGCAAGGCCGCGTGACGGATTAGGCGCCCTTGCCGCCGCGTCGGAGCCGGATCTCCGCGGCCACCGCTTTCTTCGCCGTCCTCTCCCTGGTTCTGGCCATTGCCGTGATCTGGCTTTGGCGGACACGCCCCGCTCTACCCCGGCCGCCGCGGATTCCAGTTTCGCCGTCCGCCATTCCGCATGCCGTCCGGTCTCCCCGTCCTCCGGTGTCCCGCTCCCCACGCCCTTCGCCGGCACCCGCCGAGAGGACTGGGCCGAGTGTCGCCATCCTGATCGACGACCTCGGTAACGACCGAGCGGCCGTTGCCCGAATCGCGGCGTGGCCGTTTGCCGTGGCCGGAGCGGTTCTGCCGGACTTGCCGGGAAGCCCAGCCGCCGCGCGCGCCCTGGCCGAGTCGGGAAAGGAGGTCCTCCTGCACCTGCCCATGGAGCCCCACGGGTATCCCGCCGTGCGGCCGGGACCCGGGGTGATTCTGCGCTCGCAGAGCGACGCGGAGATCGAGCGCACGCTGGAGGAGGACCTCGAGTCGGTTCCGGGAGCGAGCGGCATGAACAATCACATGGGCTCCGCGGCGACGGCGGATGCGCGCGTCATGCGCGCCGTGGTCGCCGTGCTCGCGCGCCGCGGGCTGTACTTCGTCGATAGCCGGACGACGGGATCGACGGTAGCGCGGGACGCCGCCGAGGCGGCAGGAGTGCCTTCGACGTCGCGCCGGGTGTTCTTGGACGACGTGGCGACCCCCGAGGGAGTGGAGCGGTCCTTCGAGCAACTCCTTGGGCGGGCGCGGGAGGAAGGCTCGGCCCTCGCGATTGGACACCCCCACCCGGCCACGCTCTCGGTCCTTGAGCAGGAACTGCCCACACTCGCCCGGCGGGGAGTCCGGCTCGTCAAGGTCAGGGACCTCGTCCAGTGACGTCGAGGCCGTTGCCTTCCGGGAGAGAGGGCCGGCACCGGCGTCGAATCCGTCAGCGGCCCTTCTCTTCCGCCGTTTCCTCTTTCTTGGCCTCCTCCCAGAAGGCGTCCAGTTCGGCCAAGGGGATCGCGCTCATCTCGCGTCCCGAGGCATGCGCCTGGCGCGACACGGCGGCGAATCGCGAGCGGAAACGCGCGTTGGTCTGCCGCAAGGCGGCCTCCGGGTCGATCCGCCGGCGCCGAGCGAGGTTGACGACCGAGAGAAGCAGGTCGCCCAACTCCCGGGTCTCCGCCGCCGTATCGCCGCGTCCGGCGGCCACTCGCCACTCCTCGAGCTCTTCGACGATCTTGTCGGCCACGTCGGCGTCGTGCTCCCAGTCGAAACCCAGGTCGGCCGCGCGGGAGGTCATCCGTTGGGCGGCCGCCAGGGCGGGAAGCGAGGCCGGAATCGTGCCGAGCGGATCCGATTCCGACCGCGACTCCCGGCGTTTGCGCGCCTCCCAGCCCCGGGCGACCTCCTGCGCGTCTCGGGCCGCGACGTCGCCGAAGACGTGCGGATGTCGCTCGGTCATCTTGTCGGTGATCGCGCGAGCCACGTCCTCCAGCTTGAACCAGCCGCGCTCGGCGGCGAGCCGCGAGAGAAAGAAGATCTGAAAGAGCAGGTCGCCAAGCTCCCCCCGGAGCGTTTCCGGGTCTCCCGAGTCGATCGCTGCGAGTGTCTCGTAGCACTCCTCGAGAAGGAACGTCTTGATCGTGTCCGGAGTCTGCTCTCGGTCCCAGGGGCACTCCCGCCGGAGCTTCTCGACCAAGGAGGCGAGACGCTCGAGGGTGTCGGCTCGTGTCACGGCTTCCCTCCGGCGCCCGTTTCGAGTCTGGCGAGCGGCGGCCGGGAGATTGCCGTGTGTCCGGCGGCGTCAGGCACGGGCCGATCATAAGGGTCGTCGCCGCGGCAGAGAAGCCGTCCCGATCGCAGCCCGCTCGGAGCCTCGAGCGTCTGCAGCCGGCCGCCCGCGACCGGCTCGGCCCAACCTGCTAAGATTTCCCCTCGACACCTCACCCGGCACTGTCATGGCCGACGAAGAAGAAAAGCCAATCCGCGTCGTCGATCGCAGAATGTTTACGCCGGACGGGGAGCTCCGTCCCGAGTACCGCGCCGAGGGAGGCGCCGAAGCCCCCGGTCCGCCGAAGCCGGCTTCCGAGCCGCCGCCCCCCTCCGCCTCAGTCCCCCCCGAGACCGAGCGGCCGCCCGCGGGGGAGCGCGCCGACGCGACGCCCCGCGGCGCTTTCGCCTTGATCGTCCAACTTCTTTCGATGCCGGCCTACGCCGCGCTGGGGATGGTCCCGGACCCGGCCTCCGGACGCCGACGCATCGACCGCCCGGCCGCGCAGGAGATCATCGACTTGCTCGCCGTCCTGGAGCAGAAGACCCGAGGCAATCTCTCCTTCGAGGAATCCACCTTTCTTTCGCGCGTCCTGTACGACCTGCGCCTCGCGTTTGTGGAGGTGAGCCGTCCGCCCGCCAAGTAGACGCGGGCCGGCCGGCTGGCTCACCCGAATCCTCCTGCTTGCTTCGCTGGCCGTCTCGGCCGGGCCCGGGGCCTCGGCCGTCGCCCAGGAGAAGGTGTCGCCGCTGCCTCCGCCGGTCACGCGGGGGCTCTACCGCTCGAGCTGGTTCGAATTCTTGAATGCCCTCCTCGAGGATGACGACGCGGCTGCCACTCAAGCGATGACGCGCCTGCGCCGCTCGGCGCAAACCGTCGGTGTGCGCTATCTCTCCGACTTTTCGCGGACGGCGGTGTTCGAGGGCCGTAAGGCCGAACGGCAGGGACTCACGGCGCGGGCCGCGCGCGCCTATGACGCCGCCATCGCGCTGGACGAGACGAGCTACGACGCGGTGGCCTCCAAGATCGGGTTCCTCATGCGGCAGCGGGACTTCGGGAAGGCCCTGTCGCTTCTCCCCGACGCGGCCGCGGCCTTGCTCCAGACCCGCGAGGCGCGGTTTGCTCTGTTTTCTTCCGTCGGGCTGTGGACCTTCGCCGCCGCCTCCGCCGCGGCACTCTCGACGATTCTCATCCTGCTCTTCCGCGTCTGGCCGCGGCTGCGGCATGACCTGGGGGAGTGGGCGGACCGCCGAGTCGGCGCGGGCGCGGGACTTCCGTTCGCGCTGTTGGCGCTCGGGATTCCGCTGGCGGCGGGCCTGGGGCCGTACTGGCTGCTGCTGTGGTGGGGAGTGCTGACCTTTGCCTATGCCTTGGGGCCGGAGCGCGCGATCGTCTCCGTCGGTCTGGTCCTGATGGCGCTCGGGCCGCTCTTGCTGGCCGGGATCGGGCGCGAGAACATCATTCGGCGCTCACCGCTGTACGTGGCGGCCGTGGATCTGGAGGAGCAGCGCGAGGACGGCGCCGCGGAGGACGGGCTGCGGCAGGTGTCTTCGGTCTTCGACGAGGATTCCGACGTCTGGTTCCTGCTCGGCATGTACGCGCAGCGCGCGGGCGACTCGGCGCGCGCCATCGCCTCCTACGACCGCGCCGTGTCGGCGGACCCCAAGGGCTATCGGGCGTTCGTCAACCGGGGCAACGTCCGCTTCGAGGAGGGGGATTATGGCGAGGCGATCCGGGACTATTCGGCCGCCGTCGAACGCAATCCTCGCGCCGCCGAGGCTCTCTACAACCTGTCGGTGGCCCGCGGAGAGTCCTACGATTTCCAGGGTCAGGCTCGCGCGATCGCGCAGGCGAGGGACATCTCCGAATCGAGTGTGGACGCCTGGTCGAGTCGCCTAACGCTTTCGCGGGTCGTCCCGGCCGCGTATTCCGTGGCCCGGGCGAGACGCCGGATCGAGATGTGGAACGCGCAGGCGAAGAGCCGGCGGCTGCCCGGGCATCTCCCGGAGCGGACCCTTGTGTCGGCGCTTCGCTCGCCGGCGACGATCGGACCCCTGGCGGCGCTGGTGCTGGCGCTCTTGGCGGCCTGGTGGCGCAGCCGCCGGGGAGTCGCCGGAGAATGCGTGCGCTGCGGCCGCCCCTTCTGCAGGCTCTGCAAGCGCCTCGGGGACCCTCCTCTGTTCTGCTCGCCCTGCATCCGCCTGGAGATTCGCCGGGAGGAGCCGGGAATCGACGCCCATGTCCAGCAGACCCGCGAAATGCGCCGGCGAATCGCAGCGCGCGACCGCGCCTGCCGCTTCTTGTCGTTCGGGCTTCCGGGGGCGCATTCGTATTTTTCGGAGAGGCCGCTTCGCGCCATTTCGGCCCTCTTCTTCTTCTTCTTCGCCCTGGCTGCGGCGGCGGTGGGTTGGCGCTTCTTCGAGGTGCGTCCGCTCGCGCCGCAGCCGTCGTTGAGCCCGCTCGCGGTGTGCGCCGGGTCGCTCGCCCTGATCCTCTGGCTCGCGGGCAACGTCGGAGCCTGGAGGAGGTCCCATGGGGCTTGAGGGAACGCTCCGGGCCTTTTCCTTGTCCGACATCTTCCAGGTGCTGGGCCTGCAGAGGAAGAGCGGCGTTCTGATCGTCGAGAGCGGGGACGACACGATCACGATCTCGTTTCTCGGCGGTCAGATCGTTTCGGCGGACTCGAAGAAGCACCGTCTCGAGAACCAGATCGGAAAGCTCCTGCTGCGCGCGGGCCGATTGAGCGAGCGCGAGCTCGCCCGGGCCCTGGAGCTGCAGAAGGAAACCCGGCAGAGGCTCGGCTTTCTTCTGATTCGCGAGCGGATGGTGACCCCGGAGGACCTGAAGGAGGCGCTCCGGCTGCAGATCTTCCGAACGCTCCAGCGCGCGTTTCAGTGGGCGGACGGAAACTTCCGGTTCAGCCAGGAAGGGCAGATCGAGTACGACGCCGACCACATGGCGCCGGTTCCGACCGAGTCGGTTCTGATGGAAGCGGCCCAGATTCACGACGAACTGCCGAGGCTCAAGGAGAAAGTCCGCTCCGACGACATCGTCTTCCGGCGCGCGGAGGGAAAGGAGGCGCTCCGCCTCGTTTCGGCCGGCGATACTCCGCCGGAAGAGGGCGCGCTCCAGGCCTCGCGCAGCGAGCAGGAGACCTGGAAGTGGATCGATGGCAGGCGCACGGTGGGCCAGATCCTGGAGACCGCTTTCCTGTCGGATTTCGACGTGTTGAAGGGTCTCTCGGATCTGATGGACCGCAAGCTCATCGTCGAGGGCCGCGCGCCGGAACTCGAGCTGGCCGCGATCTTGCCGGAAGAACCGCCGCCGGCGCCGGAGGTGGAGCCCGTAGCGCGACCGAGCGGGTTTTCCCCCGGCGCGCTGGCAGCCTGGCTGGCCGTGCTCTTTCTCGGCGTCCTCGCAGTGTGGAAAGTGCCGACCAATCCGTGGAACTTCCTGATGCACCCGTGGGCGGAGACCTCTCCCTTCGGCGTCTTTTCCAAATCGGTATCGCTCGACCGGCTCTCCGCGATCGAGCGGGCGGTTCGGGTGCACTACGACGCCACGGGCCGTTATCCCCGAAGCCTCGAGGAGCTCGCCGCGAGCGGCATCATCCGGGAAGGCGCCCTGCGCGATCCCTGGGGCCGCGCCTACCGCTATATCGTGCGGCCGGAGCAGGGGAAGTTCGGACTCTACGGCAAGGACCCGCGGGGCTACATAGACCTCGATCTTTCCTTCGACCGGACACTGGCACCCGTCGCCGAGATTCGCCCGGGGGCAGCCAAGCCGCGAACGCCCGAAGCCGAGCCCTCCGTCAAGGTTGTCGAATAGTCTGAGTCAACTAGACTTAGAAATGTGTGCTTATATCTTGACAATTGAATACTAAGATTTCATAATTTGCCTTCCCAATTGATTCGCAAGAAGCAGGGTCTTGCGGTTCGACAGGCGGAAGGAGAGCAGAAATGAGCAAGATCATCGGAATCGACCTCGGCACCACGAACTCGTGCGTTGCCGTGATGGAAGGGGGAGACCCCGTCGTCATCCCCAATGCGGAGGGCAACCGGACGACACCGTCGGTTGTCGCATTCTCGAAGACCGGAGAGCGCCTGGTCGGACAAGTGGCCAAGCGCCAGGCCATCACCAATCCGGCCAATACGGTCTTCTCGATCAAGCGCTTCATGGGACGCAAGTACGCCGAGGTGACCGACGAAATGAGGATGGTTCCCTTCAAGGTCATCCAGGCGCCCAACGGCGATGCGCGCGTCAAGGCCGGCGACAAGGAGTACTCGCCGCCCGAGATCTCGGCGATGATCCTGACCAAGATGAAGGAGGCCGCCGAGGCCTACCTGGGCGAGAAAGTCACGCGCGCCGTGATCACCGTTCCCGCGTACTTCAATGACTCGCAGCGCCAGGCGACCAAGGACGCCGGGCAGATCGCCGGGCTGACGGTCGAGCGTCTGGTCAACGAGCCCACGGCCGCCGCGCTCGCCTACGGCCTCGACAAGAAGAAGGACGAGACGATCGCGGTCTATGACTTCGGGGGCGGAACCTTCGACATCTCGATCCTCGAGGTCGGGGAGGGGGTCGTCGAGGTCAAGTCCACCAACGGCGACACGCACCTGGGCGGCGACAACATCGACCAGCGGATCATCGATTGGATTCTCGCCGAGTTCAAGAAGGACCAGGGAGTCGATCTGTCCAAGGATCCGATGGCGATGCAGCGGTTGAAGGAGGCGGCGGAGAAGGCCAAGATCGAGCTCTCCAACGTCGTCGAGACCGAGATCAATCTGCCCTTCATCACGGCCGATGCCTCGGGGCCGAAGCATCTGCAGCTGAAGCTGACCCGCTCGAAGCTCGAGCAGCTGGTCGAGGACGTCATCGTCAAGTCCGTGGGCCCCTGCAAGCAGGCGCTCAAGGACGCGGGTCTGGAGGCGAAGGACATCGACGAGGTCGTTCTCGTGGGCGGCCAGACGCGCATGCCGCGGATCCAGGCGCTCGTCAAGGAGCTCTTCGGCAAGGAGCCCCACCAGGGCGTCAATCCGGACGAGGTCGTGGCGGTCGGCGCCGCGATCCAGGGGGGCGTGCTCGCGGGAGACGTGAAGGACCTCCTGCTTCTGGACGTGACCCCGCTCTCTCTCGGTATCGAGACGTTGGGCGGTGTGACCACGCGGCTCATCGAGCGCAACACGACGATCCCGACGAAGAAGAGCGAGACGTTCTCGACCGCTTCGGACAACCAGACCTCCGTCGAGATCAAGGTGCTCCAGGGCGAGCGCGAGATGGCCCGCGACAACAAGACGATCGGCGTCTTCCATCTGATCGGGATTCCGTCCGCGCCCCGCGGCATGCCGCAGATCGAGGTGGGGTTCGACATCGATGCCAACGGCATCCTGAACGTGTCGGCGAAGGACCTCGGCACCGGCAAGGAACAGCGGATCACCATCACGGCTTCCTCCGGTCTCAACAAGGATGAGATCGACCGCATGGTCAAGGAGGCGGCCTCGCATTCCGAGGAGGACCGCAAGCGCCGCGAGGAGATTGAGGCCAAGAACCGCCTCGACAGCATCATCTACACGACGGAAAAGTCCTTCAACGAGAACCGTTCGAAGCTCGACGCGGCCGACATCTCCAGTTTCGAGTCGGCGCTGGCGGAGGCCAAGAAGGCGCTCGAGGCGGGAGGAACGGAGAACATGAACGGAGCGGCCGAGC
>DATKAE010000115.1:0-9134 GCA_035498405.1 Thermoanaerobaculia bacterium | reverse complement strand
TCCGCGCTTCGCTCCCGCGGCGCGAGGCTCCTCCCTCGATTACCTCGGGAGACTCCTCGCGCCGCGAACCAAGCAAACTCGCCAGTTGAGGACCGCGGGCTCGATTTTTCTTTAAACTGACGGCCCTTAGAATGACCCTAGCCGCCCGAGACTCATGCGCGCCTGCAACTACCTCCCCGACCGCTTCAACGCCGCCGAGTGGTTCGTGGGGCGCCACGCGGCCGAAGGGCGAGGAAGGCGACCGGCGATCGTCACCGACCACGGGCAGACGAGCTTCGCCGAGCTCGACCTCCTGGCGCGGCGCTTCGCCGGTGCGCTCGCACGGGCGGGAGTTCACCGCGGGGACCGCGTCGCGCTGATCCTGCCCGACACTCCCCTCCTGTCGTCGGGCTTTTGGGGAACAATCGCCGCGGGCGCCGTGGCCGTGCCGCTCAACACGCTCCTGAAGCCCGAGAAATTGAAGGCCGTCCTGGCCGACTGTGACCCGCGCGTGCTGGTCTTCGATCCGGCCGTGATCGACGGTGCGGCCGTGGCCAACGACGGGTGCGCGGTTTGGGATCCCCGGGAGACCGGGCGGCGCATCCGTCGAGTGCCGGCGCCTCCCGCCTACGCTCCCACGCACCGGGACGCTCTCGCTTTCCTCCTCTACTCGAGCGGCACGACCGGAGAACCGAAGGGGGTCGTCCACCTCCAGCACGACATGTGGGTGTGCAGCCGGACTTACGGAGTCGAGGTTCTGCGCACGCTTCCGGAGGATCGTTGCTTCTCCATCGCCAAGGTGTTTTTCGCCTATGGCCTCGGCAACGCCCAGTACTTTCCCTTCGATGTCGGCGCCTCCTCGGTCCTCTACGCGGGGCGCCCGACGCCGGAGGCGGTCTTCGACCAGGTCCGCCGACATCGCCCGACTCTCTTCTTCGGCGTGCCCACGGCCTATGCCCAGATGCTCGCCGCCATGGACCGCGGCATCGCCGCCGATTTTTCGAGCGTTCGGCAGTGCGCGAGCGCCGGGGAAGCGCTCCCGGCGCCTCTCTTCGAACGCTGGCTCGACCGAACGGGACTTCCCATTCTCGATGGCATCGGCTCTACCGAGACCTGCCACATGTTCGCGTCCAATCTCCCCGGGCAGATCCGGCCCGGCTCGAGCGGACGGCCGGTCCCCGGCTACGACCTGCGCGTCGTGGACGAAGCGGGACGGGACGTCCCGCCGGGCGAGGTCGGCGATTTGCTCGTCCGCGGCGACTCGACCATGGCCTTCTACTGGAACAAGCACGAGGCCACCAAGCGAACGCTTCGTGGAGACTGGATCTCGACCGGGGACAAGTACCGCCGGGACGCCGACGGCTTCTACTGGCATGCCGGACGCAGCGACGACATGCTGAAGGTGGGCGGGATCTGGGTCTCCCCGGTCGAGGTCGAAGCGGCGCTCATCGCTCATCCCGCCGTGCTGGAATGCGCCGTCATCGGGCAGGAAGACGACGACCGTCTGACCAAGCCCCACGCCTTCGTGGCGCTCAAGCCCGAGGCCGATGCCGGCGGCCTCGTGGAAGCGCTCAAGAGCCTCGCCAAGGAGAAGCTCGAGCCCTACAAGTGCCCGCGATGGATCACGTTCGTTCCCGAGCTCCCGAAGACCGCCACGGGAAAGATCCAGCGCTTTCGCCTGCGGGCCGCCGGGCCGAGGAGCTAGAGCGAGGTCACGCCTCCGCGGCTGCGCAGCAGCACAGCGGCGCCGACGCAAATCAGCACCGCTCCGTTGGCGACGAGCACGGCGGGGGCCGAGAAGATCGACGCGAAGAAGCCGGCGGCGAGGTTGCCGAGGGGCATGGCGCCGCGGAAGGCCAGGGAGTAGACCGACACGACCCGCCCCCGCAGCCGATCGTCCACGCTCGTCTGCACGAGGGTCATGAAGAGAGCGAAGACAACCATCAGCGCGGCCCCCGCGAGCGCCAAGAACGCGTAGGAGAGGAGCGGGGAGCGCGAAAGCGCGAATCCGACCGCCAGGGCCCCGAAGGTCATCTGCATGGCGATGGCCACGACCCCCTTTCGCGCCACGTGCCCGAAGCCCGCCACACCGATCGCTCCGGCAATCGCACCCACGCCGAATGCCGCCAGCAGAAAGCTGTAGCCCTTGGCGTCGCGGTGAAAGACATCCTTCGCGAAGATGGGCAGGAAGGTCACCAGCGGCAGCGCGCAGAAGCTCCCCACAAAAGAGAGCGCGACCAAGCCCCGGAGCGCCTTGGTTTCCTGGACCGCACGGAGACCCGTTCTCAGGCTCTGGAGCATCGGTTCGGCCGTCTGCGCCGTGCCGCCTCCCCGGCGGAGCGTGAGCAACGCGGCGATCGGCGCGAGGAACGACAGGGCGTTCAAACCGAAGCAGGCCGCGGCGCCCAGGCGATAGAAGGCCACGCCGGCGAGGACGGGACCGATCACGCGCGCGAGATTGAACTGGATGGAGTTGAGCGCGACGGCGTTTGGCAAGTCCTCTCGGTCGACGAGCGTGGGCACGAGGGCCTGGTAGGCGGGCCCGCCGAAGGACTGCACCAGGCCGACGACGAACGAGAGCGTCAGGATCATCCAGACGCGGACGCCGCCGGCCACGACCAACGCCGCCAGCAAGAGCGCGCTCGACATCTGAATGTATTGCGAGCCGAGCAGGATGCGCCGGCGGTCCAGGCGGTCGGCGAGCACGCCGCCGAAGAGCGAGAAGAGCAGGAACGGAGCGTCGGCGAGGAAGGCGTCGAGGCCGAGCAGGAAGGCCGACCCGGTCATCGTGAGGATCAGCCAGTTCTGAGCCACCTCCTGCATCCAGGTGCCGGTGCTGGAGGTGAAGGCGCCTACCCAGAGCCGGCGAAAGTCGGTGTAGGTGAACGCCTTGAAAGTCTGTCGCAAGAGCGGCGGATCCGGGGCCGCTAGTTGTCCGGCACCGTGGGTGTCTTTGCGACCTCCCCGGTCATGGGAACAAATCGCACGGGCAGGATTGCCTGCTCGGTGATCTTGCCGGCGGAGTCCTTGCGGAAGACCTTCAACTCCTGAAAGAAGCCGCCGACCGGGATGACCATCCGGCCCCCCGAGGCGAGCTGGTCGAGCAGCGGCTTTGGAATCCGTTCGGGCGCCGCGGTCACGATGATGCCGTCGAAGGGGGCCTTCTCCGGCCAGCCGCGGTAGCCGTCCCCCTCGCGAACCTGGACGTTTCGATAGCCCATCTTGGCAAGACGCTCCGAGGCGGTCGAGGCCAGCTCCGGCACGATCTCGATCGAATAGACCTCGCCGCAGAGCTTCGAGAGGACGGCGCTCTGATAGCCCGAGCCGGTTCCGATCTCGAGCACCCTCTCTCCGGGCTGCAGGTCCAGCAGCTCGGTCATCAGCGCCACGATGTACGGCTGCGAGATCGTCTGGTTCCCCGCGATCGGCAGCGGAGTGTCGTCGTAGGCCCGCGACCGCTCGCTCGGTTCCACGAACAGATGCCGAGGAACTTCGCGCATCGCGGCGAGCACCCGGGGGTCGCGCACGCCGCGCGACACGATCTGAGTTTCCACCATGTGCGCGCGTTGCGCGGCCCGTGAGTCGTTGCTCGGTGTCACGTTAGGGGCCGGGCGCGCCGGGCGGCTGCACCCCAATCCGGCGGCCAGGGTCAATAACAATAACCCGCCGAGCGATCTCATCGCACCGGATTCTCCCCCGAGAAGACTCTTCCGCCGACGATCACGAGAGGCGCGGCGATCGTCGGGATTTCGCTCTCCGCGACGGTCATGGGGTCTCGCGCCAGGACCGTCAGGTCCGCCTCGTAGCCGACCGCGATCCTCCCGCGCCGCTCCTCCTCGAACGCCGCGTAAGCCGCGTCCGACGTGAAGAGGGCGAGCGCCTCGGATCGAGTGAGCTTTTCCTGCGGGCGCCAACCGCCGGGAGGATGACCCGACCGATCCTTGCGCGTCACGGCCGCGTAGAACCCGAGGAGCGGATTCTCCGACTCGACGGGAAAGTCGCTCCCGCCGGCCAGCCTCGCCCCCGCCGTCTTCAGGCTCCTCCAGGCGTAGGCGCCCCGGATCCGCTCCGGGCCCACGCGCCGCTCGGCCCAGGGCATGTCGGAGGTGGCGTGGGTGGGCTGGATCGAAGCGATGACACCCTCGGCACCGAACCGCGCGAGGTCGGCGAGCGCCACGACCTGCGCGTGCTCGACGCGCGGCCGATCGCCTCCCGGCGGACCCTTGGGCACGGCCCGGGCCGCCTTGCGGAAGGCGTCGAGCGCGACCCGGTTTCCCCGGTCTCCGATGGCGTGGATCCAGAGTTGCCAGCCGTTGCTTCGCGCGGCAAGCGCCAGCGCGTCCAGACGCTCGACCGGCGTGACGAGGAGCCCGCGCCAGCCCGGCTCGTCGGAATAGTCGGCGAGCAGGGCGGCGCCCCGAGAGCCGAGCGCGCCATCGGCGTACGCCTTGATTGCGCGCACGGTCAGGAAGTCGCTGCCCTTTCCTTCGCGAATCTTCCCGAGGTGCGGAAGCCGAGACGCGGTGTCTCCCGGGGAGGCCTCCCCAGCGGCCGCGGGCTCGGCGGAAATCGTTGCGTACACACGGATCGGCAGCTCTCCTCGGGCCACCAGCCGCTCGAGAACCTCGATCGATTCCGGCCCGTAGGCGGAGCCGTCCTGGACAGCGGTCAAGCCGGCACGGGCACAGGCGCGGGCTGCCGCGAGCAGGCGGCGCTCGCGGTCCGAAGCGGAGGGAGCCGGCTGAAGGGCCTCGACGAGCGTTTTCGCGTTGTCGACGAGAACTCCGGAAGGGCTCCCGTCGGGGCGCCGCAGGATGCGTCCCCCGTCGGGATCGGGGGTGGAGGCGGTGACTCCGGCGGCTCGAAGTGCCGCGGAGTTGACCCAGAGGGCGTGGCCGTCGACCCGCCGCGCCAGAGCGGGACGCTCCGGGAGAACCCGATCGAGTTCCCTCGCGTCCGGGAAGCTCTGGCCGGGCCAGAGGTTCTGGTCCCAGCCGCGCCCCTCCGCCCACACTCCCGAGGGCAGCCGGGCCGCCTTTTCCGCCATCCGGCGCGCCGCCTCCGACGCGCTCGAGGCTCCCCTCAGATCGGCAGTCTCGATCGCCTCGCCCAGGCCATAGAGGTGCCCGTGCGCATCCGACCAGCCGGCGAAAACGAAGCGACCCGTCAGGTCGACGACCCGCGCGTCTGCGGCCATGGCCCGCGCCTGCCGCGCCTCGCCGACGAAGGCGATCTTGCCGTCCCGGATGAGAATGCTCGCGCGCTGCGGGGCCGCCTCGGCGGCCACATAGACGGTTGCCCCCTCGAGCAACAGGCCCGAATCGCCTCCCGGCGCCGCGGAGCCGAGCGCGAGCAGCAGAGGCCAGGCGGGGCTCATCTCTGGAATCTTAACCGGCGGCCGCCGGAGCCGCGAATCCTCAACGGCAACCGGGCAGGGGCCGAAGCGCGCGGTTCACGATTCCCGACCGCCGAGGGGCATCCTCCGAACGAGCAGCAGTGTTTGGTCGTCGTACTGCGGCATGCCTCTCGCGTGGTCCGCGACGGCCGCGAGCACGGAGTCGCACAGCTCTTGCACGGGCCGGGAGGCGCCCCGGCCGACAATCTCCGAAAGTCGGTCGAGACCGAACTCCTCCTCGCTCTCGTTCACGGCTTCGGTCACGCCGTCGGTGTAGACACAGAGCAGGTCTTCCGGCGCGAGATCAACGGACTCCTCCCTCCAAGAGGCGTTGGGAAGCATGCCGACGGGAACGCCCGTCGATTCGAGCCGCACCAGCTCTCCCGTGGCGCGAGCGAGCAGCACCGGGTTGTGGCCGGCCGAGACATAACGGAAGCGCCCGGAATCGGGCTCGAGCAATCCGAAGAAGAGGGTCAGGAACTTGCGCGTGGCCGCGAAGCGCTGGAGGTGGCGGTCGATGCGGGCAACCAGGTCCGCGATGGTCTTGGCCTCGTCAATCTGCAGATGGACCGCGGAATGCACAGTAGAGACCAACAGCGCCGCCGGAACGCCCTTGCCCGAGACGTCGGCCACGAGAAAGCCCAGGCGGCCGCCCGACAGGGGAAACCAGTCGTAGTAGTCGCCCCCGACCTGCCGCGTCGGCACGTTGGCCGCCGCGAGCTCCACGCCCTCGACCCGCGGCAGCGAGCGCGGCAGGATCTCGCGCTGGATCGCGGCGGCGAGTTCGAGCTCCCGCTCGATCCGCTCCTTCTCGATCGCCTCGCGGTGGAGCCGCGCCGTCTCGATCGCCGCCGCCGCCTGATTGGCGAACAGGGAGAGCAGGCGCGCGTCGGTCGGCGTGAAATCGAGCACGCCTCCATCGCGGGACTCCTTGTCCGCGACCGCGAGCACGCCCAGGCGCCGGCCGCCGACCGAAATCGCCACCGCCAGGCACTTTTCGCAGGAGGCGAGGCGCAGCCCCGCCGTCGGAACGGAGGACGCGCTGTTGTTGATCGAGGCCTCCCCCTCCGGCAATACCCACCGGGGCACCTCCCCCGGGGAGACCAGCTCGCCGCCGATGTGCCGCGAAAGAAGCACCGAGCCGTTCTCCGAAAGAAGGACGAGGCTCCCCTTCCTCGCGTCGGTCAAGGAAATGGACCGAAACAAAACCTCGTCGGCCAGGGAAGAAAGGTCGAGCTGTCCGGCGAGGGAGAGTCCGAGATCGTAAAGAGACTCGAGCTCGAGCAGCCGTGTCCGAACCTCGAAGTCGGCTTCTTTCACCAGACGCGAGAAGCGATGCGCGCCGAGCGACGGGCCGAGCAAGATTCCCAGCACTTCGGCAAGCTCCACGTCCTCGTCGGCGACCCGGTCGAGGCCGAGCAGCCCGTGCAGCTCTCCCTCGGCCTCGAGCCGGATCCAGAGGATCCCCCGCGAGAACCCGCTCACCGACGGGCACGGATCGGGCAACGGCAGCGTGGCGGCTCCATCGCCCACGGAGGCGACCAGGATCCAGTTGGCCTTGTCCTTCAGATACAGGGCGGCGTTTCCCGCCCCCGCCAGGGTCGCCGCCGCGTCGGCGAGTCGAGTCGGTAGCGGCCGGCGAGGATCGTGCGTGAGCGCATTTCCGACCTCTCGCCATGCTTCGCGCAGCCGAGCGGGCGCGCCGCCACGAACCGGTTCCACGGCCTAAACCCTCGCGGAGACCGCCTGGAGTGCCTCCTCCTCGGTGGGATAGATCGACGCATATTGGGCGAGACCCATGATGCGGAAGGTCTTGTCGATCGTCGGCGTCAACCCGCAGAAGGCGAGCAAGCCCTTGCGATCCATCACCCGCTCCAGCACCTCGATCAGGATCGAGATGCCGATCGAATTGACGATGCGCGTCTTCTCGAGGTTCATCACCAGCGCCCGAGCACCGGAATCGAGCTGCTTGTAGGCCTCGCGGGCGATCTCCTCGCCTCCCTGGTTGTTGATGTATCCATCGGTCCAAAGAACCGCCACGTCCCCTCGGCGTTGCGCCGAAACCTTGCACGCGTCGCTCACTTGTATTTCCTCATGACGATTCGCGTCCCCCAGTCGCCGGAGCTGATCTGAACGCTGTCCATCAGACTTCGGATGATCTGAAGCCCCCATCCGCGCTTGCGCTTTCCCTGGAACGTCTGCTCGGGGGTTGGAGGCTCGATGCGCAAGTGATCGAAGCCCTTGCCCTGATCCAAGACCTCGATCTCCAGCCAATCGGCCCCTTCGTCTTCCCGGCCCATTCGAAAAGTCAGGTGCAGGCGCTCGTCGCGCGTCTGCGCGTGCTCGAAGGCGTTGATGCACGCCTCGACCAGCGCGAGTCTGACCTCGTCGATCTTATCGCGGGACATTCCGAGATACTCGCCGAGCGCGGCGGCCTGGGCCGTGGCGACAATCTCCATCTCCGGCGCCACCGGGATCGTCAGCGAGATATCGCGCGAGCCCGCGTGTCGGGGCGTAAGCGGAGCTGTCTTCCGATGAGCCATTCGGTTTTCGGTCGGACCCCCGGCCGTCAGAATCGCAGAAAGAGCTGCAGCGACCGAGTCAAGATCGGGGGGAGTTTACCGGACAGCAGGAAGAGCGAGGCGATGGCGAGTTCGCCCAGCAGAAGCGACCAGAGGACGAAAGGCGTCCCCAGGTCCGTGGCAGTGGATACCAGTTCTTTCTTCACGGCGTATGACCGTAGGCATATCGCAAGCCGCCTGCCAGGATGACCGTCTAAGAGAGCCAGAGGCTAAGCTACTGACAAACAAGGTCTTAGAGTCAAATCGGGCCATTGTTGATTCAGGCCGCTAGTGTGTCTTTACGCTACACATTGGTACTAACGCCGGATAGATTAGCCACTAACAATCAATTTTTAAAGCAGTTGACGAAATACGTGACTTATTGTCACCGTATACTATTGTCCCACTGACTTCTTCCGGTAGAGCGTTCGTCGGCTGATACCGAGGAGCCGCGCCGCCCGGCTCTTGTTTCCGCCCGCGAGCCTCAAGACCCGCTCGATGTGGCGGTCTTCGAGCGCCCTCAGGCTCGACGGTTCCTCTTCCGGAGCGCCGGAGCCGGTGGGCGCTGCGGCCGCCCGGGAAGCCGCGGGAAGCCACTGCAGGTCTTCCCGCCGGATGACTCCTCCCCGGCACAGGGCCGCGGCGCCCTCGAGCAAGTTCTCGAGCTCGCGGATGTTGCCGGAGAATTCGTGAGTGAGCAGCGCGGCATAGGCATCCCGGTCCAGGGTCGGGACGTCCCGCGCTTCGCGCGCGGCGAACCGTTCGAGGAAGTGCCGGACCAGCCGGGGAATGTCCTCCCGCCGCTCCCGAAGCGGGGGCAACGCGATCTCGACGACCCGCAACCGATAGTAGAGATCCTCGCGAAACTCGCCCCGGGCGATTCGGCGCGGCAGATCCGCGTGCGTGGCGGCGAGTACTCGCACATCGATCGGAATCCGCCGCCGGCCGCCCACCCGCTCAATCTCTCGTTCCTGCAGCACCCGGAGGAGCTTCGCCTGGAGCGAGAGCGGCATGTCCCCGATCTCGTCCAAGAAGAGGGTGCCGCCGCTCGCCCCCTCGAAACGCCCGGGCCGCGCCTCGACCCCCGTGGCGACGCCCCGCTCGATCCCGAAGAGCTCCGATTCGAGCAGCGTCTCCGGAAGCGCGGCGCAGTTGATGGCGACGTAGGGCTTGTCCGTCCGATCGCTGCGCGCGTGAAT
>DATKAE010000114.1:0-1859 GCA_035498405.1 Thermoanaerobaculia bacterium | reverse complement strand
TCCTCGTCTCGGGTTCGAGCATTGGCGGAATATTAGAACAAAACACGAACACTGTCAACAGATATTGCCGGCGCGGGCCTCGGCTCGAGGCTGGCGGGGAGGGAGGAGGGGGATTGGGCGGGCGGCTCAAATCAGCCGCTTACGTTAAGATGACACGCCGTCCGTAACTGCCAAGCCAGAGGTCGGACCGTTTCTGGTCGTTTGGGGCTTTCATTGCGTTGCGAAGGAGAGGCGAAGGGAAGTCGCGGCTCAGAGCTTGAGTTCGACGGCGAGTCGCTCGGGGGTGAGGGTCAGGGCTTTGAGGATGTCGAGGCCCTGCTTTCGGGCCGACGAGATCACGGAGCGCAGGGCGGCGAAGTCGGCGGCGCCCTGCAGGGTGCGGAAGCCGCCCGAAATTTTGATCTTCACCTTCATCATCCTCAGATCCTGCTCGGCGAGGTTGTTGGTGAAGGGAACGGTGAAGTCGGTGAGGAACCGGAGGGTCGCGTCCTTGAAGGCCTTGAAGCGGATGAGGAGATTGTGAGCGGGCCGCTGCTTCTTGCGCTTTTTCGGGCTCTTCGAGGGATCGAAGGCCGGCAGGCTCCGGTGCAGGGCGAGGCCTTCGCGGACGGCCGCCCAGTACCGGTCCTCGAACGCCTTGACGGTTTCGGGCGGGAGGGCCGAGGCGCCCTGCGCCTTGGCGTTTTGCACGGCCTCGTTGGCGTCGAGCAGCGTCGCGCGCAGGGCCTCGGCCCAAGGCTCCTTGTCGAATTCGCAGACCGCCTGAAGCTCGCGCAGGAGATGGGCGTTGCAGAAGGCGTGAAGGACGTTTTCGAGAGCGTAGTAGGCGCGCCAGTGATCGTGGACCACGACGCCGCCCTCGAACTCGGGCACGGCCGAGCGGGGCTCGCCGGCGCGATAGAAGGTGTGGGTCAGCGTCGAGGCGGTGTGGAGCCAGCGGGTCTTCCCGGCGATGCGGAAGCCCGTCTCGTCGAGACAGCGCACCGGCGCCGCCGCGACGCAGGCGCCGATGCCGCGGTGGACCGGCGCCAGCGCCTCGGCCTTGCGGCGAACCCAGGTCGCCACGCTCGCGCCGCAGGCCGCCGCCGCCCCGAACAGATCCTGCAGGACCTGTGCGGTTCGTTCTTCGGGCACGAGTTGCTGGGCGTTGAGATAGACGGCCGCCGCCCTGACGCGCTCGCCGTACTGGGCCGGCGAAACGACGCCCTCGGGAAAGGCGGCGCGGGTGCGCCGGCGGCAGACCGGGCAGTCGTGGATCGCCGCGCGGTGCTCAGTCACGATCAGGCTCTCGGGAAGGTCGAAGACCTGACGCTTCTCCTCGCCGACCTTCGAATCCGCCAGGAGCAGCGTCTGGCAATGCTCGCACGCCTCGGGCGCGTGCTCGACGATCGCATCGGGCTCGGCGACTTGGCGCAGCGTATCGCCGTCGTGGCCTCTCTGGCCTCCGCTCGGCTTGCCCGTGCGCGTGCGCAGGCTCTTGAGCACCCGAGGCTTCTTCTTCAGCCCATCGCTCGACGGCGGCTTGGAGCTGTTGGAGCTGTCCAGGCCCAGCCGTCGCCGAAGCTCAGCGTTCTCGATCCGAAGCGCCTCGATCTCGCGCCTGAGCGAGTCGATCAGCTCCACGACTTCGGGCGGAAGATTCATCCCACCCTTGAGTCAGAGATCCGAGTCCCTGTCTCGAAAAATCGCAAAGCCGCAATCGATCCCCCGCGCGGTGTGGCATTTCCGACTCACCCCGGCTTGGCAGTTACGGGCCGTTGCGCGGGTCCGGCGCCGACGGGCGGGCGACCAGCGGCGCGAAGGCTTCGTCCGCGGGCTCTGCGCTGACGTCATTCCGCGGGCCCTGGCGGGCCGGCGGC
>DATKAE010000113.1:0-1025 GCA_035498405.1 Thermoanaerobaculia bacterium | reverse complement strand
CGAAGAAGAACACCTTGATCGCGACGTCGCGGTCGGCGAACGGGTCGCGGCCGAGGTACACCCGGCTGGTGGCGCCGCGCCCGATCTCCTGCGTGATCGGGTACTTGCCGATGCGCCACTCGAGCTCGAACTTCATCATTTTCGCTGGTCGATAAGGGACTTGCGAGTGTACCGCGGGGCGGCGGGGGGGCAGAATGGCAACTGCCCGGGGCGCTTGAAAAAACCGGGAATTGTCCGCAGTTGGGAAAGGTCTATTCGAGACGACGGAGGCCACAATGAGGCTCGACCGCTTGACCACCAAATTCCAGCAGGCGCTCGCCGACGCGCAGAGCCTCGCCGTGGGCGCGGACAACCAGTTCATCGAGCCGGTGCACGTCCTCGCGGCCCTGCTCGACCAGGAGGACGGCGGAACGGCTTCGCTCGCTTCCCGCGCCGGTGTCAACGTGCCGAAGCTCCGCGAGGCCGTGCGCAAGGCGATCGACCGCCTGCCGAAGGTAGAAGGCCATGGCGGCGAAATCCAGATCGGGCGCGACCTCTCCAATCTCCTCAACCTCACCGACAAGGAAGCACAGAAGCGCGGTGACCAGTACATCGCCTCGGAGCTCTTCCTGCTCGCCCTGGCGGATGACAAGGGCGAGGCGGGCCGCCTGCTGAAAGAAGCGGGCGGGAGCAAGAAGGCGATAGAGCAGGCAATCAAGGCCGTGCGCGGAGGCGAGTCCGTCGCCAACCCCGAAGCCGAGGGCCAACGCGAGGCGCTAAAGAAATACACGCTCGACCTCACGGAGCGGGCCCGCCAGGGCAAGCTCGACCCGGTCATCGGCCGGGACGACGAGATCCGGCGCGTGATCCAGATCCTGCAGCGCCGCACGAAGAACAATCCGGTGCTGATCGGCGAGCCCGGCGTCGGCAAGACCGCAATCGTCGAGGGGCTCGCGCAGCGGGTCGTGAACGGGGAGATCCCGGAGACACTGCGGAACAAGCGCGTGCTGTCGCTCGACATGGCGGCGCTGCTCGCCGGGGCGAAG
>DATKAE010000112.1:0-2082 GCA_035498405.1 Thermoanaerobaculia bacterium | reverse complement strand
CCGGACGTATCTCGCCGGCGGCGCGAAGGCGGCGGTGAGCGGGGTGAGGAAGCTTTTCTCGGCGGGGCTGAAGGGCGCGGCGATCCGGCTCTACGAGCCGGAGAGCGAGCTCGCGCTCGCCGAGGGGATCGAGACCGCGCTCGCCGTTCATCTGCGAACCGGCCTTCCCGTCTGGGCGGCCGGCAACGCGGGCTCGCTCGAGGTGGTCGAGCTTCCCGAGACCGTCACGAAGGTCGCGATCTTCGCCGACTGTGATGAGAACTATCGCGGGCAGGCAGCGGCTTACACGGCTGCTCACCGGCTCGCGAGCGGCCCGGAGAAGATCCAGGTCGCGGTGTACGTCCCGAGACGGCCGGGAACGGACTTCCTGGACGTGTACTACGCGAGGCGGAAGTTCGCGGCCTGATGGAGTGTGACTTACGGGCGTCCGGGAGGACGCCCGGTTTCTTTTCCACCTTCGCAAGACCCCGCAAAGGATCTGTGTTTTTGGTACGGTTATCGTAGTTTATGGTACATTCAGTTTCATGAGCGCAGTCGTTGAACGGGACGAGCGGGTCGATCTCCACGACCGGGCGAGCCGTGAGCGTCTGGCCCGGCTGATCGCTGCCCTCTTCGATCACTGGGGGATCTCACCCGCCGACCAGGCGCTCCTCCTCGGACTCTCGGCGCAGTCCCGCTCCACCGTGGCGCGATATCGGCGCGGCGAGCCGCTCGCCGACAACGCCGATCTCCTCGCCCGGGTGGGGCATCTCCTCGGGATCCACAAGGCCCTGCGCATCATCTTCCCTCACGACCGCGACCTCGCGTACGGCTGGGTGACGACGCCGAACCGCCGCTTCGGCGGCATCCCACCCCTCGAAGTCATGAGGCGTCACGGGTTCGAGGGGGTCCTGGCGGTCCGCCGCTATCTGGATTTCGAGCGCGGCCGGTAGCGCTCTTGTTGGCGTTCGACGCGCTCATCCGCGACGTCGTCGATTTCCACGACGACCTCGTCCGGAACGTCAAGGGCTTCGGGCCGCCGCAGAGCCCATTCGACGACCTCTCGGCGAGCGCCGAGGATCAGGCCGTCGCGATCGCGGCGGAGAGCCACGGGCAGGTGCCGAGTCCAGCGCCGCTCGTCACGCGCCCCTTCGACTACGGCACGGTGGTCACCTACCCCTTCGTCCCCCAGAACTGGCACGCGACGCGTTTCTCCGACGGACTGGCGTACGGCGTCTGGTACGGTTCCCTCGACCTCAAGACCACGGTGTATGAGACCGTCCATCACTGGCACCGGTTCGTGACCGACAGCTATCCCGACCTCGATCGCGACATCGTCGGCGAGCGGCGGGCGTTCCGCGTCCGTTGCGATGCGATCCTCATCGATCTTCGCGGGAAGGAGCGGCGGGAGCGACGCCTCGTCGACCGGAACGATTACGGGTTCACGCAGCAGCTCGGCCGCTATCTGCGGGACCAGCGCCAGAGCGGGCTCCTCGCGGTGTCCGCCCGCTGGGCCGGCCGGAACGCCGCGGTATTCCGGCCGGAGGCGCTGTCGGACGTCCGGGACCTTTGCGCGCTGAGGTACATCATGAATCCCGCGCGCGACACGGTCCGCGTGGAAAGGGTGAAGGGCCGCCGGTGGATGGCGGTCAGGCCGAGCAGGCTCCGTTGAGCACGTCACCGGAGTACGTCGCCGGCGGAGTCGACTGAGGTCAACCCTCGCGGACGCTGCGGGCGTTTCGGCCGCCCTCGCCGCCCGTCCGTCCACAGACCCAGAAACGCCTGCTTTGGCACCGTCTCTCTGAGGTGCTGGCCCGGGCGCGGCGAGCGCAAACTCGCATGTCTGCACCGATCGTCGGGAGTGGTCCTGCACGGACGCCGAATGCGCAGCGAGTCGCGCTATCTCATCCAGGGCCGAGCGTATCGAGGCGATAGCCCCGCGCTTCCGGCAGCGCTCGCCGATGCGCACAGGTCGGAGGAGCGCCCGCGGTGCCTGTGCGTGCGGGACGGCGTCGAGATGTACGTCGCGCATCACGCCCGGTTCGTCATCAAGCGCATGCCCGGCACCGGAGCGGCGCATCACCCGTCCTGCCCGTCCTACGA
>DATKAE010000111.1:0-54161 GCA_035498405.1 Thermoanaerobaculia bacterium | reverse complement strand
TTCGCGCCACGAGCTCCTTGCCGGTCCCGCTTTCTCCGGTGATCAGCACGGAGATCCTCGACGCGGCGACCCGCCCGACCAGGTCGAGCACGGCGCGCGCCGCCGGCGAGTCCCCGACGAAGAGACGCCCGGCCGCCGAACGGCCCGTCTCGTCGAGCAGCCTCCGGTTCTCTTCCTCCAGACGCTCCCGCTCCCGCGTCAAGCGCTCGAGGTGACGACGGTTCTCGATCGCCATCCCGCACAGAACCGCCAGCGAAGAGAGGAAGCGCGCGTCTTCTTCGCCGAAGGCAGCCTTCTCGCCTCGCCGCAGCTCCTTCTCCGCCAGCACCAAGACCCCGAGGCCGCGTGCGCCGCCGCGAATCGGCACGCCGATCGCCGCCGAGACGGGTGTCCGCAGGAATCGGAACTTCTCGCGGCGAACCGCCGCATCGGAGGCGAGCACCTCGCGCAGGAACTCGTCCTCGGCGACGACGGATTCGGGGACGCGTCGCGGAAGGCCGACGCGGGCTTCCGCGCGCAAGGCGCCCCCTTCGCCGAAGGTGGCGAGGTACCCTCGGGAGGCGTCGAGCACACCCACCGCCCGTCCCAGGACGTCCTCGACCAGCGCCTCCTCGCTCGGCAAGGACCCGAGCGACAAGCCCGCGTCGTAGAGGGTTTCGAGAAGGAGAAGCTTGTGCTGGGTCTCGAAGTCGCGGCCGGCGGGTTCCATGCGTCCGACGGAATTCCTACTTGGTGGCGGCGAGCACCTTTTCGCGCCGCAGTTGCGCCACGACCTGCTCCGACGGACCCGCCGGCGCCCAGCTCGGGTTCCACTTCCGATTCTCGACGAGCAGCTTCTCCGCTCGGTCGAGATCTCCCTTGCGCGCGACCGCCTCGGCCAGCAGGGCGCGACCCGCGAAGACCCAGCGGCGTGACTCGAAGTTGACGAAGGGCTTCGGCGAACCCGCCAACTCCTCCAGGAGCGGAATCGCCTGATCGACTCGCCCCTGACGCATCAGAGCCTGCGCCATCAGGAAAGTCAGGTCCGGATGCGGCGGGCCCCCGTAGCTCTCCTTCTTGGTCTCCTGCTTGTCGACCGCCTCGACCTTGGGCTGGAGCTCACGAAGCCGCCTTTCTGCCTCGACGGGCCGGTCCTCCATCAGGTCGAGCAGGGCGTCGTAGGCGAGGCGCGTCAGCTCCCGGTGCTTTTCGCCGGGAAACACCAGGAGCTCCGAAATGAGCTCTTTCGCCACCGGCACATCCCCGGCGACATAGGCGGCCCGAAGCGCCTGCCGCAGGTGCTCGTGGCGGAGGTCTTCGTCCATCGCCTCCTTGGCGCCCTTGCGGAAGCTCTCGATCGCCTTGGCATAGTCGCCCTTGCCTTCGTAGGCAATCCCCATGTGCAGGTACGCGGCGAAGAAATCCGGTTTGAGCTTGAGCGCCTGGTTCAGGTTTCCGATCGCCTCGTCGTAGTGGCCCGAATAGGCCTGGATCTCGCCGAGGCTATCGTAGGGGTTGGCCTGATCCGGCGCCATGAACTGGTACTTCTTGATGTTCTCGATCGCTTTCTCGTAGTCCCCGCGATACGCGTAGTAGTAACCGATCTGGTTATACGCGTTGGCGTTGTTGGGCTCGACCGCCAGCAATTCCGCCTGGATTTGCAGGGCCTTTTCGCCGTTGCCCGCCATGATCTCGTGCTCGCAGAGATCCATCGCGGCCCTCACGTCGTCCGGATACCTCTCGTGGACTCTCCTGGCGATCGCCACGGCGTCCTCCGAACGCCCCTCGCGTTTGGCCAGCTGCATGTCGACGTGCATCCGCTCCCGCTCGGTCAGGTGGTCCCTCAGCTTGGCCGCCCGCCGCACGAGCGCGAGCCCCTGATCGCCTCGAGTCATCCGAGAAAGGCCGAGCATGGCTTCGGCAAACTGCGGGTCGAGCTCCAGGGCCTTGGCAAACCCGTCGCGCGCTTCCTTGTAGTAGAACCGCCGCTCGTTTTCGAGCGCCTCGCGGTAGGCCCGGTAGGCCGGCTCGGAGGAGGTCGTCACCTCCCGGCGACTGCCGAAGTACAGAGCCGCCGCGGCTCCCACCGCAATCAGGAGCACGAGGCCCGCCGCCCCGATGACCAGCCGCTTTCTCATGGTCTTCCTGGGAGTCATACGACTAGAAACCCCCTAAGTTTCAAGGACGTAGCCCGCCAGCCGGCCGTTTGCCGCTCCGGGGTCCGGCCGCTCGCGTCCAATCTAATACTACCCGCCCCGCGAAGTCGTTCATTCCACCCTGAGCATTAGAAACGTCATGTCGTCGTATTGCTCGGCCCCCCGCGTGTGCTCCCGGACATCGGAAAGTACGCCCCGGGCGACCTCCTCGAGGGGCTCCTTTCGCAGCCGGCCGACCGACTCCATGAGGCGTTCCTCGCCGAAGGGCTCCATCTTCTCGTCCATGGCCTCCGAGAAGCCGTCGGTGTAGAAGAAGATCAGGTCGCCGCGGCGCAGGAAGAGCTCCCGCGTATCGTAGGGAACTTCTCGGAAGGCTCCCAACGGCAGCCGCTGCTCGGGCGGCTCCAGCAGCTGCGGACCGCCATCGCCCGAGCGCAGCAGGATGGGCAGCGGCTGGCCGCCGATCGCGTAGCGAATGCTCATGGCCTCGGGATCGAGCAGGAAGTAGCCGAGGGAGACGAACATGCGCCGCTTAATGGCGTAGATCCGGCGATTGGATTCCTGGAAGAGGGCTCCCGGATCGCGGGTCGTCAGCGCGCGGGAGTAGACGATCTCCTTGGAGGCGACCATCAGGAGCGATGCGGGAACCGACTTTCCCGACACGTCGCCGATCACGACACCCAACCGATGGTCCTCCAAGGGGATGAAGTCGTAGAAGTCGCCGCCGACCACCTTGGCCGGCAGGCTGCCGCCCAGAAACGAAAAGCCCGGCACGACCGGAACCGAGCGCGGGAGCAGGCTCGCCTGGATGTCGCGAGCGATCTCGAGATCCCGCTTCCATTCCGCTTGCCGGGTCATCTCGTCGTGGAGAAGGGCGGTCTCGATCGCCAGGGCGGACTGATTGGCCAGGGTCGTCAGCAATGCCTCGTCGTCTCGATCGAACCGCTCGCCGGAGAGCTTCTCCTTCAGAGCCAGGATCCCCATCAAACGCTCGCGGTAGACCAGTGGCACCAGCAGCTGGAAGCCCTCCTCGATCAGCCGCTCGCGAATCTCCTGGCTCTCCGCGTCGGCGAAGTGAAAGGAGAGCTCGGCCAAGAGCGCGGGCTTCCCTTCCTGGCGGAGGATCCGGCGCAGCGCGGCCTCCGGCGACATTCGGTCCTCTCGCCGCCCCCGGCGCTCGAGCCATCCCTCCCGATCCCGCAGCCAGATCGAGGCCTTTTCGAGCCGCATCGTCGCGGCGACGTTGGCGGTCAGGTAATCGGCGATCTTTCCGAGATCGAGCTCTCCCGTGATGGTCTCGCTCATGTCGAGCAGGGCCGTCTGGTAGTTGAGCTTGTCGCGGAAGAAGAGTCGATCGAGCGGCGTTTGGAGGCGGCGGCGGAGGAACTCGAAGAGCGGGATGGCGACCAGGAAAAAGCCGAAGTTGAAGACCGGCGAAGCGGACAGCCGCGAGCCGGCGAAGAGCTTGGCGGCCGTCGCGATCGCCAAGGCATAGAAGCCGAAGAGGATCGCGGTCGTCGCCGCGTAAAGGAAGGTGCGGCGAACGACGAAACGGATGTTGAGCATCTGGAAGCGGACGATCGCGTACGCGAAGGTCAGCGGAATCAGGATCATCGGAACGATGCCCCAGAACACGTAGTCGTCGATCCGAAATGCGGACGGCAGCACGATGCCGAGCAGCACGAACGGGGCCGTCCCGAGGATCGTCCCGACGAAGACGTGGAACGCCTGCCGCCGCTCCCGCGCGTCGGGCAAGGTGAAGGCGGAATGCGCGAGGGCGATCAGGCCGAGGACCAGGTAGTCGCCCAAGAGCACCCAGGAGGACAGCGGCGCCCCCGACAGCACGGAGACGCGCTCGCCTCGCACCTGGCGGAAGACGTCGTAGAGGAAGACGAAGGGGGGAATGGCATAGAGCAGGTAGAAGAGGCTGGGGCTCGCGGACAGGAAATCCTGAAGCCAGCTCTTCCACCGGGCCGGCGCCTCGCCCGTCCACTCGTCGATCTGCGCGAACGAGAGTTGCTTGGGCCGCGGGAAGACCAGGAAGAAATGGATGAACACCGCCGGCAAGAGAAACAGACTGACCGTGCCGGTGTTCTGAACGAAGACGTCGATCCACCAGTAGGAAGCGGGCCGCAGTCGGCACACGAAGAAAAGCAGGAACAGGACGCAGAGCAGGAAGAACAGCCGCGCCGCCCGGTCGTCGGGCTGATGTCGAAAGACGAAGAGGCCGATCAAGAAGAAGAGGAATCCGATCGCGGCCGCGTACAGATAGGTCGTCCCACCCAGGCGCTCGGAAGCGAGCTTGACGGGGAGATTGAGCAGGCTCTCCCCTCGCCGAACGAGGTAGGGCACGCTCTCGCCGATCGAGTGCTTGAGAAGCTCCTCCGAGGCGTCCGATGCCGTGTTGACCAGACGTCGCCCGATCCCGAGCACCCGATCGCCCGCCTGGATCCCGGCAGCCTGAGCGGGACCGGCCGGATTGACCGCGCGGACTTCGATCCCCCCGCGGCTGTAGGGCATGGGCACGATTCCGTCGTTGGGACGAGGTGAGAACATGTCGGCCATCGAAACGATCGCCAGAACGAGGCCGAGCAGGCCGGCGGCATAGAACCACGCGCGGCCGGAACGCGCCGGCGTGGGACGCGGCTCGCCGGCCGCCAAGACCCGATCCTCCGCCATCCTCACTCTCCTCGGAAACGACAATGTTAACCGCTCGAACCGATCGCGCCTTCCGGCGCCCGGCGAGACTCCGCCTCCGATATCCTTCCGCCGACATGCCTTTCGTGACGTTCGAGGGTGTCGAAGGATGCGGGAAGTCGACGCAGCTCGCCCTGGCGGGAGCGCGCCTGCGCGAACGCCGGCACCCGGTGACCGAAACGCGAGAACCCGGCGGCACGGCCGTCGGAGAACGGATCCGGGCCGTGCTGATGGACCCCGCCCAGAAGGAGCTCGATGCGGTGACCGAATGGCTCCTGATCGAGGCGGACCGTCGGCAGCACGTCCGGGAAGTGCTCGCTCCCGCGGTGGCCTCCGGTGCCTTCGTCCTGTGCGATCGATTCAGCGACTCGACGGAGGCCTATCAGTGCGCGGGCCGCGGCCTCGATGCCGGTGTCGTCCGGCGGGTCGACGCCATCGCCCGGGACGGGCTCCTACCAGAGTTGACGCTGCTCTACGATCTCGCGCCCGAAGCGGGGCTCGCGCGGGCGCGAAAGCGGGACGGGGCGCGGACGGGTCGGTTCGAGGGCGCGGACCTCTCCTTTCACCGCGCGGTGCGCGCGGCCTACCTCGAGATCGCGCGCCGGGAGCCGGAACGCGTCATCGTGGTCAACTCGGAGGGAGATCCCGACTCCGTCTTCACCGAGACCTGGAAGCACATCGCGGAGCGCTTTTCGCTTTGAACTCGTCGGAACGCATCGCGCTGCCCGACCGGATCCTGCGCGGCCGGAACCTTCCCGGAGCCCTGCTCGTGACCGGCCCGGGAAACGCGATCCTGGCGCGGGAGTCGACGGCGCTCGCCGCGGCGTTGCTCTGCCCGGGGAATGACCCGGACCGCCGGTGCGACTCTTGCCGGCGGGTCGCCGCGGGACTACACCCGGATCTCCTCGTCATCGCGCCGGAAGGGGTTCAAATCCGGATCGATCGCATCCGCGAGGCCATCGCCTTCGCCGCCGGGCGTCCCTACGAGAGCCGCCGACGCGTGGCGATCATTTCGCGCGCCGAACAAATTGGAGCGGAGGCAGGCAATGCCCTCCTGAAGACCCTGGAAGAACCCGGCTCCTGTTTCTCGTGGATCCTGACGACGACGCGGCCCGAATCGCTGCCGACGACCATCCGGTCCCGATGTGCCGTGGCGCGAATTCCACCGGACCCACCCGCCGAGCGTCTCGCCGCGTGGCGCGAACGAGGATTCTCGGAGGAAGACGTGCCCGACCTCGCGCTGGCCGAGCGGGAAGGCAAGGACACCAGCCCCGAGGATCTCTCGCAGTATCGACGGGCTCGGGAAATCGTGCTCGAGGCGCTCGAAGCGGGTCTGGAAGGGGGGCGCCTGCCAGCGCTCCTGCTTCTCGCCGAGACGCTTGCCCGTACCGACGAGCGCGGAGGGCTCTTGGCGGAGTTGCTCGCCGACGCGGCCGCGAGCCGTATCGTGTCTGCGGATCTTCTGCGCCACCGCACGGTAGCGGGACCGCTGCAGAGAATAGCGAAGACGGTTCCGCGCTCGGCGCTCGAGCGGGCAGCGCTCAGGGCCGTCGATGCGCCGCCCGACAGCCGCCGGGGCAACCGGCGGCTCCATTACGAGTCCCTCTTGCTGGACCTCTATCTCTCCCGCGGCCCTTCGGGCGAGGCCCCGGTGCGCTGACCGAAACCTCGCCCGGATCCGAGCCCTCTCAGCGTTCCAGCTCGACCTCGACCGATTCGGATTGCCCGACCTCGACCTGAACCTTGACCGTCCTGTCCTTGAAGCCGGGACGCGAGACGGTCACCGCATGCGGGCCAGGCTCGACCTTCAGTCCTCGTTCCTCCTCGGAGACCTCCTGCGCCGTGCCGACAAATCGATCGTCGACATACACGGCTGCATCCGGAGGCATTGCTCTAATGATCAGCCGGGTTGAGTGAGACCTCCCCGGCCGCACCGTCGTGACGCCGGAGCCGCTCGGCCGATCTCGCCAAGAATCGCCGGGAGAGGATGCGGCTGGAGGCGGTGAGGCCTGATTCTCCTCACCATAGCCGGCTCCGGGCCCCGCGTCCCCCGGCGGCGAGACGACCGTGCTCCCATCCCGACCCTTTCCGAAGAAACGCTGCACGCCTCCCGGCGGCTCGGGAGTGTCGTAGGACCCGTACTGCTTGGCGCCCTTGATCTTCTGTAGCTTGTCGTCGATCTTCAGTTTCGTGCCCGGCCGGGCGTCGAGCTCGACCACTTTCGTCTCGAAACCCTCGAGGCGGAACTCGAGTCGGTAGTGTCCCTTCTGCAGGTACAGGTAGTCGGGAAACCCGTCGAAGTCGTCGGCGGTCCCGATGTACTCGCCGTCCAGGTAGACACGCGCCTCATCCGGCGAAACCCCCGTGTCGATCACTGCCCAGTACCCCGGCACGGCGTACACAGAACCCGGGGAGGCGTACCCGTAGCCGTAGCCGTAGTACGGATACCCGTAGCCCCAGTACCCATAGTAGGGATATCCCCATCCCCACCCGACACCGACTCCCCAACCCCAGCCCCAACCCGGATACCAGTACCCTCCGCGCCAGCCGCCCCAATAGCCGCGGCCACCCCAGTAACCGTGGCCACCGCCCCAGTAGCCTCCGTGGCCGCCACCCCAATAGCCGCCGTGGCCTCCTCCGCCGTGGCCGCCGCTCCATCCCCCTCCACCGTGGCCTCCGCCCCCACCGTGGCCTCCTCCGCCGCCGGAGTGCCCTCCACCTCCACCACCGTGCTGGGCGATCGCCGCCGCCGGGAACAAAAGCAGCATGAGCACCATCGCTGCCAGAATTACTCTTCTCATGGCCATAAGCCTCCGACTAGGTGAAGAGCAAAACCAGAGCCATTTGCATCGCCCAGCGGCCACGAAATAAGTCGTTTTTCCTCAGGAGCTTCGGGATGTAGCGCCTCGAGTCTCGTCGAGACGAGTGCCCTCGGCGGGAGTCAGGGCGTCCCCTCCAAGGGAACGGTGGCTGCCGCCATCCGCCAGAGCGCGCTTCAGGCCTCGCAGATAGTCCTCTCGGAGCACACGCTCGATGGCGCGGCGCCCCCCCGGCAGCTCCCATTGCTCGGCGAGTCCCGCCCAAAACGCCTGCAAACGGCCCAAGAGCGTCTGGCGTTGCGGGAACGACAGGGCCTCGGCAACGCCCAGGAAATCGGCGAGCTCGGGGTGCTTTTCGTAGAAGACAGCGGCCGATTCGCCAGAGTTGGCTTGCCGCATCCGGAAGGAGGCGAAGGAGATCTCGTGATAGTGGCGGGCCACGGCCTCCGGCCGATAGACGATCCGCATCCCCCGCCGAGTCAACCGATAGGCGATTTCGATGTCCTCCCAGGCGGCGTGCGGGAACGTGGTATCGAAGAGGTCAGCCTCGTAGAGCAAGGATCGCGAGAGCGAGATATTCGATGTGTAGAAGAAGTTGAAGGGCACCGACTCCGGATCCTCGATCAGGCCGTACCCGAACTGCAGCCCATACTCGTTGATGTGGTGGAGAAACGGCGTGACGCGTCGGTCCTCGGGCCATGTCGTGTAGCCGAGCACGGCGACGCGGTCGGCCGACCGCTCCCGGTGCGCCCGAGCGTGAACCGACAAGAGCGGCGGCTCCGGCACCGTGTCATCCCCCAGAAAGAGAATCAGGGGCGCTCGCGCTTCCTCAATTCCTCGATTCCGGGCCCCCGCGGGACCGGAATTGGACTGCGTGAAGAACCGGAATGGATAGGACGGGCGATAGCGCGCGAGAAGCTGCGGCGTCTCGTCGGCCGAGCCGTCGTCCACCACGACGACCTCGAACTCCGGCGCGTCCCTTTGAAGACCGAGCGCTTCGAGCACGCGAAAGAGCGTCACCGGCCGCTGAAACGTCGGGATGACGACCGCGAAGGACGGCGTCACGCTCCGGCCTCGAGGATCTCGGCGAGCGTCGACCGCACCAGGCTCGGCCCGCCCGTGAGAAATTCTCCGAAGAAGTCGGTCTCGAACTGAGCGTCGCCCGGATAGGTCGGCACGATTCGGAGCGGAAACTTGGCGAAGATTTCTGCGTCCGACCGCCGACGACGGGCCTGGACGGCGTGCCTCTTGGCCGCGAGCCTCTCGCGGTTTCGGTGGATCCAAAGCAGAGCCCGCAGGTGGGCGAGCGTCAAGGGGTCCTCGAGGCGGGCGGCGGCGGGGCGCTCCGAGATTCCGAAGAGAAGAGCCCAGGCGGGACGCCGGTGCGGAGCCGACGCGTAGGGATCGCGCGCGAGCTCCGAAGCCCCGGGATTGCGCGTGGAAAGCATTTCCGCCACGCGTCCGAGGAAAGCAGCGAGGACCGCCGGCATCAGCGCTCGGAAGTGCTCGCGGTCGAAGTTCTTGAATGCGGTCGCGAAGGCATTGCGCTCGAAGAGAAATCCGCGCGCGAAGATGCCGAGCGCCTCCCCCGTGGCACCCCCGCGGTGCCGGGCAACGGCTCGAGGCTCGGCCACCACCCGGCGCCCCTGGATCCATTGTCGCCACCCGAAATCGACATCCTCCAGGTACGCGAAATAGTCGTCGTCGAAGGCCCCCGACTCCAGAAACTCCTCGCGGCGAACCGACATCAGACCTCCGCAGGCAAATAGCCGCTCCTCCCCCGGCGGCGACTCGCGCACGCGCTCGAGCGGCCGGCCCGCTTCGGCGGCAAACGCGTGCCCGTCGAAGGTCAGGAATCCGTCGGAGAAATCGTTCCTCCGGCCCGCCCAGTCCGTCAGCCGGCCGGCGACAGCCGTCACATCCGGCGGCGCGGCGGCGAGCGCCGAGGCGAGCCTCCCGAGCGCTTCCGGCTCGACCACCGCGTCATCGTTGACGAAGGCGAGCGCCCGCGCCCGCGCGGCCTCGGCTCCCAGCCGACAGCCCGCCGCAAACCCGACATTTCCCGGCGCCGCGACCCGCCGGAGCTCCGGATGCCGGCGAAAGGCCTCGGACAAGTCCGCCCCGCCGGAGTTGTCCACCAGCAGCGTCTCGGCGCTCAATCCTTCCGTGCCCGCCGCGATGCCGTCCAGCGCCTCGAGAACGTGCCCAAGGCCGCGGTGGTGAACGACGACGATCGAGAGCTCGGGAGCCGCCATCGGGGGGACTATAAGGGAGACTCGGAGACCGGCGACAGAGTCGACCCGGCGAGTTCAGGCGCGGGAAAGCCACCGGCCCCAGCCAGACCGCGACCGCGCAACCGGAGCCGAAATTCGTCCGGGATCGAGGGCGGCGGAACGGCACCAGCCCACGAGCGGTCGAGCGACCCGACCCCAGCTCTTGCCGACCGCAAACGCTCGGGCGGCCTCGCGAGCCGAGCCGCCTCTCGCGAGCATCTCCCGAATCGCGTCAACCAACGCCTGCGGATCGCGCGCGGCGCATCGCCCGGCGCCGGCCCGCTCCAGGTCCTGGGCGAGCCTCCCTCCGGCGACCGAGACGCAGGGAACCCCTCCCCAGGCCGCGTCGAGCAGCCGCGTGCGAAAGGCCAGGTCCGATTCGAGACCCTCCGCCGAGGTCGACACGAGCAGATCGGAGGCCGCGTAGAGGTCGGCCCGCTCGGCGTACGGGAGCCACGGGGAAAAAACGATGGCTTGGCCCTCCCGATCGAGCTCCCGTGCCTTCTCGCGGGTCCGCGCATAGGCCCGCTGCGGGGTCGATTCCGGATTGGGATTCTCGAAAAAGAGCAACCGCGCGTCCGGAATGCCCGCGGCGAGCCGCGGCCAGGCCTCGAGCAGCAGGTCCGGCTCGTTCCAATCGTAGACGCCGCCGAAAAGAAGGAGCGGGCCCTCCGCCGCGACTCCCGCAGCCAGGCGTCCCCGGAGACGATCCCCGCGCGCGGGCTCTTCCGGTACGCCAAACGGAACCACCGCCAGCAACCTTTCGAGCGACGGGTCCCGGGAGAAGTTTCCTGGCCCGATTCGGCCGGAGGCGTAGAGCGCCCCGGCGTAGAAGAGCCGCTGCTCGGGCGAGGCACAAAGAAAGAAGTCCGCCCGCGCCAGCGCGAGGGCCATCGCCGCCCGGTCATGTTGCGCGGCTTCCGGTCCGAGTGCCGGAGCGTAATGCAGGTTCTCGATGGGAAATGGATCGTACAAGTCCGCCGCGACCGGGACGTCAGGAACCTGGCGGAACCAGGCGCTGGCGGCGTGCCCCGAAACCACCGCCGAATCGGCGCCCGCGGCCGCGGCCGGGAGGTCCACGGCGCCGAGGGAAACGACCGGAAGCGGACCGGCCACCGGCCGCGCCTCTTCCTCGGCATTCGGCACGAGAACGCTCACTTCGAACTCCCGAGAAAGAGTCCGCGCGAGTTCGAGCGCGCGAATTCCCATTCCCGCCATCCGGGGCCGGATCGGTTCGGGCGCGAGCACGACGACCCGCTTCATGACACCCTCACCGCCCGCGCAGGCGATCGAGCCAGAGGTGGAGCCTCCAGGTGCGCGAGGCGTAGATGCGCTCGAGCAACCCGTTCAACCGCTCGACCTCTCGATGCAGGGCCGACACGTGCACCCGATACTCTTCGTTGGCCTGAAGAAGATCCGCGGTGCGCGCGAGATGCCGCAGGCGCTCGCCTTCGAGCGCGGCGTTGCGCGCCTCCAGCTCCGGCAGCCGCGCGAGCTTTTCTCGCGTCTCGCCGTCCCGGTGGTACCAAACCGAAATCTGGGCTCGCAGGCGGTCGATCACACGCGCCAGGCCTTGCTCGGTTCGCCGGCTCCGGTAGCGCTCGTAGATCTCCTGGCGGGCCTTCTGAAAGGCGGCCGCTCCAGCGCCGACGTGGGCGGGGTCGCCCTCTCGCTCTTCGAAGACCCGGTACTCGCAGGTCACGGCGCGCACGTGGCGGAAGGAGGTCTCGGCCGAGAGCCGAATCAGCAGATCCCAGTCCTCCGAGTATTCGAGCTTCTCGTCGAAACCGCCCGCCTTCGAGATCAACGCTGCCGGCGCGAGCAGCGAATGGATCGGGATGTAGTTGGCGAGCAGCAGGTAGTCGGGGTCGAAATCGAGCGAGTATTGCAGCGTCCGCTGGCTCTCGCGCCAGGCTTCGCCCTCGCGCCGGTACAGAACCGTGGCCGCATCGGCGTAGACGACCGCCTCGGGTCCCGCCCGGTGCGCGCGGACGAGGCGCTCGAAGTGGTCCGCGTAGCAGCGGTCGTCGTCGTCCAGGAAGCCCACGAGCTCCTGCTCCGCACGGGCCAGTCCGCGGTTGCCGGCGGCCGACCGCCCGCGGCGCGAGGGCAGCTCCTCGAGGAGGATCGGGAAGGCCTCGCGCAGGGGCGCGAGGATCCCCTCCACGGCAGCTCCGCCGTCGTTGACGACCACGACGCAAGCCGGTCGCTGCGTCTGGCCCGCGAGGCTCTCGACGGCCTCCCGCAACAGCGCCGGCCGATTGCGGGTTCTCACGATGGCGGCCACGGGCGCCACACCCCTGCCGCCGGGCTCGACCCTCGCCGGGCCGATCGAGCGGCAAAATTCCTCGAGCGAGCGTGTGGAGGCCTCCTCGTAAGTCACGACGCGAAAGGCCTCGACGGGTCCGCGACCCGATAGCGTCAAACGACGGTAGGCGTTCAAGCCCGCGACGGCGCCCGCGTAGTCGCGAACGATTTGTTGGCTGGCGAACTCGGCGGCGGCGCGCTCCTTCTTCTCCGCGGCCGCGGCGATGTCCACCAACGCGTTCGGCAGCAAGGGATGCGAAATTTCGTAGAAGGCGATCCGGACGAAGCGATAGAGATCGTGGTCCGCATCCTCCGCCCGGGAGGCCGCGACCCGCCCGTACAGGGCCTCCGCGAGGGCCCGGTGGTCGGGATGGATCTCCACCGGCGACGGACAAAAGACCAGGTCGGGCCGCACCGCGTCGAACAGGGACTCGACGGCGAGCCGCAGCTCCTCGGACCGCCGGAGGAGGTCGCGGTCCGGCAGACCCCCGAACTCGGGCTCCGGAAGTCCCAGAACTCTCGCCGCGCCGAGCGACTCCTGCCGCCGGCGCCGACCGTATTCGGCTTCGCCGCCCGGCGCCACCCCTTCCTGCCCGGTGCCGTCGGTCGCGATCCAGATGCGGACGCTCTCGGCCGCCGGCGCCGAGAGCGCCACCGTTCCGCCGGGACCCGCCACCTCGTCGTCCGGGTGCGCGGCGAGCACGAGGATGCGCTTGCCCCCGAGATCGCTCGCCTCGTATGGAATCCGAGACTGTTCGCTCAACCTCGCCTCGCTTGGTTCGACGCCGGGAAACCGTGCGAGTCTATCCGGTCGCGCCCCCGCCGGCCGGCTCCTCAAACGACGTCGTAGAGCGAGGGCACCAGGTGCAGCCGTGACCGAAAGCCCTCGAGGGCGGACTCGTCCAAGAAACGCGCGGCGATCACGAAGCCCGCGCCCCGGCGCTCGCCGGGGAGCCCCGCGATCAAGTCCCGGGCCGGCCCCCCGGGCGTCGCCCAGAAGACCAGTCGCCGCGCGCCCATCCGGCGCGCCTCGGCGGCCGCGGCGGCGAAGAGCGTCGGCAGGTCGCGGCCGTCGCGCTCGCTTCCGAGGTAGTCGGCGACGAGCGCCTCCTCCCCGGAGACCGAAAGTGCGGCCCAGCCGCGCTGGCGCCCCGCCTCCGTCCACCAGAGCATCCGGTACGATCGGTCCGGCCGCGCGTGAAACCTCCAGTTGACCCGCGTGCGATCTCGCACCGCCGCGTCGGTCAGATACCCCGATGCCGCTTCCCAGAGCGGATCGAACGAATCGTCGACGAACTCGCCCGAACCGGCCGTGCTCGGGGGATCGGGAAACGCGTCGCAGTCCACGAGAACGTGCTGGATCGGAAAGAGCGTGCGCGTTCCGGCGATCCGGTTGCTGATGGCCAGGGCCCGCTCGTTCGGAAAGCCGAAGCAGATGGGGACCTTGTCTTGGAGGGCGGCGTAGAAGGGATCCACCATGGCTCGGTACACGCCGCGCAGGCCCCCGAGCGCCCGCGCCTCCGGCTCGGTCGCGACGTCGCCAACCGCGTAGAGCAGGGCCGGACGGCCGCCGATCAGAAAGCGCATCCCCCAACCGGCATAGTTGCCGACGATCTGGCCATCGGCGACGGCCACCACTCCAAAGCGTCCGTCCGGATTCCAATCGAACTTCCAGGCCCATTCCGCCTCCGTCATCTCCGCGCCGAACACGCGGCCGTGGAGGCGGCGGATGCCGGGAGCGTCCCCGGCGACCGCCTGGCGGACGATGAAGGAACTCAAGCGGCCTTCTCCCAAACGCAGGTCTCCAGAGGGCGGCCGTTCACTTCGGAAAACACGCAGAAGTACAGGCGGCCGGGAGGGAGGGTCGCCGAGATTTCGTTGGGAAGGTCGAAGTCCTCGTCGAGCGGCGTGCCGGCGAACGGAAAAAGCGCCGGGTTGGGCGAGATGGCAAGCCAAGCTCCCGGACGCGCTCGCACCGAAGGGCGCTCGAGGGTCCGCACCGGGGGCAGTGGTCCGGGACGGGTCGAGACCGCTTCCAGGATGGCGCGGCCGAGCCGGCCGTAGCGGCACTTCCAGTAGTGGGTCCGCGAAAGCCGCCGCCGGGCACCCGTCTCGGGACTTCGAGAGGCGCTCACGGACCAGAGGTGCCGGATTTGCGACTCGATGACGAAGCGCAGCTCCAGCCCGGTCCGGCGGACACGGTCCTCCCACTCGGTTTCTTCGTACTCGAAGGGAAATCGTTCATCGAATCGGCCGACCCGGTCGAAGACCTCTCGCCGGGCCGCGAGCACCGCGCCGATCAGATGACGCGCGGGGCCCCCGGATCTCCAGAGGCTCACCGCCTCACGGCCGAACGCGGCGAACTGCCGCGCGTCGAGCGCCGGGAAGCGACCCGCCGCCAGCCGGACGAGCTCGGGAAAGAATTCGAGCGGGTCGCCGGGAGGCAGCCTCAGCCGGCAGCCGGAATCCCAGAACGCGAGCGGGGCCGCCGCGCCCACGGAAGGCTCCGCGATCGCCGCCAAGAGAGGCGGGAGCGCCCCGGGCAGAAGCCTCACGTCCGCGTTGCACAGGAGGAGCCGCTCGGAGTTCGCGCGGGCGAGCCCCGCGTTGATCCCTCCCGAATAGCCCCGATTCTCGGGTAGCGGCAGAAAAACGTCGGCATCGAGCTTCGACAGCCGCTCCACCTCCTCGGGCCCCGACGCGCAGTCCACCAGCACGATCTCGCCGTCGGCCCGGGCCTCGGTGAAACAGGCGCGAAGCGACCCGATGCATTCGGCGCACTCCGCCGCGCTGAGATGATTGACGACCACCGCGGAAACCGACGGTGCGCTGCGCCTTGCCGCGCGAGGGCGCTCCGGCGCCGGGCGCGCCTGGTCTCTCAAGGGAGCACCCGCCGTGGCGGGAATTCTCGCCCGAACCGGGCGCTCGACAGGCGATTCCGCCATCAGGGCCGCGCGACGACGATCCACTGGTAAGTCTGAAGGCTGTCGCGGTCGGCCCCGGGAAGGCCCGTTGCCCAACGCAGGAACTCCTGCGCTCCCGGGATGGGCGGTCCGGCAACGGGCTCAACGACCTCGACCCTCCACGACGATGCCTCGCAGACGTCCATCAGGGTGTGGCGCGTGAACCAACGAAGGTGACCGGCGTCGAGTAACCCCGCCGGAACCGGATCGAAACGGCCGAAGAGCAGGTCGCGAACGACCGAAACATGACCCGCGTTGGGAACGCTCGCCACCAGCGTGGCGCCGGACGACGCGAGCGACCGGGCCCGAGACAGCGCCGCGATCGGGTCGACGAGATGCTCGAGAACGTCCGCGAAGACGAAGGCGTCGAACCGTTCGTTCGCGCGGACGAGATCCTCCAGGACCGAGGCGGCCTCACCGGCCAGGACACGGTTGAGTCGCGAGGCGGCTTGCTCGGCGAGCCCTGGGTCCCGTTCGATTCCCCAAACCTGCAAACCGGGGCTCGAGCGCTTGAGCGAAGCCGACAGCTCGCCGTCGGCGCAGCCGACGTCCAGTAGGCGGCGAGCCTGCCGGGGTACATGGCGGGCGACCTCCGGACGAGGCCCGAAGCCGGAAGGGAAAGCCAGGGCCTCGAAGCCCGCCGGCTCCGCGACGCTCTCGCTCTCCCGCAGCCGTCGGAGGTAGACCTCGACGCTCTCACCAGGCTCGGCAGGAAAAGCGCCGGCGTCGAAGACGAGGGCCGATACGGCGTCGCCGCCGGCCGGTCGCGGGCGTCCCGGAATCGGCGTCAGCTCCTCCAACTCACGCAGTGTCTGGGGAAAGGGCGGTTCGGCGCCTCCCCGCCGGCCCGGCACCAGGATGCGGCGGCCGGGTTCCGGGACCCCGTTGGGACAGTGAGGCAGCGCGGTGTCGTCGAGAATCACGGTCCAGATCCCGCCCTGGCCGAAAACCGCGGCCGCCGAATCCGACGCATCGATCTCCCGCACATCGGAGGCGCGCACGGCCCGGCGCCATCGCAGACGGCCGAGACTCCGGGTGAAGTCGAGCGGGCGATTCCCGGCGAGAAAGGCGAGCTGCGGCAAGAATGTCAAGGCCGGGCAGCGGCACCAGACGGAAAGACCGGCGCCTCCGCCGCGGCGATAGAGCGAAGGAAGAAGCTCATCCCTGGGCTAGTGAAGGAGGACAACAAGAGCGTCATTCTAGCGACTTTGCAAGAGAGGCCGGGTCTGTCTTCGGATTCCGACTCCGCCGCCGCGACTCGGGGGCACTCGAGCTATCCTGAACCGAGTGATCGCTCGCGGTGTGCCCGTCGACCGACGCATTCCTCGAAGCGCGTGGTCCTAACGCCGAAGCGGTGAATGCGGGGTACGCGTGAACTCAGCCGTCCGTCCACGGCCGCCGAAAGCGCTCGCTGAGGGGCTCGCCGCCAGTTCCCTCGCCGCGACGCCATGGCTCCTCTACGGGAGCGTCACGGGGCTGTGGTGGACGTTTGACGACCTCTTCCACGTGCACTTTCTTCGGATGCACTCGACCGTGGACATCCTTTTCTCTCCATCGGCCTGGAAGGCGTTCCCCTCCCGGATGTTCACTCCCCTTCAGTTGCTCTCCTATCGCCTGGATCTGTCTCTGTTCGGCGTGAAACCCGCGGCTTTCTACGCCCACCAGCTCCTGTCTCTGACGGCCGCGGGCCTGGTCTCGTATGCCACGCTCCGCCGTTGGCTGCCCGTCCCGTACGCGTGGTTGGCGACGCTGCTATTTCTGCTCGGCATCCCGACAGGCTCCTTTGCCCTTGTCCTCATGTCGCGGCACTACGTCGAAGGGCTGATCTGGGCGGCGCTCTGCGTCTGGTTTTTCGTCGAGGCGGTTCGACGCCAACTGTGGGTCGCCACAGCTTTGTCTTCCGTCTTCTATCTCCTGGCGATGCTCGAAAAGGAGGTCTACGTCCCGCTGCTTGCTCTGCTGGCCCTTCTTCCGGAAGGTACCTGGCGTTCGAGGGGGTGGGCTCTCCGGCCTCACGCGCTGGCTCTTCTCTTCTACCTTCTCGCTCGACGCGCCATGCTCGGGACGCTCTTAGGCGGATACGGCTGGGATCTTCGTCTCGGGGAGCTTCCCCGGGTCATCGCGGATCTGCCCGACAGGATGGCGCGCGCGGTGTTCGTCCATGCCGGGCTCTCGGCCGTCCCGCTGCTCCTCGGTCTGTCCGCGGGAATCATCGCCCTGGCGTGGCGGGAGCCACGGGCGCGCACCCTCTTGGGTGTCTCGGCCCTCCTCCTTCTCGGACCGATGGTGCCCGTCGCAAAATCGCCGAGCGAGCGGCTCGCCGGGCTTCCCTGGTTGTTCGCCGCCATCGTGTTCGCTTTCGGTTGCTGGCAGCTCGCCAGAGGGTCACGGCGAGGCCGGATAGCCGCGGCGACTCTGATCGGTCTTTGCCTGGCGGCTGCTCTCGCTTCCAACCGGCGGGATTGGGAGCACCGCCGGGCCGAGGCGGAGCAAATGAGCGAAGAAGGCCGCTTCTTTCTGACGATGAGCCCGGGACATCTCCTGCGGCACCCGTTGACTCCCGCTGCGGCCATGGCCGAGACCCGCTGGTTCAAGGAGGAGTACCTGGGCCTTCCCGGCGGCGCGGCCTGGTTCGCCGATGACATCTACCTCTGCCGCGCTGGGACGACGCGGCATCGGATCTGGGAATACGACCCGTCGGCGAAGTCAGTCCGAGAGTGACGGACCGAGCCCTGGCCGCGGCGGCCCGGTACTGCTCGGCTCTGCGGCCTGCGGTCCCGCTTTGGGCCCGCTTCGAATTCGTCGACGGCACCCTCTCCTGGACGCTGGGACCCTACGAGAAGGGGAACTACTCTCTCATCCGCGGTGGGGGGCTTCAGTCGGTCTCGGTCGCGCGAAGGGACGGCTATCGTCTGAAGCCCGGCGTCTTCTCGCTGATGGTACGCTACGAATCACCCGCGGGCTGGGCGACCTACTCGCCGGAGCTGTCGATGGACCTTCGCTCTCCGGCCCGCCTGAGGTGGGAACGCGGAGAGGCCAAACCCGAGGAAAGAGCGCCGGCTTCGTCATGGAACTGAACGCCGATCCGGAGAGGCTGAGAGACGTGTTCCGGTCGGCCACGCCTTTTTCCCACGTCGTCATCGACCGACTCTTCCCCGAGGAGGCGCTGGATCGGGTTCTCGCGGCCTTCCCCCCGCCGGAGGATCCCGAGTGGCAGCGATTCGACAACCCTCGCGAACGAAAACTGGGCAACCGGCGACGCTTACTGCAGGCGGACGAGGCGATCCGCACCTTCCTGCTGGCCCTCAACTCGGCGCCGACGCTCGACTTCCTGGAGAGACTGACCGGAATCCCGAATCTGATTCCGGATCCGGATTTCGGGGGCGGCGGACTGCATCAGATCGTCCGCGGCGGCTTTCTCAAGATTCACGCCGACTTCAACTGGCACCCGAAGCTCCAGGTCGACCGGCGCTTGAACATGCTCGTTTACCTGAACAAGGACTGGAAGGAGGAATACGGGGGTCACCTCGAGCTCTGGGATCGAGAGCTCCGTCGCGCGGAGAAAGCGATCCTCCCCCTCTTCAACCGAACCGTCATCTTCGCGACGACGGATTCTTCCTTCCACGGCCATCCGCGACCGCTCAACTGTCCCGAGGGGCTGTCGCGAAAGTCAGTCTCGATCTATTACTACACGCACGGAAGGCCCGAAGCGGAGCGGTCCTCCCCCCACGATACGCTCTTCCCCGAGATTTCCCGAACCGAGCCGTGAAGATCGCCTACCTCGTTCCGGAAAGCGAAATCTCCGGCGGGCAGCGTGTCGTCTTTCAGCAGGCGGAGGAGCTCGCCCGCCGGGGTGTGACGGTCACGCTCGTCTCCCCGAGCCCCAAGCCGCGTTGGTTCCCGCTCGAGGGGGCGCGCTGGGAGCAGTCGGACTTTCGGTCCTCTCCGGCACTTTCGGAGGCCGATGTTCGCATCGCCACCTTCTGGACGACGGTCTCACCGGCGATGGATGGCGCGCGAGGGCCCGTCTTTCATCTTTGCCAGGGATATGAAGCGGATCTCACCTTCTATGCCCATCGCCGCGACGAGATCCGCCGGGCCTACGCCCTGCCGACACGAAAGCTGGCGATCGCGCCGCACATCGAGGAGCGCCTCGAGAGTGAAGGTTACCGCCCGGTCGCCTTCATCGGCCAGGCCTTCAACCCGGACGATTTTCCTCGAGCCCAACACCGCCGCTTCGATGTCGAGTCTCCCGCCATTCTGATCGTGGGGACGTACGAAGCCGACGTCAAGGGCATTCGGGAGACGCTCGAAGCCCTTCGAGCGGCGCGCGCCAAGGGCGTGGCCTACCGGCTCCATCGCATTTCGACGGCTCCTCCGGGCGAGGAAGAGAAGGCTCTCGGGCTCGCCGAGGAGCACCGGAGCGGGCTTCTGCCGCGGGAGATGTCCGCCGCATACCAGGGGTCCGATCTCTTGATCGGGCCATGCCATCCCGAGGAGGGATTCGGTTTGCCCGTTCTCGAGGCCTTGAGCTCGGGATTGCCAGTCTTGCTGTCGGACACGCCCGGCCACCGCCACATCGCGCGGGAGGCCGCCGCCTACTTCCGCTGCGGGGATGTCTCCGACCTCCTCGGCGCCCTCGAGTCGGTGCTCCCGGATTCGGATCGGCGCCGCCGCCTCTCGGAGGCCGGGCCGCTCGAGGCAGCCCGGTTCCGCACCGCCGACGTCGTCGACCGCCTCCTCGCCGAGTTCGACCGCGCCTCGCTCCGGAAGACCGGCTCTCGTTGAACGGAGCGGCCGCGGAGCCGCGAGCTAGCCCGCGGAGACGGTCGCCGGCACGGGGTCGGCCGGGCGCCCGATTCGCCCCTCCTCGGGGTCGGGGAAGCTCCAGATCACACGCGGACGGACCAGGCCCACCACGTACTCGGGCGCCACCACGGAAAATCCCGGCCGCAGGATTCGCAGGTCGTGAAGGTGCAATGCCGTCTCGTCCCCGAGGAAAGCGTAGACCCGGAAGTCTCCCTGTGCGACGGGAAGCTCCGGCAACAGGAGCCGAACTCGATAGCGGCGGCGCCCCGTGAGCGGTGCCCACGCCTCCGAGCGGGTGTCCACGGCAAAAGCCTGAACGCCGTCTTCTCTGTCCGCCCCGACGCGCAGGTGGAACGCCAGCGACGGGTCGTCCGCTTCGAACGCCAGGTCGAGCGCGACCGTTTCGCCGGAGGCGAACTCGGCCCGCGGATACCCCGAGCCGTCGTGCACGAAGACCTCCGTGAATCGCGCGGGCCGCCGCCCATCGGTTGCCGATCCGGGCAGAGCGGGCACCTCTCCCGCGAGACGCCGCTCCTTCTCCTGCAAGAACGTCTCGTAGGCCCGGACGACGGTAAGCGCCGGTCCGGCGCCCGCGACTCTCCCCTCCCGGAGCCAGATGGCGCGGTCGCACAGCAGGGCGACGTAGTAGAGCGCGTGCGAGCAGAAGAGCAGAGTGCCGCCCCGCCGGTGAAAATCGGTGATTCGGTCGATCGACTTCTTCTGGAAGTAGCCGTCGCCGACGGCGAGGGCCTCGTCGACGATCAGCACCTGGGCATCGACGTGGGTCGCTACCGAGAAAGCCAGTCGGAGGAGCATGCCGGAGGAGTAGGTGCGCACGGGCCGGTCGAAGAATTCTCCGAGCTCGGCGAAGTCTCGAATCTCCGGCAACCGTTCCCGCAGCTCGGTACCCGTCAGGCCCAGCAATGCCGCGTTCATGCGGGCGTTCTCGCGGCCGGTGAACTCCGGGTGAAACCCCATTCCGAGCTCGAGGATCGAGGCGATGACGCCGTCGCGCGTGACCGATCCCGAGGTCGGATGCGTCGTGCCGGCGACGATCTTCAAGAGCGTGGACTTGCCGGCGCCATTCTCGCCGATGATCCCCAGGGCGCCGCCCCGGGCCAGCTCGAAGCTCACCTCCGAGAGCGCCGGGAAGTCCCGATGGCGGGGACGGCGCAGCAGGATTTCCTTCAAGCGGTCTGCCGGCCGATCGTAGAGGCGGTAGCTCTTCGAGAGACGGTCGGCGCGGACGGCGATCGGCTGAGTCACGCGCGCTTCACTCCCCCAGGGCGAACTCGCAGCGGCGACAGAGGAAGTCCGCCGGGGCCTCTTCGACCCCATAGGTCCAGCGGCGCAGGCGCGCCATCGTTTCTCCGCCCAGGATCTCGGCGACGGTCTGCGTCTTGAGGTCTCCGACGGTGAGCTTCTCGTAGTAATCCTGGCAGCAAAGCACCGCCTTGGCCGTGGCGGTCACGTGAAGATGCTCGAAGGGCCGCGACCCCATCTGCTCGCAGCCGCGAAGCCGCTTCTTTGCGGGAGGCTCGGGCACGAAGGTCCCGCTCGCCGGCCGGCTGCGGATCCGAAAGGGTTTGACCTGCCAGCCCTTCGGCTCGAAACGGGCGCGGATCTCCTCCACGTCGCGCCGGTGGGCTTCGTCCTGGTCCCCCAAGACCACGATGGCTGACTCCTCGGAAAGCGACCGCGCGGCGAGACCATCGATGTTCGCGAGCACACGCGCGAGATCGCGCGTGCCGTGAAGCCGCTCGTACCGCTCGGGTTCCAAAGTGGGCAGGTTGATCCCGACGTAACGGAAGCGCCCCGCAGCCTCCAGGCGTTCTGCCCGATCGGGCGAAAGGTTCGAAGCGTTGGTCAAGAGGCTCACCGGAAGGTCGCGCGCGAAAAGCGCCCGGACCCGCTCCTCGAACAGGGGATCGATCGTCGGCTCGTTGTAGTTGGAGAGAAACACGACGGTCCGGTTCCCGCCAACGGCGACCACCTGGTCCAGGATCGACTCGAAGAGCTCCTGGCTCATCACGTCGCGCTCGCGCGGCGAGACCGACACCGGGCAGAAGGGGCAGCGGTGGTTACAGGAGGTGCAGGTCTCGAGAGACACGTAGAGCAGATGCGTCCGTCGGGCCTCCGCGACGACGTCGTCGATCAAGAATCGCGCGGCGCGCAGATGGTCGAGAACCGCCGGCGAGGCCTCCGGCTCGAGGCCCTGAGCGACTCGGGACAGGGCTCGGAATCCCTCGCCGTCCTTGGGCAGCGACTCTCCCGTCAACGGGTTGTAGAGAACGCTGCCGCGGTCGTGGAGGAAGGGAGAGACCGCCTCCGGCTCCAGGACCACCGGCAGCTGCGAGGAGCGGCCCTTCTGCGGTCCGCTCCGCTCGTCCAGCGTGATCGACGGCAGCAACGTCGCCATTCTATGACCTTACGGGCACGCCGCGGCGCACGGCCGATTCCGGGCGCCCCCATATAATCGGCAGCCCCGCATGCGCCGGGTCAAGCAAGTCCTGTACCGCCACTGGCAAAGGTTTCACCCGATCCGCCGCCTGGAGCTCGGCGTGCTCCGCGGTTACCTCGATCCCAAGCCCCGCGAACGGATTCTGGATGTCGGCAGCGGCAAGGGCGCCTTCTGCGGCGTCCTGCGCGCGGCCGGCGTTCGGGCGACCGGTGTCGACCCCTCGCTCGACGCCGCGGGAATCGCCCGGCGTTATGTCGATCGACGAGTGGGCTTCGTCGCGGGCCGCGGCGAAGAGCTCGCCTTCGCCTCCCAGGCCTTCGACAAGGCCGTCTCGGTCTGCGTGCTCGAGCATACCGAGGACGACAAGCAGGTTCTGTCCGAGGTTGCCCGAGTCTTGCGAGACGGAGGCATCTTCGCGCTCTCCGTCGATTCGCTCTCCTCGCCTCACGTCTCGCCCGCTTTTCTCGATCGACACGTGCGCGCGCACGGCTGCCGCCACCTCTACGACGAGGCGGGACTGCGCGCGATGCTGCAGACCGCGGGATTCGAGACCCTCGAGACCCAATACCTCTTCGACGGGGTCGCCGCGACCGCCGTACTGCGGCTCGGCTGCTCCCTCCGATACCGCGGGCTCTTCATCCTGCTCTTCCCATTTCTCTACCCCGTCCTGTGGCTCGATCATCGCCGCCGCCCGAAGGGCAGCGGCTTCATCCTGGCGGCGCGGGCCCGGAAGCTTCCGAGCGCCCCGAAGTAGGCCACGCCGGGCGAGCCCGTGCGTCACGCGGCCTCTCGAGCAGTCCGACGGTGCGCAGCCCCTCAGTCCGAGGGGATCGCCTTGATCTGCGCCGTGTCGAGGCTCGTGAGGTCGACGTTCGTCGCGTAGGCCCCGACCCGTCCTCCTTCGGCCACCTCAATCCGGAGCGTGACGGGATCGGTGGGAACGTTGGGGATCGCCGTCAGGCCGATCTGCGCGAAGTGCGCGCCGTCGATGTTCAGGGCGATGTCGTCGCGATAGCCCACCTCGTTCCCGCTCTTGTCGATCGCCGTCACCTTCACACGGGTGACGACGTCGTCCAAGGCGAAGAACCCGACGTTGGTGCGGAAGGCGTCGTTCTGCACCGCCCCCGGGATCCACAGGGAACCGCCGCCCGGTCCGACCGCATCGGGGACCGCGAAGACCGCGATCGCGGTTCCCGCCGTTCCGCCGCCGGAGGCGCTACGGTCGTCGTAGTTGCGGGCCGCGACCAGGACGGGGTTCGTCTCGGAGTCGGAGTCGACCGGGTGGGAGATCCGGAGAAGCCCCGCGGTTCCCGCGTCCGCGGTCATGTCGGAAGCGCCGGGAAAGGCGTTCGCGATGTCCTCGGCGAAGACCATCTCCCCGGGACCCAACACGACGAAATTCTGGACGACCTTGCCCGGTCCCATGCCGCCGACCGAGTACAGATACTCGATCAGCACGCCGCGCTCTGCGCTGCCGCTGTTGAGCAAGGCCACCCGCGTCCTCCAGTGCGCCGAGCCGGTGTCGATCCGGCTGACTCCGGGGACGTAATACACGACATTGTTTCCCTCGACACTCGGGGGCGGCGCATCGTCGCTGACCTGGAATTGATCGTTCGTCGTCCGGTCGATCACCGCCGCCGACGCGATCAGCGTCGCGCCGGTCGTCTCTGGCTGCGCGCGAAGCACATAGGCCTTCGTCGGGTCGGTCAGGCCGAGCGTCTCATCCTTGAGATCGAGTCCCTGGTACGGTCCGATACCGCACTTCAAGACCTGGTCCGTGCCGAGCGAGCAGGTCGAAAAGCCCGGATCCGTCAGCGTGACCAGATGGCCTTCCCGGTCGTAGGCGCTCAAGTCGAACCAGGCCGCTGCCGCCGAAGAGTTGTACAGCTTCGCGGTGAAGCGGAACCTGTCGTTGGAGACCAGACCCAGGACGGTCTGGGGAGACGCGGCGCGGATGGCCTGGAGACCGGTCTGCCCGCTCGGACCGATGGTGAAAGCGTTCAATTCGGCGCCGTACGATCCGAGCGTCGGGTCGCTCGGCGCGAAGTAAACGCGCGCGGAAACGAGCGGCGCCGGTCCGCCCTCGTACTTGATGAAGAGGTTCCCCTTGCCCGTGCCGCCCAAGAAGCCCACGACATCCGTCCCCGAGCGAGAGCCGCCCGCCGGGACCGTGATCGTCGGCGCGGTCGCGAACCCCAGGGTCTGCACGTCGATGGCCGGACCGGGAGCCGCGAGGAGCGTCTCGTACGACACGTAGAGCGGCGTGATCGTGAGCTCCGTCTGGCCGGTATTGGAGACCGTCACGTCGGTGAGCCAGGTCCCGCCCGCGACCGCGGCATGCGCCACGTCGCGTACGACGACGGCAGCGAACTTGGGCACGTCCATCAGGAACTTCTTGCCTCCCGTCGCCGTGCCCGCCGTCGTGCCGCCATCGCCCGTGACCGTCAGGTTGATGTTGTAGCTGCCCGCCGTGCCGAACGTGTGAGTCACGACTCTGCCCAAGGCGGTGTTTCCGTCGCCGAAGCTCCAGGAATAGGTCGTGGCGTGCGCCTCGTCGGCGGTCATCGTGATGGGAGTGCCCGCATCCGCCTCCCAGACACCGTTGAAGGGGTTGATGGAGGCCCCCGAATTCACGGTGAAGGACGTGCTCGGCAGCGGCTTGCCGCCCTGTCTGATGGAAACCGACCTCGACGCCGTGCCGAGCGAGCTCGCGGCATCCGACACACGAACCGAGACCGTGTAGTTGGCAGCCGAGCCGTAAGTGCAGCTGAAGTTCTGGCCGGAAGTGTATCCCGCCAGAGCGTTGTCCCCGCACCGATAGCTGTAGCTATACGGGGGCGTTCCGCCGCTGGCGAAGGTCGAAAAGCTGACGGGCGTGCCCGTCGCACCGGTTGAAGGTCCGGTGACCGAGACCGAGAGGGTGCCACCCCCGCCGCAATTCGAGGTGCACCCACCGCCGCCGGAGATGACGATTGCCGCCGAGCCAAAGCCCGTGCTCCCGAAGGCGTCGGTGATCTTGACCTGGACCGTGTAGGTTCTGGCGGAGGTGTAAGTGCAGCTCTGGGTCTGGGCGCCCGGAGAGTAACCCGCCAGGGCGTTGTCTCCGCATCTCCAGGCGTAGGAGTACGGGACGGCCCCGCCGGCGACGTTCGCGGTGAAAGCCACCGTCTGTCCGACCGAGCCGCTCGTCGGCCCGCTCACCGACACGGCGAGGCTGTTGGTGACGTTGAAGGGACCGTGCGTGACGGTCATCTGTGTGGGCGCCGTCGTCTTCGTGAAGCGAAGCGTCAGGTTATGACCCGGCCCGACCGCGGGCGCCGGAACGCTGGCCGTGCCTCCGACCACGTTGAAGGAGGCCGGCAAGGCCACGAACGCTCCGCCATCCCAGGAGTACTCGACCAAGGTGAGGGCGACGATCGCCGCCTTCTGCATCGTGTTGGTGATCGTGAGCTGGCCGCCGACGGTGAGAGTGGCGGTCGACGGCGAGAAGTCGGGCACCAGATCGACCTGCACGATCGATCCGCTCTGCGTGGCCCGGTAGCCGCCGGGATACGTGATCGTCAGCGAGAAGGCGGTCGCCGTTGCCGGAACCGTCGCGATGGCGGTCGAAGCCGCCCCGCTCGGCGTGAAGGTCCACGCAAACGCCGCCTGCGAGACGTTGCCCTGGGAGCCGCTGGCGTCGGCGACACCCTGGCCCGTCAATACCTGAAGAACTCCACCGGAGAAGCCCGCGATCCTCGCCTGCGGGAAGGCCACCGCGATCGCCCCCGATGCCCCGGGCGTTCCCCATCCGTTGCCGTTGTGGGTGCGCAGCGCGTACTGGTAGCTTCCGCCGACCGCCGGGTTTCCGAGGCTCGCCGAGCAGTTGGTTCCCGCTCGGATGTCTCCTCCCGCCGTGGGGTTGCACGGGAAGTACGCGGGCCGGACGTCGGAATTGGCCGCCGAGTACGGGAGGAGACTCCAGCCCGTGTCGGGCGCGAAGGCGCCCGAGTAGTTCCAGTCCCACTCAATCTGGTCGAGGCCATTGGCCGGAGGAGAGTTCGACGAAGCCGACGCGTCCTGGATCTCCCACTGGTCGCCGTAGTAGTTGATCGTGCGCTCGGCGCCCTGCCGCAGGGCGGCCGAGAGGTTCGACGCCACCGAGTTGACGATCGGCGGCGAGGAGGGATCGATCGAGATGCAGGAAATGTCGAGGCCGAACGCCGACACCAGGGCTTCTCCCGTTCCGCCGCTCGACTGGACGCGGTAGACGTAAGCGTTGTTGCCGACGACCGAAGCCTGGAAGTCGCCGGGCCCGAAGAAGCTTTGCGGCGCCCCGTAGTGCCGCAGGTGAGCCCCATGACGCGGGAATCCGCCCTGCGTGATCCAGTTGGTGTCGTACATCTCGATGTAGGACTCCAGGCTCGAAACGATGTTGTGCGCGAAGAGCACCGGGAACGTTCCTCCGGTCACGACGACCCGGTTGTAGTTGCCCCCCGTCAGCGTCGCCGCCAGGGTCAGCGCCGAGGCCGTGTATTCGTAGACGCGCACGCCCTGGGCGCCCTCGGCCGAGAAGACGAACGTCCGCCCGTTGACGGAAGCGATCTCGATCGAGGTGGGCGCCGCAGCGGTCGAGGCGCTCGCCTTCTCTACCGGAATTCCCGTCGTCGTATCGATCTCCGCAATGCGGATCAGATGGTCCGAGTTGACGACGCCCGCGAGGAGGTACTTACCGCCGACCGCCGCGGTCTTGAGGATGACCGCGCTGCCGTTTCCCCAGGAGATGGTCGTCAGAGGCTGGAGCGCCGAGCCCCCCGCCGGACTGCCCGAGGTCGTCGTCACGTCGACCACGGCCACGCCGCCGCCACCCGTGGACGCGGCGTACGCAAAGTAGCCGACGTATTTCCCTGAAGGAAGGAAGATCGCCGCCACGCGCGCGCCGAGCACCTGGGCTCCCGACGTGTTGATCTGTTGGCCGAAGGCCACGCCGTTGCCCGAGTCGGCGACCGCCACGTCGGCCGGAAGGCCTCCGAAACGGGGATCGAAGTCCGTGACCATTCGGGCGCTTCCATCGGGCGCCTCGGCCGCATCGATGGTCGTGCCGCCTTGCCAGCAGTCGCAGAGGGCGGGCGTCGAGGGCACCTTGCCGCCGTTGTCGACACCGTTGACGCTCTTGTGTCCGATCTGGGCGAGCACGAAGGGGCCGGGGCTGGCCGGGTTGGCGAGGCTGCCCCGGGCGATCCCGTACTGCGTCATGACGTAGACATATTGGCCGCCCGAGGGTCTCGCCATGGGACCGGCGATCGAGCCGGAATAGAGCGGGAGCGATGTGGTGGTCTGAGAGATGGTCGGGGCGCAAGAGGTCTGTGCTTGAGAGGAGGGCGCCAGGGCCAGCAGTCCGAGAAGAGCGACGAGGGACCGGAACAACTTCATTGGGGATGACTCCTGAAAATTTTGGGTCCGAGGAACGGTCTCCCGGAGAAGTGTCCCGCTCCCGACAACTCCGGTCGGTCCAATTTCAGATCCCCTTCGCTCCCGAGAGCATCTGGAATCGGACCCGCCGGTAGCATGACTAAATCCGAGGTCAGAGAAAAAAAGAGTGGGCGGGACTCGCGCCCCGCCCACTCTCGAAACCAGAGCTATGGACCGATACCGACGGAGACGCACGCCGGGTCGGCTGGCGTTCCGCAAATCGGTGCGACCGTACCCACCACCGACGGCGAGATCAGGCCGCTGCCCGAGCCCGGGATGACCGGGACAACAGCGTTGACGGGCGAGTTGGCGAAGATGCCGATTCCGAGCGGCTCGCAAGCCGACGGATCGAGCTGGAAGCCCGGCCAGTGGGCCGAGATGAAAGCGGCTCCGCCGTCGAACTCGTAGGCCGCGAACGCCTGATCCAGGCTCGTGCCCGTGCCCGAGTTCAAGAACGACATGCTGACCCATCCGGCGTTGACCGTACCCACCGGAGTCGGCAGCGTGAAATCGGTAATCGGACGCCGGTTGGTCTCCAGCGGGAAGTTGAACGTCGGAGGAGGAGGCGTCGAGCAGGGGGACGGGCAGGGCCCGGGCCCGATCTGGCTCACACCGTTCTCATCCTCGTCGAAGAAGTTGAGCTGAACCGTCGGCTCAACGATCGTGCAGAGAGGCTCGCCGGCCGTGGAGCCGGACGTCCCGACGGGACCCGTCAGGTCCTTGCGGACGCCCGCAGAGCCGCGCCACACATCGACCAACGAGATCACGTTGGGGTTGGTGAAGTAACGCACCGCCCACTTCAAGCCGAGCGGCTCGCGCTGGTCGCCGAAGCCCACGTTCCACGGGCTCGTTGCCAGCAGGTTGTTGGCGGTCCCGTTGGGTCCGTTGGCGCAGTTCTGGCACGCGGGCTCCGTGGAGGGAGTCCAGTACCGGGCGTAGAACGTACGGGTGCGCGCCGCATCCGTGTTGTTCGGCTGGCCGAACTCGGTGTCCGACTCGATCTGAACGCAGGCCATGCCGTACGTTCCGATCCCCTCGCCGCTGATGAAGATGATGTCGCCGAACAGGTTGTTCTCGTTGCCCATCGCGTCGCGCGCGTAGTACAGCGGATCGGACGGGTTCGAGAGGTTGCAGTAGTTCGCGTGGTCGATGGTCACGTAGCCGTTCGCGGGGCCCGCGGTCACGCCGTCGACCGTGCCGTCGAGGCAGCCGAGAGAGTCGACCGTGTCATCCAGCGAGTCGATCACCTGCTTGGCAAAGCTGCCCGCCGGATCGAAGGCCGGAATCGGATAGGCCGTCGTCGCCAGGGTGTTGTCATCCGGTGTGCTCGGGTTGACCGGCCGCACGCGCAGGTAGCCGTTCGGGCTCGGATAGACCGCCGCCGGAGGATAGGTCTTCCCGCCGACGGTCCCGCCGGTGTCGTTGCGCTGGCAGGCGTCCTGGAGCGGATCGAGGTTGAAGTCCGGGCCCGCGTGGCTCTTGGAGACGGGTGTCGAGGGGATGAGCCCCGAGATGACGTCCGACATTCTCCAGGTCACGACGTCGTAACCGGTCAGGGCGACGTTGAAGTCGAGGACCAACGTCGACCGCCGGTTGAAAACGGACACGTGCGCGATCATCGGCGCCGAGGAGGCGTTGCCGATCGCGATCAGCGTGTCGAAGGAATCGGGCGTGCCACGCTTGATCGTGGAGTCGGTGTTCAACGACACCCCGAAGCGCGGAACGAGCAGCGTCGCCGCCGGCCGCTGGTCGATCGTGCACGTGATGGCGCCGGCGCTGCCCGCGATCGCGAACAGGGCGAGAATCGCCATGCACGTCAGAAAGGTTTTCTTCATTGAGATCTCCTCGTTACGGTTTAACCAGGAAAAAACACACGCTTGAGATTCCCTTCCCTCGCGCGATCGCATCACCTCCCGAAATCAATTTGTCAATTCCGCAAGTACTCTCAAATCCACCAAAAAGCTCTGGGCCTTGCAGTTGCCGCAATCTTCAGCCCTCCCGAGCCTCCGAGTCAAGAGAAAAAGCCGAGAAATATGCTGGCAAGTCATGATTTCGAGGCAAACTACCTCCTCTGAGAGGTTTACTTCCGATTCAGATAAACGCTCCAGCCGCCGGGGTCGCGCTGGGCCCCCGAGCCATACGTCTTGGAGACGATCACGTCGAGTCGGCCGTCGCCATCCAGATCTGCCAAGCGGATGCACTGGCCGGGTGAGTCGAGCACGGGCTCCTGCTTTTCGTCGGCTTCCTGGAACGTCCCGTCCTTCTGCTGCAGGAAGATTCGGAGACGGTAGGTGCCGGTCGAGTCGGCGAACACGACGTCATCGAGGCCGTCGCCGTCCAGGTCGCCCATCGCGAGGGCGTAGAGCGAGCTCTTGCCCTCTTTCTTGCGCCAGACGCGGTGCCGCGTCCAGGCGCCGTCCTTGTAGGAATAGACCGTGATTCCCTGAGCCTCGATCCGGGCGGGAACGTTGGTCGATCGAACGAACCCGTCGGCGAAGGCCGCCAGCCGCTCCTTCCCGAACGTGCCGGGAGCCATGGCGAAGTGAAAGCCATGGATTTCGATCTGCGGAAAGTAGCCGGTCTCGAACTGGCCGTTGCCGGCGTTCTTGAAGAGCAGTTGCACCGCGCCGTAGGCCTGGCTTCCCGTCAGGATGTCGAGCCGGCCGTCGCGGTTGTAATCCCACGCGGTCACCGAGTTGGACCAGGCCCCGTTGATCAGAGCGTCGGGCGCGTACTTCCATCCTCGGACCCCGTCGGCCAGATACACGCGGACCTGATGGGGATCCCATTGCGACGTTCCGATCTCGTAGGTGTCCTGCGAGGCGACGATGTCGAGCTTCCCATCCCCGTTCAGATCGACGAGCGCCACAGCCTGGGTCGAGAATTCGCGCCCGGGCAGACCCTGGTGAGAAAGCGCGTACCTTCCCCCGCCCTCGCCGAACAACGCCACCAGCCCGCCGCTATGCGACGCCATGACCACATCGAGCTTGCCGTCCCCGTCGATGTCCCCGACCGCGACGCCGCCGTAGTCCGCCGAGAAGTCCGGCTTGGGCTTGCCATTCTCAGTGACGATCACTTGTAGCGGCTTGAATCCCCCCTGCCCGTCCCCCAGCCACACGTGAAGCGTCGGCGCCCCGCCCAGCCTCGCCGGCGGCGCCACGATGTCGGGCTTGCCGTCCCCGTTGATGTCGGCGATCGCGAAAGAGCTTCGCCACATCCCCTCGGTCGGAAGGCCCGTGTTCGGCACGGCCTCCAGCCGAAAGCTCGCGGAGACACGGGCGGGGACGATGTCTTCGAAGTCCTCGGGCGGCATACCGTAGTCGGCGCCCGGCGCCGAAGGCAGCGGCGCGTCGGTCGGCTGGTGTGTCAGCAGCTGCGGGGAGGCCTGAACGGCAGCGCCCGCATCTTTCGGAACCTTGGGCGTGTAAACGTAGTAGTACTGATCGTCTTCCTTGTAAATCTCGACGGGCCTCGCAACGATCGGATGGCGGATGTGCGTTGCGTCCACGCGAATGTAGTCGGATTTCTTGAAGCGCTCGACGATGTAGGTCGGCGTGTCCTCAACGATGTCCGGATTGGCTCTTTGCAGTTCCGTCGGAGCCGGTGTGCGCGAGGTCTTGGCGGACGCCGCCTTGGCAGGCGTCGGCGATTCGGGGGACGAGGGCTTCGGCGACCCGGAGCAGCCGACGGCCACGGCCGCGGAGAGGAAGATCAGCCAGAGTGGTCCTTTCACGAAACCTCCTCGAGACTAAAGTCCGGGCAAGTGCAATGACCGAGTGGCGAACCCGGGGCTTCTCAACAAGAGAAACACGAAAACATTTCGGTGAAAGGCGCTCCCCCGGGCCCCGGAGGCTCAGGCGCTTCAAATCAGATCCGCGAAATGCGGGCGGGCCCGCCGAAAGGCCGCGGAGCCCGCCGCCACGGCGGCTGCGGCAAACAGCGTCGTGAAGAGCAACGAGCCGGCGCTCGGGACCCGGTGCAGAGTAAACGCGTCCCGATACCACGCCGTCAGATGGGTGAGAGGGTTGGCTTCGATGAAGGGACGAAGGCGCTCCGGCACGATCTCCGCCGGGTATACCACCGGAGTCGCGTAGAAAACGACCGTCAGAACGATCCCCACCACGGGCACGGCGTCTCGGACGAAGGTCGCCACGGTGGCGACGAGGCAACCCAAGCCGTAGGTGAGCGCGGTCTGCACGATCACCGCGGGAATCGCCAGCAGGATCCACGGGAACGACAGATGCCCGATCGCCGCAAGATAGGCGCCGAAGACCGCGAACGCGATGAGCTGGTTGACGACCGAGGCGAGCACGATCGAAAGCACCAGGGTCTCGATCGGGAAGACGGTCTTCTTCACCATGGCCGCGTTGTCCGTCAGGCAAGTCGCCGAACGCGAAATGCCCTCCTGAACAGCCATCCACGGCAGCAGTCCCGCGAGGAGAAACTCGGGGAAGCCGGCAAATCCCGGCGGGCTCTGCACGCGCAGGATGCCTGAAAAAACCGCCGTGTAGAGGAGCATCCATAGAATCGGCGTCACGAAGGTCCAGACGATCCCGAGCCCCGATCCCGCGTAACGAGATCTCAGGTCGCGAACGACCAACTCCTTGAGCAGGAAAAGCTTGCGGGATCGCCCCTTTTTCTCGCTTGACATCGCCAGAAGGCGGAGCATTATATGACTCAGGTTTATGGTGCAATAGCATCCGCCTCTCCTCTATGTCCACTCCAAACTCGCCTCGGAAGGTTCACTTGGTCGGCTCCCGGATTCGGGAGCTGCGCAAGGGGCGTCACCTGACGCAAACCGAGCTGTCCGAGAAGATCGGCGTCGCCCAGTCGGACCTGTCCCGAATGGAGCAGGGCGAGTACAAGGTGGGCCTGGACACCCTCTTCAAGATTCTTCAGGTCTTCGATCTGAAAATGGGCGAGTTCTTCGGGGAAACCGAGCAACCGGTAGATCCCGACGCGCGCGACCTGGTGACGGACTTCCAGGACCTCTCGGAAGAAGCCAAGCGAGAAGTGCGCGACTTCGTCCGCTTCAAGAGGCTGCAGGAGCAGGAGCCGGTCGCGGACCCCGCCGCCTCGACCGAGCCGACAGAGGAAGAGCCTTGAGCCCCTCCGGCCGGGTTTACAATTGTCGGTTGCGAATCTCTAGACCGTGAACGAGCGCCGCAAGCACCTCGAGTTCCTGCGGAAGACCGCCCGGGAGGCGATCTGGGCGGGGGACTATGAACGGGCGCTGACCCTTTACGACGACGGCCTGACGCTTGCGCGCTCGTGGAAAGACCGCGATCTCGAAGATCTCTTCACCTGCAACCGCGCCACGACCTTGATCGAGATGGATCGGCGCGACTTCGACCTGGCTCGCCTGAAGGAGATCCTGCTCCGAAACCCGTCGAGCTTCAACGGTGTCCTCGCGGCGTATGTGTCCGCCAACGCGCACGAAGCGCGGGGCGAGTACACGCGGGCGCGCTTCTATGCCCAGACCGCGCTGGCCAAGAGCCGGGAGCTCGGCCTCGAGGAACTCACGGGTTCGGCGCTGAACCTTCTGGCCAACCTCGAGCTGCATGAGAGCCGCTTCGACGCGGCGCGCGATCTGTTCGCCGAAGCGCTCGCTCGGCTCGAGGCGGAGGGCGAAAGCCTCTCTCGTCCCGCAGCCATCGTCGCCGACAACCTCGGCTATTGCTACATCGCGCTCGACCATATCGACGACGGCCTGCCGTTGGTCGAGCGTTCCCTGACGCTGCTCGACGAGCTCGGGGCGCGCCAGGCGATGGACTACCCGTCCCTCGATCTTTGCTTCGCGAACGTGAAGATGAAGCGCCTCGACGAGGCGGCGAGCTGGGGTCAGCGGGCCCTCTCCCTCGGACGGGAGTTCGGACGAGAGGACGTCATCAAGAACTCGCACTACCTGCTCGCGGAGACCTACTCGGAGCTCGGGCGCGAGGCAGAGGCGGATGCGCAGTACGACGCGCTCGCGGGCTACTACCCCGACTTTCCGGCGCTCAAGCACTATCTCCACCAGGTCAGCCTGATGGGGATGATCAACCTGAGGGCATGACGTGAAGGCTCTTCAACGCTTCGCCCTCGTTCTGACGCTCGTCGCCCTCGCTCGCGCCGCGACGGCCGACGTGCAGAAGCGAAGCCTTCTCTCCTCCGACGGCACGCTCTACGCGGTTACCACCGGGCTGGCTTCCGAGATGGGAGTCGCGGGCCTTCCCGCCGGCGACTTCGCGGTCGCCTGGAGTTCGAAGGCGCAGGACGGGACCGTCGCGGGCGGCCCGATTCCCGGCGCGGGGAGCTCGAGTCCGAAGACGAGCCTGGACCTGACCGTCGACGAGCCGACCGGCACGTTCGTCGTTCTCTGGCGCGAGGAGAGCTCGGTCTTGAACAAGATCCGGCTGGCCTTCGCCCGCAGCGGCAGTTGGACGCTCGTCGACCTGCTGCCCAACAGCGGGTTCCCGCACGCCTACAACCCGCAGATGCTGCTGACGCACGAGACGATTCAAACGGTGGACCAAAACGGCGCCGCCGTCACCAAGAACCGCTCGGTCCTTTCCCTGATCTGGTGGGAAGAGGCGGCTCTTGCCCAAGCCCGGTACACGGCGTTCTTCCTCGACGAGACGATCGACCCTTCTCAGGTGACGATCTACAACCTGCCGGAACTGGTCAACGACCAGGGCCCGACCTCGCTGCAAGACATTCCCCACGGGGCCTACGCCTTTCCCTCGCTGCAGTCGGAGGGGCCGGGCGGATCGATCCTGGCGAGCTTCGCCGACCTCAACTCGAACAAGCACTACGTCGTGCGCGTGAACTATCCCACCGACCTCGGGAAACCCTCGCCCGACAACCTCACCTGGCAGCGCCGGCGCATCCCCGTCGTCGGAATCGCGAGCCTGGGCCCCATCGCCTCGGTCCCGCAGTTCGGCGCCGCCTCCATCCGAACGATCATCGGCTCGAGCTACAAGCCGAATCTTTATTGGCAGGATGACGCCGGCTTCCACTACGTTCGCTTCGACGGCAAGGCCTGGTCCGCCATCAAGACGATTGCGCTCACCGATGGAATGACCTACGAGAAGGCGGTCTCTCTCGTCGAGGGGATGGCGCAACGGAACTAGGGGCGAGGGGTTAGGGGTTAGGGACCCGGGAGAAGACCCCAAACCGCGCGCGTCGGCTAGAGCCCCTTCGGCAAGTCTCTCCGGACCGGCGCCTCGTAGAGCGACTCGAGCAGAGTTGCGGCGTCGCTGCCAGCCGGCGTGACGCCGCGCGGCACCATCACGCGCACGGTATAAATGTGATCACCCGTCATTCCGCTGCGCGGGCTCTTCACACCCTTTCCGCGAAGTCGAAATTTCTGCCGGCTCTGTGTGCTCGGGGGAATCTTCGCGAGCACGACCCCGTGAATCGTGGGCACCTCGATCTCGGCACCCGCGTAAGCCTCCTTGACCGTGATCGGCACATCGCCGTGGATGTCGTCGCCCTGTCTTTCGAAGTACGGATGAGGCACCACGCGAACGGTCACGTAGAGGTCGCCCGGCAGCCCGCCGAGACTTCCTTCCCCGCCCTTTCCCGGAACGCGAATCGTTCCCCCGTCCTCCGTGCCCTCCGGAATCTTGATCCGAACGGTTTCCGCCGCGGCCACACGGCCAGCTCCCCGGCACGTCGGACAGACATTTCGCCCGATCCGGCCGGTGCCTTCACACTTCTCGCAGGTCCGCTCCCGCCGGATGGCGAGTGAGGCCATGCCGCCCAGCACCGCGTCGCGAAAGGGGATCTCGATCGTTCCGGAGGAGTCCTCCCCCTTTTCCCGCTGAGTGCGCGGGCGTCTCCCGCCGCCCCCGAAGATGTTGCCGAAGAGATCCGACAGATCGCCGCCCTGAAACTCGAAGCTCTCGAAGGGCGACGCCCCGCCCGAGAAACCCGCGAATCCCCCGCCGCCCGGCCCGGCTCCGGGCTCGAAGCCCGCCCCGGGTCCGGCGTGCCCGAACCGGTCGTAGGCCCGCCGCTTGTCCGCCTCCCGCAGGACCTCGTAGGCCTCCTGGACCTCCTGGAACTTCTTCTGGGCCCCCTTGTCCCCGGGGTTGACGTCGGGATGGAGCTTTCGAGCCAGCCGGCGGTAGGCTTTCTTAATCTCGGCTTCCGAGGCCCCCCGGGAGACCCCCAAAACCTCGTAATAATCGCGTTTTTTCATGCTTTCCCGGCATTATAGCGACGCCGAAATTTGCCTATTGACACCCTGGCACGGTCTAATAATATTAGTCGTAAACAAGCAAACTTCTAATCTTATAAGGGCCTCGGGATGACGATCGACGAAATCGATCTCCGGATTCTGGACATGCTCCAGCGCAACGGGAAGCTTTCCCAGGCGAAGATCGCCGGAGCCGTTGGCCTGACCACGCCTTCCGTCAACGAGCGCATCAAGAAGATGGAGCGCCACGGGATGATCAAGGGCTTCGTCGCGCTGCTCGACCACGAGAAGATGGGATTCCCGCTGACGGCCTACGTGGACGTGGCTCTCGAGCACCCGCGCTTCGAGAAGAGCTTCATCGACGACCTGGAGAAATTGCTGGGCGTTCAGGAGTGCCACTACATCGCCGGCGAGTACGCCTATCGGCTCAAGGTGAAGGCCGCGGACCCGGCGACCCTCGCCGACTTCCTGCAACGGCGTCTCCTCGCGATCAAGGGCGTTTCCCGGGTACGCACGCAGGTCTCCCTCTCCTCGAAGAAGGAATCGACCCTGCTGCCGCTGGTCTCCGAGACGGACGAAAAGAAGTAATCCGCCGGTCGCGAGTCCGAGTCTCTCGCGAGGTCGAGCTCAGAAGCGATAAGCCGCCCCAACCGAAGCCACCAGCAGGTACCGCCGCGTCTGCGTGAAGACGTCGTGGAACGTCAACCGTCCCACGCCGGCCAGCCCGCGGTAGAGATGGAGATAGCCCTCGACGCCCGCATTCCAGCCGAACACGGTTTGCCTCGGATCCTCGTACGCGGTGAATCCGGGCGGAACGTCCTGCGGACTCGTCTTGTATCCGCCGATCCCCGCGAAAACTCCGCAGGTCATCGGACCCTGCAGAAAAAGGTACGACACGTCGAGTGTGGCAAACCCGATCTGGTCCGTATAGGACGGCATGACGACCGAGGAGCCGCCGCCCTGCGGAATGACCGCGCCTGCATTGCTGCCCGGAATTCGCAGAGAACCGAACGTCAGGCGCGTCACGGCTCCCTCTTCGATCCGCGCGCCGGCCCAGCCTTCCCAGTTGGGGGCCTGAAACGAGCCGAGGTTCCAGTCGTGCGTCACATCGTTGACCCATCCGTAAGTGGCGCCAATCTCGAACTGCTGAGCCAAGGCGAGGGGACCAAACGACAGAACGATCGCGGACAGAAAAATTACTCGTCTCGGAACGGACACGGTCACCTCCCCGGCCAGTTTACGGTTCCCCCCGCGAACTTCCAAGCTCGCGCTTAGAATCGCTTCCCGTGCTTACGGAGCTCAAGCGCGAAACGTTCGGACACGCCCGCGAAAGCGCGCTCCTGCTCGCACGGTTTCTCTTTCCCTCCCGTTGTCTCGCGTGCGCAAGACAGCGGCTCGAGCGCATCGGCCAGGGAGGGGTCTGCCCCGGCTGCTGGAGCGGTGTGGAGAGGATGCCTCCGCACCGCTGCCCGATCTGCGATGAGCCCCGGTCCGAGGATGCGCTCGAACCCTGCGGCCGATGCCTGCTCGCGCCGCCGCCCTTCGCGGCGCTGTCGGCGGCAGCTCCCTACCGCGGCACCGCTCGCGAGATCCTCATCGCCTTCAAGTTCCGCGGCGCCGACTATCTCGCGCGCCACCTGGCTGACCTCATGATCCGGCGCTTGGCGGTTCCGGCCGACCTTCGGCGGGTCACGGCCGTGCCGGCAACGCGGCGGGCGCGGCGCGTCGGCGACCATGCCGCCGAACTGCTCGGAGCGGCCGTGGCGGCGCGCCTGCAGATTCCCTTCGAGCCTCGCCAGCTGCAAAAGGTCCGAGAGACCGAGCGCCAAAGCCGCCTGCCTCTGGCGCGCCGGGAGTCCAACGTCCGCGCCGCTTTCCGCGCGAACAGAGCTCCGACCGGAGCGCTTCTGCTGGTCGACGACGTGGCAACTTCCGGAGCGACCGCCCGGGAATGTGCGGCCCGGTTGCGAGAGGCGGGTGCGGGGCGCGTCGTGGTTTGGTGCTTCGCGCGGGCCTCGCGCCAGGACGCGGACTTGGAAGAGGCGGGGCCGACTCCGCCTGAAGGATGAGCGCCCGGGCGGGGCTTCGACCGTGTCTACTGAGGGACGGAACACCTGTCCAGAGGGTCGAATCGGCGCCCGGGAGGGTCGAACGGGATGGCCCGGCGCTCAGCGCCCTCTCTCCCGAGGCTCCCGGAGGGCCGGCCGACCGGCCAGCCTGGCACCCTGGCCAGTTTGAAAATGGCAATTGACGCGCGGGAGTTCTATACTCCTCGATTGGACCGGTAGGTCCGTCTATGGGGAGGAGTCGAACTCTCTCGCTGGCGGCTGCGTTGGCGCTGCTCGGGGCCTCGGCCCTGAGCGGGGCCCCGGCTCCGCCGCTGCCGCTGGCCAGCACGATTGCGCCGCCGATCTCCGGCACCGTGCGAAGCGTCCAGGTTCCGGTGGCCGGCGCGCTGGTTGTTCTCTATAACGTCGCCGAGACCTCGCTCGCCCGCCTGCGCACGGCAACCGACGGAACCTTCGTCGTCGCATCGGCGCCCGTCGGTGTCTATGACCTCATCGCCTACAAGAAGGGCTTTCAGCCGACGCTCGTCCGGATCCTGCATCAGGCGAACCCGCAAACCGTCAGCTCCGTCGAGATCCAGCTCGCCCGCTCTTCCCCCGCTGCGGCCGCGACTTCGGCAAAGTCGAGCATCTGGGAACTCGCCGATCGGCTGCCTGCCGACGTGCTGCGCGAGCTCGATCTGGAGGGAGCGCCAAGCTCGGCCACACTGCCGGGAAGGGTCGCCGTCAGCCAGCACGTTGGCGGCGAGGTCGCGACGGTGGCCGGCAGCGGCACCGGAGAATCGGCCGCCGTGCGTACCTCGGCCGTCCTGAGCGGAGGACTTCCCAACGGCTGGCGGTACAACTTGAGCGGCGACTACCACGCGATCTCTCCCGATTCCGAGCCCACCGTGGTCACCGGCAACAGCGCCGGGCTCGCCCTCGCTGTCGCTCCTTCCGCTTCTCAGCAGGTCGAGCTTGCGGCGCGCCGAAACACGCTCAGCTTTGCCGATGACCAGCCCGCGAGCCTTCAAACCAATACCGTCAGCTGGAGCCACGGCAACGAATCGGGCACCGCCCAGTCCGTAGCCGCGCGCTACGTGGAGGAGACGAATCTCTACAGGGCTTCCGCGCCGGGCACGACCTTCTTTCCGATCGCCTCGCGAACGTGGGAGGTTCAGGGCAATTACACGCGTCCCGCGGCGGAGGCTCCCGGCGTCGACGTGGCGATGGTGTACCGGTATCGCGAGGCCGCCGTCGGCCCCTCGGGCGTCGGCGCGCAGGGCGCGTTCATCGCTTCCTCTCCCGACGCCGACCTCGCCGCCTCGACCGCCGTCCGGCTATCCCCCCGCGCGCAAGTGCAGGCGGGTGTCGTCGGACGCTACCTGGCCGGCGGATACGGGATCGCGCCGCAGCTGGTCGCGCGCTACGACGTTGGCGCCGGAACCTACTTCTTCGTCGGCGGCCTTTATCGAACGACGGAGTCCGGCATCGGAACGGGCACCACGATGCCCCGCGTGGCTTCCATCGAGGACAACCTGGCGGCGGCGTCGCGCCAGCTCTATACCGTCGGCCTCGAGCGGGCGAACGACGACAACTCCTTCCGAGTCGAGGCCTCCGAGCAGCGTATCGGCGAGGTCGTTCGCGCCTTCTTCGAAGGCGATTTCTTGAACAACCTCGACAGCGTCTATCTGCTCGACGGAAACACGGTGCGCCAGTACCAGGCGAGCGGCCGCCGCCGTCTGACGCAGGCCCTGGCGGCGACCGTCTCGGCCCGCTACGGGCAGATCAGCGGCACGGTCTCTCCGGCGACCGCGGCGGCCTACGGCGTCACCGATTCCCGAGGCTACTTCTGGGCCGCCCGGGCGGCTCTCGAGGTCCTGCCCACGAAGACGGGCGTCGCCGTCATCCTGCACGGCGTGCGACAGGCGCTCGAGACGCCGTCCACGACCGTGAACAACGATTCGGACAAGGTCGCCCTGTCGGTCGCGCAGGACCTTTCGGTTCTCGGCGTGACGCCTTTCGGCTCGGTCTGCAAACTGTTGCTCGCCGTCGAATCCAACCGGACCAACCCTTCGCCGGAAGAGGACAGCTTGAAGAGCAGCAGCCGCTTCATGGGGGGCGTGGCGCTTTCCTTCTGAATCCGCGGCGTCCCGGCCGGTCCCGAACCCTGAATTGATCTCCGGTTATCTGCATTCTGCTGTTCAAAAGACTTGCAATCGATCCAAATCTTTGGATTAGACTATCGATCTCTCTTCGAGCGATTACGCGTAATCTACTGAAATCAATCGTCATTTCCGCTTCGAGCGGACCCTGTCCGATGGCATTCGCTTTGCTGGATCCATGAGCGTGCTTCGCTTCGGGCGATACGTTCTGTTGGTTTTCATCGTGCTGGTCTCGGCAAGCACGATCCTTCTCGCCTTTCTTTCCTTTACGCGGAAGATCGAGGGCTTCACGCGCGCAGGGTTCGCCTCCCAGCCGACGCGGGGGGAACTCGTCGTCACGGCTGTCGAGTCGGGCGGCGCAGCGGCGGCGGCGGGCATTCAGCCGGGAGACCGCATCCTGCTGGCCGACGGGCAGGCGGCGGCCTCCCTGGCGCGTCCCGAGGTCCGTCTCGCGCGCAAGCCTTTTCCGCACCATTTGATCGTCCGACGCGGGGAGCTGGACATTCGTGAAGTCGCCCTCGGCAAGCCGCCCACACAGGTCGACAAGCTCTACCTCTTTCTTGCCTTCGTCGGGTTCCTGTATCTCTTGATCGGCCTCTTCACGATCGGCCGCAACCGCTCCCGCGCGGCCCGCGTTTTTCTCGCCTTGTGCCTTTCTTCCTTCGCCGTCTACCTCATCACCCCCTCCGGACCCACGGACCTGCTCTACCGCGCCTCTTGGTTCGGAGACGCCTTCTACCGCGCCCTGCTGCCGGCCCTGATGCTTCACTTCTTCCTGATCTTTCCGCGGATCGCGGCGCCGCGCTGGGTCCTGGCTCTGCTCTATGCGCCCGCCGGGGCCTACGTTGTCGGGAATCTGCTGCTTCTGACCCCTCGCCGTGCGACCGATCAGCTCGCGGACCTGGAGCGGCTGACGGAGTTCTGGTACGCCTACTTCGCCATCTACGGCGTGGCCATTCTGGCGCGCGTGGCGGGGCTTCTGAGGCAGCGCGGGGACGCGGAAGCCGACAAGCAGCTGCGTTGGATCGGGCTCGGCGTGGCCGTCGGGTTGGCACCCTTCCTCCTTCTCTCCGTCGTGCCGCGAGCCTTCGGCCTCTCCTCGCCGCTGCTCTCGAGCTCCGCGGTGATCTCCCTGGTCTTCATCCCGCTCGCCTTTTCCTACGCGATCTTGAAGTGGCGGCTCTGGGACGTCGAGATGTTCGTCCGCGAAGCGCTCGCCACGACCGCCGCGGTTCTGCTGGGAGGGATGACGTTCGTCCTGCTGAACACCCTGCTCGACCGGACCTTCGAGGGAATGGCCGAGGCCGGCAAGAACATGATCGCGTTCGGATCGGGTCTCGTGCTCGCCTCGCTCCTGGTGCCGGTCAAGAAGCGCATCACCGGCGTGCTCGAGAAGATTCAGTATCACGACACGTATCGGTCTCGGCGGGCCCTGCTGGACATCGCCCGCGACTTTGCGACACCCCGCACGCGGTCGGAGCTCGGGCGAGCGATCGTCAAGAGAATCGTGGAGGGGCTGCACGTCGTGCCCTGCTCGCTCTTCTTGTTCGACGATCCGGACCTGCCCGAGGCGGAGCGGGCTCTTCTCACGGAGCGTCTCGGCAAGACGGAGGTCTGGCGGTTGCGCGGTGCGGCCCTGGGCGAGGCCGATCCCCTGGGCATGGCTTCGCTACATGCGCGGGGATTCCGCAGTTTCTTCGCGCTGCGCTGCGGCGCCGGCCTCGTCGGGGCCCTCGGCGTGGGGCACAAGGATGGCCGCGTCCCGCTCGCGACCGAGGACGAGGCCTTGCTGATCGCGGTGATGGCCCAGGCCGGACTCGCCTACGAGAACGCCCGACTCTACGGCGCCCTGGCCGAGCGGCTCGAGGAGATTCGCACCCTCCAGCAGTATCAGGAGAGTGTCATCCGCTCCTCCTCCTCGGGCATTCTCGTGCTGGACGGCCAGGACCGTGTCCAAACGGCCAACCCGGCCTTCTCCTCCCTGGTGGGGGCGACCGAAGCGGAGCTCTCCGGCCGCCCCTTCACGGAGGTTCTCCGGGGGCTCGAGACCGGAGCGCTCACCAGTCGGGAGCCCGAGCACACCCTCGAGGCCAAGTGGGTGAACCCGAGCGGCGAGGAGCGCGACCTGCGCCTCTCCGTCTCCGCCTTCCAGGGAGACCCGGATCGAAAGGTCGTGCTCGTCGATGACGTGACCGACCGGCTGCGCGCCGAGCGCGCGCTCGCGGAGCGCGAGCGGCTGGCCGCCTTGGGCGTCCTCGCGGCGGGCGTGGCGCACGAGGTCAACACCCCGATCGCCGGCCTCTCCTCCTATGCCCAGCTCCTGCTCGCCGACACCACGCCCGCCGATCCGCGGTACGCCATCTTGAAGAAGATGGAACGCCAGACGTTTCGCGCGGCGCACCTGGTCAACAACCTGCTCGAGTTCGCCCGTCCGCGAGCCCGGGCTTCGGTGCGAACGGATCTGCGTGAAGTGCTCGCCAACGCGGCGGAGTCGGTCGAGACGACCTTCGGTTCCCGCGGCGTCAAGCTCGAGAGCCGGGCGGCGACCCTGCCCGTCTGGGTGGATGGAGATCCGCGCGATCTCGAGCAGGTCTTCGTCAACCTGCTGACCAACGCGCGCGACGCTTCGCCCGACGGGGGCCTCGTGCTCTGCTGCCTGACGAAGGACGACGGTCAGGCACGGGTCACGGTCGCGGATCGCGGCGTGGGCGTGCCCCATGAGTCGAGCCAGCGCCTCTTCCAACCCTTCTTCACCACCAAGAAGTCCGGCGGCACCGGACTCGGGCTCGCCATTTCGCGCGAGATCGTCCGCCGCCATGGCGGAGAGATCGGTCTTTCGACGAGGGAAGGCGGGGGCACCGAGGCCTGGGTCACCCTGCCGCTCGTCGCGGAGAGCTCGCCGTGAGCGGTCCCTTGCGGATCCTGGTCGTCGACGACGAGGAGGTCATCCGCGACGTCCTGGAGAGCCTCCTCGAGCGCGAGGGATGGACCGTCTCGACGGCGGAGGACGCCGCGGAGGCGCTCGAGCTCTTCGAGAGCGAGCCCTACGACGTCGTCCTGCTCGACCTGATGCTGCCCGACCGGCCGGGCCTCGAGGTGCTGCGCGACATGCGGCGTCACGACCCCGACGCCGTGATCGTCATCGTGACCGCCTATTCCTCCATCGAGGGCGCGATCCAGGCGATGCGCGAGGGAGCCTTCCACTACATCCCGAAGCCGTTCCAGAACCAGGAAGTGCTGCTCACCGTCCGGAAGGGAGCCGAAGCGAGACGACTGACGGAAGAGAACCGGCGCTTGAAGCAAGAGCTCTCGCGGCAGTACGGCCTGGGGCGCATCGTGGGCAAGTCCGAGCCGATGCGAAAGGTCTTCGACCTGGTGCGGCTGGCCGGGCCGTCGCGTTCGACCATCCTCGTCGAAGGGGAAAGCGGTACGGGCAAGGAGCTGGTGGCCCGCGCGATCCACACTCATTCCCCGCGCTCGGGCGCGCCCTTCGTGACGGTCAACTCGGGCTCGATGCCCACCGATCTGCTCGAGTCCAACCTCTTCGGGCACGTGCGCGGCGCCTTCACCGGCGCGGTCGCCAACAAGAAGGGTCTCTTCGAGGCCGCCGAAGGCGGCTCCATCTTCTTCGACGAGATCGGGACGATCAGCCTCGAGACGCAGGCGAAGCTGCTGCGCTTGATCCAGGAGAAGGAGTTCCTGCGGGTCGGCTCGGTCGAAACCCAGAAGGCGGACGTGCGGATCATCGCCGCCACCAACGTGGACTTGAAAAAGATGGTCGCGGAGGGGCGCTTCCGCGACGACCTCTATTACCGTCTCTGCGTGATCACGATCCCGATCCCGCCCTTGCGCGAGCGACAAGAGGACATCCCGCTGCTGGCCGAGCACTTCATGCACCTCTACGCCTCCGAGAACAACAAGACGATCACGGGGATCGCGCCCGAAGCCATGCGGGCGCTGCTCGACCACGATTGGCCGGGCAACGTGCGGGAGCTCGAGAACGCGATCGAGCGGGCCGTGGTGCTCTGCCCGGGCGGCGTGATTGGCCTGCCGCTCTTGCCCGACAACGTCCTCTCCGGCGAGCGACACGACGTGACCGTGCGGCTGCCCGAGAACGGCTCGACCTACAAGGAGCTCGTCGAGGACTACGAGCGCCGCCTCGTCCGGACGGCGCTGCGCCGTACCGGCGGCGTGCAGAAGCGCGCGGCGGATCTTCTGCGCGTCAAGCCGACGACACTCCACGAGATCATCAAGCGCCTGGACATCCGCGAGCCCTGAGGGCAGGGGCGAGGGGCGAGGGGCGAGGGGCGAAGGAGCGTAAGGGACTTCGGCCCTATGCGGGCTGGCCCATCCGAGACCTTAGCTTCTTGACCGCGGCCCGAACCTCTTCGGCCGAAGGCTTGAGACCGCCCACGGTCGCGTCGCCCGCCCGATAGCGCACGACGCCATCGACAACGGTCGCAGCGACGTTCTCTCTTCCCATCGAGTAGACGACCGCGGAATAGGGCTCGCCATTCCAGTCGTCCGGCAGGGCCCAGCCCATCTCCGGGTCGAGCACGACGAAATCGGCCGGGCCTCCCGCGGCAAGGCCCTCCAGACCCGGCAAGTCGAGCGCCCGGGCCCCTTCCCAGGTCGCCATCCGGAGTGCGTCGAAGGCCGAGAGGCTTTCGGAAGGCTGGCGCGTCCGCGACACGAAAGCCGCCAGCCGCATCTCGCGAAAGGGATCGAGCCGGTCGTTACAAGCCGCGCTGTCCGAGCCCAGGGCCACGCGAACGCCGGCGCGCCGCATGGGAACGACGGGACAGACCCCCGAGCGCAGGCGCAGGTTCGAGGACGGACAATGAATCACCGACGCCCCCCGTTCGGCAAGCCGTTGCCATTCGGGCTCGGCCGTCTGAACGGCATGGGCGATGCAGCTCTTCCGGTTCAGCAGGCCCACCGAATCGAGGTATTCCAGGTTCTCGCGGCCCGTGCGCTCGAGCACGAGTCCGCACTCGGCGCGGCTTTCGCTCGCATGGGTGTGGATCGTCAAAGCCTTCTCGGCCGCCAACTGCGCGGCCCGGCGCAGGAGGTCCTCCGTGCAGGCCACGGCGAAGCGGGGTGAAACGGCCACGCGCAGACGGCCGCGCTCTCTCCCATGCCAGTCCGCCCGCAGGCGTTCGGTCTCGGCCAACCCCTCGTCGGCCGGGACTCGAAGATTCTCGGGCGTGGTCCGCGGGTCGTCCATCAGAGCGTTGCCACCCGTGTAGCGGACGCCGGCGCGGGCGGCCGCCCGAAAAAGGGCGTCGCCGTGGCGCGGGCTTCCCATGTCGAGGACCGCCGTCACGCCGGAGGCAAGGCACTCCGACAGCCCGAGCCGGGCCGACACGCCGAGCGTCTCGGGGTCGAGCGCCGCTTCGCCGGGCCAGACGTGAGCGGTCAGCCAGGGCAGCAGCTCCAGGTCCTCCGGCCCGTTGCGCAGCAAGGTCTGGCACAGATGCAGATGCGCCTGAACGAAGCCCGGCAGAATCCACTTGCGCCTCGCATCGAGCCGCTCCACCGGCTCGCCCGGCCGGCCGGCGAGCCGCCGAGCTTCCGCCCCGACCCCTGCGATCGTGCCGTTTTCCGCGTACAGATCCGTGGAGTACCGGATGTCGCCGCGGTCGGCCAGGCCCAGCAGCGTGCCACCCTCCAGAAGCAGTCGGCTCATCGGCGAGGGTGGCCTCTCGAGGCCCGTCTCAGGTGGGCAGACGCCGGATCATCACGAGCGTGCGATCGTCGGCGAAGGGCTCCCCCGCGGCGTGCTCTTCGAGCACCTTCGAGAGATGGGCATCGATCTCGGCGACCTCCGCGTTGCCCTGCCCGGCCAGGAAGTCCTTGAGCTTCGGCATGCCGAATTCGTCGCCCTTGGGATTGTTGGCCTCGGTGACGCCGTCGGTGTAGAGGCACAGGATCTCGCCCGGCTCCAGCACCAGGCGCGAGGAGCCATACGGCTTGCCCGGGAACAGGGCGAGCGGGAGGCCGTGCGACGAGAGCTCCTCGACCGAGCCGTCCCGTCTCCGGAGCAAGCCGGGGTTATGCCCCGCATTCGTGTACTCGATCTCACCGGTACCCGGGTCGAGCAGCAGGAGAAAGAACGTGATGAAGCGGTCCGGTCCCGTTCGGCGAGAGATCGCCTCGGAAAGGCGCCCCGTCATTTCCGGAACGAGGACGAGTTCGTCGGCCCAGGCATGAAAAGACGCCTGGAGCGATGCCATCAGCAGCGCCGGGCCCACCCCCTTGCCGCAGACGTCCGCGATGGCCGCGTAGATCTTCCCGTCGGGCCGACCTCGAAAGTCGAAGTAGTCTCCGGAGACCTGCCGGGAGGGAATGTTGGACCCGTAGAGCTCGTAGCCCGGAATCTCGGGCGGGTTCTCCGGGAGCAGACGCTGCTGGATCTCGCGCGCCAGAGCGAACTCGCGGTCCATCTGTTTCTTCTCGGCGGCCTCGGCCATCAGGCGGGCGGTTTGGATCTTGGCCGCGGCGACGTTGGCGAGCGAAGTCAGCAGGCGAAGGTCCGCTTCCTCGAAGGAGCGGTGTCCCATCCGGCAATCCACGTAGATGAGCCCGACGACCTGGCCCTCGTTCTCCAACGGTGCCGCCAGGACGGACTTGATTCCCGAGAGGCGGATGGAATCGGCCAGCGAGACATCGCTGCCCGTGGAGGTGTCCATCAGGAGCAAGCCGTTGCGCTTCTCGACGACCGAGGCGACGAGCGTGCGCGAGAGGCGAATCTCCTCCGCGGAGATCCCCTCCGCGACCCGGATGACCGCCGGGATCAACTCGTTGGAAACGCTGTGCCGAAGGAGCACGACGCAGCGGTCGGGGTTCAAGGTCTCGAAGACCTTGTCCATGAGGAATTTCAGCAGCTCGTCGACCGACACGTCGCGCAACAGCTCGATCGTCAGCTCGTTGACGACACGCAGCGATTCGACCAGCTTGGAGAGCTGCTCGGCCGGAAGACGAGGGTCCGTCTCGGTGTGCTTGCGCAGCAACTCGGCGGAGGCCTTCAGGATCGTGTTGTCCAGCGCCTCTTCCTCTTGCGCCTCGATCCGCACGCGGGTCGTCGACTCCGATTCGACCTTCAACGTCACGCCCCCAACGGTGATCCGGTCGCCCGGTTTCAGGGGCTGGATCGAGACCAAGCGATCGCCGTTCAAGAAGGTTCCGTTGCGCGAGCCGAGGTCCTCCACCGACAGACCGCCGTTGCTGTCCCGGACGATGCGCGCGTGCTGTCGGGACAGCATCTTGTCGGCGACCGGAAGGTCGTTCATCGAGGAGCGGCCGATCGTCGTCACCGGACGGTCCAAGAGGAATTTCTGGGCCGGCATGCCGGGCGCGGTGACGTACAGGTAGAACACGGGTTGATCTCTCGGGAGCGAATTCTAATGCGTCCCGCGGCCGCGCCTTGCGGGGACTTGCGCCGCGGGCGATCTGCCAATAGAATGGCTGGTTCCATGAAAGAGAAACTGCACCCCGAGTACCACGAGGTCACCGTCCACTGCGCCTGTGGCGAGACCTGGAAGACGCGTTCGACGAAGAAGGAGCTGCGGCTGGAGATCTGCAGCAAGTGCCATCCCTTCTTCACCGGCAAGCAGAAGCTCGTCGACTCGGCCGGGCGGGTCGAGCGGTTCCGCAAGCGCTACGAGAAGAAAACGGCCGGCGCCTCCGCCTAGGGTCATGCCCGTCGCACACGGTCCCGGCGCCTTCCTTCTCACGGTTCTCTAGCCGCGGGAGCGGAGCCGCGGCCGCGTGCTCCGTCCCAACAACTTCCATCCCAGACAACGGACCCTGAACCCATGTTCGAAAAGCTCGAAGAGATCCGCCAGAAATACGAACAGATCCGGGCGCGGCTCGCCGACCCGGCTTTCGTCCAAGATCACCGCGCCGTGCGGGAAGCCCAGAAGACGCTCGCGGAGTTCGAGCCGATCGTCGCCCGGACCGAGGAGCACCGTCGGCTGCAGAAGGAGCTCGAGGGGGCGCGGGAGCTGGCCGAGTCCCTTCGTCCGGGCGACGAGCTCTATGAGATGGCCCTCGAGGAGCGGGCCGGCCTGACCGCGCGGCTGGCCGAAGTCGAACAGGACTTGAAGCAGTTCCTGGCGCCGAAGGACCCGAACGATTCGCGCAACGTCTTCCTCGAGATCCGGGCAGGCACCGGCGGAGAGGAGGCGGCGCTCTTCGCCGCAGAGCTCTTCCGGATGTACCAGCGCTACGCCGAGCGGCGGCGTTGGAAGGTCGAGATCGTCGACCGCGACGACACGGGGGTCGGGGGCCTCAAGGCGGTCACGGCGCTCGTCGAGGGCGAGGGAGCCTACTCGCGGCTCAAGTACGAGGGGGGCGTCCACCGTGTACAGCGGGTCCCGCAAACGGAGGCTTCCGGCCGCATTCACACCTCTGCGGCCACCGTCGCCGTTCTGCCGGAGGCCGAGGACGTGGACGTGAAGGTCGACGAGAAGGACATCCGGGTGGACCGCTTCTGCGCCTCGGGTCCGGGCGGACAGGGCGTCAACACGACTTACTCCGCCGTGCGTCTGACGCACCTTCCGACCGGCCTGGTCGTCCAATGCCAGGACGAGCGCAGCCAAATCAAGAACAAGGCCAAGGCGATGCGGGTCTTGAAGGCCCGCTTGCTCGAGATCGAGCGAGAGAAGCAAGAGGGCGCGATTGCGGCCGAGCGGAAGAAGATGGTGGGCTCCGGCGACCGCTCGGAGAAGATCCGGACCTACAACTTTCCGCAGAGCCGCATCACCGACCACCGGATCGGTTTGACGACCCACCGGATGGCCGACGTGCTGGACGGCAACCTGGACGAGCTCGTCGAGCCGCTCTCCGCTCACTTCCAGGCGGAGAGGCTGAAGGAAGAGCTGGCCAAGGCGTGAGCCCCCGACGGGAAGGCGCGCTCCCGCTTCCGTGAAGATTCGCGAGGCCCTCGACAATGCAGCCCTGGAAGCCCGCACCCGCGGCGGCGAGGCGACGGGTTGGGACGCCCGGGTGCTGCTGGCTCATGTTCTGGGGGGCCGCAATCCCCTGGGGCTCGATCTGACCGCCTCGCTCCACCCCGCCGCGCAGCAGCGCTTCGAGGAGATCTGGTCGCGCCGCGTCTCCGGGGTGCCGGTCCAGCACCTGATCGGCGAATGGGACTTCTATGGCCGGCCGTTTCGCGTCGATGCGCGAGCCCTGGTGCCGCGCCCCGAGACGGAGGTCCTTCTCGCGCAGGCATTGCGAGCCGCCCCGAACGCTCGCCGGGTCCTCGACGCCGGCACGGGCAGCGGCATCATCGCCATTACCTTCCTGCTCGAGCGGCCCGAGGCCCGAGCCGTCGCTCTGGACATCTCGCTTGACGCGCTGATACTCGCCCGCGAGAACGCCGCGCGCCATGGCGTCCTGCCGAGGCTTCAACTGGTGGCCTCCGATTGGCTCTCGGCGTTCTCGCCGCTCCCCTTCGACGCAATTCTCTCCAATCCCCCCTACCTGACCCTGGGCGAGGCGTCCCATCTCCCTTCGACCGTGCGCGACCACGACCCCCGGCGGGCGCTCTTCGCGGGCGACGATGGCCTCGCCGCGATTCGCGTGCTGCTCGACACCGCACACCGCTTTCTGGCGCCGCGGGGGCTCCTGGCCTTCGAGATCGGCTTCGGCCAGGCCGCGGCGGTCGAGAGCGAGGTGCGCCGGCGCCCGGATTGGTCGTTCCTGCGGATCGATCCGGACCTGGAGGGCATTCCCCGTGTCGCCCTGGCACGGCGCGAGGGAGCGGCCCGGGCCAGAGCTTAGAATCGCGTCCGTTGGACAAGTTCCGGATCCAGGGCCCGACTCGCCTCGCGGGGCAGGTGCAGACCTCGGGCGCCAAGAACGCGGCGCTCCCGTGCCTGGCCGCGGCGCTGCTGACGGCCGAGCCGGTGAGTCTTCTCAACGTCCCGCCGGTGCGCGACATCCACACCATGCGGAGGCTTCTCCTGCACATCGGGGCGCGCATTTCGGCGGGCCCCGAGGGCGCCGTCGCCGTCGAGACGCCGAGGGTCGGATCGGCGGACGCGCCTTACGAACTGGTCAAGACGATGCGCGCCTCGGTGCTGGTCCTGGGGCCCCTGCTCGCGCGGAGCGGATCCGTGCGCGTCTCGCTGCCCGGCGGCTGCGCCATCGGCGTTCGGCCGATCAACCTGCACCTGGCGGCCTTCCGCCAGATGGGCGCCGAGGTGACGCTCGAGCATGGCTACGTGGAAGCGAGAGCGCCCCGTCTCTCCGGGGCCGATGTTTTCTTCGAAACGGTCACCGTGACCGGCACGGAGAACGTGATGCTCGCCGCGTCACTCGCGCACGGAACGACGCGGCTCCACAACGCGGCGCGCGAGCCCGAGGTCTCCGACCTCGCCGACCTGCTTCGTGCCATGGGCGCAAGGATTTCCGGAGACGGCACGGCGACGATCACCATCGAAGGGGTCTCGACGCTTCATGGCGCACGGCACACGATCGTGCCCGACCGCATCGAGGCGGGAACCTACGCCCTGGGAGCGGCCCTGACGCGCGGCGACGTGACGATCGGCGGCTGCGTTCCCGAGCACCTGACCGCGCTGACGACACGACTCGAGACCGTTGGGGTCTCGGTCGAAGCGCTGCCCGGCTCCTTGCGCGTGCGCGCCTCGGGACCTCTGCGCGCCGAGGACGTCGCGACCGCCCCGTATCCCGGCTTTCCGACCGACCTGCAGGCGCAGTGGATCGCCCTGGCGACCAGCCTGGAAGGCGTCTCGACCGTCACCGAGACCGTCTTCGAGAATCGCTTCCAACACGTGCCGGAGTTGACCCGAATGGGAGCGAAGATTCGGCTGGATGGCCGCTGGGCCATCGTCGAGGGGCCCGCCCGGCTCACCGGCGCCAACGTCATGGCGAGCGATTTGCGCGCCTCGGCGGCCCTGGTCTTGGCCGGCGTCGCCGCCGAAGGGGAGACGGTCGTCGATCGCGTCTACCACCTGGACCGGGGCTACGACCGGATGGAAGAGAAGCTCACCGGGCTGGGGGCCAGGGTTCGGAGAATCGAGGGAGGATGAAATGAGCGATTGCCTCTTCTGCAAGATCGCGAATCGCGAAATTCCATCGAAGAAGGTCTACGAGGACGAGCGCATTTACGCCTTCGAGGACATCGCGCCGAAGGCGCCGACGCACGTCCTCCTGATCCCGAAGAAACACATCGCTCGCCTCTCGGATGTCGGCGCGCCAGACGCCCCGCTGCTCGGGGAGCTCCTCCTCTGCGCGGCCGGCATTGCGCGGGAGAAGGGGCTCGCGCACTATCGCTTGGCCTTGAACAACGGCGAGGGCGCCGGACAATCCGTCTTCCACGTCCACTTTCATCTCCTCGGCGGGCGTGCGTTCGCCTGGCCGCCCGGCTGACGAACAGGCCTTCTCGGGAGTTCAATTCGAGGACGCCGGCGTCCGCGTCGCCGGTGGAGCGGTCGCGAGGACGACCGGCGTGCCCTGCCCCGCCGCCGGGGTGGGGATGGGATAGAAGGTGATTCGCGCCTTCTCGCGCAGTTCCTTGAGCCACTTCTCGACCTCTTCGTCGAAGGCGCGCTGCTGGGCTCGCTCGCGCATCAGATCGGCCACCTGCTCGAAGGGAAGCACCGGAAGGTTCGCCGCCCGCCGCTCCGGCACGTAGCGCTGCTCGTACTCCGCCCGGATGCTCTGCTCGTCGGAGGGCGCGACCTGGCGAAAGCGCTCGCGCAAGTACCGCTGGACGACGAGCTGCCGCTCCACCGAGGCTCGAACGTCCTCCGCCGTCATTCCCGCCCGCGCGAACTCGACGTTTGCCTCCTTGCCTTCCCCCTGGAGCCGCGACCGCAGCCTCGCCAGCGCGGCCTCGACCTCCGCCGCGTCCGGCGGGCTCGGCCCAAACCGCACCGCGTCCTCGTACTGGAGATACTGATCCACGAGCTCATCGAGCACGCGGGCGCGAAAGGCCTCGCGGCTTTCGCCCGGCTCCCGCTCGAGAGGGCCCAGAACGATCGCTCGCCGCACGGCACTCTCGGGAATGGCGACGTCGTTCACGCTGACCGCCACGCGGTCCACGAGAACCTCCTGGGCAAGCGCCGCCGCCGAGACGGCGAGAAGGGAGGCGAGCTCGCGCCAGACCCGGGCTCTCACCGCGGCATGATAAACCGCCGGTGACGCGCACTCTCGTCGCCATGTTATTTTTGGCCGCTCATGGTCCTTCCCGGAAAGCGTGGTGAGCTCCTGCTCATCGGAACGCCGATCGGAAACCTCGACGACCTGTCCCCCCGGGCGCTCGCCGCCTTGCGCGCAGCGAGCGCGATCTTCTGCGAAGACACGCGCGTGACGGGCAAGCTCGCTTCGCGCTTCGGCCTCAAGGCGCCGCGCATCTCCTGCCCGGCCCCGCGGGAGCGTGCACGTGTCGCGGAGTTGCTCGGCCGCCTCGGCGCCGGGGAAACCGTCGCCCTGGTCTCGGACGCAGGAATGCCGTCTCTGTCGGACCCGGGCGAGCATCTGGTTCGAGCCGCGGCCGAGGCGGGGTACCCGGTCCGGGTGGTCCCCGGCCCTTCGGCGCCCGAGGCCGCCCTGGCGGTTTCGGGGCTGCCCGCCGTGCCCCATCTCTTCTTGGGCTTTCTCCCCTCTCGCTCCGGCGATCGGCGTCGTTTCCTCGAAAGCGTCCGGGAGCAGGCGGTCACACTCGTCTGGTTCGAATCGCCGCATCGCCTGGCGGATTCGCTCGAAGACGCCGCACTCGTTCTGGGCAACCGCCGCGCCTGTGTCGCGCGCGAGCTGACGAAGCTTCACGAAGAAGCGGCGCGCGCGCCGCTCGCCGAGCTCGCCGCGGAGTTTCGCTCGCGCGGCCCCTCCCGCGGCGAGGCGACCGTCGTCGTGGAGGGTGCCCGCGCCGAGACGATTCCCACCCCGGCGGAGGACGTGGACCGGCTCATCGCATCCGGCCTCGAGGCCGGACGCGACAAGCGAAGTCTCGCGCGGGAGATCGCCCGCCGATCCGGGCAATCCTCTCGCGCGATCTACGCGCGGGCGGTGGTACTCGCGAGAGGACCCCACCGAAAACGTCCGTGAACGAGCCCGTCGTCCGCATCGAAAGACTGACCAAGGTCTTCCGCGCGTTTCGGCGGGAGGAAGGGCTGGCGGCCGCCCTGAAATCGCTCGTACGCCGCACACCCACCGAAACCGTGGCGGTCTCGGGAGTCACGTTCCACGTCCAGCCGGGCGAGATGGTCGGTTACATCGGCGCCAACGGCGCCGGCAAGTCCACGACGATCAAGATGCTGACGGGGATCCTGACGCCCACCTCCGGAGAGATCCTCTGTAACGGGTTCGTGCCGTGGCGCGACCGAACGCGCTACGTTGCGACGATCGGCGTCGTCTTCGGCCAGCGAACCCAGCTCTGGTGGGACATCGCCGTCGTCGAGTCGTTCAAGCTCTTGAAGGAGATCTACGGTCTCTCCGACGCCGCGTACCGCGAGCGCATGGCGCTCTTCGACCGGGTGCTGGGACTCTCGGCCTACCTCCACCAGCCCGTGCGCAAGCTCTCCCTCGGCGAACGGATGCGTTGCGATCTCGCGGCCTCCTTGCTGCACCGACCGCCGCTGCTCTTCCTGGACGAGCCGACGATCGGCCTCGACGTCGTCGCCAAGGCCAGCGTCCGGGAGTTTCTCCAGGAGATCAACGCGCGGGAGGGGACGACCGTCCTGCTGACGACCCACGACCTTTCGGACATCGAGACGCTCTGCCGCCGCGTCATCGTGATCGACCACGGACGACTTCTCTTCGACGGGGCGCTCGAGGAGCTGCGCGACCGGATCCTGCCGGTGACGTCGATCGTGTTCGACG
>DATKAE010000110.1:0-73039 GCA_035498405.1 Thermoanaerobaculia bacterium | reverse complement strand
CGGTGCTGTGGATCGCGGCGGCGCGCTGGAATGGCGCGCCGGACCTCGCACTCGCGCACCTGAGCGGCGGGTTGACGGCGTTCGTCGGGTGGGCCGTTTTCGCGATGGCCAACCGAAAGTACTGGGGAACCTGGGGAGGGGTCGGAGGGTGGTACTTCTGGAGCTGGTTTCCCTGGCTGGCGGTGGCCGCGAACGACCTGTTCCGAGTCAAGGCTCGTTGGCGCGCACCGCTGATCGGAGCGGCAGCCGTGTTTTGTCTCGTGTCGAACGCTGTGTACTACGAGGTCGCTAGCCGGATCTATGGATAGATGCCACCCCGATCCTGCGGTGACTAGGCTGCGGGCGTCGCTGCCTGAGCCGACCGGATCGCCTGCTCGATCTGCTCGCGGACCGTGGACCCGAGGCGCCGGGCGTCGCTAGGGGAGAGTCCGGCCGTCGACAGCGGCGGTAGAACCTTCAGTGTCGCGGTCGAGGGGCGGAAGACGAGGGACCGCTTCGGCAGGGACCGGGCCGCGCCTGCGATCGCGAGCGGCACGACATCGACCCCGGCCTCGATGGCCAGACGGAAGGCGCCATCCCGAAACGGCCCGAGCGATCCGTCGACGCTGCGAGTTCCCTCTGGGAAAAGGATGACGGAGACCCCGCTTTCCAGAATCCGACGCATTTGCGCCATCGCCTCTCGCGCGCTCTCCTTGTCGCCGCGCACGATTGGTACATCGCCCGAGACCCGCAGCTGCCAGCCGAGCAAGGGGATCGAAAAGATCGACTTCTTCGAAAGCCACTTCATCTCCCACGGGAGCCGGGCGACGAGAAACACGTCGGTGAAGGAGCTGTGGTTGGCGACGAAGACATGGGGCTTGCGCGGGTCGATGGAGGTGGCCCCCTCGATCCGGAAGGTCCAGAAGGGAGTCAGGTTGCCCGCGGCCACCGCGGAGCTGTGGAAGAGGCGGCCGACGCGGCGGCGGTCCCGGTCCCACGGGAAGGTGAGCGCGCGGAACCCCAGAACGAGCGGCGTCCAGAGGATCACGATGACGACGTAACTCGCCCAGACCAAGGCCGACAGGGGAGCGGCCACCCAGCGGGAAGCGAGCACGGATCGAGATTCTAGGAGATTGCCAGACCGCCCGATGTACCGGCCGCAATGGCGGCCCTTTCGCGCGGGTTTTCTTGCTTGACCCTGGAATCGCTTCTAGGCTTTAGACTCGCGGACGTGAAGCGGGACGAAGCGCCGCCGGCCTTCCTCCACTCGGGCAAGCTCGCTCGGATCGCGGGCGTCTCCCCGGACACGCTGCGCCATTACGAGAGGGTCGGAGTCCTCGCGCGGCCAACGCGCGCTTCGAACGGCTATCGGCGGTATCCGCTGGAATCGATCGAGCGGCTACGGCTGGTTCGCCGCGCCATGGATGTGGGGTTCACCTTGGAAGAGCTTGGGCGGGTCCTGCGCGCTCGGGAGCGAGGGGTGTTTCCCTGCCGGGAGGTTCGACGCCTCGCCGCGCTCAAGCTCGAGGAGCTCACGACGCGTCTGGGCGAGCTCGAGAGGCTTCGCGACGAGCTCGCAAGGACACTTTCCGAATGGGACGAGCGCCTGGAAGGGATTTCGCCAGGCGAGCCGGCGCACCTGCTCGAGGCCTTCTCCAATGGGAACCGGATCGCAGAAATCCCTCGACGACGCCGGGTCCAAGGAGTCCCGCCCCGGGCAAGGAAGGAGAAGAAGTGAGAATCACTCGAACGATTCTGGCGATTCTCGGCGGAGCGGCGGTCGCGTGCGCCGGTCTGGCGGCCGTCTCGGCCGATGGTCCGGGCGGCACGCCGACTCCAGCGCCGGGCTGTGCGATGCACTCGACCCAGGACGAGGGCGTCGACTCGCGCGGGGACCAGGTCATGGGATTCGCGCACGAGAAGACGAGTCACCACTTTCGCTTGACGCCGTCCGGCGGATCCATCGAGGCCGATGCGAAGGATCCGGACGACACGGAGAGCCGGGATCAGATTCGCGCCCACCTGCGCCACATCGCAAAGATGTTCTCCGAGGGCGACTTCGAGGCTCCGATGCTCATCCACGACCAGGTTCCCCCAGGGGTACCCGTCCTCAAGCAGCTGAGGAGCCAGATTCGGTATCAGTTCGAGTCGACACCGCAGGGAGGCCGCGTCGTGATTTCGACGAAGAATCCGCAAGCGCTCGCGGCCATCCACGACTTCCTGCGGTTTCAGATCCGGGAGCACCGAACGGGAGATTCGACGGAAGTCACGCACGCCTCGCCTCGCTAATCGGAGCGCGAGGCCTCTCGGGAGTGCCGTCGCGTCAGGGCGTCTGCTTCTCCTCGGGCAAGAGCGCCGACATCTGAGTGACGGCGCGCCAGCGGCCATCTCGCTTCGCGTACACGCGGATGTAACGGACTCGGTTTGGAACGTCGTGGTCGCCCTCGCGCCGCATCCCCTTGGTCTTCGCGCTGACGACCGCCGTGTCGCCGAAGATTCGACCCCGGACGTCGAAGATCTCGAGTCCCGTGTAGTGGAGCGAGCCCGAGCGGTACGAGGCCAGGATTTCGGCCTTGGTGGACTCGCTTCCCGACGCCTGAAATGCCACGTAGTCGTCGGCCACGATCCGGTCGTAGGTCGCAAGGTCCCCCGCGGCGATCGCAGCCACGAGCCTTCGCTCGAGGTCCTCGAGCTCCTTGCCCGTATCGGCGGCGAGTGCGGCGGCCGGCGTCAGCACGAGAGCGAGAAGGATGAGCGCAGCGAGAAAGCGGCGAGGATTCATCGGCGGTTCTCCTCTTTCGATGTTGACGACGGCGGAAGTTCAGTGACAGGAGGCGGTGCCCGAGTCCCGGAAGGTTCGCCCCTCCACCGGAACGAACTCCCAGTCGTAGGAGGACGGATGGAGCGTCAGCTTGAGGACGCCGTAGGTGTCGTTGTTTCGGACCTCGCTCGTCGGGTGAATCCTCTTGAAGTCGTAGTGCGATTTGCCTCCGGTGCCGACGACGAAGGAGCGGATCCCGCGCCGCGGGTCGGGCCGTCCCTCGGCATCCAGGGGCGCGAATCGCTCGTAGTCGTGGTCGTGCCCGGAAAGCGTGACGTCGACGTCGAGCTCGTAGAGCGTGCGCCAGATGTCGGCCATTTCCAAATCGTCGCCGTGATCGGCCGAGGAGAACCGGGGATGGTGCCACAGGGCGGCGGTGCAAGGGACCGCGTGCGCGAGGAGGTCTTCCCGAAGCCACTTCTCCTGCGGCGAGCCCTTCGCGCAGCCGCCCACCTCCGCGCAATTGCTGTTTAAGACCACGATGTGCCAGGCTCCGAGGTCATAGCTGTAGTACCCCTTGGCGGGATCGCCCGCGGCGGCGCCGAAGTAGGTGAAGTACGCGGCCGCGCCCGGCGTTCGGTAGTCGTGGTTGCCGGCCGCCGGCCGGGTGCGCGAGCGGTGTCTTCCCCAGCTCGGGGCGTAGCAGTTCGTAAACTCCGCCAGCGTGCCCCTGCCATAGACGTTGTCGCCGAGCGTGAAGACCGTCCCTTCGATTCGATCGAGGAGAGCCGCGGTCTTCTCGTCCCCATCGCTGTCGCAGGACGCGATGTCGCCGGCGCCGACCAGGACGGGATCGGCCGCCGGGGTCGCGGCCGCCGTGGGAGTTGTCTGCGGTGAGCCTGCACCGCGGAAGACGAGACCTAACACGATGAGAAGGGGGAACATTTGTCTCCTCGCGGCGCTATTCTAGCGGCGCCGCCCTTCCCTTCTCAGAGATAGATCTCGTCCACGTAGCACCATCTCCAGTCTTCGCCGGGCTGGAAGGACTGGACGATCGGGTGCTTCACGGTTTTGAAGTGAGCCCGGGCGTGCTTGTTCTTCGACGAGTCGCAGCAGCCGACGTGGCCGCAGGTCAGACACAGGCGCAGGTGCACCCAGCGGTCTCCGATCTTGAGGCAGTCCTCGCACCCCTGGGCGCTCGGCTGGACGTCGCGGATCTGACTCGTGTGTCCACAGGTTGTCGCCATCCTTGCTCCTCCCTCTTGCCCGGTTCTCACGTCCGATCCGGTGTCCTGCTCGATCGTTCGCGGTTCTCGGCCGGCATTTCGGCGGGATGTATTTCGGTGCGGACTGTTGATTTCATCGGCGCCACCGAGCCCGTGCGGTGGTATACGCACCGGTGAAGGCGGGAGGTTCATTCTGTCGAGCTCTCCGGGGTCCGCGTTTGCGTCGGAGCGAGCCCGATGCTGACGATAGAGCGAATCCGCGCGGCCGCCGAGTTCCTGAAGGGCCGAGTCCGGCGGACCCCGGTCGAGCCGTCGCGCCAGCTTTCCGAGATCGCCGGCGTGCCGGTCTGGCTGAAGCTCGAATCCCTTCAGATCACCGGCTCCTTCAAGGTCCGCGGCGCCTTCGTCCGCCTGTCGGAACTGTCGGAGGAGGACCGGCGCCGAGGCGTCGTGACCGCCTCCGCGGGCAACCACGGCAAGGCGGTCGCCTATGTCTCGCGGCTTCTTTCGGTGCCGGCCCGGATCTACGTGCCCAAGACCGTCGATGAATCGAAGTACCGCGGGATGCTCATCCTGGGCGCCGAAGTCGTGCGGTCGGAATTCCCGGGCTACGACGACACCGAGGAGCTGGCGAGAGAGGAGGCCGCCAAGAGCGGTCGGCTCTTCGTCTCGGCCTTCGACGACGAGGCGGTGATGGCCGGAAACGGCGGATCGCTCGCCGTCGAGGTCCTGGAAGACGTGCCCGCGGCGCAGACTTTCGTGTTGCCGGTCGGAGGAGGGGGCCTTGCCGCCGGCTTTGCCTTCTATGCCAAAGATCGACTGCCGGGCTCACGCCTCATCGGATGCCAGCACGAGCTCTCGCCGGGTCTCAAGCTCTCGCTCGATCGGGGAGAGGCCGTTACCAAGCTGCCTCCGATCGAGACCGTGGCGGGCGGGATCGAGGGCGGAATCGGGCGGCTGCCGTTCGATCTGCTTCACTCGCGGACCGATGGAGTGGCGCTTTGCTCCGAGGAGGAGATCGGGGAATCCGTGCGGTGGATGCTGGCCGAGCACCAGTATCTCGTCGAGCCTTCCGCCGCGGTCACGGTGGCGGCTTGCCTGACGCGAAGGGCGGGGCGACTCGAGTCGCCGACCGTTCTCGTGCTATCGGGCCGAAACGTCAGCATCGAGACGCTCCGGAGGATCCTCCGCTGATGCGCACCTTCCACCTCGATGAGATCCGACAGAGCGTCGTCTTCTCGGAGGTCATCGGCGCGATGCGCGAGGCGGTGATCGCCCAGTCGCTCGGGGAGTGCGACACGCCGATGCCGATGCACCTTTCGGTCGGCGAAATGGACGGAGAGGTGCACATCAAGTCCTCGTACCGGCGCGGAGGCGAATTCTTCGCGCTGAAGGCCGCCGGCACTTTTCCGACGCGGACTCCCGAGGGCGCCCCCACGAGCAACGGAATGATGCTGCTCCTTTCGGCCTCGACGGGGGATCCGGTCGCCTTCTTTCGGGACGGCGGCTGGATGACGGATGTGCGGACCGCGGCCGTGTCGGCGATGGCCTCCCGGGAGCTTCGTCGCCGGGACGAGAGCATCGGCATCCTCGGCACCGGAGTGCAGGCGCGGCTTCAGGCCGTGCTTCACGCCGAGGTGCTTCCCTTGCGTCGCGCGGTGCTGTGGGGCCGAACACCGGCCCACGTGGAGGCCTGTCGGCGGGATCTCGCCTCGCTCTTGCCGGCCGTCGAGGTGTCCGCCGCCGCTTCGGCCGCCGCGGTCGCCCAGGAGGTTCGGCTCATCGTCACGGCCACCCCGTCGCGCGCGCCGCTCCTTCGGGCGGCGGAAATCCGCCCGGGCACCCTCGTCTGCGCCGTCGGCTCGGACTCGCACGGCAAACAGGAGCTCGATCCCGCGATCCTCGCGAAGGCGTCGCTGCTGCTCGTCGACTCGCTTTCCCAGTGCGAGCGGCTGGGCGAGCTGCAGCACGCCCCCAACGAAAAATCGATGGCGATCGAGCTCGGCGCCTTCTGCCGGTCGCCAATGCCGATCGATCCCAACGACATCATCGTCTGCGATTTCACGGGCCTCGGCGTGGAGGACCTGGCGATCGCCGAGTTGGTGTATCGCAAGGCGAATTGAGGCCGGAGGAGGGACCGCTGCGGGCGCGGTGCCGAGGGATCAGGAGTCGCGAATCGCTTCGGCGTCGATGAGAATCTCGACCTCGTCGCCGACGACGATCCCGCCGCGATCGAGCGTTGAGTTCCAGCTCACGCCGAAGTCGTGCCGATTGATCCGCGTCGTCGCGAGGAAGCCCGCGCGCGTCTTGGGGCCTTTGTCGACGCCGCCTTCCCACCAGGGGGTCTCCCATGATCCGAGGAATCGGACATCCAGGGTGACCGGCCGGGTCACGCCGCGGATCGTCAGCTCCCCTCGAAGCTTCGCGTCGTGATCGCCGATCAGCTCCACCTGGTTCGCCTCGAAGGTGATCGTGGGATGCTTCTCGACGTCGAGAAAATCGGGACTGCGCAGATGGGCGTCCCGCTCCGGCTCTCCGGTCCAGAGGCCCCGGGCGTCGATCGTCACTTGGACGGTTGAGTCACGGGGGTTCTGCGGGTCAAACTCGAGCGTTCCGTGGACGTTCTTGAAATGCCCGCGCACACAGGTAACCATCATGTGCCGCGCGCAGAATTCCGCGGCCGTGTGGCCGGGCTCGAAAGTCCAGCGGGCGATGGCGAACCTCCGTTTCCTGTGACCCCGGCATCCTACTTCGGATGGGGAGCCGGGCGTCGGGAGCGGACGATCTCGCGGCGGCGACGGGAGCCGGTCGGCCGGGATCGCGTCGGCTCTGTCCCGGCCGCCTGCGCGTAGGCGCATCGCCCCCGAAGCGGGCAGGCCTCGCACCGGGGGTGAGAGCGTTTGCAGAGCTCCTGGCCGTGGCGCCGGAGCAGCTGTGCGGCCTCGATCAGGCTGTCGAAATCCCGAGGAAGCTCGGGGGCGACGGCCTCCTGCGCGGAGTGATAGCTGGCGGCGTAGTTCCTTTCCTCCCTGCCGAAACCCAGCCGAAGGAGGGGCCGCAGGCCATTCGAGTCGAGGCCCAAGACCGGATGCGCTCGCGCAAAGAGCAGGATCTTCTCGGCCGCGGGCTCCCCGATCGACGGGAACTTCCGGAGAGCATTCTTCGCGTTCTTCAGCGGAAGCTTCAGAATCGGTCGAAGGGTACCGCCGAATTCCTCTAGGGCGATCTCTGCGATCTGGTACAGCTTCGCGGCGGTCCCCGACGGAAGGATTGCCTTGCGGCCGATCTGCTGAAGCGTCGAGAGGGGAGCCGCGAGGATCCTCTTCGGTTCGAGGCCGACGTTCTGCTCGAGCATCGCAAAGGCTTCCGCGCGCTTCGCGTCGCTCGTCAGATACGCAACGTTCTCCCAGAGAATCTGCTGGAAGGGGTCCGTCACGGCGGGCGGCTCGGGCTTGCCGTAGAGCCCGCGGAGAATCGCGATCGCCTCCGCGAGGGCAGGCCGGCGCCTCGCCTTCGGCTCCCGATCCGAAACTCCGCCCATCCGCGCCGTCCGGACGCCTCGAGGCGACGCTATCGGGTCTCGATGCCGGCCGGGACGGAGACCTGCAATTTCTGCTTCGACTTCACCTTGCCGTGTTTGAGCGTCACGGTGTACTCGCCCGGCCTCACGAAGAGGGATCCCTCGCCGCCGTACTCGGTCAGAAGCTCCTTGGACGGCTTCAGATCCCAGACGACGCGGTGGAAGCCCGGTTCGCCGGGGGCCTTGAGCTTCGCCACGGGTTGCTCCAGCGCATTCTGAATCTCGATCTCCACCTCGTCGCCGGTGTACTCCCGGATCCAGTAGGTCAGTAGGGTCCCTTCCTTGGGGTTCTCCCCCCGGAAGACCGCTGCGCCGTTCCAGTCCCCGAATCCGGGCATCGGCACGTACGCCGCCGCCGGCCTCGGCGCGAAGAGGTGCGCCTCCTCGGCCAGGAGCTCCGGCGTCGCCTCCTCCAGCGGCGAGATGTCATCGGCGACGTAGAGGCTGCGTCCGTGAGTCGCCGCGACCAGATCCCGGTCGCGCGGGTGGATGGCGATGTCGTCGACCGCAACGGTCGGCAGCTCGCCGAGCCGGGCCCAGTGCGCGCCGCGGTCGAGGCTCGTGAAGAGGCCGAACTCGGTGCCCGCGAAGAGAAGGTTCGCGTTCTTGGGATCTTCCCGAACCACCTTGACCGGCCCGGCCCCCGGAAGGTCGCCCGAGATGCTCTGCCAGGAGCGGCCGAGGTCCCCGGTGCGATAAGCGAGCGGGGCGATCTTGCCCGAGCGATGCGTCTCGACGGCCAGATAGGCGACCATCGGATCGTGCGCCGAGGGCTCGATTCGGCCCATCCACAGGCCGCGGGCTTCGGGCGGGAGGTTGCCCGTCAGATCCGTCCAGTGGGCGCCCTCGTCCTCCGTGACCCAAACCTTCCCGTCATCCGTTCCGGCCCACAGCAGCCCTTGCTTGAGCGGGGACTCCGCGAGCGTGTACACGACGCCGTAATTCTCGGCGCCGCTGCCGGTGGCCATGATGCGGCTCGGGTCCTGGCTTGAGAGGTCGGGGCTGATCACCGTCCATTTTTCGCCGAGACCCGTCAGGCGGAAGACGCGATTGCCCGCCAGGTACAAGACGCCTTTCTGGTGCCGGCTCCCGATCAAGGGAGAGTTCCAGTGGAACCGGAATCCGGGCTGGCCCTCGGGCGGCGAAGGGCGCAGCCGTTTCGAGAACCCGGTCGCGAGGTCGAACCGGAAGAGCGTGCCCTCCTGGGACTCGGAGTAGACGATGTTCGGAACGTCCGGATCGAAGACGCAGGAGAATCCGTCGCCGCCACCGAGATTGATCCAGTCGGTATTCAAGATCCCTTCCTTCGAGCGTGTCTGGCTCGGCCCCACCCAGTTCAGGTTGTCCTGCAGGCCGCCGCAGATCCGGTACGGGGTGCTCGAATCGAGGCTGATGCGGTAGTACTCGCCTGCGGCGAAGCGGTTCAGGTGCTCCCAGCTTTTCGCGCCGTCGAAGCTCTGGTAGGCCCCGCCGTCGGTGCCGAGCAGGAGCCTCTTCGAGCGGCGGGGATCGATCGCCAGAGCGTGATTGTCGGGGTGTACTTTCTCGAAGCGATCCTCGCGAAACGACTTTCCCCCGTCCTCCGAGACGTGCAGCGCGAAGCCGAGCACATAGACGCGGTCCGTGTTCTCCGGATCGACACGGATCTGGGAGAAGTAGAACGGCCTGGGGTTGAGGGGGCTCGTTCGTGTCCAATTCTCCCCGCCGTCATCCGAGCGAAAGATTCCGCCGCTGCGGCTTCGGACCTCGTTGATGTTGTTGGTCCCGGCTTCGTCCGACTGCACGACGGCGTACAGGACTTTGGGATTCTTCGCCGAGACGGCGAGTCCGATTCGCGCGGTGCGCGAAGGCAGTCCTTTTTCGAGCTTCTTCCAGGTCGAGCCGCCGTCGCTCGATCTGAAGATCCCGCCGAGATCCTTCCCGTCAGTCGCCGCGGGGCCGGAGGCGAAGGACCAGGGCTTGCGCTGCCGCGCATACAAAGCCGCGTAGACCGTATTGGGATCGGACGGGTCGAGCGCGACGTCCCCGCAGCCGACGCGGTCTCCGTAAGGCGCGGGAGCCTGGAGGGCGGCTCGCCAGGTCTTGCCGCCGTCCCTCGTGACGTACAGACCGCGCTCGCCTCCGGGCGCCCAGAGATTGCCGAGCGCCGCGACCCAGGCGGTCTTCGAGTCTTTCGGATCGACCGCGATGCGGGCGATCGACTTCGAATCCTTGAGCCCGACGTTCGACCAGGTCTCGCCCGCGTTCGTGGAGAGGTAGACGCCGTCTCCCCAGGCCGAGCTGTTTCGGTCGTTGCCCTCGCCGGTGCCGACCCAAACCGTCTTCGCGTCCGAGGGCGTGACCGCGACGGCACCGATGGAAGCCACGGACTCCTTCTCGAAGACGCCCTGGAACGTGCCGCCGTTGTTCGAGGTCTTGGCCACGCCTCCCGTCGCGAAGCCGAGGTAGAAGACGTAAGGGTTCTCCGGGTCGAACGCGATGTCCGAGACTCGCCCTCCCATCACGGCCGGCCCGATCGACCGGGCCTTGAAGGCCTTGAGCTTCGGGGGATCCAGGCGGGCCGACGGTGCCGGCGCGGGTACTGCGGTCTTGGGTTTGTCGGCTGCGAGAGTACAGGTGGAAACCAGCAGGATCAGGGATCCAGCCCACTTTCTCATGATGCCTCCGCCGGCGAGTTGTTCCGCCGGGTGGCGGGACGATATCAATAGGCGAGGAGGGGAATCCCTCATAATCCGCACTCCATGAGCGGAACTCGCCCACCGGACGGCGCTTCGCAGCGCGAGCGGGCCGAGGCCCTCCAGGAGGCCCTCGCCGAGCGGGTCCTCGTGCTCGACGGCGCGACCGGGACGTGGCTTCAGGGACAGAACCTGACCGCCGAAGACTTCGGCGGACCGGAGCTCGAGGGGTGCAACGAGAACCTGGTCTTCACGCGGCCGGACGTCGTGCGGCGGATGCACGAGGAGTACCTCGCGTCGGGCGCGGACCTGGTCGAGACCGACACCTTCGGGGGCACGCCTCTGGTCCTCGCCGAGTACGGCCTGGCGGACAAGGCGGTCGAGCAGAACGCGGCGGCGGCTCGCCTGGCGCGCGAGGCCGCGGCGAAGTTCTCCACACCGGCGCGTCCTCGGTTCGTCATCGGCTCGATGGGACCGACCACCAAGGCGATCACCGTCACGGGCGGGGCGACCTTCGCCGAGATGATCGTGCACTACCGCACCGAGGCGATTGGCCTTCTGATCGGAGGAGCCGATCTGCTGATCCTCGAGACGGTCCAGGACACTCGGAATCTGAAGGCAGGACTGATCGGCGTGGATCAGGCGTTCGCGGAAGTCGGCTGGCGAGTTCCCGTCTCCGTCTCGGTCACGATCGAGCCGATGGGCACGATGCTCGCGGGCCAGGCGGTCGACGCGGTCTACGCCGCGATCGCGCATCGGCCGCTGCTTTCGGTGGGACTGAACTGTGCCACGGGGCCCGCGTTCATGACGGACCATCTGCGCACGCTCGCGGGCCTGGCCAAGACGGCGACCTCCTGTTACCCGAACGCGGGTCTTCCCGACGTGGACGGAAGTTACGCGGAGACGCCGGAGAAGCTCGCGGCGCAGCTCTCGCGGTTTCTGGATGAAGGGTGGCTGAACATCGTGGGCGGCTGTTGCGGCACGACACCCGCGCACATCGCGAAGGTGGCCGCCGTCGCCGCCGGCCGCAAGGCGCGCCGGCCGGCGATTCACAACCGCGTCTTCGTCTCGGGCATCGAGGCGCTCGAGGTGACCGACGACAATCGGCCCGTCCTCGTCGGCGAGCGCACCAACGTCCTGGGCTCGCGGAAGTTCAAGCGCCTCGTCGCCGAAGGCAACTTCGACGCGGCGGCCGAAGTCGCTCGCGCGCAGGTCCGGGGGGGCGCTCAGGTCATCGACGTTTGCCTGCAGGACCCGGATCGCAACGAGGCGGCCGACGCGGACGCCTTTCTGGGGCGTGTCACGCGCATGGTGAAGGTTCCCCTGATGCTCGATTCGACCGACGCGAAGGTCATGGAGCTCGGATTGATCTGGAGTCAGGGCAAATCGATCTTGAACTCGATCAATCTGGAAGACGGCGAGGCGCGCTTTGCCGCGGTCGTGCCGCTCGCGCAGAAGTACGGCGCCGCCCTGGTGGTGGGAACCATCGACGAGGACCCCGAGAACGGCATGGGCGTGACGCGCGAGCGCAAGCTCGCGATCGCGGAGCGCAGCTACACGCTCTTGACGGAGAAGTACGGGGTGGCTCCCGAGGACATCTTCTTCGACCCCCTCGTCTTCCCTTGCGGGACGGGAGACGCGAAGTACGTCGGCAGCGCGGTCGAGACGATCGAGGGGATTCGCGCGATCAAGGACGCCTTTCCGCAGACGCGCACGATCCTCGGCATTTCGAACGTCAGCTTCGGTCTGCCCGAGGCGGGGCGCGAGGTCTTGAATTCCGTGTTTCTCTACCATGCGACGAAGGCGGGACTGGATCTCGCGATCGTCAACACCGAGAAGATCGTTCGCTACCCGTCGATTCCGGAAGAGGAACGGCGTCTGGCGGAGGACTTGATCTGGAACCGCGGCGCGGACCCGGTCGCGGCGTTTGCGGCCTACTTCAAGGCGAAGGGGGCCGAGCCCAAGCCCAAGGCGGAGAGGGCCGGCACCCCGCGCCAGAGACTGCCCCGCTACATCCTGGAGGGTTCCAAGGAAGGACTGATCGAGGACCTGGACGTGGTGCGCGAGGAGGGCCTGGCACCGCTCGAGATCATCAACGGCCCCCTCATGGACGGGATGAAGGAGGTGGGGCGGCTCTTCAACGCCAACGAGCTGATCGTGGCGGAGGTTCTGCAATCGGCCGAGGCCATGAAGGCGGCGGTCTCACACCTCGAGAAGTTCATGGAGAGGGCGACCGACTCCCGCAAGGGAAGGGTCATCCTGGCGACGGTCAAGGGCGACGTCCACGACATCGGCAAGAACCTCGTCGAGATCATTCTTTCCAACAATGGCTACGAGGTCGTCAACCTCGGCATCAAGGTGCCGCCCGAGCGCCTGGTCGAGGCCTACGAGAAACACCGTCCCGACCTGATCGGGTTATCCGGCCTGCTGGTCAAGAGCGCGCAGCAAATGGTGACCACGGCGCAGGACTTGACGGCGCGGGGCGTGACGGCGCCGATGCTCGTCGGGGGCGCGGCGCTTTCTCAGAAGTTCACGGATCACCGGATTGCACCGGCTTACGGCGGTCTCGTGGCCTATGCGGTCGACGCGATGCGGGGATTGGCCCTGGCGGACCGGATCCTTTCCGGGGAGGAAAGCCGGCACGCTCTCGAGGCGGAGGCCGAGGCACGGCGCCAGCGCGAGGCCGGGCCGTCCGAGGCCGAAGCAGAGAGTCCTCTGGCCGCTCCGGCGGTGCGCAGCGCCGAGATCGAGGCGGCCGAGCCGCTCCCGGCTCCCGACACGAGCGAGCATGTTCTGCCCGACCTGCCTCTCGAGGAGGTGTGGCAGTACCTGAATCCGCACATGTTGTACGCGAAGCATCTGGGAGTGCGCGGCAGTTACTGGAAGCTGAAGGAAGCGGGGGACCCGCGACTGGCGGAGCTCGAGGCTGTCATCGGGCGCGTGCAGGCTTCCCATTGGATCCGCGCGCGAGCCATGTACCGCTACTTCGAGGCGTACTCGGAAGGCAATTCGATCCATGTGCTCGAGGACGGGAGCGAGGCGGCGGTGTTCCACTTTCCCCGGCAAGTCGCGGGGGAGCGGCTTTGCCTGGCGGACTTCGTCGCGCCTCGCGGGGTACCGGCCGACACGCTCGCGATGCTCGTCACGACCGCGGGAGAGGGAGTGCGCGAGCGCGCGGAAGAGCTGAAGGAAAAGGGAGAGTACCTGCTCTGCCACTGCCTCCAGGCGCTCGCCGTCGAGACGGCCGAGGCCGCCGCGGAGTGGCTGCACCGTCGGCTCCGCGGTTGCTGGGGGATCCCCGATCCGCCGGGACTCTCCGTGACCGACGTCTTCCAGGCCCGCTACCGGGGCAAGCGCTATAGCTTCGGTTACCCGGCCTGTCCGGAGTTGTCCGACCAGGTGACTCTCTTCCGCCTCCTCGACGGGCGAAAGATCGGTGTCGAGCTGACGGAGGGCTTCATGATGGATCCCGAGGCCTCCGTTTCGGCGATCGCCGTTCATCACCCTCAGGCCAAATACTTCGCCACCTGACGGAACCGGCGCCGAGGGCCGCTGGGGGTTCCCCGCTTCTCTCGCACGATCCTGGCGCAACTTTTTGCCGGCGCGCGGGTTACAGATGAGAACCGGGCGACTGAAACCGAATCGCCGATTCATCGTAGTAATCTATATACATGAGAATAATCAACGGAATTGATTGCGAGATTGCGATGATTCTTCAGAGAAACGCCCGCACTTCAAATGCCGAGATCGCCCGGCAGGTGGGCCTGGCTCCCTCCGCCGTGTTCGAGCGGATTCGCAAGCTCGAGGAGAGGGGAGTCTTGAAGGGATTTCGGGGCGAGGTCGACCCGCACGCGGCGGGCCTGCCGCTCTTGGCCTTCGTATTCGTGAGGTCGAGCGAGCGGGCCGGAAGCGTGCGAACCGCCGAGAAGATCGCGCAGATTCCGGAGGTCCTGGAAGTTCACCACGTCGCGGGAGAGGATTGCCTGCTCGTCAAGCTGCGCGCTGCGGACACCGAGGCTCTCGGACGGCTGCTGCGGGAGAGGTTTGGAACGATTCCGACCGTTGCCTCGACGCGGACGACCATCGTGCTCGAAACGGTGAAGGAGTCGGTCGTGCTGCCGCTCGCGGGCGCTGCCGAGGAGGAGCCGGAGGAGAAGCGTGCCTGAGCGGGAGGCGCCGGCGGGCCGGGTGCTCCTGGCCTTCGCGGCGATCTACGTCCTCTGGGGCTCGACGTATCTCGGGATCCGCTTCGCCGTCGAGACCCTGCCTCCCTTCCTGATGGCGGGGACACGGCACTTGACGGCGGGGATCCTGCTCTATGTCTGGAATCGATTTCGGGGCGAGCCGCGGCCGCGGCTCTCGGACTGGGGTGTCGCGGCCGCGATCGGCGCGCTCATGCTGCTCGGCGGAAACGGCCTCGTTTCTTGGGCGGAGCAGCGGGTCCCCTCGGGCCTCGCGGCTCTGATCGTCGCTTCCGTGCCCCTCTGGATCACGGTCCTCGAGGCGGCGCAGAAGCGTCGGGCGCCCCGCGGAGCCGTCATCGCCGGGCTCCTGCTGGGCATCGCTTCGCTCGCGTGGCTCCTCGTCCCGGGCCGTTTCGGCGGCAACGGGCACGTCGATCCCCTCGGCGCCGGTGCATTGCTGCTCGCTGCATTGTGCTGGGCGGTCGGTTCGCTCTATTCGCGCGTCGCGAAGCTGTCGGTGTCGACGTTCGTGGCGATTGCGATGGAGATGATCGCGGGCGGCCTGATCCTCTGGTCGGCGGGATTCCTGGTGGGGGAAGGAGCACGCCTCCATCTCGGGGCCGTGTCCGCCCGATCGCTCTTGGCGCTCGGATACCTGATCGTTTTCGGTTCGCTCGCCGGGTTCTCGGCTTATATGTGGCTGCTCCGCGTCACAACGCCGGCGCGCGTCTCCACGTATGCCTATGTGAACCCCGTCGTGGCCGTGCTCGTGGGCTGGGCCGTTGCGGGCGAGGCGTTGACGCTGCGCACGGCGATCGCGACGCTGGGAATCGTGGGCGCCGTGGCGATCATCATTCGCTTCGGCGGTAAGGAGCGGCAGGAAAAAATCGTTCGAGAGCTCGAGTCGGAAGAGCCGGCACGGCTCCGGGCGGGGAGGGCATCATGATCGCGAGGATCTGGCGCGGGAACACTCGGGCGGAGAAGGCGGATGAGTACCTCGGGTACGTGGAAGAGACGGGCCTGAAGGAATATCGACAGACCCCCGGCAATCTTGGCGCGGTCGTGCTGCGCCGGGTCGAGAGGGATGCCGCCGAGTTCCTCGTCGTGTCCTTCTGGGAGGATTTCGAGGCGATCCGACGCTTCGCCGGCCCGCAACCGGAGAAGGCGGTCTACTATCCGGAGGACGACAGTTACCTTCTCGGCAAGGAGCCGCGCGTCGCCCATTACGAGGTCGCGGCGGGCTGGCTGCCGGAAGTTCGTGGAATTACGCCGGCGAGGCAGATCGCGCGCAGCGCATGAGACGAAAGCGCACTACGGCGCGGAGGCCGTCGCCAGAGGTTTCGCTGCTGCTTTCGATCCTCGACGAGGGGTACTCCCGCAAGGCGTGGCAGGGCCCGAACCTGAGGGGGTCCTTGCGCGGGGTGACCGCGCGCGAGGCGGCCTGGCGTCCAAGATCCGGCCGGCACAACATCTGGGAGCTCGTACTGCACGCGGCCTACTGGAAGTACGCCGTCCGGCGGATGCTCTCCGGGGAGAAGCGCGGTTCCTTCCCCGAGAAGGGAAGCAATTGGTTCGCGCGTTCGGCGGGCAGCGAGAAGAAGTGGCGGGCGGACCTCGCCCTTCTCGAAGAGAGTCACGGCAGGCTGCGCGAGGTGGTCGCCGCCTTGCCGGTTTCGGCGCTCTCCCGCCGACCTCCCGGCAGCAAGTATCGGACGGCGACGATGATCTACGGCGTGGCGGCCCACGACGTCTACCACACGGGGCAGATCCAGCTCCTGAAGAGCTTGGGGAGAAAGGCCCGTGGCGGTTAAGAGCGTCCCGACCTGCGGGGGAGGGGTTCTCAAACCCTCGGAGCGCGCCCGCCACGCGGCGCTGACCGAGCAATTGCGGTCGGCCGTGCGTTGGGTCCAGGAGCTGCCCCGCGGCTATGCGTTCCGTTTCCCCGATGATCCCGCGATCTCTCCGTGCCTGGTCGAGTGGGTCGTGCTCGAGCGGCGTCGCTGTCCGTCGATCGAGTTCGAGATCCTGGCGAGCGATCGGGGGGAGCCGGTGATCCTGCGCTTGACCGGCCGAGAGGGGATCAAGGCGCTGGCCGGGCGGCTCGCGCCCGATCGGGCGGCCCGATGAGCGCGCCGCAGCCGGTCCCGATCGGACCTCTCGAACCGGGGGAAGAATCCGCATTGCTGTCGCTCCTCGAGCGCTGCGGCCTTCCGCGGGACGGTGCGCGCGACCATTTCGCGCGGGCGTTGGTCGCCCGGCAGGACGGCCGGATCGTCGGCAGCGCCCTCGTGGAGCTGTATCCGGAGGGCGCTCTCCTGCGCTCGGTGGCCGTCGAGGGCGAGCTGCGGGGCCACCGGTTGGGGGTTCGCTTGACCGAACGGGCGCTCGCGCTTGCCCGACAGCACGGCGCGCGCCGGATCTACCTTCTGACCGAGACGGCTGCCGACTTCTTCCCACGCTTCGGGTTCCACGCCATCGCTCGGGCGGATGTACCCGCCTCCGTCCAAACCTCGGTCGAATTCACGACGGCTTGTCCTCAGAGCGCCGTGGTGATGGAGCGGGAGCTTTGAGTCGGTTCGTCGAGCTGTCTCACCCGATCTCGCCGGGGATGACGACCTATCCGGGCCTTCCGGGACCGGTCGTCACGGACTTTCTCTCTCGAGAGGCATCGAGCTCCCGGTATGCCCCCGGAACGACGTTCCAGATCGGCCGAATCGAGATGGTCGCCAACACGGGCACCTACCTCGACGCGCCGTTTCATCGGTTCGACGGTGCCGCCGACATCGCGGCGCTCCCGCTCGAGCGGCTGGCGGGTGTCGACGGCGTCGTCTTCGACGTCTCGCGCCGTCCGGGCCGCGCCATCGACGCCGGCGTTCTCGACGGAAGGACCCTGACGGGCCGGGCGGTCTTGCTGCGGACCGACTGGTCGCGCCATTGGGGCACACCGGCATACTTCGAGGGGCACCCATTTCTCGACCGGTCGGCCGCGCGCGCTCTGGCCGCGGCCGCCCCGGCGCTGGTCGGAATCGATTCGATGAACATCGACGATGCCGGCGACGGCGAGCGTCCCGCGCACACGGGCTTGCTTGGGGCCGGCATCCCGATCCTGGAGCACCTCTGCAACCTCGCGGCGCTGCCGGACTCGGGGTTCCGTCTCCACGCGGTGCCGCCCCCGTTTCAGGCAGTGGGCACCTTTCCGGTGCGGGCCTACGCGATTCTGGAGTGAGCCCGGAGGCCAGAGGCAAGAGCTCGATGTGTTTCTGGCGGCGATCCTGTTGACCGTCACCTCGAACGGGTGTCTCCTCGCCTAGGAGGCGCTCGCCGATGATTCGAATCTGTTTGGCCGGAGCAACGGGCTGGGTGGGACGGGGCCTCGTGTCGGCGATCATCGCGGCTCCGGATCTCGAGCTCGCAGCGGCGGTGTCGCGCCGCGGCGTCGGATGGAAGCTCTCGGGCCTCCTGGGAGGCGACGCGCCGGCGCTGGCCGTGAGCGGCTCGGTGCCGGAGGCTCTTGCAACCCCCTGCGACGTCCTGATCGACTACACGAGCCCCGAGGCCGTGCGCGGCAACGTGCTCGAGGCGGTGCGGCGCGGCGTCCACGCGGTCGTCGGAACCTCTGGCCTCGCCGAGGAGGATTTCACCGCGATCGACTCGGCCGCGCGCGAGCGCCGCGTCGGAGTCCTGGCTGCCGGCAACTTCGCGCTGACGGCGGTGCTCCTGCAGCGGTTCGCCGAGATCGCCGCAAGACACGTGCCCCAGTGGGAGATCGTGGATTATGGAAAAGCGGACAAGCCCGACGCCCCGAGCGGCACGGCGCGGGAGCTCGCGGCTCGGCTCTCGAGAGTGCGGCCGCCCGCGATCGGACATCCCATCGAGCGCACGCACGGCATGAAGGAGGCGCGCGGAGCCACACTGCTCGGCACCCAGACCCACTCGGTGCGGCTGCCGGGCATCGTTTCCTCGATCGAAGTCCTGTTCGGCCTCCCGCACGAGACCTTGAGGATCCGCCACGATTCGGGAGCCGGCGCCGAACCCTACGTGGCCGGGACGCTGCTCGCCGTGCGAAGGGTCTCGAGTTTCGTCGGTGTGCGCCGGGGGCTCGACACGATCTTGGATCTGTGAGGCGAAGTCGCGGAATGGGGGGTCGCGGCGTTTCGTTGACATTCGAGCCATGTCGCCGCCGACGCCCGCCTCGCGGCTTCCGCGCCCGCCCGCGCTCGCGGCGCTGCTGCTGACGGCCGGTTCCGTCGCAGCCATCGCCTTCTCACGAGCCGGAGAAGAAGAACGGGCGGCGGCGCGCCCGGCGGCGGCGCCCGTCGTCACGCTGGTTCCCGTTGCCTCCGGCCTTGGGGCCATCACGGCGATCACCAACGCCGGAGACGAGCGCCTCTTCGTGACGGTTCAGACCGGCCAGGTGCGGATCGTTTCCGGCGGACAGGTCCTGCCGACGCCTTTCCTCGACATCTCCGCTCTCGTCCTCTGCTGCGGCGAGCGGGGGCTCCTCTCGGTCGCGTTTCACCCGAGCTACCGCGAGAACGGCCTGTTCTTCGTCTACTACACCGACGACGCGGGAGACCTCGAGATCGTGCGTTATCGCCGGTCGGCGTCGGATCCGAACCGGGCCGACCCGGCGGCGCGCGCCGTGCTGCTGACGATTCCCCATCCGGTCAACGCCAACCACAACGGGGGTCAACTTCAGTTCGGGCCGGACGGATACCTCTACATCGGCACGGGAGACGGCGGCTCGGCCAACGATCCGCCCTGCAACGCGCAGCGCGACGAAGTGCTGTTGGGAAAGCTCCTGCGCATCGACGTCGACCAGAACGCGAACTCGTCCCCCTTCTACGGGATCCCGCCGGACAATCCCTTCGCCGAGCCGGGCGGCGTCCGCGACGAGATCTGGGCCAAGGGGCTGCGCAATCCCTGGCGCTTCTCCTTCGACCGGTCGACCGGCGATCTCTGGATCGGCGACGTCGGCCAGGGAGAGCGGGAGGAGATCGACTTCCAGCCGCGCTCGAGCCGGGGCGGAGAGAACTACGGCTGGAAGCTCATGGAGGGAACGCGGTGCGGCGATGGGAGCGACTCGGGCTGTCCCGCGGGAGTTCCTCCGTGCAATTCCCCCGCGTTCGTCGGCCCGCGCTACGAATACACGCATGCCGAGGGCTGCTCCGTGGCCGGGGGCTACGTTTATCGCGGCACTCGGGTGCCGGCCCTGGCGGGGCGCTATGTCTACGGTGACTATTGCTCCGGCCGGCTGTGGGCCGACGGCGAGGTGCTGGCACCGGTCGCGCCGGGGCTCTCGACCTTCGGCGAGGACATCGCCGGCGAGCTGTACGTCGGAACTCAGGACGGACGAGTCCAGCGCTTCTTCGACCCGAACGCCCCAACACCCACGCCGACCCGGGCGCCGACGGTCGCGGCGACGCCGGGGCGAGCGCTCGTTCCCGTTCCGAGGCGGGCCGTGACGCCCGAGGTGATCGTCCGATAGCCCCGGAGGCCGGGTCAGCCTCCTCGAGCGGACTCGGTTCCCCCTCCCCAGAGGAAGAAAGCCGCAGCCGACAGGGCGGCGAGCAGGATTCCGTAGGCGGCCGCCGCCCCCATCTCCTGCATCCGCAGGGAGGAGAGGATCTCGATCGAGATCGGCCTGGTCTCGAAGGTGTAGAGCACGATCGAGACCACGAAGTCGCCGAGCGCGGTCAGGAAGGCGAGCGCGGCCCCGGCGGCGAGCGCCCGTCGGACGAGTGGCAGCGTGATCTTTCGAAGCCTCCGCCAGGGGCCCGCCCCGAGCGAGGCGCCGGCCTCCTCCAGAGCGGGATCGAGTTGGCGCAGGCCCGCGAACGCGGCGCGGCCCGTGAGCGGAAGGCCGCGAATGAAGTAGGCGAGCGGGAGAATCGCCGCCGTGCCGACGAGCACGAATCGCCCCTCCCAGGGCGCATGGCGAGAAAAGGTCGCGGCGAGCGCCACGGCGAAGACCGTCCCGGGCAGGGCCCACGGCATCCCGATCAGGGTCTCGATCGCGGAGCGCCACCGCGAGCGCCCGCCCACGGCGAGCCGCGCCGCGAGGAAGCCGATGGCCAACGCCGCCGCGGTCGAAACGGCGGCCATCCAGAGGGAGTTGACGATCGGGCGCAGCCGCTCGCGGTCGGCGAAGAGCAATCGGTAGTTGGACAGATCGAGCACGGGCGGCACCGCCTGATCGGTCCAGGTGCCCGCGGGCACCAGCGAAACGAGGAGCAGCGTCGCATGCGGCAGCAAGAGGAACGCGGCGAGCAGCCAGCCCATCGCCGCGACGAGGAACCGGGAGGAACCGAGGCGGCGGCGGGACGGGGCGATCCCCCGCACGCCGGCGGCCGGCCCGGCACCCGACCGGCCTTCGGCGCGCTGGATCAGGAAGAGACCGGCCAGCGCCGTCGCCGCGAGCACGCTCGTCTCGACCATCGCCATGGTGACGTCGCCGTTCAAGCGGGAGAAGAGGATCTGGGTCGTCAGGACGCGGAACGTGCCGCCGAAGATGTAGGGCGCCGAGAAGGAGGCGAGCGAGGTCAGGAACGTCAATAGCGCCGCTCCCGAAAGCGCCGGCGAAAGCAGCGGCAGGGTGACGCGGGCGAGCGTGCGCGCGGGCCCGGCGCCGAGCGAGGCGGCGGCCTCGAGATAGGCGCCGTCCAGCCGAGACAGGCCCGCTCGGGTGAAGACGTAGAAGTAGACGTACATCGAATAGGCGTGGACGAGCAGGATCGCGGCGGGGCCCGAAAGGCGCCAGGGAGGCGACTCGAGAGCGAGAGCCGCCTGGACGGCGCGTGAGAGGAAGCCGCTCTCCCCGTACAAGAACAGGAAGGCCACGACACCCACCAGGGGAGGCAGAACGACGGGCAGGGCGACGAGCCCTCCGAGCGCCCGCCGGCCGGGGAACTCCGCCCGCTCGAAGAGGAAGGCGAGGGGAACGCCAATCGTCGCGGCCAGCCCGACCGTCGCGAGTGAGATCCAGAGGCTGGCCCAGAGGGCGTTCCACTCGTCGGGCCGGCGCGCAAACTCGGCGAAGTGGCGAAGGCTCCAGGCGGGCGCGCCGAGCGCTTCGGAAAGCGTGATGGCCAGGGGATAGCAGACGAGCCAGGCGAGCAGGAGAGTGAGCGCCGCGCCCGAAACCCCCGCCGGTGGGCGGAGGACGCCCGCGCGCGGGTGTCGGAAGGCCGTCATCACTCTTTCGTCTCCGGAGGGTACGCTCGAGGAAGCGGCCCCCCCTCGGCGGGCCGGACGAAGACGTTCTGGCCGACCTCTGCGGCTCCGGGTTGTGCCAGGACCTCGACCGAATCGCCGGACGCCAGGGCCACGTCGAAGTAGGCGACGCGCCCCGCGAATCGCTTGCCGGTCACCTGGCCCGCGACCGCGTCGGGGGCGGCCTCGCGGGAAAAGGAGAGCCCTTCGGGTCGAACGACCAGCTCGATCGCCTCTCCTTCTTTGAGTCCCCCGGGACCCGCGGCGGGCCACGCCGCGCTTCCGGGCAGCAGCGCTTCTCCGGGAGGGACCCGCCACGTCGCGCGGATCACGCTCGAACGGCCGATGAACGTCGCGACGAAGCGTGTCGCGGGACTCTCGTAGAGCGCTTCGGGAGAGGCGACCTGTTCGAGGCGTCCGCGATGCAGAACCGCCACGCGGTCGCCCAAGTCGAAGGCCTCCTCCTGCTCGTGGGTCACGAAGAGCGTGGTGATGCCGATCGAGCGGATCAGACGCCGCAGTTCCCGGCGGGTCTTCTCGCGAAGCGTCGGATCCAGGTTTGAGAGCGGCTCGTCGAGCAGCAGCACGCGCGGCTCCGGAGCGAGGGCTCGCGCGAGAGCAACCCGCTGCTGTTGCCCGCCGGAAAGCTCGGTGACGGGCCGCTCCTCGAGGCCGTCCAGTCGGACCGTGGCGAGCGCCTCGGAAACGCGGCGCCGGATTTGGTCGGCTCGGGTTCCACGCGTCTCCAGCCCGAAGGCGACGTTCTGCCCGACGGTCATGTGGGGGAAGAGGGCGTAGTGCTGGAAGACCATGCCAAACTGGCGCCGCTGCGGCGGCACGCCGGTCAGATCCTCCCCGTCCAGAAGGATCGAGCCGGCGTCGGGCGCCTCGAATCCCGCCACCAGACGCAGGATCGTCGTCTTTCCGCTTCCCGAAGGCCCGAGCAGGGCCACGATCTCGCTTCGGTCGACCGAGAGCGAGACGCCGCGGGTCACGGGATTTCCTCCCAACCGCTTCTCCAGGCCTTCGAGCGTCAGGTATCCGGCCATGCGCGCGGCGTGATTATCGGTTCCCGAGCCGCACGACCGCCAGGCTCCAGGCGACCGCTGCGGCGAGGAAGGCGAACGAGGTCCGCAGGAACAGGCGCCAGAAACTGCCCGAGTGTCCGCCTTCCCGCGCAAAGAGCGCGCCGCCGATCAGGTTGGCGAGCGAGGAGAAGGGCGTCCCGCAACCCCCGGCGTTGACCCCGTACAGGAGCGCGGTGAATCCCTGCGGCGAGCGGACGGCAGGCGCCAGGAGCATGGCGGCCGGCACGTTGGAAACGAACTGAGAGAGAAGCGCGCCTGAAACGAGCAGCCCGGTCGGTCCGTGTCCAAAGAGGCGCTCGGGATCGAGAGCGTGATAGAGGCGGCCGCGCTCGAGGCCGGCGACGCCGACGAAGAGAAACGCGAACACGAAGACGAGAGAGAAGTCGGTCTCGAGAATCCGGCGGCCGAGCAGCCCGGCCCCGAGGAGCGAGAGTCCGAGCGGCACCCACCAGGAGAGAAGACCCGAGAGCGCCGCCACTACGGCCAGGAGGAGCACCGCGAAACCGGCCGCGAGGATGGGGTCGACGTCGAAGGGCGCGGCCTCCGGAGGCTCGAAGTCCTTCCGCCGGACGAGCAGGGGCACGGCGGCGGCGAGCAGCAGCGCCCCGCCGGCGACGAACGGAAGCTGAGCCGCCAGGAACCTCGCGGGCGTGAATCCGCCGCGCGTGTAAAGAAAGAGGTTCTGCGGGTTCCCGATGGGGGTCAACGCGCCCAGCAGGTTGGCCGCGGCAACCTCGAGGACCACGAGCGGCGCAAGGTCCATGTCGCTGACCTTGCGAAAAAGCATCGTGAAGGGGACGACGAGCATCAGCGCCACGTCGTTGGTGAGCAGAGCCGCACAGAGCGCCGTGACTCCCACGAGCGCGAAGGCGAGGGCCCGGGAGTGCCGGGCGCGGCGCACGACGGCGGCGACCAGGCGGTCGAAGAGATCCGAGGCCTTGCCGAGCTCGACGGCGATCGTCAGGACGAAGAAGAGGGCGAGCAGGCGCGCATCGAGGAGACCGGCGATCTCCGCCGGCCGGACGAGTCCCATCGCGACAGCCGCGAGCGCGAGCGTGGCCGAGGCGGTCAAGAGGAGACGCTCGAAGAGAAGCGCCCGAACGACGGGATGCTCGAGGAGAGTTCGGACCCGACGCCTCATCTCCCGGCGCGGCCGCGGACCGTTCGATCCCAGGTGGCCATCCAGCCCGGCCCCTCCCGTTCGAGGAGACTCCAGTCCATCGGGGCGGTGACCAGCTTGCTTTCGACTTCGCGCGCCCAGGCGGGCAGCTCCGAGGGGGAGATGTCCGTGCGTGCCGGCAGCCGAAAGGCGCGTTCAGCGGCGAGACGCTCGGCCCCGATCGAGCCCAGCCACTCGATGAGCTCCCGCGCCTGCTGCGGATGCTTTGCCCCCGCGACGAGGCCCTCGGCGTCGTCGATGACCGGCGTGCCGGAAGAAGGAAAGACGCTGACGAGCGGAAGTCCGCGCTTCTGCTCGAGCAGAACGTCGGGCAGGTCCCACAGCGTCACCAGACCTTCCCGCCGGCCCAGCATCTCCAGAAGCAGCGTGGCGTTGACGACGTACTGCTTCGTCTGGCCGTCCAGGCGTTTCAGCCAGGCGAAGCCGCGATCCGGGCTGCCGGTCTCGGCGATCGAGCGCATCAGGATCATTCCGAAGATCGCCCGCATCGTGCCCGAGGCGAGCGGGTCGCGGATCAAGACCTTTCCCGCAAAGCGCGGGGCGAGGATGTCGTCCCAGTCGCGCGGAGCGTCTCCCGGCGCCACGGCGGCCGAGTTGTAGACGATCACCGCCGGCGTGCGATAGAGGCCGAAGTAGAGGTCGCCCGGTGCGCGGCTGCCTTCGGGGATGGCCGAGGCCCACGATGGCCGGTAGGGGGCGAGTAGCCCGTCGCGGGCGCCGCGCGCGAAGATCGTATTGGGGCCGCCGAACCAGACGTCGGCCTGCGGATTCGCCTTCTCCGAGCGGATCCGGTCGTAAACCTCCTGCGAGCCCATGTCCAGCCACCGCACATCCACGTCCGGGTGCTCCGCTTCGTAGGCTTTCTCGACGAGCGTCAAGAGGTCCCGTCCGTGCGGCGAGTAGAGAACGACCGGCGTGCGGGCGTCACGCCGGCAAGCTCCCGCGGCGAGAAGAGAGAGCAGCGCGAAGAACTTTCGAGCGTCGCTCAAGGGCGGGCGAAGTCTAGCAGCGGGGACGCGCCGGGCAGGGCGTCGGCCAGGGTCAGAACGTGCGATTCAAGAAGAGGTAGACCGCCTGGTTCTTCGACCCCGAGTTCCCGTAGGCGAGATAGAGCGGTCCGATGAAAGTGTTGGCGACGATGTAGACGCTGCCGGCGAGGTGCATGTCGGAGAAGGACGCCTGATCGCGGGTGGCCCAGGCGTTTCCGCCTTCGATGGAACCGCCGACGTAGAGGCCCTTGATGAGGGCACCCGGCGTGTCGTTCAGCCGGTACCGAAACTGCAGGGAGCCGAGGGCCTGGGTCTGTCCCAGCAATTGGCCGGGCGGCCGCCCCGAGAGATTCAGGAATCCTCCGAGGGGGAACAGCTCGTAGAACGGCAGCGGCGAGCCGAACCCGTCTCCGTAGGTCACGCGCGCCACTCCCGTCCAGCGGCCGAAGGTCTCGGCGCCGTAGGCGAGGAGCTGCCCGCGGTTGAAGGAGTTGTCGGCGCCGAGTCCCGTGCGGGAGCCGCGGAACTCCGCGTTCACGAAGTACCCCTTGGTGGGAAAGTAGAAATCGTCGAGCTGGTCGAGGCGCAGCCTCGCGGCGAAGTCGCCCGTGTCGATGTGGGCATTGGGCAGCTGGGGGCTGCCCACGCGAAGGTCGAGGTTCCCGGCGCCGCGCTCGTAGGCCACCGAGAATTGTCCCAGCTCGAGCAGATGGCCGAGCTCGACGCCCAACTCCACTCCGACCTGACCCTGCCGGACGCGGTACGTGGCGATGCTCTCTTGTTGCACGTAGACGTCCACGAGTCTCTGATCGAGGCCGAGGGTCGGGGCCACGTAGAACCGTCCGACGTAGTCGAGCGGCTGGTAGAAGGCGGAGGCGAGCGCAATCTCGGTGCCGAGCCGCAGGCCGCTCTTCCAGTCGGCGCCCAATCGGTTGAGCTCCGTCGCGTCCAGCAGGAGCGAGACGTCGAAGTCCGCCTTGGCCTGCGAGATCTCGAAGTCGAGGCCGGCCGACAAATAGGTCGGGCCCCATGGCTTCGGCGTCGCGACGATGTGGAGGACGTTCTTGCCGCCCGATTTGTCGAGCTGGAAGTCGACGGTCTGGAAGAGCCCCATCGCGGCGATCCGGCGCATGTCGGCCTGGAGCACCTGCGGATTGAAGGGGAGTCCGGCCTTGGTCGCGAGGACTCGGCTGATGCGGCGCGTGTCGAAGCGGGGGATCGGATCGACGATGACCTCGTCGATCATGGGCGGCTTTTCCGGCAGCGTGACCCGGTGCGTCTCTTGCCAGGCGCGGTATTCCTCCTCCGAGACCGACCATTTCGAAAGCTCTGGCTTGGCCGCTTCGGCCGCGGCCGTTCCCTTGGGGATGATCTGAGTGGCCTTCGCGAAGTCTCCGGAGCTGAAGCCGGAGAGATCGGGGGTGATCACCAGGTTGGCGAGCTTGCGCGACCGTTCCGTGTTGGCAAGCAGCGGCAGGTCGATCAGGCGGCCCAGCATCTCCGTCATGGAGGTAGGCGCCTCCTTGGGAATCTCGCTCGAGGAGGCGACGTCGACGGCGATGACCACGTCGGCCCCCATGGCTCGGACCGTCTGAACCGGCAGGTTTTCGGATTCGCCGCCGTCGATCAGGAGATGCTCGTCGACCTCGACGGGAGTGAAGACGATCGGAATGGCCATGCTGGCTCGGATGTCCCGGGCGAGGCTGCCGCTCGACATCACGTACGGCTTCCCCGTTCGGGCGTCGGTGGCAACGGCCCGGAACGGGATCGGCAGGTCGTCGAAGTTCGTGACGTTGACGACGGGCAGGGTCAGCGTGTTCAGGAGAAAGGAGAGCTTCCGCCCGGCGATGAGGGCGGCGGGCAGCACGAAGCCGCTCTTCTTGACGCCGAGCGTGATGCCGGGCGGAACGTAGTAGTCATTCTGTTTGCGCCGGAAGGCGATGTCTCGGCGGGGAGCGGCGTCCACGAAGAGGTTCGCCCAATCGATCTTCGTGATGATGTCCTGAAGCTTCTCGGGCGAATACCCGACGACGTAGAGCCCTCCCACGACCGAACCCATGCTCGTTCCCGCGATGTAGTCGATGGGAATGCGCAACTCCTGGAGGACTTTGAGGACGCCGATGTGGGCGGCGCCTCGGGCGCCACCACCGCCGAGTGCCAGACCGATCTTCGGCCGGCGTCCAGTCTCCGAGGAGGGCGGCGGGTCTTGCGCCAAGAGCGGGGAACTCGTGAGGGCGGAGAAAAGCAGCAGTGCCGCGATGGCACCGCGCTTCCGCTCCCGAATCATGCGTCGCATCTTATCGAGAGGGTGGCGTCGGTGCCAGCGCCCCTCCCTGCTGGCGCATCAGCTCTTCGTACTGCTTGCGCTGCTCGGGAGTCATCTTGTCGAGCGCCTCCTGCATTCGCTTGCGCGCATCCTGCATCGCCTTCTCCTGCTCGGGTGTCATGGCGTAGGTCTCCATCGCGGAGTCGACCTTCCGGTAGCCCGGCGGAATCTCGAAGAAGGATGCGGAGACGGATTTCCGGTCGAAGCGGACGAGCTCGACCGAGGAGGAAGTGTCCTTTGAACCCTTGTGCCGGAAGATCCACCGGACGGGGAAGCCCGAAAGGCCCGCGTCCTTGAGCGCCTTGAGCGGAGAGGCCTGCTCCTCGCGGCGGTTCCAGGCCGTTAGCCAGGCGCTCGACGGGGAGAGCTCGCTGGTGATGCAGACCTCGGTCTGGTCGCCGTCCTGCGCCGTCAGCAGGGCCTTCTCGCAGGAGAAGCCGGCGACCGTGTCGCGCCCGAGCCTCTGGACCTTCCAGGTCCGCTCGGGCGTCGTCTTTTCGCGCTTCGTGCCGGTCGTTTCGACGGCGTAGGTCTTTCGTACGTCGTTGACGATGTAGATATGGTCCGGCTCGGCGAGCTTCTGGATCATCACCATCCGGAATTGCTCCGGCATGCCGCTCGACTTGCCCGATTCCTTTCGATCCTTGGCCACCTCCCGCAAATCGGTTTCCCACTCGACCCGCACGGCGGCCTTCGAGAGGTAAACCTTTCCCTGGGAGGGGATCGTCTGGTTCTTGTCGGTGTGGACGGTGCCCCGGAACTCGGCGATGCCCTCGGTCTGGGCGAAGGCCGAGGCGCGGGAGACGAGGAGCGCGAGCGCGGCGATGCGGAGAATCCTCACGGGTCATCCCTCCTTGGTGAAGTGGCGGCGGGACGGCATTGTCGCACGCCGGGCGGCGCAGGTCCAGCCGCGCCGGGCCCCGAGGCCGAGGTCCCAACTATATCAGAGTTGATATAGCTAGCCGGCCCGTCCCGGCCGGGCCCGCCAGGCGAGCAGGTTGGCGAAGAGACGGTAGGCGCCCGGCACGCCCGCCGGCAGCTGCCGGAAGAAGGCGAGGCCCGTGTAGACGTAGTGGCCCGCGCCCACGGTCGAGACGAGAAGCCCGCCGCGCTGCGCCGGCCCGCCGGGATCCGCCATCTCGAGGAGCGCGGTGAACGAGGGGTCCCACTCGTGCGCGTAGTAGAGGCCTCGCTCCTGAACCCACCCGTCCCAGTCGCCTTCCCCGATGGGATTGGGCGTCGTCAGGATGGGATGTTTCGGCTCGAGAGCGGCGACCTTCGCCGTTTCGTCGGTAATGCGGTCGTGGGGTCGGGCGATCTCGAGCCTGGCCGGCGCGAAGCCGCCCTCGATGAAGGGGTACTGCTGGTACTGCACGATGAGGAGGCCCCCTCCGCGCACGTAGTCGAGCAGGCGCGCGTTGGCTTTCGCCAGGGCCGGCTCCGTTTCGTAGGCGCGGCTCCCGATGACGATCGCGTCGTAAGGCGAAAAGTCGCCGTGCTCGAGATCCGCTTCGTCGAGCACACGGACGGGAATCCCGATCGCCGCGAGCGCCTCGGGAACGCGATCCGAGGCGCCGCGGACGTAACCGACGGAGCGGAGCGTCGGCAGCTTCAGGTCGAGCGCAGTGAGAGCGATTTGGCTCGGCCGCGGCAAGGGTGTCGGGCGGATGTGCTCGTAATCGATCAACCGGATGCTCGTCGCAAACGACTGGCCAGCGGCCGTCACGGCGGTCACCGGAATCTCGAAGCGCCCGGCTGCGGGCCGGGCGGGCGGGGGGAGGGGAATTTCCACGAGCGCCCGCTCGCCTTTCTTGGCGAGGGAGAAGGCGATGGGCTTGGGTTTCGACCAGCCGGGCGGAGTCGAGACCTCCACGGAGCCGGCGACCGGCTCGCGGCAGTTGGAGACCAACGTCACTTCGACCGGTCTCGCCTGCCGGCGCTCGAGCGGCCAGACGAGCAAACCGGGTTCCACGGAGACGTCCACCCGCGGCACGACTCGGAGCGAGTGCCGGATCTCGCCGATGGCCTCGTCCCGATAGCGATACGTCACTTCGCGCGCGAGCCGAATCGTCTGCGCGCCGATGTGGACCCGGGCGACGGCGAAAAGCGGGGGGCGCTGGAACGGCTCCCCACGCACGAGCGGCGAGACGCCGCTCCAATCGTAGAGGCTTCCCGACAAGGGCCTCGCCAGGAAGTAGGGGAGCGTGGGCGCGGTGTTTCCGGGAACGGCCGCCGAGAGCTTCCACTCGGAGAGCGTTCCCGCCTCGACCGGGTGGCCGGCTTCCGGCCTCTCGGGCACGCTCCACCCGTCCGGGCTCTCCAGAGAAACGGATTCGACCTCGGCCGAGCGCGCCCCGGCATTCCAAATGCTCACCGTCGTGGGGAACGACTCTCCCGGACAGGCGGTCTCGCTGTCCGCGAGGGCGTCCAAGGACACGCCGGCGGCGGCCGCCAGCGCGGCCTCGGCGGCGGTGATCTTCTCGTCGGCGATCATCCGCGCGCCGGGTGAGTCTTCCATCAGGGCGCGGGCGGCGCGCAGGTCTGCCAGCATCGACGCGATTGGTTCGACGGCATCGCCGAGCGAGGCCGGGCTCAATTCCCGGCGGGTCTGGACGGCCTTGGCCTCCACGCGGTCGAGCCGCTCCTGCGCTTGCGCGCGGCGGGAAGGATCGGACACTTCGGCGGCAATGGATCGAAGGCGCGTGTCCACGCCGGCGAAGAGATCCTTGGCCTCGGCGCCGGCGCCGCCCTCCTCCCAGATCGCGCCGGTCTGAGCGGGGCCGGGCGGTTGCAGCATTCCCATGTCCTGCGAACGGTGCAGGCTGCGGCTCGCCATCGCGATCTGTTGATAGGAGCGTCCGGTCAAGGGCTCGACGTCGCCGGTCGGGAGCGGAAACCCGGAGCCGCGGTCGAACCAATTCGAGCGAACGAGCGTGGTGGGCTTCCACGGAGTCAGGCCCTCGGCCGCGAGTTGCGGCAGCGCGGCGGGATCCCCTGCCGCGCGGAAGACCTCGCGGGCGATCACCCCGGAGGCCTGGTGCTGCCCGTGCCCGTCGCGGTCGGTGCCGGTGAACGTGGCGAACACCACCTGGGGCCGGAAGCGCCGAACGACGCGGGTGGCGTCCTCGAGGAGGATCTCCCTCGGCCAGAGGCGCAGGGTCTCGTCGAGCGAGCGCGTGAACCCGAAGTCGTACGCCCGGGTGAAGTATTGGCGCGCCCCGTCGAGGCGGCGCGCCGCCATCAATTCCTGCGAGCGGATGAGGCCGAGGCCCACACCGAGCTCGTCTCCGATCAGGTTCTGGCCCCCTTCGCCCCGCGACAGGGAGAGATAGGCCGCCTCCCCGCCCAGCTTTCTCGACACGAGGGCGAGCAGCGCCGTGTTCTCGTCGTCGGGGTGGGCGCCGATGACGAGCAGCCGCCGGTTGTTGGTCAGCTTCTGAAGCAGCGGGTCGAGCACCGCGAGGCCGCCCGTCGAGGGAGGGGCGAGCGCCGTGCCCGGAGTGGTGGCGGGAAGCTCGCCGGCCGGCACGAGACAGGCGGCGAGCGTCAGAACCGAAAGAAAGCGTCTCAAACTGTTCTCCCGGCGGAATCTACGGCGGGCGTCGCGGGAAGTTTCCCGGCTGCGGCAGGGCCGTGCCGAGGCTATCTCTTCTTCATGCTGCGGCGCACGATGGGCGCGGAGGCCGCGGCCAACGCCGTCAACAGCGCCGCGATGAACTGCGTCTTCTTGGCCGCGTCCATCTGCTTCCACTCGGTCAGGAGGCGGTCGATCGTCTTGCGCGAGACGCCGGAGACCCTCTGCCACGTGCGCCGGGTCGCTCGGGCGCTCTCCCCGGAGGCCGCCGCGAGTCGTCCGCGCGCGCCGGCGGCCTTGTTGGCGAGCGTCTGAAGGATCCCGCGGAGATCGGCTCCGCGCCGGGCCGCGGCCGGGCCGGACCGCGCGGTGCCTTTCCGCTTCGTCGAGGGAGTCGCGCGGCGCGCGGTCTTGGGCCGGGGCGCGCTCTTGCGCCGGGCCGCAACACGGCGCCCGGGTCGGCTGTCGGTCGTCGCGGAGCTCGTTTGGCTGCTGGCGATGGGAACGTCGGACTCGTTCATCGGGTCACCTCCGGATGGTGTTTTGCGGCCGCAACCCCAGCGGGCTCGCGGGGCGGGCGCGCCGATGGCATTCAATCACGAATCCGTTTTCCGAGGAGCCGGAATCTCCGGTCGGCGGCGCGGCATACGGAATAGCATGGGAACCGTTGCCATGGCCGTGGACCGTCAGGCGAGCCTGGAATGGTTCCGGTGCAACCGTCGCCGGTCGGCGGAGCTCTTCGCGAGCGTCCGCCCCGAGGCGTACTACGACCGGCCGATCGACCTGCGAAACCCGATCTGCTTCTACGAGGGGCATCTGCCGGCCTTTTGCGTCAACACGCTCATCAAGCGCGGGCTGGGCCGGAAGGGGATCAACCCCGAGTTCGAGGTTCTCTTCGAAAGGGGAATCGATCCCGAGGACTCGTCCGGCGTTCCCGGCTCGACCTCGGGCGGATGGCCGGAGCGGAAGGCGATTCAACGTTACGGATCCGAAGCGGACCGGGCGGTGGCCGAGGCGATCGAGAAGAGAGATCTCGAGCGAGAGGACAACCCGGTGCTTCGTCGCGGGCTCGCCCTGTTCACGATTCTGGAGCACGAGCCCATGCACCAGGAGACGCTTCGGTACATGTGGCACCGGCTGCCGTATGACAGGAAGATTCGGCCAGACGGCGCGCCGCCGCCGGCGGCCAAGGGAAACGCGCCCGCTCCGGTGACCGCGCGGATCCCCGCCGGGCGCGCAACGCTCGGCGCCGGGCGGGACGAGATCGCCTTCGGGTGGGACAACGAGTTTCCGCGCCACGTCGTCGAGGTGGCCGCCTTCGAAATCGACGTGTACGACGTGACCAACCGCGACTTCCTCGAGTTCGTCGAGGCGGGTGGATACGCGCGCGAGGACCTGTGGGAGCCGGAAAGCTGGCAGTGGCGCACCGAGAATCGAATGGGGCATCCGATCTTCTGGGAGAGGGAAGGCGGGCGTTGGTTCTGGCGTGGCCTGTGGGAGCGTGTGCCTCTGCCGGAGGCCTGGCCGGTCTATGTCTCGCAGGCCGAGGCGTCGGCTTACTCGCGCTGGAAGGGGAAACGCCTCCCCACGGAGGCGGAGTTTCACCGCGCGGCCTACGGCACGCCGGAGGGCCTCGAGCGCTCCTATCCCTGGGGCGAGGAGGAGCCGGACGCGACCCGCGGCAACTTCGACTTCGAGCGTCCCGATCCGGTGCCCGTGGGCTCCCACGCGCGCGGCGCCAGCGCCTGGGGTGTTCACGACCTGCTCGGCAACGGCTGGGAGTGGACCTCGACGGTCTTCTCCGGATTCCCGGGATTCGAGCCGATGCCTTCCTATCCGGTCTACTCGTCGGATTTCTTCGACGGGAAGCACTTCGTCCTGAAGGGCGGTTCACCGGCAACGGCGAAGGAGCTGCTGCGGCGGAGCTTCCGCAACTGGTTTCGCGGCAACTACCCGTACGTGTACGCGACGTTCCGATGCGTGAAGTCGTGAGCCTGCCGTCGCGCCTGGCCGTCCCCTCCGCCGAGTCGGTGCGCGACTTCGCCGAGGACGTCCGCCGCGACCTGAGGCTCTCACCCCGGCAGCTTCAGTCCAAGTACCTCTACGACGCCCTGGGATCGGCCCTCTTCGAGGCCATTTGTCTGCTTCCCTGGTACCGAATCACGCGTTCGGAGGGGCGTTTGCTTTCCCGCTACGGCGGGGAGATGGTGTCCGGGATTCCCGGTCCCGTGAGCCTGGTCGAGCTCGGCTGCGGAAGCGGGGAGAAGGTCTCGATGATCGCGCGAGAGCTTCGCAAGCGGCAGCGGCCCATCCCGGTTCATCTGATCGACATTTCGCCGGCCGCCCTCGAGCTCTCGGAAAAGAACCTCGGGGGAATCGAGCACGTTTCGGTCGTCGGGCATCGGGCGACCTACGAGGAGGGGTTGCGCCGCGCGGCCCGCGAGCGGCCGGCCGAATCGGCGCTGCTCGTGCTCTTCCTCGGCTCCAACATCGGCAACTTCGACCCGCCGCATTCCGAGGAGTTTCTCCAGGAGATTCGCCGCGCCCTGCGTCCGGGCGACGCGCTGCTGCTCGGGGCCGACCTGGTGAAACCCGAGGCGGAGCTGCTGCTGGCCTACGACGACCCGCTCGGGGTCACGGCCGCGTTCAACAAGAACCTATTGCGGCGGATCAACACGGAGCTGCTCGCCGACTTCGATCTCGCCGCCTTCGAACACCGCGCCGTCTGGAACCGGCTCGAGCGGCGCGTGGAGATGCACCTGGTCTCGCGCCGCGCGCAGGAAGTCGTCATCCCCCGCGCCGATCTGAGTCTCCGTCTCGAGGCCGGAGAGACGATCTGGACCGAGAGCTCGTACAAGTACGAGCCGGGCGAGCTCCTGCGGCTGGGGACGGGCGCGGACCTGCGCGGCGCGGGTCAATGGATCGAGCCCGAGGCGAGATTCGCGCTCACCCTCTTCGTCGCGGACTGACCGCGCCGCCTCCGTCTCGTTGGCGCTCCGGTTTCGCCGTGGTAGCGTGCGCCCGTTTGCACAAGCGAAGGAGGAACGCGTGAAGTCCATCCTCGCCGGCCTGCTCGCCGTCTCGACCGCCTTGTCGGCCGCGCCGCTTCCTGCCGAGGAACGGGTCGATCTGGAGACCATCACCCGGATCCGCGAAGAGGGATTCCGGAATTCGAACGTCATGCAGCTGGCGAGCGAGCTGACCGACGGGATTGGCCCGCGGCTGACGGGGTCCCCGAACCTGAAGCGCGCCAACGAGTGGGCCCGGCAAAAGCTCGCCTCCTGGGGGCTCTCGAACGCGCGGCTGGAGAGCTGGGGTCCCTTCGGGCGGGGATGGGAATACGAGCAGAGCGCCGTCCGAATGCTCTCTCCGGACGTGGCCGAGCTTCTGGCGCTGCCGGAGGCGTGGACTCCCGGCACGGGCGGCGCCGTGCGCGGGAAGGCCGTCCGCGTGACCGCGGCGAACCCGGACGAGCTCGAGAAGTTCAAGGGAAAGCTCGCGGGCCGCATCGTCTTTTTCGGCGACCCGCCCGACCCCAAGTTGGAGAATGCCCAAGCGGAGCGCTATGACGCGAAGGCGCTCGAGGAGCTCTTCGAGTTCCAGATTGAGCCGGGACCACGGCAAGTCAATCGCGAGGTCTACCGGAAGCGTCGCGAGCAGCGCAACGCGGCAACCAGGTTTTTCGCCGGGGAAAAGGCGCTGGCGGTGGTCTCGCCGAGCCGCCGCGACGGGGTGTTGACGGTCCAGGCGGCCGGTTCGTGGAGGACGGGAGAAGAGCCGAGTCCCGTTCCGAGCCTGGTGATGGCGGTCGAGCACTTCGGCCGGATCGCACGCCTGCTCGATCGGGGTATCGACGTCGAGCTCGAGCTGGACGTCCGGGCGAAGTTTCTGGACGGCGATCCGATGCAGGTCAACACTCTCGCGGAGCTCCCCGGAACGGACAAGAAGGGCGAGATCGTCATGCTGGGGGCGCATCTGGACTCCTGGCACGCCGGGACCGGAGCAACCGACGACGGAGCCGGAGTGGTGGCCACGATGGAAGCGATGCGCATCCTGAAGGCACTGGGGGTGTCGCCGCGCCGGACGATTCGCATCGCCCTCTGGACCGGGGAAGAACAGGGGCTCTTGGGCTCCCGCGCCTACGTCGCCGCGCACTTCGCCACACGACCGGAGCCGACCGATCCGGAGCAGAAGAAGCTGCCCGAATGGCGCCGCAAGCCGACGTGGCCGATCTCGGTCAAGCCCGAGCACGCGAAACTCGCCGCCTATTTCAACCTCGACAACGGAGCGGGGAGGGTCCGCGGTATCTACGCCGAGAAGAACGCGGCGGTCGTCCCGGTCTTCGAGAGCTGGATCGCGCCGTTGAAGGACCTCGGCGTGACGACCATCACGATGCGCGATACCACGGGCTCGGATCACGAGTCCTTCGACGGCGTGGGCCTGCCCGGGTTCCAGTTCATTCAGGACGAGCTGCAGTACGAGGGCTGGACGCATCACACCAACCTGGACACCTTCGAGCGGCTGCCGCCCAAAGACCTGATGCAGGCGTCGGTCGTGATCGCGTGCTTCGTCTGGCAGGCCGCGATGCGGGACGGCATGCTGCCGCGCAAGCCCGTGCCCCAGGAGCCCGCCAAGAGGTAGGACGGGCGTGCGTGAGGGCCCGGCGGCTGACGGGGGGTGTCGTCAGAATTCTGCTCGAGTTGCACAAATTCGGTGTCACTCCGTCAGAAATGGCCGTCAAACCGGCCCTTTGATGCTCAATACTTGCAACAATTGCAACTTTTCTGCGACGGCAATCCAAGAATTTGCTACCCTGTCGGGCCATGAACAACGCCGACATCGCCTGGATGCTCGTCGCCACCGCCCTGGTTCTCCTGATGACGCCCGCGCTCGCCCTCTTCTACGGGGGCCTCGTCCGTTCGAAGAACTCGTTGAACACGATGATGATGAGCTTCGCCTCACTGGGATTTGTCGGAGTCGGCTGGGCGCTCGTCGGCTACTCCCTGGCGTTCGGTCCGGGCAACCTGTGGCTGGGTGACCTCTCGCGGGCCATGCTGAGAGGCGTGGGGCTCGAGCCGAGCGGCTCGATCCCGCACCTGCTCTTTGCGGCGTTCCAATGCACGTTCGCCATCATCACGGTGGCCCTCATCTCCGGCGCGATCGTCGAGAGAATGCGATTCGGGCCTTACCTGGCGTTTCTGACCCTCTGGGGGATCTTCGTCTACGCCCCGCTCGCGCACTGGGTCTGGGGCGGCGGATGGCTCGCGAAGCTCGGCATTCTCGACTTCGCGGGAGGCACGGTCGTTCATGTCAACGCCGCAGCGGCCGCGCTGGTCGCCGCCCTGGTTCTCGGGCCGCGCAAGGACTTCGCGCGCCAGGCGATCCTGCCGCACAACGTCCCGTTCACGCTGCTCGGCGCGGGTCTCCTGTGGTTCGGCTGGTTCGGCTTCAACGCCGGCAGCGCGCTCGGAGCCAACGCCTCGGCCGCGCTCGCCTTCTGCAACACGATGCTGGCACCCGCGGCGACGCTTGTCGTTTGGATCCTGCTCGATCTGTCGCGCACGGGGAGGGCCACGGCCGTCGGCGCGGCGACGGGCATCGTCGTGGGCCTGGTGGCCGTCACGCCCGCGGCGGGATACGTGAGCCCCCTCTCGGCGATCCTCCTCGGGGCCGTCGCGGCCTTTCCGAGCTATTTCGCGCTGCTCTGGCGGGCGCGGACGCGGCTCGATGATTCCTTGGACGTCGTGGCGGCTCACGGATTGGGAGGCACCGTGGGAGCTCTCTTGACCGGTGTGCTCGCCGAAAGGGCCTGGAACGGCGGAGCGGCGGCCGGCGCGCTCTTCGGCGAGCCGCGGCGCGTGCTCGTTCAGGCGGCGGGTGTCGTTGCCGCAATCGCGTTCTCGGCGGGAGGAACCTTCGCGATCTTGAAGCTCGTCGGTCTGTTCGCTCCCCTGCGCGCCGGCGTGCGTGAGGAAGGGCTCGGCCTCGACGTGACGCAACATGGCGAGGAGGGCTACACCCGGGGCGAGGGCGCGATTCTGGTGCTTCCCGATCCGGCTCCGGCCGGCGTGGGGCTCCCGGCGCCCCTTTCGGCTGAGAGCGGGTCCGCTTGAAACTCGTCGTCGCCATCGTCCGACCAGAGAAGCTCGGCGAGGTGCTCGAATCGCTCTACCGCGCCGAGGTCCGCGGTCTGACGATCCATCGCGTCCAGGGGCACGGGGGAGAGATGGAGCGTGTCGAGACCTACCGCGGCACCACGGTCAAGATGGACCTATCGGACAAGGTGCGGCTCGAAATCGGCGTTTCCGACCATTTCGTCGAGCCGACGGTGAAGGCCATCCTGGACTCTGCGCGAACGGGGGACGTGGGCGACGGGAAGATCTTCGTGTTGCCCGTCGAGAAGGTCTATCGGATCCGCACGGCGGAAGAGGACCAGGCCGCGGTCACGCCGGTTTCCTAGGCCGGATTGGGCCCGCTCAGGATTGACCCGAAGGCGTCGCCGGGTCCTCGACGAACGCCTCGGCTTCGATCTCGACGAGCATCTCCGGTGAGATCAGGCGCGAGACTTCGACCATCGACGTGGCGGGCCGGATCGATCCGAAGAACTCGCCGTGGGCCTTGCCGACCTTTTCCCAGTCGCTGATGTCGACGACGTACATCCGGGTGCGCACGACGTCCGAGAGCCGCGCGCCGGCCTTCTCGAGCGCGGCCTCGATGTTCTTGAGCGTCTGCACCGTCTGGGCGTAGGCGTCCCCGAGGCCGACGATGTTTCCCTTCGGCCCGGTCGCCGTCGTGCCGGAGACGTGGACCACGTTTCCGTTGCGGACGGCTCGGGAGTAGCCGACGATCGGTTCCCAGGGGGTTCCACTCGAAACGAGCAGGCGTGGCATTGCGGATTCCTTCGCGTGCCTTCCCTCCGTCGATGGAAGGGACGGCCCGACCTATCGCTCCAGGTACGTGTACTTCGGAAAGACTCCTTCGAACTCCTTGTAGATCGCCTGCAGCTCGTCCTTCTTCAAGGGACGGCCGGCGACGCGCCGAAGCTGTTTGCCGATCGAGTCGAGAATCTCCGTCTTGTCGTAGTTCATGTACTCGAGGACCCGCTCGCAGGATTCGCCGGGCAGCACGTCGTCGATTCGAGTCTTGCCCTCCTCGTCGACGGTGACGAGCACCTCGTGCGCCTCGCCGAAGAGATTGTGCAGGTCGCCCAGCACGTCCTGATAGGCGCCCATGAGGCAGACGCCGATGTAATACGGGTCGCCGTTGCGCAGGCCGTGGAGCGGAAGCGTTTCCTTGATGTCCCGCAGATCGATGAACTTCTCGATCTTGCCGTCGGAGTCGCAGGTGATGTCGGCGAGCGTGCCGAATTCGCCCGGCCGCTCGTTCAAGCGATGGATCGGAAGGATCGGGAAGAGCTGGTCGATCGCCCAGACGTCCGGCAGAGACTGGAAGACCGAGAAGTTCAGGACGTACTTGTCGGCGAGCATCGTCTCCATGTCCTCGAACTCTTCCGGAATCTCCTTCAAGCTCTTCAGGTCGCGGTGGATCTTTTCGCAGATCTGCCAGAAGAGGACCTCGCCCTTCGAGCGGTCCTCCAGCGACAGGTGCCCCAGATTGAAGAGCGTGAAGAGCTCCTCCTTGTACTGCAGGGCGTCGTGGTAGCTCTCGCGCAGGTTCTTGGCGTTGACGGTCGAGGAGATGGCCGCGAGCTCCTGCAGCACGGTCGAGTCGGCCGGCGAGACGTGCACGCGCCGCCCCTGCTCGATGCGGTCGGCGACATCGAGCACGTTGGTCACGAAGACCGAGTGGTAGGCAGTCACCGCCCGGCCGGACTCCGTGACGAGCGTGGGCGCCGGCACCTTCTCTTCCTCGCAGATCTGCTTGACGGTGTACACCACGTCGTTGGCGTACTCCTGAACGGAATAGTTCATCGAGGAGTCGAAGGCGGTCTTCGAGCCGTCGTAGTCGACTCCGAGGCCGCCGCCGAGATTCAGGTACTGGATCGGAACGCCCTGCGCGCGCAGCTTCGCGTACACGCGCCCGGCCTCGCGGATCGCCTCCTTGATCTTGCGGATGTCGGTGATCTGCGACCCGATGTGGAAATGGAGCATGGTGAGGCAGTCGAGCATGCGCTTCGACTTGAGGATCTTGACGGCCTCGAGCATCTCGGGTGTCGTCAAGCCGAACTTGGCCGACTCGCCGCCGGACTTGGCCCACTTGCCCGACCCGCGGGCGTAGAGCTTCGATCGCATCCCGAGCAGCGGCCGCACCCCCCGGAGCCGGGCGACGGAGAGGATGCGCTCGAGCTCGGAGACCTTCTCCAGAATCAGGACGACTTTCTTCTTCATCCTCACCGCGTTCAACGCCATCCGGATGAAGGTGTCGTCCTTGTAGCCGTTGCACGTGATGAGGCTCTCCGGGGTCAGATCCGCCGCGATGGCGGCGAGAAGCTCGGGTTTCGAGCCGGCCTCCAGTCCGTACCCATAGCGGCGCCCGGCCTCGATGATGTGCTCGACGACGACGCGTTTCTGGTTCACCTTGATCGGGAAGACTCCGCGGAAGACGCCCTCGTAGCCGTACTCGGCGATCGCGCGCGTGAAGGCATCGTTCAAGTTCGCGACCGCGGCCGACAAGATCTGCGGAAAGCGGATGATCATCGGCGTCGTGATCCCTCGCAGCGCGACCTCGTCCACGATTTGCTTCAAGGCGGCGCTGCGCGAGGGCTCGCGCGTCGGCCGCACGAGCAGATCGCCTTCCTCCGAAACGGCGAAGAAGCCCTTGCCCCAGTAAGGAATGCCGTAGAGCGCCGCGGCCTCGGTGAACCTCTGCCCCTCGGGGCGGGGCCGCGGCGCGGCGGCCCGCGGCCGCCGGAGGGGTCGAGCGCTTGCCATCGGCAGAGATGCTAACGCGCTCCGCCGGGAGACGGAAGCCGAAACCCGCGCCGCCGTCTAGGGCCTTCCCAGAAGCTCCAGCGCGCCGATCGTCAGCGCCGCCGTTCCGGTCTTCAGGGTGGGCTCCTTGTCCGGTGCCCAGAGCGAAGAGTGGAGCGACGGCAGCTTGGCGGGATCGCCCTTGACCGCGTCGTACTTGCCCTTCTCGACGCCGCCCACCCAGAAGATCACGGACGGGACGCCGGCCGCCCTGCCGATCTCGCCGAAGTCTTCGGCCCCCATGATCGGCGGGGTCTCGATGATCCGGCCGCTCCCGAAGGCCGCGGAGAAGGCGTTGACGAGACGCTTGGCGAGGGCCGGGTCGTTGTAGGTGGCGTTGTCGCCCTCGACGAGGGTAACCGTCGGCGGCTTCGGAGCATCCGCCGCGGCGGCCTCCGCCTTGGCGATGCGCTCGATCGCCGCGAGGATGTGCTTGCGGACCTCCTCCTTGTAGGTCCGCACCGTCAGCTGGAGCTTCACTTCATCCGGAATGATGTTGTGCTTGGTCCCGCCATGGATCGAGCCGACCGTGACGACGGCCGGCTCCCGGGGATCGTTCTCGCGAGAGACGATCGTCTGGAGCGCCAGAATCGTCCGCGCCGCGATCACGATCGGGTCCACCGTCGCCTGGGGAGCGGAGCCGTGCCCGCCCCGCCCGTAGATCGTGATGTCGATCTCGTCCACGTTGGCGAGCGCGAAGCCCGGGGTGAAGCCGATGATTCCCGCCGGCAGGAAGGAGCTGTCGTGAAGCGCGATGGCGAAGTCGGGCTTGGGGAATCGAGTCACCAAGCCGTCCTTGACCATCGCGATGGCTCCGCCGCCCTTTTCCTCGGCGGGTTGGCCGACCAGCACGAGGGTGCCGCGCCAGAGGTTCTTCGCTTTCGCGAGCAACGTGGCGGCGCCGAGCAGTGAGGTCACGTGCACGTCGTGCCCGCAGGCGTGCATGACGGAGACCGTGGCGCCCGAGTCGTCCTTGGTCGTCACCTTGCTCGCGTACGGCAACCCCGTCTTCTCCTCGACGGGAAGGGCGTCCATGTCGGCCCGGACGAGAACCGTCGGTCCCTTTCCGTTCTTCATGACCGCGACGACGCCGGTTTTCCCGACCCCGGTCGTGACCTCGTAGCCGAGCTGGCGGAGGCGCTCGGCGAGCTTGGCGGCGGTCTTCTCCTCGTGAAAGGACAGCTCCGGGTTCTGGTGGAGGTCGATGTAGAAGGCCTCCAGAGTGGGGTAGAGCCCGTCGAGCGGCGCAAGCGCCTTGGTGCCGGCGGCAGCGGACTGAGCCTGGAGCATCGGCGCCAGAAGCAGCAGCGAAACAGCGAATCCGAGCGAGCGTCTCATGGGGCGGCCTCCTTCGTGTCCGGCGAAGGAGACCAGAGCGGGCGCGGGCTGTCAACCGGTCCGTATGCGACACTACCGGCGATGGCCGCGACCGAGGGCCGGCCCGCGAGAGTCGGCACGTACGAGAGCCTCCGAGCCGCGGTTTCCTCCCGGCGTCTCGCCGCGGTGACGCTGCAGTCTTTTTCCTCGGGATTGCCTCTGGGTCTCGTCTGGATCGCGCTGCCGGCGTTCCTTGCCTACCACGGGACGAACATCCGAGCCATCGGGCTCTTTTCGCTCGCCCAGGCGCCCTGGACCTTCAAGTTCCTGTGGGCACCCGCGATGGACCGCTACGGCCCGCGATTCTTGGGACGCAAGCGCTCCTGGATGATCGTGACCGAGCTCTTGCTGCTTCTCGGGATCGGGTCGCTGGCCTTCGAGGCCGCCGATCCCCACGTTGCCGTGGTCGCCGCGTTGGCGCTCTTCGTCGCCTTCTGCTCGGCCTCGCAAGACATCGCCATCGATGGGTACGCGGTCGAGGTCTTGGAGCGGTCGGAGCAGGGAACCGCCGTCGGAGCGCGGACGGCCGTTTACCGTGCGGCGCTCCTGGTCTCCGGCGCGCTCGCCATCACGATCGGACAACGCGTCGGCTGGGGCGTCGTGTTCTTGGGACTCGGCCTCCTTTTCGTTCCTCTGGCCGGCGTCGTGGTCTGGTCGCCGGAGCCCCCGTTCGTTTCCCGCGCTCCCCGCACCCTTCGAGAGGCCGTGTTCGAGCCCATGCTCGACATTTTTCGACGGTCGCGTGCACTCGACATCCTGGGGTTTCTCCTGCTCTTCAAGTTCGGCGAGAACCTGGCGACGGCGCTGACTCGGCCCTTTCTGATCCAGAAATGCTTCTCGCCGGAGGACGTGGGCCTGGCCACGGCCACGATCGGTCTGGTGGCGGTCATCGCGGGAACGTTTTTCGGCGGCTGGTCGGCCGACCGGATCGGACTCGCTCGCGCGCTCTGGATCTTCGGATTGATCCAGTCGGTGGGCTTTCTGGGCTACGTCCTGGTGGATCGCCTGGCGCCGGGCACGCCTTGCGCCGCCGGCCCGATCCCGGCCCTCGCGCCCGCGCTCGGGACGAGGCTCGTCATGTACACCGCCGTGGGCGTCGAGAACCTCTGTCAGGCGATGGCCACCGGGGCCTTCGGTGTGCTGCTGCTGCGGCTGACGCAGAAGCAATTCTCTTCCACGCAGTACGCCCTGTTCTCGAGCGTCTTCGCGCTGGGCCGCACGCTGGCGGGCCCCCCGGCGGGCTTCCTGACCGACGCGCTCGGATGGACGCCGCTGTTCTTCGTGAGCGTGCTGGCCTCGATTCCGGGTCTCCTGTTGCTTCAGCGCTTCGCGCCGTGGGGTGCCGAGGAACCGGACCTCGAGGCGACGGAGCGGATCGAGCGCCGGCCCGTCTCGCGAGGACGGCTGCTCTTGACGAGCTCCGCGGTCGGGCTCGCCGGGTTGACGGCCGCAGCGGCGGTCTCCGCCCTGCTCGCCGCGTTCAAGGCGGCGCGGGCGGCGCCGGGGACGGCCCTTTTTTTCGGCAGAGAGCTCGAACGCCTCCTCGCGCCCTCGGCGGCCTCGGGCTGGCTGCGTCTGGCGGGACTCCTGGTCGTCGGCGTGCTCTGCGCGCTTGGCGCCGCCGCCCTGACGGCGGCGCGGCGCGGCGTGACCGGCGGGTCGGCCGCCTCCCGTCCCCGATGAAACATGTGCTCGGCATCGACGCCGGGGGAACGAAGACGCGCGCCCTGTTGGCCAACGAAGCCGGGCAAATCCTGGCGGCCGCATCGGCGGGAGGAGCGAACCTCCGCACCCACGGGGAGCCCGAGGTGGAGAAGGTTCTCCACGCCGTCGCGGAGGAGGCCTGTGCCGCGGCGGGAGCCCGGCCCGATGCGGTGGCGGTCGGCGTCGCCGGCGCCGGAAGGGCGGAAGACGAGGACCTTCTGCGGGCGATCCTTCAGCGGATCGGTTATCGGGATCACGTGATCGTCACAATCGACGCGCACATCGCCTTCGTGGCCGGGTCGGAGCGCGGCGTCGGGCTGGCCCTCGTTTGCGGCACGGGCTCGATCGCCTGGGGAAGGAACGCCTCGGGGGAGGTGGCCCGCGCGGGCGGCTGGGGTTGGCAGGTGGGGGACGAGGGCTCGGGATACTGGATCGGCAGGAGCGCGATCCGGGAGGTCCTGCGGGCGCAGGACGGCCGGGGGTCGGCGACTCTCCTCGAGGACGCGCTTCTGGATCATTTCGCGGTCTCGCGGCCCGACCAGATCGTGAGCACGATCCATGGCGGCGGCGTCCCACGTCGGGAGGTCTCGCTCTTTGCGGCTTCGGTCGAGCGGGCGGCGCTGTCCGGGGATGCCGTGGCGGCTCGTATCCTGGACGACGCCGCGGAAGAGTTGGCGCTCGCCGTGCGGAGCGTCCGCGAGCGGCTCCGGCTCTCCGGCGGGCCGCACGACGTCGTGCTCTCCGGCGGAACGTTCCGGGCGCTGCCGACGCTCGAGAAGGAGGTTTCCCAGCGGGTGGCCGCGCCGGGGGTGTCCGTGCGGAGACTCGAGCAAGAGCCCACCGTCGGCGCCGTCAAGCTCGCGCTCGAGGCCGTCCGCGGCGAGGGTCCATGAAGCGCCTGATCGTCAATGCGGACGACTTCGGCCGCACTCCTGGCGTCAACGCGGGGACCCTGCGGGCGTGCCTTCGCGGCATCGTCACGTCGGCCACGGTGATGGTCCTGGAACCCGCGGCGGAGCAGGGAATCCGTGAAGCGCTCTCCCGTGCGCCGAGACTCGACCTCGGGCTCCACGTCGTTCTGACGGGAGGCGGATCGCCTGCTTCGCCGGCGGCCGAGGTGCCGGCCCTGGCGCCGCGAGGGCGATTCGCGCGCGACGCCGGCGCCTTGCCGGCGCGTCTCCCGGCCGACGAGGTCCGCCGCGAGATCGAGGCCCAGCTCTCGCGGTTCGAGAAGCTCGCCGGCCGGCTTCCCTCGCATTTGGACTCTCACCACCACGCGGCGCGGCATCCCGACATCGAGCCGGTCTTCGCGGCGGCCGCGGGAGAGAAGGGCCTGCCGGCGCGAGCGTCGAGCCGGGCGGCGCGGGAGCGCCTGCGGCAGGCCGGCCTGCGGACTCCGGACACTTTTCTCGACGGGTTCTACGCGGAGGGGGCGACGACGGCGAATCTCCTCGCGATGCTCGAGAGTCTCCCGGAGGGATCGAGCGAACTGATGTGTCATCCGGGATTTCCGGACGAGGCCTTGCTCGCAGGAAGCTCCTATGCGGGGCAACGCGCCCGGGAGGTCGAAGCCCTTTGCGACCCGGCCATCCGGGCGCTCCTCGATCGGCTCGGCATCCGGCTCCTCGGGTTTTCCGAGCTCTGAGGTCCGCAGCGACCCACTTGCCGGTGTGCTGCTAGGCTACGAGCTGCCGCCGGGAGGAGACGTCTCATGTTGACCGAGCGTCGGATCGAGCGCGTCGCCGACCTGATCGACCCTGCCGCCAACCGGGTTCTCGGCATGAGCCTGGAGGAGGCTCGCCGCCGCGTGGCCTCGGGCTCGCCCGAGGCGGTACGCGGAATCGGCGGCTCCTTCGCCCTCGTCGCCCGGGACGGGGACGTCGTGCGCCTGGCGCGCTCGCTCGACCGGCCGCTTCGGTATTTCCTCGCCAAGGAAGCCGACGGGCCGGCCCTGGTCGTTTCCGATCGCATCGACACGATTCGCGATTTTCTGAACGCCCATGGGCTCGCCGGGCAGTTTCACCCGAGCTACACCCGGATGGTGCCGGCGCATCACGTCGCGGAGCTTCGATTGGTCGGCTGTCCCGATCCCGATGCGACACACGAGCGCTTCTTCACGCCGCGGGGCAACGCTCTTCCGCGGGACTTGGACGAGATCGGCCGACGCTACGTCGGGGCGCTCGCGGACGAGATCGCGGCGTGGCTCGCGAGCTTGCCGCCCCGCGAGCCCGTGGGCGTCCTGTTTTCGGGCGGGGTCGACAGCGGCGCGATCCTGCTCGCGGCCGATTACGTGCTTCGCTCGCGCGGCTGGGGCCCAGCGAGGCTCAAGGCGTTCACGCTTTCGGTTGGAGCCGGGCAGGACCTCGCGCAGGCGCGCGCGTTTCTGGCGCCGCTCGGACTCGAGTATTACCTCGAGCCGATCGAAACGGAGCCGGAGTCGCTCGAGCCGCTCGAGGCCGTGCGCGTGGTCGAGGACTACAAGCCGCTCGACATCGAGTCGGCGACGGCGGCGCTCGCGCTGTGCCGGGGAATCCGCGAGCGCTATCCACAGTGGCGGTTCCTCTTGGACGGAGACGGGGGAGACGAGAACCTGAAGGACTACCCGATCGAAGAGAACCCGGAGCTGACGATTCGGAGCGTCTTGAACAACCCGCTCCTCTACCAGGAGGGATGGGGAGTCGGGAAGCTGAAGCACTCGCGCACGTACTCCGGAGGACAGAGCCGCTCGTGCGCCCGCTCGTACGCGCCGCTGCGCCGCTACGGATTCGAGGGATTCAGCCCCGGAATGCGCCCGGCGGTCATCGAAGTGGCCGAGGGGATTCCCTTCACGGCGCTGACCGGCTACGAGGTCTCGCGGCTGTACGCCTTGAAGGGAGAGATCGTCTCCCGCGGGATCCGGCAACTGACCGGAAGGGAGATGACGGTCTTTCCGAAGCGGCGCTTCCAGCACGGGGCCCTGCCCTCCGGACAGGCGCGCCGGCGCTTTCCGTTCCGGGAGGCGGACTACCGGGCGCACTTCGATTCCCTGTACGCGTGAGCGCCCGAGTTCCTGCCGCCTATCCCGACGGCCGGGCCGAGCGCGACCGCTGGCTGCTCGATCGGCGCGGACCCCGCAATCCCGTCGACCCCGCTCGCCCGGTCGGCGCGCATCTCGAGACCGAGCCGAACGAAGAAGGGACGCCGGAGGCCGTGGCGGTGATCTTCCTCGCCAATCGCGAGTGCCCCTGGCGGTGCCTCATGTGCGACCTCTGGAAGAACACGCTCACGGAAACCGGTCCGGCGGGCTCGATCCCCGCGCAGATTCAGGGAGCGCTCGAGCAGCTTCCGCCGGCGCGGCGCATCAAGCTCTACAACGCCGGCAGTTTTTTCGACGCGAGGGCGATTCCTCCCGTCGACTATCCGGCGATCGCCGAGCTCGTCGAGGGATTCGACCGACTGATCGTCGAGTCCCACCCGGCGCTCGTGGGAAAGGCGTGTCTTCGCCTGCGCGATCTCCTGGCAGGGGAGCTCGAGGTCGCGATGGGGCTCGAGACGATTCACCCCGGCGTCCTGCCGCGCCTGAACAAGGGGATGGATCTCGACGGGTTCGAAGCGGCGGCGCGCTTCCTGCTTCGGGAACGCATTGCCTGGCGGGCCTTCGTTCTGCTCGGGCTTCCGTTCCTTTCGCCGGAGGAGAGCCTCGAATGGGCCTGCCGCTCCGTCGAGTTCGCTCTGGACCGGGGCGCGGCGGCCGTGTCGATCATTCCGACGCGCTCGGGCAACGGCGCGCTGGAAGCGCTGCAGGAGCAGGGAGAGTTTTCCGCAGCGCCGATCGCGGCGCTCGAGTCGGCCGCCGCCTTCGGGTTGCGGCTCGAAAAGGGCCGGGTCTTTGCCGACCTGTGGGACCTCGAGCGGTTCCGGGGGTGCGGCGGGTGCTTCGAGGAGCGCCGAGAGAGACTTCGGGCGATGAATCTCTCTCAGCAAGTTCCACCGCGGACTCAGTGCGCCGCCTGCGGGGGAGAGTCGTGAGCGCCAGCTTCGACGTCGCGATCGTCGGCTCCGGCTTCGCCGGCTCGCTCCTGGCGCTGCTCTGCCGGAGGGTCGGCAGGTCCGTCATCCTGATCGAGAAGGGTGTGCACCCGCGCTTTGCGATCGGAGAATCCTCGTCGCCGATCGCGAACCTGCTGCTCGAGGAGCTCTGCGCGCGTTACGACCTGCCCCGTGTGGCGCCGCTGGCGGCCTGGGGAACCTGGCAAGACCGGTATCCCGAGATCGGCTGCGGCTTGAAACGCGGCTTCACCTTCTATGGCCACCGGATGGGAGAATCGTTCGGCGCCGATCCAAACCGGCGGGATCAGCTGCTGGTCGCCGCGAGCCCCCGAGACGAGGTCGCGGACACCCATTGGTATCGGGCGGACTTCGACCACTTCCTCCTCCGAGAGGCTTGCCGGGAGGGAGCCGAGTACCTCGATCGGACGAGCCTGGAAGCCTGCGCGCCGACGGCGGGAGGGATGCGGCTCGAGGGAGACCGTCTGGGACGGCGCCTCTCGATCGAGGCCCGCTTCGTCGCGGACGCCTCCGGTCCGCGGGGATTTCTCCACGGGTCGCTCGCCCTCCCGGAATCGGCGTTCCCCGGTTTGCCCCGGAACGAGGGCCTCTACACGCACTTCGAAGGCGTTCGAAGGACCGATGCGATGCGGATCTTTTCCTCGCCGGAGGATCCGCCATACCCGCCCGATGACGCCGCCCTGCACCACGTCTTCGAGGGCGGCTGGATCTGGGTCTTGCGTTTCCGAAGCGGGATCACCAGCGCCGGAGTCGCCGCGGAGCCGCGACTGGCCCGAGAGCTCTCGCTCGCGGAGGGGGCGGCCGCGTGGGAGCGACTCCTCTCGCGGCTGCCGACGGTGGCCGAGCAGTTCGAAGGCGCGCGTCCCGTGCACCCGTTCGTTCATGCGCCGCTCTTGCCCTTTCGAAGCGGCGTTGCCGCGGGACCGCAGTGGGCGCTGTTGCCTTCGGCCGCGGCCTTCATCGATCCGCTGCTCTCGACCGGGATCCCGCTGGTATTGCTCGGCATCCAGAGACTGATCCGCGCGCTCGAACAGGATTGGGGCCGCCGGGGCTTCTCGCGCTCGCTCGAGGAGGGCGCGGCGGCGGCGCTGCGAGACGCGGATGCGACGGCGCTTCTCGTCGCGGCGCTCTACGCCGCGTTCTCCGATTTCGAGCTATTCGGCGCGCTCTCGCTCCTCTACTTCGCCTCGGCGAGCTTTTCGGAGGCCGCTCGGCGCCTGGGCAAGCCGACGCTGGCGGGCTCCTTTCTCTCGGCCGACCTCCCGACCTTCGGCGCTCGCCTTCGCGAGATTTGTGGGGCGGTGCTCGAGGGCCGAGGCCCCGGCGATCTCGGGGCCGGGCGGCGGGCGGACCTGCTCGCGCAGATTCGAGAGGCGATCGAACCTCTCGATGTCGCGGGGCTCTCGGATCTCGGCCGGCGCAACTGGCACCCCGTCGCGGCGGAGCCACTGCTCGCCGGCGCGGCCAAGCTCCGAGCGACGCGTTCGGACATCATGGAAATGCTGCGAGAGTCGGGGTTCTTTCCGGGGCAGGCCCCTTCGGCCGCGGCGACCGCGGGGCTCGAGGCGAGGCCCTAGCGCGGCACGAGGCCGAGCGCCTTTCGGAGATCGCCGCCCGCGAGGTTCAGCCGCCGGCGGGCCTCGGAGGGCGCCGCTTTCCTTCTTCCCATCACGATCGCGAGCTTGACCTCTCCGCGCGCACGCGTAAGGAGCGCCCGTGCCTGGCCCGGCGACACACCCGCGGCCGCGGCGACGATGCGAATGGCCCGATCCTTGAGCTTGGCCGATCCGGCCCGCAAGTCCACCATCCAGGGCCCAAAGACCCTTCCGGCAGAGGCGAAGGCCGAATTGGTGATCTGGTTCAAGGCGAGCTTCGTCGCCGTGCCGGCCTTGAGCCTCGTCGAGCCGGCCAGAACCTCCGGTCCGACGTCGAGCCGGACGAGGAGATCGACGCGACGTTCGAGCCGCTGGCTGCTGCCGCATGTGACCAGCACCGTGCGGGCGCCCCGCTTGCGCGCGCGCGAGAGGGCTCCCCGCACGAACGCCGTCGCCGAGCTCGCCGAGACGCCGATGACGAGATCCCCCGGTTTCGCTCGGTCCGCGCTCTTGCCGCCTTGTTCGCTCCGATCCTCGGCTCCTTCCCGCGAGCGGAAGACGGCGGAACGGCCTCCGGCGATGACGGCCTGGACACGGCGCGGATCGGAGCCGAAAGTCGGAGGAAGCTCCGCCGCTTCGAGCACCGCCAGGCGCCCCGATGTCCCGGCGCCGAAGAAGTAGCAGTTTCGGCCTCGGAGATACGTGTCGCGCAGCATGCCGGCCGCGCGCACGATCGCGGGCCGCGCGGCCCGAAGAGCGGCGAGAACGCGCCGGTCCTCCGACTGCATCAGAGCGACGATTCCCGCCGGGCCGAGCCGGTCGAGCCGCCCCGCGCGCGGGTGGACGCGCTCGGTCGAGAGGCGCTTCCAGCGGGACCGGACGGAAGGTGCCGTCACACCCCGAGTTTAGCCGGGCCCGCGGCTCACTCGGCGGGAGGGATCGCTACCGCCGCGGTGCCGCGCGCTCCCGTCTTCTGTTCCTCGATCGTCACCGCCACCCGGCGCGCCTTCTTCGGCCAGGTCAGCGGAATGTCTGCCCCCCAGCCTGCTTGTTTGCTCGGGACGTCGAATTCCTGTTTGGTCGTGAAGGGCTCGCGGGCCCCCTCCACTTGGACGGCGATGGTCACGGCGAGACGTCCCCCGTGCAGCTGGTCGAGCGTCGAGACGAGTGTCGCGAGATCGGCGTCCACGTGCAGGACGCCCGAATACTCCTTGCCGCTCTTGGCGACACCGTCGATTGAGAGGCGCACGGGGATTCCCCCCTGGGCCGGGGCCTCGTGGAGAGCGCGCACGGTCGAACCGAGAGCGGCGGATTCTCGGGATCCCTCGGCCAGGTAGCGGGGCGCGCGGATCTCCCAGCCCGGCCGCCGGGTCGTGATGCGCAGATCGTGCGCCTTCCCATCGGGTGGATGCTCGGAGCGGAAGGACACGACGAAGAAGCTGTCGTACCCCTCGAGCACGGCGGGAAGGCGCCCCGGTGAAGTAACGACTTCGCCGCCCGTGGCCTCCGCGATGGTCCGGAGGGGCTCGATCGGCCGCGCAAATGTCGGAATGGTCCCCGTCGGCGCGTTGAAGGTATCCTGGCCAGCCGTCGAGGCGTCGCCGCCGAAGTCCTTGAAGTTTCCTCCCAGGGCGACCGGAACGGCTTCCACTCCAAGCGCAGCGAGGGAGCGAGCCGCCGACCCGACGAGCTCCTCACCTTTGGGAGCGAACTCGGCCTGAAGCGTCGCGGTCACCTGGTTGGGATCGGCAGGCGCGCAGAGGGGGTTGCCGCCGACGGTACCGGCCTGGCGAATGACCTGGTTGTAGGTCTCGACGACGTTCGAGTCGAATCCGTCGGAGGCCAGATAGACCACGTCCGGCCGCTGGCCGCCGAGCGAGATTGCCCAGCGGACCAGCCGCTCGAGAGAGTCCTGAACGATCCGAAGCTCCTGTTCCGCCGCCGTCCGGGTCGTCATTTCGAGGTTTGGGCAGAGGTCGTTGCGCATGTGATCGATCGTTTGGCGACGGAGCAGGGCGAGGCCCTGCTTCCCGGATACCTTCTTCGAGAGGTCGACGAGAGCCGGGCGGATCGCCCGTTCGTCGCGCGTCGACGCCAGGACCTGCCGGGGCTGGGGATCGGCGACGACGATCTCGAGGGGCCCGTTGGCGAGAACGGCATCGAGGCTCTTCTCGAATGTCGCCGCGAGGCGCGTGACGGAGTTGGTGTCGAGAAGCGTCGTATCCACGTAGAGGTGCTGCGGAATCCCGATTGAGGTCGGAGCCGCCGTCGCGGGAGCCGCGGACTCGGTAACGCGACTGACGGCGACCGGCGGCGGCGCCTCCATCGCGGCAGGCGGGCGGGCCGGGTCGACGCCCAAGACTTGCATCGGCGTGCCGTCCTCCAGAACGGAGATGTCTTGCGGCGCCGGTGGGGGAGAGGGGGCCTTTCCGCTCTTGTCCGTGATCCGCACGAGAACCGTTCGGACGTTGACCTCGACCCTCTCGACGAATGGCGTTGGCCGGGCTGGGGGTGTCTGGGCGGCGGCCGTCGACGCGAGCAGAGCGGTTAGAGCCAGACCGTGCAGCCGGGACCTGCCGCGCCGGGTCTCCATCGAGGGCCTCCCTGGGAAGTTATCTCACGATGAGCAAGGTCGCTGCCTCCTCGGAATGGCGCGCCGTTGCGGAGGGGAAACCGCGAGGATGGACTCCAGCGAGGACATGCTGTCCTCGTCGGCGGGCGAGACCTACGTCGTCTCCGCGCGGCTCCAGAAGTTGCGCAGGACCGATTCGACTTCCTCGTCGTGATCCGGCGCAGCGGGCCCCGCGCCGGGCGGGCCGACCCGGGGCCGCGTCGGCGCCATCCGGCGCTTGGCGTCCTCGGCCAGGGCCGCCGCCTCGGCGTGGTGCATGCTTTGCGGCCCGAGGCGCAGAGAGAGAACTTGTCCCAGGGCGAAGCTCGACGGGGAGTAGCGGCCGGCGACGATGACGCGGCCGAGCTCGCGCCGAAACGCCCCCATCGAAGTGAATCGAAGAGCCGGCTTGGCCAGCGCTCCGCGGAGCAGCTGCACCACGTCCTCCGGAAGGCCGTCTTCTTTCCGGATCGACACGGGCTGCGTCTCGGAGGCGGGAGTCCGCTCGGTCAACATCTCCAGCAGGATCGCTCCCACGGAATAGATGTCCGCCTGCGGCGCGACTCGCGGACGCAGGCGCTCCTCCGGCGCGATGTAGGGCGCGATGTCCTTCTCGAGCGCCGGCTCTTCGAGGGTCGGGAAGATCCCCGGGGCCAGACCGAAGCCCGCCACGAAGATTTCACCGTCGGCGCCGATCGAGACGAAGCCCGGCCAGAGAAGGCCGTGCCCGATCGGGCGACCCTCGAAGTGCGTGCCGTGAGCGGCGTCGAGCGCCGCGGCGACGCGGTCGGCGATGAGAAGCGCGTGGGAGGCGGGCAGGCGCGAGCCGAAGGCGCGGAAGCCGCGGATCAAGACGTCGAGGGTCCAGCCGTGCGTTTCCTTCCAGGCCAGATAGGGCAACCGGTCCACGGCGCCGGCGCGCTCACCGCGCGCGGCAAACGGGCTGGAGAGCAGCGGCCGCATCGCCCGGCTCGCTTCGATCGCGTCGATCAGCATCGGCGCGTCGACGCGCCGCGTGTCGAAGATGCGCAGCCGCACGAACTCGCCGTTGCCCGAGACGTCGATGGCCCGGAAGACGCGGCCGAGCGCGTCACGCGAGAGCTCCGAGGTGACGAGGTAGTCGCCGAAACGCCGCGGCAGGTTTTGCGTCAGGGGTGGAGGGATCGGCAGGAGCCCGTCGGCGGGCGGAGGGGTGCGCTGCTTCCGACGCTCCAGTCGGCCTGGCGGGACGGTCGAGCTCACCACCACCTCCGTGCCATGGGGCCGAAACCCCCTGCCCGCGTCAGAATATCAGCAAGAGGCGCGTTCGCAAGATGGCCGCGTCGTGAACGTCGTCGCGATCGCCCTGAATCTCCTCCGGCGCTCAATGCCGGCACGAGGAGAGGCAGCGTTTTTCAATTCGCCCGGCCGGAGGTCTGCACCGCGAACGCGACCACGCTGTGTGTGAACGCCAGCCGGTTCCCGCTGCGGGTCTCCTTGGCCGGCAGTGCACCCGGGCACGAGCGGGGGTGGGTCCATGCGGCGCCACAGACCTCGGACAGCGGCTACTTCTGGTCTCTTCGAGAGTATTGACGTCGAGTTGCTGATCAAGACACGCTCGCCAGCGTGACCCATACAGCGCCTTTCCCCGGCTTCGGGTTGACTTTCCGACCTCGCGGGCGTCTCCTTGTCAGAGGCGTCCGAACCCAAAAAAACATGTCCGACATTCGGCAGGTTCTCGAGGCCCACGTCCGGGACTGGAGCAGGGCCGGACTGCTCGATGATGCACAGCGGGATCGCATCCTCGCCGACCTCGCCATCACGTACGGGCCCGCCCGGGCCCGCGAGGATGATACGAAGTCACGATTCTCCGCGGGCGTCTGGATCCTCCTGTCGCTCGGTACGGCGGCCATGGCGGCCGCCCTGGCGGTTTGGTTCGCGCGCGAGTGGGGAGACTGGGGCCGGTGGACGAGGGTGCTGCTCTCCCTCGGCATCCCGGCGGCACTGGCTCTGGTGGGCCTTTTCTTCCTTCAGTCCGGGCGGCGCCGCTTCCCTGCGCTCGGAAGGGTGTTCCTGACACTGACCGCGATCGCCACGCTCTCCGCCACCCAACTGCTTTTGGAGGCCTACGACTTTCACCCGCGCCACGCGATTTTGTCGTTCGTCGAGGCGGGACTCTTCGGAGTCATGGCGTTCCTTGCCGACTCCGCGCTGCTCCTGTGGGCCGCGGTGATCACGCTTTCGGTCGCTTTCGGCTTCGAGGTCTACGCCGGGTGGGGCTGGACCTGGATCGCCATCGAGCGGCCGCTGCCCTTCGTGGGGTTGGGTCTGGTCATCATCCTGGGGGGCCTGCTGGCGGGAAGGCTTTCCCGGCGCCTGGCCGGGCACCTGCTCGCGGCCGGCACGCTGATCGCGGAGCTCGCGCTCTATGCGCTGTCGCTCAAGGCGTTCGACTTCCACCAGCCCCGGCCGACGGGCACAGTCCTCGGCGCCTGGCTCGTGCTTTTCACCCCGTTTCTGCTGGCGCTCGCCCTGCTGGCCGTCGCGGCGAGGCGACGGCGCGGCGAGGACTCCTTCGCGCGCGCCGCAGTGATCCCGCTCTACTCGATGCTGCTTTTAGTCGCCCTCTCCTCCCTCTGGCCCGGGCGATTCTATGAACGCTCGTGGGTGGATACGGTCCTCTTTACTCTCGTGACGATCGCCGGCGCCCTGTTCGGCGTTCACATCGGCTCCGCGGCCGTCATCAACGTGTCGGTCGTCTTCTTCGCGATCGACGTCTTTTCCCGATTCTCCGAGTGGTTCTGGGAGGAGATGCCCGCGGTCTATTTCTTCGGTTTGATGGGCCTGCTTCTGATCTCGGGAGGGATTGCGCTCGAGCGGGTCCGGAGGCGCCTCATCCGCCGGATCGGGGAGGGGGCATGAGGAAGCAAACGGCCCTGCGCGTGGCGGCGCTCGCGCCGCCAGTCCTGCTCGCGCTCATCGTCCTAGCCGGCGAGCGGAATCGCGGGGGGGACCAGTCGACCCGCGTCGAGATCGGCGCCTCGGCCCGAGCGATCGATGGCACGTCCTATTCCGGCCCGAGGCTGATGCTCTCAGGCGAGGTGCTCGAGTCGCGCGAGGTAGACGAGAAGAGGTTCTCGCCCGGGTCGGATGTCGTGCTGCGCTACCGGAAGAGCGGCGGGGAATGGACCTTCGCGGGTGCGCAGACGGGTGGACACGAATGGAACGAGGCGACACTCGACATCCCCGCGCGAATCAAGGCGGCTCCGTACGCCGGCGGCGTCAAGGCCGAGCCGCTGGTTCCGAGGGAGTTCGCGATTCCGGACTCCACCGTGTCGCGGATTCGGAGGGGAGCTCGCGTGATCCTCGCCCTGCGGCGCGGAGCCCTGGGCGACGTCTGGGTCGAGTCGGCGACGCAGACGGGCGATGCGCTCGGTGTCGTCGCGGCTCTGCTCGCCGATCCCGGGGGAGGCCCGCCGATCGTCCTCGGTCGTGCCGAAACTCCGCTCGACCCGCGGAACCCGGCCTCCCGCGAGGCTTCCGGATGGGCGGCCCGGCTGGTGGACGGAAGGATCGGCGCAGTCACGCCATTGTCCGGACCTCCCATCGATGGCGTCGTCCTTTCCGATGGGAGGCTGCTGTTCGCGATCGGCGCAAGCCGCGGCTTTGACCTGTCGGTGCGCGACGCAGACTTGAAGGCTGCAGGAGAGGTGCGGCACTTCGACGGGATTCTCGAGGCACTCACAGCGGAAGGCTCCCTGTGGATTCGGGAGGGGGGCCCGGGCCCGGGTCGCGGGGTGAAGCTCGTTCGAAGAGATCTCTCGGGGGCGGCGACGGCGGAAGTCGCTCTCAATGACACAAAGGCCCTGCTCGGCATCCGGGGTGAGGCAGCGGCGTTTGCGGATTCCAGCCTGCTGGTCCGATACCGCCTCGACGGAAAAGCCCCTTCCGAAACGGACCGCTGGACGCTCGACGAAATCCGAAGTGGCTGCCTGCTCTCCGCCGATGCGATCGCCGTGGCGGCGAGGAAGGGCGTTCTTCTGCTGACGGCCGGTGTGAAGGAACCGACGATCTTGCTCGAGCCCGGGGCATTCCCCTCGACGGGCGATCTGTTCGCCGATCGAGTCGGGAACCTCCTCTTCGTGACGGGAGTGGCCGGGACGGCGCCGCGTCAGGCAGCCGGGGCACATCGGGAGCGACTCTTCTTCCGCCCGGCCGGCGGCACGTTTCTCGGGCTCCCGGAGGTTCCGGCTGTCGAGGAGGTGGTCCCTGCCGCTTCCGCTTCCGGAGGGAACCCCCAGCCGTCCCGGCGCCGGTTCGTGGTTTGGAACGGGACGCTCTTCGATGCTTCGCACGGCCAGATGGCGGTCTTCGATCTCGCCGGCAGGAAGCTGATCACCCGCATCCTCGAGCGCGCGGGAGGCCGGCCCGAGAGGATTTTCTAGCCTTCCTTCAGCCGATCTCGTCGATGGCCGCGAGGGCTCGCTCGACTTCGGCGTGATCGTTGCCGGCGTGCGGAGAAAAGCGCACGGCCCCCTCGCGGGGTGCGACGATGACGCCGCGGCTTTCGAGAGCCTTTGCCGCGGCGCGGGCCGAGAGAGAGGGCGGCACGGCGGCGAGGATGCCGGAAGCAAGGGGTTGCGGCGAGGCGATCCGCCAGCCGCGAGCCTCGAGCCCCGCTTGCAGTGCCCCGACCAATTCCAGGATCCGGTCGTGAACCGTCGGCACGCTCATTTCCTGGAGGAAATCCACTGACGCCTCGAGCCCGGCGAGCTGCGCCGTCGGGAGACTGCCCGGCTCGTATCGCCGGCCCCCGGCGTGAAAGTTTCCTCCATAATCCAGGAATCCCGCCTCATCCTCCTGGGAGCGAATGTTCCACCACCCGGCGAACGGCGGTGGGAGACGGTCCCGGGCATTTTCCCCGACGTAGAAGAGCGTGCAGGTCTCGGGCCCGAGCAGCCACTTGTGGGCGTCGGCGGCGAAGACGTCGACCATCATCTTCGAGGCATCGAAGGGAATCGCCCCCAGTCCCTGGATGGCATCGACGACGAGGAGAATTCCTCGCTCCCGGCAAAATTCTCCGATCTCCCGGATCGGGTAGACGAAGCCGTTGTGGAAGGCCACCCACGAAACGGCCACGAGGCGTGTCCGTGAGTCGACCATCCGCGCGATGTCGTCCCGTGTGATGCGGCCGTCGCGGTTTCGCGCCAGACGATGCTCGACTCCCTGCCTGGCGAGCAGCTGCCAGGGATAGAAGTTCGACGGAAACTCCATGTCGTCGCCGACGACGTTGTCGCCCGGCTTCCAATCGAAACTGCGCGCGACGAGGTTCAAGGCCCAGCTGGTCGAGGGGAGAAAGGAGATCTCCGAGCGCGCGGCCCCGAGAAACGCCGCGGCCTTCTCGCGCGTCCTCTCGATCATGCCGTACCACTTGCGCCAGTCGGCCGCCCCGCGATCCCGAGCGTTTTCGACGTGCGCGACGATGGCTTCGGCCACACGGCGCGGCAGGGGTGCCACGGCCGCGTGGTTGAAGTAGACGAGGTTCAGGCGGACCGGGAACTCGCGGTCGAGGTTGGCGGCGGAGAAGTCGAAAGGGGCGGTCACTTCCAAGTGATGACGTTCGCCTTCGCGAGCAGGTCGAGGTACTCCGCGATTTCCGGCAGCGGCACGGGCTCGTACCGGCCGGTCAGCACGTCCCGAATGTCCGAAACGCTGCGCTTGCCGTCCACGAAATTCAAGGTCTCGTAGCCGAGGAGGCCGCCCCGCGGCCGGCGCTCGAGAGCAGTCGGAAGCGAGGCGGCGGCGGAAGGAGACGGAGTCCGGCCGAGCGAGCGGTTGAGGAAGCTGAAGTAATAGACGTCGAGCGGCCCGCGGATTTCCGGATTTCGCGCCGGGACGCGCCGGTCGCCCGCCGGGTCGGGCGGCGGCCGGACGAGGGTCGCCATCTCGCGAAGGCGCTCCCGCTCGCGCTCGACCGTCGGGGCCGTCGCCGGCCAGAGCCTGCCGACCGATGCGAGCGTCTCCTGGTCCGTGACGATCGCCTCGCAGACGGCCAGCCGGCCGTCGCGATCCTCGCCCGCCCGGGAAAGCGCGATCGATGCCTCGCCCTGCGATTGCGCGTACCGCAACAGCCTCGGGGCCTCCGAGTCGGGAAGGGCCGCGAGGGTCCAGGCGATCCCGGCGCCCAGATAGGCCACCCGCCCGAGCTTGGTCGCGTCGAGATTCTCCGGCTGGTCCTTGTTGGTGTGGATCGTCACGTCGGGGTAGTCGTGGAAATAGACGATGGGCACGCCGAAGCTCGCCTCTTCGAAGACCTCGTGGTCGGAGCCCATCTCGAGCGGCCGCAGGTCCGCCAGGAGCGGCTCACGCGAGCCGGGAAGCCAGGCAAAACCCGCGTACGGATCCCCGCCGTGCTCGGCGTAGCTTTGGGAGGCCGCGACGACCTCGTCCAGCCAGGCCCGCGCGATCTCGCTCGCGACGTGAGGGCGCGAGGCCGCGGTGCGCGAGACGTGGAAGGTTCCCTTCGTCGAGGAGAGAAGTCCGCCGACCATGTCCATGTGAATGCCCGCGGCGAGCCTCGTGGCGATCTCCGGGTGCCTGACCAGATAGGCCTGCGAGCCGGCGATCTCGGGCAGCCACAGGAAGCGGATCGTGCGCCGCGGATTCATAAGCTTTTGCTTATGGATTGAGGTGCGAAGCGCGCGCGCCACCTCGAAGATCGCCGCGCTGCCCGAGGCGTTGTCGTTGGCGCCGGCGGACTCGTGGCAGAGGTGAGCGGTCAGCACGATCTCGCCCGCGGCGGGATCGGTGCCCGGGATCGTCGCGACGACGACGTCGTAGGTCGCCGGAACCATCTTGGCGCGGACGCGAGCCCGGAGAACGATCTTCTCGCCGGCCGCCAGGCGCGCCCGATACTGCGCGGCCTGGCGCCGGGAGAGCATGAACGCGAAACGATTCTCGAGCGTGTAGGGCGAGAGATGCCCCCAGCGCACCAGGTCCGGATCGTCGCCCGACCACGCGGAGGTCTGGTTTGGGTAGTCCGAGAGGAAGCCGGCGGCGCCGCGCTCCTGGCAGGCCAGGCGGTGGACCTCGGGCAGCGCGCCGTCGGCCAGCGCAATCCTTCCCCTGAGGTCCTTGCCGGCGTAGTGACGGGAGTCGGTCCCCGCCTCGACGTCCACGAGCTCGGCCGTGACGTCGGCTTCCTGGCTGTAGTCGGCCAACGCGACGGGCAGCTCCGGAAAGGACTCGACCAGCCCCGGGCGCGGCGACACTTCCTCCAGAGTCGCCGAGACGGGGTTCCAGCCGTAGTAGCTGACGAAATGGGCGTAGCGCGTCTTGCCGTCGGCCGGGAAGCGCTCGATCGCGGCGTCGGCGAGGCCGGCGGCCTGCAGCTTCTTCCTCAGGTGCTCGGCCGCCGCGGCATAGCCGGGCGAGCCCTGTACGCGGTGAAAGCGCGAGAGCTCTCGGACCGTCTCGAGTGTCGCGCCGCCGTCGATCTCGGCGTGGATCGCCGCGGGAACCGTGTCGGGCCAGAACGGGATTGCGCCCTCGGCGAAACCGGAGAGCGAGAGCAGGGCCAGGCCGAGGGCGGCGCCTGGCGGGCGCTTGGTCATCACTGCTCCGCGTCGGGTCGGTAGGCGAGGCGGCGCCGCGGTTGGAGCCGCGCCGCCTCGCCGGCGCGACCTACTGAGCCGCCGTGAACGGAACCACCGCGGCCGTCTTCTCCCAGGCCATGGCGAGCTTGCCGCCGTTTTCCGTCACATCGACGAAGCCGATGCTGAACTGGTCGACCGAAACGGCGGGGGTGATCATCGTCATCGGGACGCGCACGATGTCGTACTTCTTGTCGTAGTTGTAGGCGCCCCAGGTCGAGACCTTCTCCTCCTCGTTGTAGCTTCGCTGATAGGGCTGACTGGAGACGATGAGGGTCCAGCCCGACTCCTTCAGATCGACGAAGAGCGAGTACTCTCCCGGCTCGATCCGCTTGCCTCCGATCACGAGAGCCGCGTCGGTCTTGAGTCGAGTGGTCTGGTTCGCTCCCGCTCGCCACACGGGTGCGCCGCCGCTGACCGCCTTTCCGTAGTCGGCTCCCTTGCCGAAGATATTGGTGCGGCCGCGCAGGATCGGGCGGCTATAGCTCACCTCGATCCACTTTCCGTCGGTGTACCGGCGCCGCTCCTGGTCCTCGGGCTGGCTCCATTTGCCCAGGACCTGTGCAGCAGCCGTGCCGGAGGGGCTCATCGGCTTTCCGCTCTGCGCCAGCGCCATTCCGGCGAAGGCGACCAGTGCCAGTGACCCTGTCAGAAGCTTTCGACCAGTCATCCTCTTTCCTCCTTGCGGTCGTGCGTTTTTTTGCGAACGCGAAGCATATCGCTTTCGATAGAATCCGCGCGCCCCAATGTGTGTGCCGTTTCTTCGCATCCGGGGCCGGATCTTCGGGATTGCCGCCGGAGCGATTGCCGCGCTTCTCGTCCTCTCCGCGGCCGGCGGCCCCGGCGAGGTGGGAGACGAGCACCTCGCGTTCGCGCTCACCGGCGCCCGTGTCATCGCGGCGCCCGGACGCGTCTTCGATCCGGGGGTGGTCGTGATCCGCGGCGGGATCGTCGAGGCGGCGGGACCGGAGGGCAAGACCGCGATACCCGCCGACGCGCGGGTGCTCGACCGCACGGGCAAGGTTTTGCACGCCGCCTTTCTCGATCCGTACGTGACCGCCGACCGCCTGGCGGGGAAGAAACCCAGGGGGCCGCAGGACGACGAGGAGTCTTCCGAGCCGGCCCCGGCCGGCAGGGGAGCCGGCGCCGGTTCGAGCGCCCTCGGTCAATCGACCGACCGAGCGGCCGACCGAGTGGTGGAAACTCTCTCGATCAAGGACCGCGTGGCGGAGTCCTACCGCCGCCTGGGCTTCGGCGCGGTGGCGGCAGTGCCGACGGCTGGAATCTTGCGGGGGTCTGGGGTGCTCGTCAGCCTGGCCGAAGGGCCGCTCGAGGCCCGCGTCCTTCGCCCCGAGTTCGGACAGTACGTGTCGCTCGAGCCCGAAAGGCTGCGGGATTTCTCGGAATTTGGGCGGGCCTCTTACCCCGCCTCCAAGATGGGCGCCGTGGCCCTCGTTCGCCAGGGCTTCCTGGATGCTCTGTGGTGGCGCGACGCGGCGGCGGCATACGCGCAGAGCCCCGGTCAGCCAAGGCCCCGCTGGGAAGCCGCGGCGGCGGCCTTGATTCCCGCAGCGGAGGGCAAGCAGCCGGTCGTCTTCGAGGCATCGGACGTCTTGTCGCTTCTGCGCGCCGCCAAGATCGCGCGCGAATTCAAGCTGAAGGCGCAGTACGTCGGCGGGGGCGACGAGTATCGGCTTCGGGACGAGATCGTCGCGGCAAAGCCGGACCTGATCCTGCGGGTCGATTTTCCTCGGCCGGATCGCCTCGAGAGCGAGGACGAGTGGCTGGAGGTCTCGCTCGACCGTCTCCGGCGGATCGACCGCTCGCCCTCCAACCCGAAGTGGCTTCGCGACGCGGGGCTCGACTTCTCCATCACGACGCACGGCCTCGAGGAGCCGGAGGATCTCGGCAAGCGGCTCCGCGAGGCGATTGCCCGCGGTCTCTCGAAGGACGACGCCTTGGCGGCCCTGACGACGGTGCCGGCCCGACAGCTGGGACTCTCGGACCGGCTGGGGACGATCGAGGCGGGGAAGACCGCAAACCTCGCCGTCGAGACCGGGGAGCTGTTCGCGGAAGAGAGCCGGGTCGCCGAGATCTGGATCGACGGCAAACGTTACGACCTGCCGGAAAAAAAGAAGGAGGGCGGCCCTCGCGCGACATCCTCGTCCCCGGCCGCCGCAAAGGCGTCCGACGTTCGGCCGTTCCCGGGCCGCGAGAACGGCGCCGTGGCCCATCCGCGCGCGATGATCGTGCGCGGCGCGACGATCTGGACCCAGGGGCCGGCCGGCGTGCTCGAGGGCGCCGATCTGCTGGCGATGGACGGCCGGATCGTGGCCGTCGGACGCGGGCTGACGGCGCCCGCGGGAGCTCTGGAGATCGACGGACGCGGCAAGCACGTCACGCCGGGGATCATCGACGCCCATTCCCATACGGCCATCGACGGCCAGGGCAACGAGTTCGCGCACGCCGTCTCGGCCGAAGTTCGGATTCAGGATGTTCTGGATCCCTTCGACGTCGCGATCTACCGGGAGCTCGCCGGCGGCACGACGGTCGCCAACGTGCTGCACGGCTCCGCCAATGCCATCGGCGGCCAGACGCAGATCGCCAGGTGGCGTTGGGGCGGAGGCCCCGATGACCTGATCTTCGCGGGCGCCCCGGAGGGGATCAAGTTCGCTTTGGGCGAGAATCCGAAGCAGTCGAACTTCCCGAATCCCCGGCCGCGCTACCCGGCGACGCGCATGGGTGTGGCGAACCTGATCCGCGAGCGGTTTCTGGCCGCGCGCGACTACCGGAAAGAGCAGGAGGAGTACTCGAAGGCTGCGGCGGTCAAGGGGGCGCGCCCCATCCCTCCCCGCAAGGACCTGCAACTCGAGTCGATCGCCGAGATTCTCGAGGGCAAGCGCCAGATCCACTGCCATTCCTACCGAAAGGACGAGATCCTGGAAATGCTGCGGGTGGCCGAAGAATTCGGCGTCAGGGTCGCCACACTCCAGCACGTGCTCGAAGGGTACAAGGTGGCCGACGAGATCGCGAGGCACGGAGCCGGCGCTTCTTCTTTCTCCGACTGGTGGGCCTACAAATTCGAAGTTTGGGACGCCATTCCGTACAACGGAGCGCTGATGCGGGAGCGGGGTGTCGTGGTTTCGTTCAACTCCGATTCGGACGAGCTCGCGCGGCGGCTCAACTGGGAAGCGGCCAAGGCCGTCCGTTACGGCGGCGTGCCGCCCACCGAAGCGCTCGCCTTCGTCACGATCAATTCGGCCCGGCAGCTCGGGATCGACAAGCGGGTCGGTTCGCTCGAGGCGGGCAAGGACGCGGACCTGGTCGTCTGGAGCGGGGATCCGCTCTCTTCCGAGACGATCGCCCTGGAGACGTGGATCGAAGGAAAGAAGTATTTCGATCGCGCGGCGGATCTCTCGCGGCGCGCCGAGCTCGAGAAGGAGCGTGTCGAACTGGTCGAGAGAGCGAAGAAGATGCTCGAATCGGAAAAGAAGTCCGCCGATCGCGGATCGACTCCGTCCCCGACCCCCTCCCAGGGACAGACAGGGGAAGAGGCGAAGGCGACACCCGGGCCGATGCGGGTGCAGATGGCTCCCACACCCATCCCGCACCTGGCGCCGCCCGGCCCCACGCCGACCTCTCCGCCGCAGCGCCGGAGCCTGCCCTGAGACGAGCCACCCTCTTTCTCGCGCTCTCGATTGCCGCCTCGGGCGCTCCGGCGGAGACCGTCGTGCTGCGCGGGGCGACGGTCCACCCGGTCTCGGGCCCTGATGTTCCGAACGGCAGCGTCGTGCTTCAAGACGGGAAGATCAGCGCCGTGGGGCCTTCGGGGGCCGTGGCCGCCGGGGCGAGAGTCGTGGACCTCACCGGCAAGCACATCTACCCGACGCTCCTGCCGCCGGTGACGGTGCTCGGACTGGTCGAGATCTCGTCGGTTCGGGGAACGGTCGACACGGCGGAGTTGGGAGAGGTCAACCCGGAGGCCCGGGCGGACTTCGCGATGAACTTCGACTCGGAGCTTCTCGCGGTGGCGCGTTCGGCGGGAATCCTCGTCGCCGGCATCTCGCCGGTCGGGGGCATCGTTTCCGGCTCCGCGGCCGTCATGAAGCTCGAGGGCTGGACGCGGGAGGACGCGACTCTGAAGGCTCCCGCGGCGGTGACGGTGACCTGGCCGAACCTCGAGATCGACCGCTCGCCCACGGCCCGCACGTCGGCCCGCCTCCAGGAGAAGAGGCGCGACGAGGCGGTGCGAAAGTTGAAGGACGCCTTCGCCGACGCGCGGGCGTACGCCAAGGCCAGGGCCGCGGAAGGAAAGGCCGGCGTCCCGCGGCACGACGTCGATGCGAAGCTCGAGGCGCTGGTTCCGGCGGTCGAGGGGAGGCTGCCGGTCCTGGTCGTGGCCGACCGCCTGGCGCAGATTCGCGCCGCGCTCGACTGGGCGAGGGACGAGAAGCTCAAGATCGTGATCGTCGGCGGTGCCGACGCCTGGCGTCTCGCCGACGAGCTCGCCCGGGCGGACGTGCCCATCATCTTCGACGCCGTCCTGGACCTGCCCGCGCGCTCCGACGACCCGTACGACGCCCGCTTCGCGGCCGCCGGGATCCTCTCGAAGGCGGGCGTCCGCGTTGCGTTCAACGACGGCTCGAGCAACTTCTCGGCGCCGCTCGTCCGACAGCTGCCGCTCCAGGCGGCCGCCGCCGTCGCATTCGGTTTTCCCCGGGAGAAGGCCGTCGGCGCGATGACGCTCGAGCCGGCGCGCATCCTCGGTGTCGCGGACCGCGTGGGTTCGCTCGAGCCCGGCAAGGACGCGACACTGATCGTCACCGACGGCGACATTCTGGACCTGCGCACGCGTGTCGTGGCCGCGTATCTGGACGGGCAGCCGCTCGATCTGGCGGACAAGCAAAAGCGGCTCTACGAGCGCTACCGCAACCGTCCGAAGGAGGTGACGCGATGAACTGGCTCTTCAAGGAGGAGCCGACCCATTACGGCTATGGCGACCTTCTCCGCGACGGAAGGACCTCCTGGTCGGGCGTGAAGAATCCGCTCGCGCAGAAGCACCTGCGATCGGTGAAGAAGGGGGACCGGATCTTCTATTACCACACGGGTGACGAGAAGGCGGTGGTCGCCATCGCGCGCGCCGCGACGGACGCCTATGCGGATCCGAAAGACAAGTCGGGAAAGCTCTCGACCGTGGACGTCGTTCCGGTCCGCAGGCTCGCGCGGCCCGTCACGCTCGCGGAGATCAAGGCGAAGGCCTCCTTCAAGGACTTCCCCCTGGTTCGCATCTCGCGCCTCTCGGTCATGCCCGTCTCGGAGAAGGAGTGGGCCGAGATCGAGAAGATGGCGGAGCGCTGACCGGTCGGGCGGGGCGCGTCTTCGGCCGGTAGGAGCGCTCCCGCCGCCCCGATCGGCTCGCGGAGGGGCCGGGGTCGAGTGCCTACGACCGTGGCGGAATCGTGCGAGTCGGATGCGTCGGGCTCTGCGGCTTGTGGAGCGACCTCTCGCACACATCGCCGATCCCGTCGTGATTCGAATCGGCCTGGTCGGGGTTGTTGGTAAACGGGCAGTTGTCCTGCGCGTCCGGCACGCCGTCGCCGTCGGTGTCGTCGCTCCAGCCCATGTCCTGCAGCGCCGGCAGTGTCAGGTCGACGCCATGGCCGAGATCGTCGTTGATGCTTGGTTCCATGAGAAGGTTCGGCGTGGCGCTGTCGTCCCAATGCGAAATGGAGGAGCCCGGCTGCGCGGGATCGGTCGCATAGAGCAGCATTCGGCCGCCCGGGTCGGCGCCGCTGCGCACCGACGGGTCCACGGAAAGCGTCAGACGAACGCCCGCCGTCAGTTGCGCCCGCAGCGCGGCGCCGTCGGCCTGCGTGACCCGAACCGAGGAGATCGTGATGGTCGAGTCGGTGCCGCCCATTCCGGGCGGCGGCCCGCCGGCCACGTTGTCCGCGACGACGGCGGCGATCGCCCCGGCGTTCTGCGCATTCTTCACCTTGATCGTGAAGAGGCAGGTTCCGCGATCCACGAGCGCGATCTTTCCGGCGATCTCAGAGGCGTTGGTGATGGGCGAGCAGGCGTCGGTGGTGGAGGCGCCGGCCGTGTCCGCGGGGTCCTGTGCGGCGGCGAGGGTTCCGGACACGCTGTGCGAAGCGAGGGCCGGGCCGAAGTCCGCCGTCCCGACCGCGTAATCGCCGGCAACGGCGGAAGGCGCTTCGACACGCATCAGCGGCGTTCCGGCCGCGAGGGTCGACGGCACGGCAGCCGTGACCCGGGGGCCCGCCCACGCGACCTTGCGGGCATTGACGAAGGAAACGGCGCGCTCGGCGTCGGACATCTCGATCCAGTGCTTGCCGGTGGAAATATCGAGGATCGACCGCTCGAAGATGTCGGGCTCGCCCTGGAACTCCGTTCCGTCCGTGTCGACGAAGGTCACGAAGCCGAGGCCATGGGCGAGCTCGTGCAGCACGACGGTGACGAGATCGGTCTTCGTTCCGTGGTTTCCATCCAGGCCGTAGTACCACTCGGCACCCGAAAGGCAACTGGACGTGCCGATATCCGAGTTGAACTGCGAACGGATGTCGTCGGCGTCGCTGTTGGGGTTGCCCGGCATCAGGTCGTGGCCGGCGAGCTTGTTGGCGAGCGCGGTGCCGTACCAGGTGCCCGAGAATTCCTCGCCCTCGAAGTCGCTGACCACCTGGATCGTTCCCGTCGAGCCCAGAGTGGCTGAGTCGGCCGTGCAATCGAGACTCTCGAAGCTCGCCTGAACGCGGATTTCGACGGCGCTGTCGAGAAGAGACGCCCAGATGTCGGCCGCATGCTGGAAGGCGATCAGCCGCTGCTGGCCGACCGTGGTTCCCGTGTTGCCGCCGACCGGCGTGGCCGCGGTCGGGTCGTTGAAGCCGGCGGTGCCGGTGTTGGCGTTGACGATCGTGATGCGCGCTGCGGCTCCGAGCGGCCCCGGGGCCATCGCCGCCGCGAGAGCGAGCAGGGCGACGCCTCGAACCGCTCGCGAGAGCCGGCGCACGCTACTTGTCCTCCGCGCCGGCCGGGACACAACGGGTCGAGACGGATCCGTCCGGGTTCTTGTGCGCGACGATCTGGGACGCGAACGCCCCCTTCAAGTTGACCGACCGCATTCCGTCGGGGTGACGGACCACCTCGAGGGGCTCGAGGTACTCGACGCCACGCCCGCGGGCCTCGAAGAGGGCCCGAGCCTCCTCGGGAGTCGGCGCTCGGAGCCTTCCAGTCCGGCGATCCAGAAAAACGCGGAGGCTGGCCCTGCCGACTGGATCCACGGCGGGACAATAGGGGGCGCTCGCGGGAGAAGGAGAATCGATCGCGGGGCACTCCCGCGGCTCGATCGAGAGCCCTGCCGAGGGCCCGATCGCGGCCAGACACAGCGTCACCGACAGCGCCAGTCGCTTCACGCGTGTCGAAGTGTAAGGGATAGGCGCCGCCTGCCGGGCGCTCTTTTGGAGATCCTGAGCTTTCGGCGGGAGCGGCTTACCTATCTCGTAGCCGCCGGGACCAGTCTCGGGCGGCCTTGACGGCTGTTCGCCCAGAGCCGCGAAGACCCACAGAGCGAGAGCGGAGAGAACGACGATCTTTCTCACGGGTTGCTCCCTTCGGCCGGAGCCGGCTCTCTCGTCTATGAAACGACGCTGGCGATTTTCGGAGCTCGTCGTGCGCGCAACCTCCTTCCACGGGAGCCGCAGGCTCCGGCCGAGGCCGGCCCACCGCTACCCCGGCGACCGGCCGGGCCCTCGACGGCGTCGAACCGAAGCTCTGCCTACCGCTTTTTCAGCAGATCGCGGATTTCCGTCAGGAGCGCGACTTCCGGGGGCGGGGCCGGCGGCGCGGTTTCCTTCTTCTTCGTCAGCTTGTTGAAGGGTACGACGATGAAGAAGTAGAGGGCCGCCGCGATGAACAGGAAGCTCACGACGGTGTTGAGAAAGTTGCCGACCGCGATCGGACCCAGCCGAATGGCGGAGAAGTCCGGCTGGCCGCCGATGGCGCCGATCGCCGGCGTGATGACGTCCTTGACGAGCGAGTTGACGATGGCCCCGAACGCTCCGCCGATGATGACCGCAACGGCGAGGTCCAGGACGTTTCCGCGCATGATGAAATCCTTGAAGCCCTTGAACATGGGGTCTCCTCCTTCGGGTACATCCGCCGGCGGCCCAGCGTAGCGCAGTTGCGGGCGAGACACGAAGATTCGAGGACCGGCCGGAGTCCGGCCGACTTGCGCTTCCCCGCGGTGTGCAGGTCCAGGCGCCGCGGCGCTGCGGTCTCAGTACGATCGGCGCGTGTGGCCCCACGGCACCGCCGGATCTCTACTTGGGAAGCTCGTACTCCCCCTCGACCTCGAACGTCATCGAACCGTCGGCGGCGGGCGGCCCGCCCTTGTAGGTGCCCTTTCCCTTGATGCCTTTCATCTTGCCGGTCCCGCCCGTGTAGCTCCACGTGCCTTCGGCGGTCTGGGGAGCGCCGTCCTTGAGCTTCGAGGAGCCCTGGTACTTGACGAAGATCCGGTCGCCGTTCGACATGTTGCTGTAGTGAATACCGTGCTCCCAGGACTTGTCTCCGCTGATCTCTCCGGTCGCCGTGCTGGCGCCGTCCTTGGTCGCGATTCCGGCGATCTCGAACGGCTTCGTCCACGTGCAGGCGACCTTCGAGAGAGTCATGGCGTGATTCGGCTTGTCTCCGATGTCGACCTTCTGGAAGGGATCGGGCTTTCCGCACTGGAGCGCGCCCGAGGTCTTGGTCTGCGCCGCGGCGAACGCGGCGAGCGTCGTGGCGACGAGAAATACCACAAAGGTTCTCACTCTCATCCTTGCCTCCTTCACCGGCGAGCATCGCCGGCGCCTCTTGCCTCGTGGACGACGCGGGGCTTGTGCGGAGGAGTCTCTGTCCGACGCCTTCATCGAGTCAAGGCCGCTCGCGGCTGCCTGCGGATCCCGCGGCGGTCACCCGGCGAAGATCGGACATCCGCCCATGCAACCATGTGGTGCAACCGAAGCCCGGCGGGAGGTGTTCTACGGTCAGACGAGGGGGGAGGATGGAAGAGCGCGCGCAGCCGTTTCGGGTCGCCTTGCCCGAGGAGACACTCGTCGACCTCAAGGAGCGGATCGCTCGCACCCGGTGGCCGGACGAGATTCCGGGAGCCGGCTGGGACTACGGCACGAATCTCGCATTCCTGCGCGAACTTCTGGCTCGCTGGCGGAGCGGCTTCGACTGGCGAGGGCGTGAGGAGGAGCTGAACCGGCTGCCTCACTTTCGGGCCACGATCGACGGTCTCGCCATTCATTTCGTGCACGCGCGCTCCAAGCAACCCGACGCGTTGCCGATCCTGCTCACACACGGGTGGCCGAGCACCTTCTACGAGATGAGCCGACTGATTCCTCTGCTCGCGGATCCCGCGGCCCACGGCGGCCGGGCGGAGGACGCCTTTCATGTCGTCGTGCCCTCGCTGCCGGGCTTCGGCTTTTCGAGCATTCCGGTACGGCGCGGCATGACCAAGACGCGCATCGCGGCGTTGTGGGCGAGGTTGATGACCGAGGTGCTGGGTTACCCGCGGTTTGCGGCGCGGGGCGGAGACATCGGTTCGGGAGTGACGGCGTGGCTGGCTTTCGACTATCCGGAGCGGGTGGCCGGGATTCACGTCTCCGACGTTATTCGCCCGGGCATCGGACCCGGATCCGCGCCGCTCTCGGAGGCGGAGCGGCGATTCCTCGAAGAAGAACAGGCCTGGATGCGGACGGAGGGAGCGTATGACCACATCCAGGCAACCAAGCCGCAGACGCTCGCCTACGGCCTCTTCGATTCGCCCGCGGGGCTCGCCGCCTGGATCGTCGAGAAGTTTCGCTCCTGGAGCGACTGCGGCGGGGATGTCTTGCGCCGGTTCCCGCTGGACGACCTCCTGACGCACCTGACCATCTACTGGGCGACCGGGACGATCCATTCGGCCAACCGTCTCTACTTCGACCGGGACCGGGAGCCGCGGGGGCTCGCGCCCGGCGAGCGCGTCGAAGTGCCTTGCGCCGTCACGATCTTCCCGGCGGACATCGATCATCCGCCGCGGGAGTGGGGCGAACGCTCCTACCGGGTCGAGCGTTGGACCGAAATGCCGCGCGGGGGCCACTTCGCGGCCTGGGAAGAGCCGGAGATGCTCGCCGAGGACATCCGGGAGTTCTTCCGACCCCTTCGCTGAGCCCGGGAAGTCAGCCGGATATGGCCGGTGGGTCGGCCGTCGCGCTTGCAGTTTGATGCCGTTGCATCAAGGGGTTGATGCCCTTGCATCAAGCGGGCCGGGCACGGCCTTTGCTATCTCTTATGCGTCGCCGTTTTCAGCGGTTTCTTCGCCGGTCCGAGGCGAGCCGAGGTCGCGGCGACAGGAGAGAGGAGGACACAAACCATGAGACCGCTCAAGACGCTTATCACTCTGGCCTGTTTCGCCCTGTGCCTGTTTGCGGCGCAGACTTTGCGCGCCGATAAAGCTTGGACCACGCCTTTGACCCTGTCCGAGCCGACGGAGATCCCCGGAACGGTGCTCCAGCCGGGCGACTACGTCGTCCGGGTCGAGAACACAAACCAGGCTCGTCAGATCGTTCAATTCCTGAGCCCGGATCAGTCCAAGGTCATCGCCACGGTGATGGCGGTGCCCGACTATCGTGCGAAAACGACCGACGAGACCCGGTTCGTCTACTTCCAGAGGGCCGAGGGAATGCCGCAGGCCATCAAGTCCTGGTTCTACCCGGCCAACTACTACGGCATCGAATTCGTCTACCCGAAGGTGGAGGCGGTGAAGATCGCGCAGACCAGTCATGAAAGGGTCTACGTCTTCGCGGAGCCGCAGCAGGAGAAGGTGATCGTGATCACGCCCGAGTTGAAGGAGGAGCCGGCACCGCCGCCCCCGGTGGTCGTCGCCGAGAACAAGCCCCTGCCGAAAACCGCAAGCAATCTTCCGCTCGTCGCGCTCGCGGGTCTCGCGGCACTCGGCGTGGCGGGAACACTTCGGATCCTTTCGTCGCGTCAGGGCTAGAAAATCCGGCCGCATCGAGCTGCCCGGAGCCAGGAGCCTGGCTCCGGGCAGGGTGCGGCGCGTCCGAGGCTAAGCTACACTAGAGGTCCAGGATGCGGCTGGCCCGCCGAAGCTCGATCCAGGAGGCCGCGGAGGACCAAGCACAACCTTCCCTTTTTCCGGAGCTCCCGCCTCCCGTGCACATCCAGCCGGCCATCCGTCTGACCGAGTCCAACGTCGCGCGCACCGTACCCCCGGGTGTCGCCGGCGTCTATTTTTTGAAGGTGGTCGCCCGAGGCGGGAGAGTCAACGAGCGCGTCGGGCGCGATGACGTGGACTTGCGGCAGCGTCTCCTGAAGCACGCGCGCGACGCCTCCGAGAACGTTCTGTTCGGCTGGATCCTCGCCTCGGACGCCAACGAGGCATACCGGCTCGAGTGCTACCTCTGGCACGCGCAGGGCGGCGCGTGGACGCAAATCGCCGGAGACGCCCATCCCCTCCCGGCCGAGCGCATCCCGTTCCTCGGCTGCCCCGACTGCGACTTCTAGCGCGGGGCGGCGCGCCTCATCCGCGCCTCTGCCGGGCCCGGCGCCTCGCCGCAGGGGTGAAGAAGTAGAGGGGGATGCCGAGCGCGATGAAGGCGAGGCCGATCGAGGACTCGCGGGGACTCGTCGCCAGCGTGTTGGCCACGAGCGCCCCGGCGCCGATCACGAAGAGCAGCGGCACGGCCGGGTAGCCGGGAACGCGGAACGGGCGCTCGAGCCTCGGCTCTTTCCGGCGAAGGGCCATGACGCTCGCGACCGCGAGCCCGTAGAAGATCCACCCGCCGAAGATCACGTAGGTGAAGAGCTGGGAGAAGCCTCCGATGAAAAGAACGAGGACACAGGACCAGATCGCCTGAACGGTGAGCGCGGCGACCGGCGTGCGGAACGTCGCGTGCACTTGCCCGAGACCTTCGAAGAAGAGCCCGTCCCGCGCCATCTGGTAGTACGCGCGCGGTCCCGCCAGGACGAGCGCGTTCAAGGCGCCGAGGATCGAGCAGACGATCGCGGCCGTGAGGAACTTGGCGCCCCATTCGCCGGCGACCTTCTGGGTGGCCGTCAACGCGACGCGCTCGGAGGCGGCGATCTCGGCGGGGGAGAGGACGTGCAGGTAGGCGAGGTTCGCCGCGAGATAAAGGGTGATGACGATGAGCGACCCGCCGATGATGCCGAGCGGGAAGTTGCGCTGGGGGTCTTTGATCTCGCCGGCCGCGAAGGAAACGTCGTGCCAGCCCTCGTAGGCCCAAAGCACGGCCACGAGCGCGACGCCGAAAGCCACCGGTCCGACCGGCCCGGCCACCGGCTCGGAGGATGGCACACTCGGTGAAGGCGCCAAGAAAATCACGGCGATCATGATGACGAGACCGCCCACCTTGAGCGAAGTCAGGATGTTCTGGACGAGCGCGCCGCTCTTGACGCCGACGATGTTGATCGCCGTGAGCAGGAGGATCGCGGCCAAGCTGACGAGCTTGCTCGTGACGGGGTTGAGCGGGACGAGTCCGCCCAGGTAGATCGGGAGTGCCGTGCCCAGCGTGGCGATCGAGCCGGAGGTCGCCACCGTGAAGAGCATCCAGCCGCAGAGAAACCCGAGCAGGGGGCCGAAGCCTCGCCCGATATAAGTGTAGATGCCTCCCGCGTGCGGAAGGGCGGCGCCGAGCTCGGCCAGCGAAAGGGCTCCGAGAAGCGACAGCGCGCCTCCAACCGTCCACACCGCGAGCATGAGCGTGCCCGAATGAACGGCGCGCACGATTTCGGCGGGAACGAGAAAGATGCCCGATCCGATCACGGTCCCGATGACCAGCGCCGCCGCGTCGAAGAGGCCCAAGGCTCGGAGCAGCTCCGGGTGGGAGGAGGCGGACGCTTCTCTCGATTCCACGCGGACACCTCCGGAAGGGTTGGCGCGGAGGTTATCATTGGCGACCGGCGCTCCTGCGGGTCGGCAGAGCGGCCAGAAAAGTCATAATGCGCCGCGATGGACGGAACCGCGCTCGTTCTGTGCGACGGCTACTTCGGGACGCTGAACGGCAAGACGGCGCACGGCCTGGTGCGCGGATCGAGCCGCTTTCGGATTCTCGGTGTCATCGATCCGCCGACGGCGGGACGCGACGCCGGCGAGATCCTCGACGGACGGCCCCGCGGTATCCGGGTCTTCGGTTCGATCGCGGAGGCGCTCGACCGCCTGCCGGAGAGGCCCGACTTCGCGATCGTCGGGGTCGCCACCGCGGGCGGCGTCTTCACCCCGGGTCTCGAGGCGGCGCTGCTCGAGGCGATCGAGCATGGCTTGTCGATCGTCAACGGGCTGCACCATCTGGCTGCCGACCAGCCGAGGCTGGCCGAGGCGGCGAGGCGGCGCGGTGTCACGATCATCGACGTTCGCCGGCCGAGGCGCCCGGGCGATCTCCACTTCTGGACGGGAGAGGCTCTTGGGGTCCGGCCCCCGCGCATCGCCGTGCTCGGCACCGATTGCGCGCTCGGCAAACGAACGACCGCGAGGATGCTGGCGGAGGCGGTTCAATCGGCCGGAATGCGTTCCGCGTGGGTCTTCACCGGGCAGACGGGATGGTTGCAGGGAGCCCCGTTCGGGTTCGTGCTCGACGCGACGCCCAACGATTTCGTCTCGGGCGAGCTCGAGTACGCGGTCGTCTCCTGTGCGCGAGAGCTCCAGCCGGACGTGATTTTCCTGGAGGGCCAATCGGCCCTCCGTAACCCTTCCGGTCCCTGTGGGTCCGAGCTGATCCTCTCGACGGGCGCCCGCGGAGTGGTGCTCCAGCATGCGCCGGCCCGCCGGTTCTTCGACGGGCTCGAGGAGCGCGGATGCGCGATCCCGCCGCTGTCGGAGGAGATCGCCCTGATACGGCTCTACGGGGCGCGCACCCTCGGGCTCGCGTTGAACGGCGAGGGCCTCGACCCGGCGGCGCTTGGCGCCGAGCGGGATCGCCTCGAGCGCGAGCTTTCGATCCCGGTGGCCCTGCCTCTCGAGGAGGGCGTCGGGCGGCTCCTGCCGGCGATTCGGGAGTTCGTCGAGGCGGAGGCGAGACGGTGAGGGTCGCCGCGGTCACCTCGAGGGTGGAGGACTTCGGCCTCACCCGGCCTTACACGATCGCGTTCGAGACGACCGAATCGGTGCGCAACGTCGTCGTTCGGATTGAAACGGACGACGGACTCGCCGGCTGGGGCGCCGCTTCGCCGGCGCCTCACGTCACCGGAGAGACGCTCGACGCCTGCGCTGCCGCCCTGGCGCCCGAGAACGTTCTCTGGCTGGTCGGGCGCGACGTGCGAGGCCTTCCGGCGATTTGCCGCGAGCTC
>DATKAE010000109.1:0-8837 GCA_035498405.1 Thermoanaerobaculia bacterium | reverse complement strand
TCGTCGCTCGCCTTGGCGAGCGCCGGCCAGAAGGGAAGAGCGGCGGCGAGCAGGATGGCGCCGATGGGTGCCTTGATCATGATTTCCCTCCAAATCCTCCGTTTCCGGTGACGATCGCCTCCGGGAAAGGTTTCGGCGTTCTCGACTGTCGCCTCGGGTTTCGGAGCGCTGGCCGGCTGCTGAAAAATGGATGCGGGCGTCGCGTCCGGCAATTTGCATCCGGTGCCCGATTCGTATGTAGTCGATTCGACTGTGCGCAGGGCCTTCGCGGGCGCCGGCAAATTGCCGTCCGCCCTTCGGGTTACGGCGGCGTGGGGCCATCTGCTTCGTCATCGCTCCTCGAAGATGCGCAGGCATCGCCGTCGTCGCGCTTCCTTGCATCTGACCCCGCGGCGCTCGTAACGCCATCCCACACCCTTTTTCAGCAGGCGGCTACGATGCCAGCGTGAAGTGGCCGATCGTCCTGGCCGGTCTCGTGCTGCTGGGTTTCGCCGGGGACCGGCTCCTGCTCTGGATGGAGTGGCGGGGCTGGATCGACTATCGGCGGACCAGTCCCGGCCGGATCAATACGGGACAGATCGGACCGGCCTTTCTGGGCATCCAGGCGCTCTTCGAGTCCCAGGCCCGCCACCACCTGGAGGAGAAGAACGCCCTCCGGACGGAGCGCGACGCTTCCGGGGACGATTCCCCGAATCTGACCGAAGGCCCCTAGTCGCCGGGCTTTCGAGCCCGCATGTAGATTCCCTCCCAGGACGACCAGTTCTTCCCGCCGTCGCGGGACTGCTCGATGACCTGGCGCACCCGCCCGTCGGGAAGCTCGGTGAGCGTCGTGCGGTCGAGCACCACGACGCCGCCAGGAAGGGGCAGCTCTCCTTGAAACCTCACGCCCGGGCCGGGGTAATCGAGCAGTTGCGCCTTCTCCTTCACGAAGCCGGTGTCGGTGACCCAGACCTGTTTCCACCGGCGTTGCGCGCGCAAGTAGTAGAAGAGGCTCTTGCCGCGGCTTCCGTCGGCGTCAGACCAGTTCTCCACGATGGCGCAGGAGGCGAGGATCTTTTCGATGAGGTTGTCGCCGTCTTTCTTTCCCTTCGGGTCGAAGACCTCCCACCGGCCGACCCAGAAATCGAGCCGCTCATAGGCGGGATCCGCTTTGCAAGGCGCCTCAGGCGGCGGCGAGGCCATCGCGGGCGACCCCACAGCCGCCGTGACCACGACGGCTCCAGCTATCAGGAAATTGCGCATCGGCATTCTTCCTCCTCGCATCCCTACGGAGCAGCGCCGTTTCGGTTTTGTTTTTGTGGGACCGAGTAGACTCGGGCCGTGACGTTCGGAAGTCTCGCGCTCGGACTCGCCCTTCTCGTGCCTCCGGAGCCGGCTTCGAACGGAACCTACCTCTACCGGGCCACGTTGGTTCAGGCGGCGCCGGGACGGCTCCTGGAGTTGATCGAGCTGGAGAAGACCGTTTCGGCCTCCGACGCCGAGAGCGGCGATGAGCCTCCGTTTGCGATGCGGCACAGCCAGGGAGACAAGTGGGACCTTCTCCTGCTCTATCCAATGGGTCGCTGGACCGACTTCTACCGTGCGGATCGGGTCACGCGTCGCGAGAAGGCGCACGAGGCTTCGCGAGCCTTGCGGGCGAAGATCCGCGAGGCGATTGCCTGGCAGGAGGATGTCTTCGTCCTCGGAACGGCGCTGCCGGAGGTGCGCGAGCGTTTCGGGAAGGCCGGTTTCTTCCACGTCGAGATGTTCGAGGCGCTGCCCGGGCGCCAGGCGGAGCTGTATCGGCAGCGCGAGATGGAGAACGCCTACGACAAGGCGCTCGGCCGGCCTCAGAACCTGATCTTCGTCCGCGACTCGGGAGCTCCCTGGGACCTCTTTACCGTCGGCTGTTATCGGGATCTGAAGCACTACGCCGAGAGCTCCGACATCCCGGAGGCCGAGCAGGAATCGGCCGCGAAGGCCGCCGGTTTCGAGGGCGCCAAGCAGATCGGCCCTTACTTGCGGACGCTGATCCGCGAGCACCACGACACGCTCGCAACCGCCATAAAGTAAAGGCTGGCGGAGGGAAACCCGCTCCCTTTCCTCCGGTATCCGAGCCTCCGGCCCATCCACGGGACGCGGCCGGTCGTGTACAATTTTCGGTAGTTCCCTTTCGAAGCCGCGCGAGAAAACATGACATCCAAGCTGCCGACCGACCCTCTGGGCGATGCGAGCACAGGCGTCGTCCGGCGCTCCAAGGGCGCGTTTCTCAAGTCTCGGCCGACGCGGCCGGATCGGCGAGACCGGTCCCGTCAAAGCGGCTACACGGGGCCGGAGCGCCGGAAAGAAGAGTCCAAACCCGCGGAAGAGGAGGCCGAGCCGAAGCTGGTGCTCGGCCAGCCGCGCTGGCTCGTCATCGCGGCGGCCGTCTACGTGGCTGCTCTGGCGCTTTCGCTGGTGCTCGTCTTCACCTACTGAATCGGGGCCAAGGCCCTGGGCCGCCGAGCGGTGGCCGGATCACGGCGCCGGGCGCACTCTCCCGTGCAACCTTTTCCCCTCCTTTTCGCACAGATGAAGTGTCGGCCGGGATCTCTCGGCCGGGCCCTCGGAAGGAGGGGAAATGAGAGTGAACGGTTCGCCGGGTCTCGGGGTGTTCTTCATCCTCGCCGCGGCGGTCTGCCTCGGCGCGGGCGAGTCCCCTCCCGCGCCATCCGAGTCGGGGCCGCAAGCCGCGTTCGACCGCTTCAAGCGGCTCGAAGGCATGTGGAGAGGGGAGAGCACGAAGGGATGGACCGAGGACGTGACGTTCAAGGTGATCGCCGGCGGTTCGGCCGTCATGGAGACCTCCTTCGACGCTCACCCCAATGAGACGATGCTGACTCTCTTTTCGATGGACGGCGAGCGGCTGAGGCTGACGCACTATTGCGTGGCCCGGAACCAGCCGAGGCTTCAGGCGACGTCGATCGACGACGGCGGTCGCTCCGTGACTTTCGAGTTCGTGGACGGCGGCAACATCGCCTCGCGCGATCAGGGGCACATGGATCGGGCCGTCTTCCGCTTCGAGGACGCGGACCACGTCACCACGCGCTGGACCTGGTTCGAGGGGGGCAAGGAGCGCTGGCTCGAAGAGATCCGACTGACCCGGAAGCGATGAGAGGCTCGAGCGCGACATGACGCGCGCGGAATCCGAAAGCGGCACGGATCGCGCTCTCGTGTCGGATTTTCTGGAGAGCCGGGACGAAGGAGCGTTCCGCCGCCTCTACGCGGCGCACACGCCTCGCCTCTACCTTTTTCTCCTGCGGCTGTCGGGGGGGCGGGAGGCGGAGGCGGAAGAGCTGCTGCAGGAGACGTGGATCCGCGCGTCGTCGTCGCTCCCGGCCTTTCGGTGGCAGTCGGCGCTCGCGACCTGGCTTTGCGGGATCGCGCTGAATGCCTGGCGCGAGGCGGCGCGCGCGCGATCGCCGGTGTGCGCCTCGATCGAGTCGGCCGCCGAGGAGATACCGGCCGGGCCGCCGGAGACCCGAGCCGACGGTACCGGCCGCGTGGATCTGGAGCGCGCCATCCGCCGCCTGCCCGAGGGCTTTCGCGAAGTGCTCCTGTTGCACGACCTCGAGGGGTACACACACGAGGAGATTGCGGGACTGCTCGGGATCTCGCCCGGCACCTCGAAAAGCCAGCTTTCTCGGGCTCGCGGATGGCTGCGGCGATGGTTGGTCGCGGAGGCGGGATCTGCGCAGAAGGAGGGAGTTCAATGAGCGAGACCGACGACGACGTTCCCCCGGAGCACCGGCGCCTGCTTTCGGAGCTCGATCGCGAGGCCGCGGCGCCGCCGGCGCTCGAGGAGCGGATCGTCTCCGCACTACGAGCGCGCGGCATGTTGCGGGCGGCCGGGCCGCGTTCCCGCGCTCCGGTCCGGCTCGCGGCCGCGGCGGCGGGCCTCATCCTTCTTGCGGCCGGCTTCCTTGCCGGACGGAGCTTCGACCCGCGGCGGCCGTCGCCGACGCCCGGGCCGCGCTATGCGCTCTTTCTCCTGCGCGGGCAGGAGCGCGTGCCGCAGCGTCCCGAGGAAGAGGCTGGGCGCGTCGCGGAGTACCGGGCCTGGGCGCGCGGGTTGGCGAAGTCCGGGAGATTCGTGAGCGGTGAGAAGCTCGAGGACCGCGTCGAGCGCGTCGGCTCGGCACCCGACGTCGCCGCCTCCGCCGAGAACGGCGAGGAGGAGATCCGGGGATTCTTCGTGATCTCCGCCTCGGATTTCCAGGACGCGCTCTCCGTGGCGCGGGGCTGCCCGCACCTGCGCCACGGCGGGAGAATCCTCGTGAGGCCGATCGCGTCCGTCTGAAGAGCCCGGCGACCGTCCCGGCCGGGACGCGAGCGTCCCGGCTCGCACAAGAATCTGGTAGCGGCGTGGGGGGCCGGCGTCTAGTGTCGCGCGCGAAGGGAGAGTCGGTATGAAGCATCTTCTCGTTCGGACGGCACTCTTCATCGTGGGCCTTCGGCTTCTTTCTCCGGCGCTCGAGGCGGAGCAAGGCAGCGCCGCCGCGCCGAAGCCCTGCGCCGCCCTCGAGAATCGTCAATTCGACTTCTGGGTCGGCAACTGGGACGTTTTCAACCCGCAGGGCGAACTTGAAGGGACCAACGACGTCCGCTCGATCCTAGGAGGCTGCGTCCTGCAGGAGAACTGGGCGGGCAAGAGCGGCATGGTCGGCACGAGCTTCAACATCTGGGACGCTCCGGCCCGGAAGTGGCGGCAGAGCTGGGTGGACAACCGCGGCCAGGTGCTCTGGTTGGACGGCGAATTCCGGGACGGCAGGATGGTGCTCGAGGGCCGGCGCCCGGGAAAGAAGGGCGGAACCGTCATCGACCGGATCCAGTGGCAGAGGATCGGCGGCGACCCGAATCGCGTCCGGCAGCTCTGGGAGGTGTCCGCCGACGGCGGCAAGACCTGGGAGGTCGCCTTCGACGGGACCTACGTGCGCAAGAGTTGACGGGCCTCGGAAGGAGGCAGGCCGAATCGCCGGCGAAAGGCCGAGGTGAAGTGGCTGTGGCTCGAGTACCCGAGGTCGAGGGCGACGCTCGTGAGGTCGGCGCGCGGATCGCGGACCGCCTCGAGCGCGGCCGCAAGGCGCAAGGAGTTGCGATAGGCGTGGAGTGTCGAGCCGGTTCCCTCGTGGAAGACGCGGCTCAAGTGGAAGGGTGAGGCGCCGAGCTCGCGGGCCATCTCGGTGAGCATGAGCGCCTCGCGGAAGCGCCGCGCGAGAAGGCGCCGGGCCGCTTCGACGAGATCCCGGCGGCGCCGCTTCTGCCGCGCGGTCCCTTCCGGCGGGCGGGTCTGGAACGCCGCGGCGAGGAGCTTCACGAAGATCCCGAGCATTTCTTCTTCCACGCAGAGCGGGTCTTCGGGCTTTCCTGCGGCCAGCGACTCGACGATCCGCCGCTGGCGCCAGTACCCCTCCGGATCGGTCGGGCCGAAGCGGAACGGAAACGGCCGGTCGGGCCGCCCCGCGGCGGCCCCGCTGAAGAGGCTCACCGCCTCGAGAACGACGGCGTCGCGGAAGGCGAACCACTCGCAGCGGTCCCCGTCCTCGGTGATCGCCACGCGCGTGTAGAGCTGCCCGCGGTTGTAGAACGGGACGATGTTGGGATCGGCCACGAACGCCTCGGCGCCCGCGTGGCGGATCTCGACCGCGGTGCGCGGGAAGACGAAGATGTGATTCCAGATCGGTCCGGTGTCCGGGAAGCGGGGGTCTCCGGCCGGCGCCCGGAAGCGGCCGGCCAGGAGCACCGGACTCTCGAAGAGGATCGAGTCGAACGGCGTCGATTCCGTTTCGGGGCGGCGGAGGACGCCCGGCGAGAAGGAGCTGGGGCTGGCGGTCACGGAGAGAGGTACGGGCCGCGCTGCCCCGGGTTTTGACGGATCGGGACGAAGGAGGTCTTGGTCAGTACCGGAGCCGCAAGAAGACCGGTTCGCCCGCCGGCTTCGGCACGACGATGAAGAGGTTGTCGTACTCCTGGTCGCCGAGCACGATCTTCTGGCTCACACCCAGGGCCGACAGCAGCTCGGGCACGGTGTCCCCGTGCCCGACGACGAGGACGACGGCCTGTGGTGACTGGCGTAGCGTCTCGAGCAGCGACGTGGCTTCGGGCCGCCCCTGCGCGTTCTTCGCGGAGTAGATGCGGAGCGGCTCGTGCAGAGCTTGGGCGAGCGGCTCGGCCGTCGCGCGCGTGCGGACGTAGTCGGTGGAGTAGACCGCCGTGATGCCGGCGTCCTTCAAGAGCGCGGCGAGTCTTTGGGCTCGCGCTCTGCCGGCCTCCGAGAGAGGCACACCCGGCTCGTTTGCGTTGGAAGCCTTCTCGGCGTGCCGGACGACGAAGACCGCTCTTTGGGCGAGCGCCGCCGGCGCGAGCGCCGCCACGAAGGCGGCGACGGCCACCGCGCGCGGGAGAGCGTGTGTCATCCTTCGAGCATCTCCTTCAACTTGTGGAGTTGCGCGGACCAGTACTTCTTCAAACGCGCCGCCTGGCGCGCGCTCCCGAGCCGGCCGTGCTGGACGGAAATCTGACTCTTGCCGTCGCCCTTGACGTAGAAGCCGGCGTCCACGCTGGTCTTTCCGTCCACCCAGGTGATGCGCATCGATTTTCCGGGCGTCGCCTTTCGGATGACGAAGCCCGGGTCCTCGAGCCACTTGTCGCGGATCCGGCGATCCTCCCAGGCGCGGAAGAGTCGTGAGAGGGGCGCCGCGATCGTCTTGCTGACGCCGATCTCGTAGCCCGTCGGCTTTTCGTGCTTGTCTCGAAGTCCCTTGGCCTGCTCGTACTCGACGGCGACCATTTGACACCACCAGCGGGACAAACGGTGCTCCGCCTTCAGGTGCTGCGCGATTTGCGGGTGCGAGAGGCTCGCGGCGCCCGCGCGGTCGAGCGCGGCGAGCCATTCGGCCCAACTCTTTCCCGTCGCGGCCTGGACCGCCTCGTCGCTCACGCGGGGTGTCCCGCCTTGCGGCTCCTTGGCCATGCGAGGCCTCCTGTGTCTCGCATCCTACATGGCTTCGGGGCTTCAGGCGCTGGCGCTCGCCCCTGACGCAAGCGATCTCGCGGCCGAATCGGTGCCATTCGATGCGCGCGCCTCCGAATCCGGCGTGGCCGAGCGCTTGCGCGACGGCGGACCTCGCGCGGATCCGCATCGGCCCGCGTCTCGCAAGCCCGAGCAAAGACCCCTCGGGTAGACTCCGCCCCGCGGACTCGACCTCGGGGCGGAGGACACCCTGGACAACATCTGCCACACGCTTGCGGGAGCCGCGCTCGGAGAAGCCGGGTTGAAGCGCCAGACGCCGCTCGCCATGGCGACGCTATTGATCGGCGCGAACCTGCCAGACGTCGACGCCTTCACGTACGCCTTCGGAAGCGCCGCGGACGCCCTCGCGTTTCGCCGGGGATGGACCCATGGTCTGCTCGCCATGGCCGTCCTGCCGGCCGCGCTTGCGGGCGCCGTGGCGGGATGGGACCACTTCGTCCGGCGCCGGCGGAACCCCCAGGCGGCGCCGACTCGGTTTCGGGGCCTGCTCCTCGTGGCGTTCCTATCGGTCCTGTCGCATCCGCTCCTGGATTTCTTGAACACCTACGGCGTCCGCTTTCTGATGCCCTTCTCCGGGAGGTGGTTCTACGGAGACACGCTCTTCATCGTGGATCCATGGATGTGGCTCTTGCTCGGAACGGGTGTGGCTTGGTCGCGCGCGCGGGAGCGCCGCCGAGTCGCGAGAGCCTCCCGGCCGGCCCGTACGGCGCTCGCGCTCGCCGCGCTCTACGTCGTCGTCATGATGGGAGGTGGTCTGGCGGGAAGACAGTTCGCGTCCCGTCTGGCCCGACGGCGAGGGATCTCCGTCGAGCGCCTCATGGTGGGACCCGTCCCCTGGAATGCGCTCGAGCGGATGGTGGTCCTCGACACCGGCGACGGTTATCGATTCGGGCGGCTCCATCTCGGATCGGGGCCGTCGCTCGACCTTTCGTCCGAGGCGTGGGAGAAAGACGCCTCGAGCCCCGCGGCGCTTGCCGCAGCAAAGACGCCGGCGGGCAGGGACTTCCTGACCTGGGCTCGGTTTCCTGTGTTCACCGAGGAGCGGTCACCGGGACAAGTGCGTGTGGTGCTGCGAGATGCGCGTTACCCGGGCGCGGGGGGGTCCTGGGCCTCGGTGGTCGTGACGGTCCCGAGTCCCTCGGCCGACGGGGGACACGTTCCGGGAGGTAGGTTATCCTTTCCCCAGGACTCGGAGGCCCGCGATGAACGTGGCGGCGGTTCTCGTCTCCCTGCTGCTCTTGACCGCGGCGCCTCCGGCGGCCAAGACCATCCATCAGATCGAGCTGCGCGGCCACGTCCGAATGCTCTCGGCCGACGCTCCCGTCCGCAGCGGCCGGCTCTACCTCTTCCATCGTTATCCGGACGATGTCTACATGAGCGTTCCCGCGGAGGACGTTCTCGGAATCTCCGTGACGAAGGTCGAGTCGCGGCCCAAGACGGGCGACACGGTTTTCTTGGGGCCGACCGGCGAGGGGCACCCCGCCGAGGCCGTGTCACAAGCTTCCCTGCCGCCTTCCCAGGTCTACGATGAGGGCTATCCGGGCTACTACGGGTCCTGCGACGGCTGTTACGTCCCGCCTGTCCGGCCCCCGCGCCCTGGACCGCAGCCGCCGGCGCTCGTCGGTCCCAATGGATTTCCGCTCTTGCCGGGCAGCCCCCCGCCCCCTCCGATCGGGCCCAACGGGTTCCCGATCCTCGTCCCGTCGCCGCCTCCGCGCCCGTCGCCTCGTTAGGAGCCCGTCCGAGTACTCTCCTGCTGCGCGCGGCGATTCTCTCGCTGCGAGCG
>DATKAE010000108.1:0-32388 GCA_035498405.1 Thermoanaerobaculia bacterium | reverse complement strand
TTCCTGCTCGAGCACGTCGGCGACAGGCCGTTGACGAGCTCCTTTGGGCTCCTCTCGACGGCGGCCTGCGCCGGTTCCGGAGAGCGGGCCTATGCGCTCGAGGGCTCCGTCGCGGTCGCCGGCGCGGCCGTGCAGTGGCTGCGGGACAACCTCGGCTTGATCGGCAGCGCCGCCGAGACCGAGGCGATCGCCGAAAGCGTGCCGGATTCGGGAGGCGTCTACTTCGTGCCGGCCTTTTCGGGTCTCTTCGCTCCGCACTGGGACATGAAGGCGCGCGGCGCGATCGTCGGTCTCACGCATCACGCGAGCCGCGCGCACCTGGTGCGGGCGACTCTCGAGGCGATCTGCTTTCAGAGCCGGGAGGTCGCCGAGGCGATGGTCTCCGACAGCGCAAGACCCTTGATCGCCCTGAAGGTCGACGGCGGAGCGACCGCGAACAACCTGCTGATGCAGCTCCAGGCCGATGTGCTCGGCATCCCGGTGGTTCGCCCGGTCGTGCGCGAGACGACAGCGCTCGGCGCGGCTTACGCGGCCGGCCTCGCCGCGGGCGTCTTCGAGTCCACCGACGAGCTGCGGCGGCTCTGGAAGGCCGATCGGACCTTCGAGCCCCGGTGGGACGAGGACCGGCGGGAATCGGCCTTTCGCGGCTGGAAGCGCGCCGTCGAGCGCACGCGGGGTTGAGGCTGCCGGGGAGAACCCGAGCCCAAGCGGCCAGGCGGGATTTCGGGGAGTCGATCGAGAAGAGAGTCTCGCGGCTCAAGACGCCTCACAGGGGCTACGGGAACAGATCCTCCCGAGCCGAGGAACGCCTCGAGGTTCGGGAGACGGCACCCGCCTACCGCCCGGCACACAGGAAGCAGACCCGCGATCGAAGACGGACCCGGAAACCTGTGTGAATCGGAGGCCCCTCACACCAGCTCTCTGTCGCAGATGAGAGGGAGCCTCCGACCTCGCGTCTCGATCGGCTACGGCAGGCTGTACTCGCCGTCGACCTGGTACGTCACGGTCCCGTCGGCGTTCGGCGTGCCCTTGTAGGTTCCCTTGCCTTTGATGCCCTTGAACTTCCCGGTGCCGCTGGAAAAGGTCCAGGTCCCGCCACCGCTCACGAACTTGCCGTCCTTCGTCGTTGCCGAGCCGTGGAAGTGAGCCGTCGTCTTGTCGCCGTTCGCCATGGTGGCCGTGTGATAGCCGCCTCCGCTCGACTTGTCGCCGTTGATCTCGTCAGCGGAGACGCTGACGCCGTCCTTGTACGCCACTCCCCCGATCTCGAAACCCGACCAAGTGCACTGGGCCTTGTTGATGGCGAAGGCGTGGCCCGGCTTGTCTCCGATCTCGACGGGTGTCGGGGGATCGGCCTTGCATTGAGCCTTGCCGGACGCCTTCGTCTGCGCCATCGCCGACGCGGCGAGCGCGGCGGCGCCAATGAACACCAGGGCAGTCTTGACCCGCATTGAATCCTCCTCCATCGGCGGGGTTGCCGACGTGCATTGAACGCGGAGTCTCTGTCCGGCGGCGCGGCAAGTCAAGGAGAAGAGAAGGCGGAGCGAGCAAACGGGCTCGAAGTCTTGAACCGCTGCCTTCGGCGTCCGCGCCGAGCAGGCGCAGTTCTCTCGCCCTCATCTTCAGAGAGACGGAGCGACTCAAGCTCCCTCTCCCCCGTTTTCGGGGGAGAGGGGCAGCGTGAGGGGGACGTCACGAGAGAAGTTGGCCGAGCCGGTCGAAGTACCCGCTCCACACCTTCTTCAACGCATCCGCGGCGGACTTGTCGGGAAGGTTCAGGTGCCCCACGGCCACCGCGCTTTTCGCGCTTCCCTTCGGGGTGAATTCAAAAACGACGGCCGTGTCGTCATCCCAGATCACGCGCATCCGCTTGTGCGGAGTGGCTGAGCGAACGGTGATCTGGACGGGCAGCCACCGCCGGCGCTGCCGCGCATTGGCGAAGGCGCCAAAGAGAGTGTCCACGGAAACAGGGAACGTGCGGCTCTTGCTGGCGCCGTATCCGCCGCCCCGACGCTGTCCTCGATCGCGAAGACCGCGAATGCGCTCGTAGCCGACGGTGACCATCTGGGACCACCAGCTCGGTGTGCCCAGCGACGAGACGTATCGCGCGATCTCTCGGTGAGGTTTCCGGGCTGCCCCCGCTCGATCGAGCACGCCGACCCACTGCGCCCACGTGCGCCCGGTCCGCTTGCTGACGGAAGCGTCGCTGATGCCCGCGACCTCGCCGTGGTTGGAGTCGGAAAGAGCTGGTTCGCTCTTCTTCATCAGCTGAGCCCGCGCGGCGGTGTACGACTCGCCGGTCTTCTTCATGCGGGAACGGACGAGCCGCTTGAGGTCTTTTTGCTTCGGCATGACGGTCCCCCTCGTTCCATTCGCGAGCGGCGCCCCCCAGCAGCGTCGTCCGCGAGGACGAAGGTTCATCATGCCGATCCGGGAGTATTCCCCCCTTTGCCTCGGCGAGGGCCTTCGCTGGGGAAAGGCCATCGAGGTTGGGCGCGGATCAGCGCCGCAGGAGAATCTAGCGCGATCGCCGCGCCGGACGCAACCCCGTCGCGCTGCGCGGTGCCGCTCCGGATCTGGCACGAATTCCGCTAGACCAATGGGTGCCGGCTCTCGCTCGGCTCGGCGGGCTCCGGCAGCCGGAAAGGAGGACCCATGACCGACTTCTCGCCCGGCGTCTCTGCGACGACCTCGACTGTCTCGAGGAGTCGCTCCAACCGGGAGCGACGCTCCGGCGAATCCAGGTTGCGACGCGTCTCTTCGGCGGCGTACCTCGAGGTCAACAGACGCGCGTCAGCGATCCTCCAGAGCTCGAGGAGCCCTGGTTTCTCGCGGTAGGCGGCGGAAAAGAGGACATTGGCGTCCAGGAAGACTCTCGACTGGAGACGCGGGCTCCTACTGCACCACGACCGGCAGCTCGATGAAGCTCGCCTGCCCCGAGGCGGGCGAGTGGTAGATGCGCTGGGTGGCCTTCTTGTAGTCCTCGGGCTTGGCCCAGAAGATGTTGGGGACGAAGGTCTGCGGGTTTCGGTCGTAGAGAGGAAACCAGCTCGACTGGACCTGGACCATGATGCGATGGCCGGGCAGGAAGACGTGGTTGGCGTTGGGTAGCGCCCACTTGTAGAGCAGAGGCTGGTTGGCGGCAAGCGGCTTCGGGGTCTCGAAGCTCTCGCGGTAGCGGCCGCGGAAAATGTCGGCGGAGATCATGAGCTGGTAGCCGCTCAGGAGCGGGCCGTTCGCGACCTGGTCGGGGTAGACGTCGATCACCTTGACGACCCAGTCGGAGTCGGTGCCCGAAGTCGAGGCGACGAGATTGACGACCGGCTGGCCGCTGATCTTGACGGGCGCGGTCAGGACGTCGGTCACGAAGACGGCCACGTCGGTGCGGCTGGAAACCTCGCGCTGATCCGTGACGAGCCACTTGCGCCAGGACGTCCCGTGGTCGAAGGTCTCCGGGATGGAAGGGCGGCCGTCGAACGGCACGGGCTTGCCGGGATCGGAGACGTACTCCTCGTAAGCGGCGTCGCCGTCCCTGGGCGCGGTCAGACGCGCCTTGCTGCCCGCCGAAAGGTAGAGCGGCGTCGGCTTGATCGAGCAGCCGCTGACACAGCCGGCCGGCCACGCATTCAGACGGCGCCAGGTGTTGGTCCCCGTCTCGAACGCCGTGACCGGCGCGATGTCGGCCATCGGCGCGCCGTCCTTCAGATACCGGGCGAGGAAGGGCGCCAGGACCTCGCGGCGAAAGCTCCTGGCGGTGTCGCTCTCGAACTTGATCGGGCCGAGCGCGCTCCCTTCGCGGATTTCCTGTCCGTGGTGCCACGGGCCCAGGACGAGAAAGACTCTGTCGTTTCCGGTGTCTTTCCCCTCGATGGCCTTGTAGACGGCAGGCGCTCCATAGATGTCCTCCTGGTCCCACAGGCTATGGACGAGCATGACGGGGACCTTGAGGGGCTCCTTGGCGAGCAGCTTGTCGACCGCCTGCTCCTGCCAGAAGGCGTCGTAGTTCGGATGCTCGGTCAACTTCTTCCAGAAGCCGAGCTGCTCCATGCCGTGGATGCGCCCGAGCTCCCCTGCCGAGCCCGCGGACAAGAAGGTGTCGTAGTCGTCGAGGTATCCCGACCACCACTTCTCCTCGTTCTTGCGATTGGCCTCCTGCTCGTAGACGTAGGAGGCGCCGAGCTGCCGGAAGGCGCCGTTGTGAAACCAGTCGTCGCCCATCCAGCCGTCGACCATCGGGTTCATGGGCACCGAGACCTTGAGCGCCGGGTGCGGGTTGAAGAGAGCCATGAGCGGCGTGAAGCCATCGTAGGAGATGCCGAGAATGCCGACCTTGCCGTTGGACTCCGGGACGTTCTTGACGAGCCAGTCGATCGTGTCCCAGGTGTCGGTCGAGTGGTCGACGGCGGTCGGATTGAGCGGCCCGCGCAGCGGCCGGTTCATGACGTAGTCCCCCTCGGAGCCGTGCTTGCCGCGCACGTCCTGCACCACGCGGATGTAGCCGCCCTCGACGATGACGTCGGTCGCGTTGTCATAGCCCTCGAGATTCGGGGCAAGGTGCGAGCTCGACCATTGGCTCGTCATGGCGTCGGCGTCGTAGGGGGTGCGGGTCAGGAGCATCCCGGCGTTCCTGGCGCCCTTCGGGACGAGGATGATCGTGTGGAGCTTGACGCCGTCGCGCATCGCGATCATGACCTCGCGGCGGTCGTAATCGAACGTGGCGCTGGCGACGGTGAATCTGGCCGGCATCTCGGACGGGAGGGAGGGCTTGGGAGTCGGGGCGGGCTTCGGAGCCTGCGCCGCAAGCGACGCGGCGAGCGCCATGAGGCCGACGGAGGTCACCGCGCGGGCGCGGCGGGTCCGATTCATGCGAGTTCCTCCCCCCCTTCGAAATCGAGACGACATGAGGCTGAGAAAGCGCGGGGATCTTAGTACGCGGGGCGCCAGCCCAGTCTTCGTATCTTCAAACCGCCTTCCGACTGGCTCGAACCGCGGAATCCTCACGTTTTTCGGGATTTGTCCCGTTTTTCACCGTCTCGGGGAGCCACACAGAACGATATATTTGCATCAGGCGCGGCGCCGCCTCCCGGCACATCCTGCCCCCGGATAGGCGGGCCGCGGTTGGTCCCGGCGGAGGTTCGGCCGGGCGACCCTCCCGCAGGGGACGCGAGTGAGGAGGAGGAGGATCGTATGAGTCGAGTTCTACGGGTCGCCCTGATCCTGGTGTTTCTCGGTTCCTCCATCGGTGTTCTGGTTGGGTGTGCGGGATTGGAGGTCCTCCCGGATGGGCGTTGGGTTCCCCCGGAGCTGCCCGCCGCAGATAGAGCGGTGGCCGCGGCGAAGAAGGCCGGCAAGGACAAGCAATGCCCGGACGAGTTCAAGGCGGCCGAGAAGCTGCAGAAAGACGCATGGCCTGTCTACAACTCCTGCCGCACCAAGGAAGCCATCGCAATGGCCAAAGACGCGGTGGCCAAGGTAAACGCGCTCTGCCCGCCCAAGGCTGCGGCGCCGGCACCGGCGCCGATGGTGCCGCCCGCTCCCACGATCATTTCCTTCTCCGCCTCACCAGCGTCGGTCGACCAGGGCAAGTGCGCGACACTCAGCTGGTCCTCGGTCAACGCCAAGAGCGCTGAGATCGATCATGGAGTCGGCAGCGTCGAAGCCGGAGACGGCTCCAAACAGGTCTGCCCCTCCAGCACGACGACCTACACGCTGACCGCGACCGGAGCAGGCGGCTCCAAGACCAGTTCGACGACCGTCACCGTCAACGCCGCGGCGCCCGCCGTGGTCGACAAGCTGACCGTCCACGTCAACTTCGACACCAACAAGTCGACGATCCGCAAGTCGGATGTCCCGGAGCTGAAGAAGGCGCTCGCGTTCGCCAACAAGTACCCGGGAAGCACGATCGAGGTCGACGGCTACACGGATTCCACCGGCAGCGACAAGTACAACATGGGTCTTTCCGAGCGACGTGCCGCGGCCGTCAAGGAGTACCTGCTGGCCAACGGCGTGACGAGCAAGGACAAGATCACCAGCAGGGGATTCGGGAAGGCCAATCCCATCGCAAGCAACGACACGGCCGATGGAAGGTTCCAGAACCGCCGGGTCGAGATCCTGATCCTGTCGAAGTAGGAACCCGCCCTTCACCATCCCCCTCTCCCCCGCGCATGGGGGAGAGGGGGATGGGCCTTCTCCCTTCTCTCCCCTTTTGAAACGGTCGGGGTTTGTTGGGTTGTGCCTCTCTGGTGACTTGATGTATTGGTGTGTTAGCATCAGTCGGGAGGCTCGTGGCATGCCCCGTCTGACGATTTCGCTCACGCCGGAGCGGCACCGGGCGCTCAAGGAAACGGCCGCGCGGCGCGGCAAGACGATTCGCAGCCTCGTCGAGGAGAGCCTCGATGCTTACGGCGTGAAGACCACGAGCCAAGCAGCGGCGCTGGTGGCGCGGGCACGCGCCCGGTCCGGTATGACCGAGGCCGACGCGATGCGTTTGGCGGTCTCGGAGACAAGGGCACAGCGGCGCCGTCGATGACGCCCGACCCGGCCGCCATCGACACCAACGTGGCCGTCAGCGGTCTTCTGACTTCCCTTGCGGCCGCTCCAACGGCCCGGATCCTCGACGGGATGCTGGTCGGGCGATTTCGCTTTCTGATTTCGCTCGATCTCCTTTCGGAGTACCGGAGCGTCCTGCTCCGGCAGAAAATCCGCCGGCGTCATGGACTTGCTGCGGCCGAGATCGACACCCTGCTGACCGAGATCGCGGCCAACGGCCAGGTCGTCGAAATCGACAAGCCGCGAGGCCGAGGCGCCGGCACGGGAGACGAGCACCTCTGGGAGATCCTCGCCGCCGTTTCCTCCGCTCTCCTGGTGACCGGGGATCGGAGATTGTTCGAGAAACCGGCGGGAAAGGGTCGTGTCCTGACGCCGCGCGCCTTTTCGAAGCTCCTCGGAGAGCGTTAGACCCTCACCTCCCGGACGGCGGAGCGTGGAAATGGGCGGCGAGAGAAGGACGGGGCAAGGCCTCGAAACATAAACGCCTCTCCCCCGGCAGGGAGAGAGGCGTTGTGAGGGAAACCCGGTCGGCGCTACTGCTTGTCGTAGGCCGCCGTCGTCATCACCTTGTTGCCGCCCGCGTCCGTTCCGGTCGTGTTGACGGTCCGGCTCTTGCCGTCATGCGAGACGACGATCTTCCCGGTCACCGTCACCTTCCCGCCCTTCTTGACGGTCAGGTCCAGGGTGTGCTCGTCGACTTTCTTGTAGGACCGCATGTCGGAATTGGGATCGCCGGTAACCGGATAGTCCTTACCGTCGAACTTGCCCGTCCACTCGTTGTGGGAAGGCTTGCCGTCCTTGTCGACGCCGTCCACGGTCACCTTGATGTTGTCGCCGGCGGCTGCGTAGACGACCGTCGTGTTCTTGCCCGATCCGGGGGGGAACTTGGACTTGCCCTCGTTCAGCTTCCAGGTGCCCATTTGCGGGTCTGCAGCCAAACTGACGGCGACGCCCGCAAGAAATACCGCCAGAGATGCCAGGATCGTTCTCGGTCTCATGTCTCCTCCTCAATTTCGAAGCAGTTCTTCTTCCTTCCGAAACAGCCCCGGATTCTATCTCCATTGGTCAAGCGACGCGGACAGTCCCCTCGGCATTGAGGGCGGCTCGCTTCGCGATGCGCGGCCTTCGGCCGCGGCCAACGCCGAAACCCTGCTGGCGCGGTGAGCGATTTGATCCCCTTGACATATCAATTTTCGTTGATATATTGCATCGCGTGACGATGCAGCGGAAGCTGGCCAGGCTCTTTCACGCGCTGTCCGACGAGACCCGGCTCGCCGTTCTCGATCGGCTGCGAAACGGGGAGCTCTGCGTCTGTGACCTGATGGATCTCTTGGGCGCCGGCCAGTCGAGGCTCTCGTTCCACATGAAGGTTCTGAAGGACGCCGAGCTCGTCGTGGATCGGCGGGACGGCCGCTGGGTCCACTACGCGTTGAACCACGAAGGCCTGGAAAGGGCCGAGCAGGCGATCGCGGCCTGGCTCGCGAGCAAGGGCGCGGCGCAGGCGAAGGCCGTCTGCTGCGGAAAGTGATCCGGCGAATGAGAAGGATCGAGATGTCTCGATGATCTTGTGGAGGAAACCATGACGGACCAGAACATCACCGACGTCGTTCGAGAGAAATACGGCAAGGCCGCCCGGCAGGTCATGACGGGCAAGGCCTCCTGCTGCGGGGAGGTCTCGGCTTCCGGACTCTCCGGCGATCCGATCACGTCGAACCTCTACGCGATCTCGGAGACGGCCGAGGTTCCCGAGAAGGCCCTCCTCGCCTCGCTCGGCTGCGGCAACCCGACGGCTCTGGCGAAGCTCCAGACGGGCGAGGTGGCTCTCGACCTGGGCTCGGGAGGCGGGATCGACGTGCTGCTTTCCGCAAGGCGCGTCGGGCCGTCGGGGAAGGCCTACGGCCTCGACATGACCGACGAGATGCTCGAGCTGGCCCGCGAGAATCAGCGCAAGGCCGGTGTGGAGAACGTCGAGTTCCTCAAGGGGCAGATCGAGAGCATTCCGCTGCCCGACGCGAGTGTGGACGTGATCGTCTCCAACTGCGTCATCAATCTCTCGGCCGACAAGGACCGAGTCCTTCGCGAGGCCTTCCGGGTGTTGAGGCCCGGCGGCCGTTTCGCGGTCTCGGACGTCGTCGTGGCCGGGGAGATTCCGGCGGCAATTCGGCAGAGCCTTCTGCTGTGGGTCGGCTGTGTCGCGGGGGCCCTCTCCGAGACCGACTACCGCAAGAAACTCGAGGCCGCGGGCTTCGTCGACGTCACCGTCGAGCCCACCCGCGTCTACGGCGTCGAGGAGGCGAGGCCGTTCCTCGAGTCGGCGGGCATCGACGTCGGCGCGATCGCTGCCGAGGTCGACGGAAAGGTGCGGAGCGCCTTCGTGCGCGCCGTCAAGCCCGCAGGCGCCTGAGGCAGCCCTTCAAGGCACAGGGCTCGCCTCGTCGAGCTTGACGACGACCGTGACGGGCTCCAGCCGGTAGGCCGCCCCCGTGACGTAGTCCACGCCGAATCCGAAGGCGGCCGCCCCCACACCTCCGACGGCCCAGGCATCACCCGGGCTGTCGGAGCCGCGCTTGAACAGCGGCGGCTGCGTCGCTCCGATGGCGACGCCGAGGCCCGCCCAGCCCAGGTTCGCCCAGACGAGGCCCGAGACGCGGCGGGCCAGGCGAACCGTCTTCGAAACGTAGCCTTCCTTCTCGACCCGGATCTCGAGGATGCTCGCGTCCCGACGCAGCAGGAGGAATCCGGGTGTCGTGACGCGCGCGCCGGCCGCGATCGCGGTCGCTCCGGGAGGGTCCGTCACGATCTCGATTCTCTGCGTTCGGCCGTGAAAGATCGTCGCGCACCCGGCCGACAGAAGAGCGGCGGCCATCAGGACGACGCGTTTCATCGGCCTCTCATTCTAGGAGCAGGCCGCCTCGCAGTCCTCTCCCGCCGAGACGGGCCGCAGCGCCTCTTGCCCTCCGGTCCCGCGCTACTTTCCGAAGACGAGCTTCAGCACGTCGGTGACGCGCGCCGCGGGATCCTGGCGAATCTTGCGCTCCTCCTGACCGAGCACGAGGAAGAGACCGTCGAGGGCCTTGCCGACGACATATGTCTCGATGTCGATGGAGGGCAAGCTCGACGCAAACGGGACGCTCGCGTAGGAGCTCTGGAGCTCCTTATATTGCTGGACCACGCCGACGTCCTTCATGGAATCCGTCACGATCGGCCGGAACGCCACCGTGAGCGCGTCTCCCGTCTTCGCGCGGAAGTAATCGGTCGCGGCCGTGTCGCCGCCGCCCAGGATCTTCCGGGCGTCCTCGAAGGTCATCTTCGTGATGGCGTCCCAGAAGATGTCCTTCGCGGCCGGAGCGGCCTTTTCCGCGGCGCGGTTCATGCTGAGCACGAACTCGTCGACCTTCTCTCCCTGGCCGAGGAGGCGCAGACCCTTCTCGACGCTTGCCAGCTTCTCCGGCATCAGGATCTTGATGGCGGCGTTGCCGAAGTAGCCGTCCGTCCTGCCGGTTAGCGAGACGGCCTCGCCCGAACCGACCTTCAGGGCATCCTTGAGGCCCGCGACGATGTCCTTGTTGCTCAAGTCGCTCTTCGAGCTGCTCTTGAGCCACTGTGAAGTATCGATTGTCTGAGCCGCTGAAAAGGCGGCCAACGCGAGGAAAGCCGCGATGATGATGGTTGCTCGTTTGCGCATGGGAAAAACCTCCTCTCGGCCACTGCCAGGAGTTCATCGCATCATGTTGCGCCCTGTAAGGGTTGATCTGAACGCATCAGGGCCGGCAGCCCCGCGCTCCCCCGCGCTCCCGTCAGCGTGAAAGCGAGGAGATCGCCCTCTCCAGGGCGCCCGCGTCGCCCTGCTCGAAGGCGGCTTCGACGGCGAGGCTCTCGCGATCGCGCCCGACGGTCGCGACGGCGAGCACTTTCCCCTTCCGGCGGTAGACCGCGGCGGCGCTGCGGGCCTCGAGATCCCCTCGCAGCTCGAACGCGTCCCAGCTCGAGGCATGGCCGACGTAGCAAATCGTGACGTCGTAATGCTGGCTCCAGAAGAACGGGACGTCCCGAAACGGTCCGCCGATGCCGAGCATCGCCCGCGCCACCGCCTGCCCCTGGCGTTCTGCCAGAGCCCAGTGCTCGATTCTCGCCGGCTCGCCGGAGATTCGCTCCGGGTAGAGGGCCACGTCGCCCGCCGCATAGACGTCGGGAGCGCTCGCCCGCAGATTCTCGTCGACCACGATCCCGTTGCCCACGGTCAGGCCGGCTTTCGCGGCGAGCGCCGTCCGCGGCGCGACCCCCACGCCCAGGACGACGAGCTCCGCCTCGATCGACTCGCCGCTCGCGAGCTCGACACGGTCATCCCGTATCGCCTTCGGCAAAACGCCCAGCCGGAAGACCACGCCATGTTGCTCGTGCAAGCGCCGCACGAACTGGCCGATCTCCGGGCCGAGGACGCGCTCGAGCGGCACCTTCTCGGGCCCGACCACGGTCACGGCGAGGCCGCGATGGCGCAGCGAGGCGGCGACCTCCAGTCCGATGAAGCTCGAGCCGATCACGGCGGCGCGTTTGGCCCGCTCCGCGCGGGCGATAGCAGATTTGCTATCAGCGAGAGTTCTCAGGCGGAGGACGTGGGGCAGGCCGGCTCCTTCGATCGGGAGGGACCGAGCCTCGGCGCCGGTCGCGACGAGGAGAGCGCCGTAGTCGAGCGCGCGACCGCTCTGGAGCGTCACCCTTCGGCGCGCCGTGTCGATGCCGACGGCCGGGTCGCCCGTCAGCAGCTCCACGCGGATGGACTCGTAGTCGTCGCGCGTGCGGAGCGGGATCCACTCCTCCGGCGCATTGCCCGCGAGATAGTCCTTGGAGAGATTCGGACGGTCCACCGGACCCGGCTCCTCGTCGCCGACGAGCGTGATCGGACCGGAGTAGCCTTTCGCGCGCAGCATGTCGGCGCATGCGGCGCCGGCGGCTCCGGCGCCGACGATCACGACCGACGCCGGCCGGAGGCGCCGGGATTGTCGGCTCGCATTTGCGCGCCACCCGGACCCTTCCCGCCGCACGCTCGGCCATGTAGCACGCGACGGGCGAAAGCGCCGGAGCGCCCTCCGCTTCGCCGCTCCTCAAGCTGAAGCGCGCGTGATGCCACGGACACCGGATCGTTTGGCCGACGACGAGCCCCTCCGCCAGAGGCCCTCCGTAGTGCGTGCAATGGGCGCCCACGGCGAGCGCCTCCTCGCCCACCCGCACCAGCACGACGGCTTCCCCGCCGACGTGGCCGAGCAGGGGGGAATTCGGCGACAGGCTGTCGAAGGCGACGCCCGTCTCGAGATCCGGCCCCGGCGGTTTCTTTCCGTCCTCGCCCGTCATTGCGCCGCGGCGCCTCAGTCCTTGTCCAGGTACTCCTGAGGCACGTCGTCCTCGGGAACCTCTCGCGTCTCGACCTCCCCCTCATCGGGGTCGCGCGCGCTCTCGACACCCTCGATCACTCCGGCCTCGAAGGCCTGACCCTCTTCGGCCAACTCCTCGACGCTCTCGAAGTCGGCTTCTTCGGCCCGGGACAACCCTTCGGTGTCTCCGGACTGGCCGCCGGACTCGGCTCCCATCCCGCGAGCGTCCGGCGGGGGCTCGAGGGTCACGCCCCCTTCGCCGCGTCTGCGGCGGACCGACTTCGACGGCTTCTTCCTCGCGGCGGCTCTCGCCCTGGGGGCTCTCGCCTTGCGGCTTGCCTTCTTCGGACGGGCGCCGGGCTTGCCGCGTCCCTTCTTCCTGCGAGACTTCGCGCCCTCGCGCGAGTGCCGCATGATCGGTTTTCTCTTCGTCTTGCCGGTTTTCTTCGCGGCCGGCCGGCGGCGCTTCTTCATGCTCCTCTCCCTCGGGAAGGATCGTATCGCTTCGCGCCGCGGGTCAGGAGCTCCTGCTCCTCCGGTAGAGAGAGCGGTCCCCCTTGGGCAGAGGGTTAGGGAGAGCCGTCCCTTGCGCGCCGGGTCGTCAGAACCGGAACGTCGCGCCCCCGCGGAAGTCGATCTGGTGGAGGTAGCGGTCCCCCGTGTTCCAGCAGTTGTTGACATCGAAGCAGAATTCCGTGCCGTCGCCCGTCGTGTAAAGAAACGCGGGGGCATACCGAAACTCGAGGCGCAGGCCGAAGGTCTTGCCGAAATACGCTTTCACGCCGAGCAGGACGCTGAAGGCCGGCTGGACCGCGTTTTCGAGCGTGGGGCTCCCGTTCAAGACCGTGAAGCCAACGCCCAAACCGAAGTAGGGGCGCACGGAAGCGCCGGGCGGTGCGAAGTTGGTCACGCCGACGAACTGAAACTGGTGTATTCCGATCTCGAAGGTGGGGCTCGGAATCTCCGGGTTCCGAGCGAAGGCGGTCGCCTTCGGCTTCGTGTAGCTGTACTGAATCTCCCCTTCGAGGCTCGGGCCGAATTCGTAACCACCCGTGACGCCCCACGTGGGAGAGTTGTCGATGCCCACGCTCGTGTAGGGCGTGACCTCGTTCCAGGTCAGACTGCTGTTGAGCTGGTAACCGGCCAGAAGCGCGATCTCGAAACGCGGGAACGGGATCGGGCTCGGGGGCTCGGGCGGGATCTGCGCGCGGGCCGTTCCTCCAGCCAGAAGCGCCGCGCAAAGGGCAGCGGCGACCCGCGGGAGGACTCTCGACGGCGCCTTGGGGACCCGCCGACTCGCGCGAGCCTCGTCCACGCGACCACTCTTTGTCCCCCCCGGCCGGCTTGGGAAGATTCAAATGGATCACGAGTGTGAGGAGGGACGGACCCCGCCCCCTCCCGGAGGGAGACGGGGAAAGAGAGCCTCGCGCCGGCCCTCCCCTAGAGAGACGATGAGGTCAGGGGCAGCCCGCGCAGGCGTTCTCCGGTCGCCGCGAAGATGGCGCCGGCCACCGCCGGGGCGATACCGACGATCGGCGTCTCCCCGGCGCCGGCCGGGGGCAGGTCCTTGCGGTCGAGAATCAGGACGTCGAGCTGCGGAGTGTCGGGAAGCCGCGGGACGCGGTACTCGGAGAAATGGGCATTGATGATCCGCCCATTCTCGAATCGGATCGACTCGAAGAGCCCGCCTCCGATGCCCTGCACGATTGCTCCTTCGACCTGGTTGCGCAGGCCGTTGGGATTGACGACGGCGCCGCACTCGAAGGCGGCGACCACGCGCCGAATCTGCGCGCGGCCGGAGGGCCGGTGCACCTCGACCTCGGCGCAAGTCGCGATGTAGCCGCCCTTCTCGACACCGCCCGCGATCCCGAAGCCTCGCCCGGGCTCGGCCTTGCGCTTGCCCCACCCGAATCTCTCCGCCGCGGCCTCGAAGACCACCTTCAAGCGCGGATCGGTCAGGTTCTTCAGGCGAAGGGCGAGCGGGTCCATCCCGAGGGCATGTGCCAGCTCGTCCATGTGGCTCTCGCGGGCGAAGTGATTGGCCGTCGCCGCGAGCCCGCGATAGGAGCCCTGACGCAGCGGCGACTTGACCGGGTGAAACTGGATCGCCTGATTGGCGATGTCGTAGGGTGTCGCGATGCCGGCGGGGCCGGAGTTCCAGTTGTGGAACTCCCAGGCCGCGATCATCCCGTCGCGGCGCGCGCCGCTTCGCACCTCGATGACGCCGGCCGGACGGAAGTAGGACCAGGTGAACTCCTCTTCGCGCGTCCAGACGAGCTTGACCGGCTTGCCGGCGGCCTTCGAGAGGCGCGCCGCCTCGACCGCGGCGTCGCCGGTGTGCTTGCCGCCATAGGCGGACCCCGTGTCGGGCACGAGCACGCGCACGTTTTCCGGCGCAACGTGAAGCGCCGCGGCGAGCTCGTCGCGCACGGCGAAGGGCCGCTGCGTCCCGGTCCAGACGGTCAGCTTCTCGCCGCTCCATTCCGCGACCGCGGCCCGGGGCTCGAGCGGCGCGTGCGCGATGTACTGAACGGTGTAGGTCTCCCGGAGCTTCACGTCGGCCGCGGCCATCGCCTGCTCGACCGATCCCGTCACGCGCGGCTCCGAGCGCTCGGCGGTCTCCTCGTTCTTCTTCAGGTACTCGAAAAGAGTCGCGTTCGACGGCTGACCGGGCGTCTCTTTCCACTTCGCCTCGACCCGAAGGAGGCCGGCCTCCGCGGACCAGAGATCCGGCGCCACGAGGCCGACGAAGTCGGCGTCGCGCACGACTCTGACGCCGGGCATCGCCTCGGCTTTCGAGGAGTCGAGGGAGAGAAGCGTCGCCTGGAACGCCGGCGGGCGCAGGACCTTGCCGTGCAGCATCCCCGGGCGCGTCAGATCGGAGGCGTAGCGGTGGGCGCCGGTGACGAAGTCGCGGCCGTCGACCTTGGGGGCCGGCGCGCCCGCGACTTTCCAACGCGAGGCCGCGGCGACGGACGCGTCGGCCGGGACGGTCCGAACGATGTTCTCGCCCTGTGTCAGCTCGCCGTAGGCGACCGTCCGCTTGCCCGCAGCGTCGACGATCCTGCCGTTCTCGGCCGAGAGCGTCGCCCGCGCGGCCTTCCAGCGCTCGGCGGCCAGATCGATCAGCGCCTCCCGCGCGGTGGCCGCCGCGGCGCGAAGCTGCGGGCCCATGGTCGGTGTCGTGCGGCTTCCGAAGGTGCCCGCATCCCACGGCGTCCGATCCGTGTCTCCCATCACCATGCCGATCGAGTCCACAAGAACGCGAAGCTCCTCGGCGACCTGCTGCGTCAGCGACGTCCGGATGTTCTGTCCCACTTCGACCTTGCCGGTGAAGACCGTGACGCGGCCGTCCTTGTCGATGTGGATCCAGGCGGCGAGGTCCCTGGGCAGCTCGTGGCCGCCCCGCATGCGGCCCGACTCCTGGGCCGGTGCGAGAGCGTCCGGCGCCGCGAGACAGACGAGCAGGCCGCCGCCCAGCGTCATCAAGAAGCCCCGGCGGTCCACGTCGAACCAGTGGAGAGAAGGAACCTCCTGCTGAGCGAGCTCCGGATCGGGGAGTTCGCGGATCCGCGGGGGGAGGCGGCGGCTCACTTGCCCGCCCCCTTTCCCGCTGCCTGCTGCACGGCCGCAAGGATCCGCGAGTAGGTTCCGCAGCGGCAGATGTTGCCGGCGAGCGCGCCGACGATGTCCTCGACAGTTGGATTCGGGCTCGAGCGCAAGAGAGCCGCCGCCGAGACGATCATTCCGGATGTGCAGTATCCGCACTGGAACGCCTCGACCTCGAGGAAAGCGGCCTGCACCGGGTGAAGTCGGCCCTTCGACGCGAGACCCTCGATCGTGACGATCTTCTTTCCAACGGCCTCCGAAGCCGTCATCTGGCAGGAGAAGGAAGCCTGCCCGTCGACCAGCACCGTGCAGGCGCCGCACTGACCCTCGCCGCAGCCGTACTTGGTGCCCGTCAGATCCAGCCGATTGCGAAGCACGGACAGCAGGGTCTCTCCGGCAGGCGCGTCCACGCGCCGCGGTGTTCCGTTGACGGTGAGGACCACGGGAGGCATGGAGACGAAATTCTATGCCCCGGCCGCAGACCCTCACCCGGCCGGGCTCCCCCCTCACCCCCGGCCTCTCCCGGCGGGAGAGGGGGAAGGGGATCCGATTTCACCAGTTGGCGGCTCCGCCAAGCGGTGAGAGACTGGGCGCGGAGAACGCCGATGACGACCAAGACGCTGGATCTGACAGGCCTCGACCTGCAGGACGCCCTCGACCTGGCCATCCTGGTCGAGGAAGAAGCGAAGGACCGGTACGAAGAGCTCGCCGCCCAAATGGAAAACCAGCACACCTCCGAGGCCGCTGCCTTCTTCCATTCGATGGTGAAGAACGAGACCAGGCACGGCGAGGAGCTCGCGGCCCGCCGCAAGGCACTCTTTGGCGATGCGCCCCGGCGGGTGGACCGCTCGCACCTCTGGGACGTGGAGGCGCCGGCCTACGAGACCGTGCGGGCGTTCATGACCCTGCGTCAGGCGCTGATCGTGGCGCTTCAGGCCGAAGTCAAGGCCTACAAGTTCTTCTCCGAAGCGCTGAAGCTTCCGGTCGCCGAACCGGTGCGGGAACTCTTCGAGGAGCTGAAGCAAGAGGAGGTCCTCCACCAGGAGCTCGTGAACAAGCAGCTATCCGGTCTTCCACGCGATCCCGGACCGGCTCCCGAAGACTACGCCGACGAGCCCGTGGCGCAGTAGCGCAGCCGCGACGGAAGCGTTCAGAGGCGTGAACGCCGACTTTCTGCCGCCGGTCTCGTGATAGCCTCGAGTCTCCGATCCCTCCGACGGACCGAGTTCCCGCGCTAAGACTCACGCCCGCCGCCGGCTGTCGGGAGAAAGTGGGTCTTGCATGCGTCGGTCTCCGTCATTCGTCCCTGTTTCCTCTCGGAGCGGGTCAGGTCCCTGCGAGGCTTCCGAGGAGTCAGCCCCGATCGCCCCATCCCGCGCGGCGAGAGGGGGAGTAACGCTTCGCCACTGGACCGCCGACAGCCTCTCCTTCGTGGGTGGACGCCAGGGGCCGAGTCCCGGCTCATCCGCCGACGAGCTGGCCGATCGCCGCCTCCTCAACCGGGTGGCCTCGAAGTTGAGGCGCCTCAAGGCGCTGCCGATCGCTCTGAACACGTAACCGGAGGTCACCGGCCATGAACCGACCGCAAGTCTTGAACGACAGCGAGATCAGCGTCCTGCTCGAGCGCGCCGCGCGCGACCCCGCGGCACGCCGCGACCTCGCGGGCTACCTGCACCACGCGGAACTCATCAGCCGTCTCACTCGCGCCGAGCCCGGGCCCAACCCATCGGCGAAGTATCTCGACGACTTCCGCGCCAAGTACCGGCTCCTGCGCTGACGCTCGCGTTGCGAGGATGTCTTCGGAATGCCCGGGCGAACGGACGAATGTCGGAAGTGCGTTCTTCCTGCACACCCGTCGCATCCCAACCGGCAATTCGGCGAAAAGAAATCTCGGCGCGCCGTTGACTTCCTCTGGAGTGTGATAGGGTCGATTCTCTTCAAAGGTCCGGCGGCTCCGAAACCTTGACGTCTGCCGTTGTTCCTTCCGCGTCGGGGTATCTCCCGGTGAAGACCACCCACCTCAAGGACCAAGGAGCCGGTGTCATGAGATTCGCACGCAACGTCCATTTCCAGATCAAGAACGGGAAGGAGCAGGAGTTCAGCACACTCTTCGAGAAGGAAGTCCTTCCGCTGCTGCAACGGCAGGAAGGTTTTCAGGAGGAAGTGACGCTCGTCAACAAGGCCGGCGCCATCGGCATCAGCCTCTGGAACGACCGAAAGAGCGCCGAGACCTACGAGTCTGCGACGTATCCGAAGGTCCTGGCGAAGCTCACCAGCGTGATCGAAGGCACACCGAAGGTGGAGACCTACGAGACGGTTGCCACATTCGCCCGTGCGTAGGAAGGAGGCGAGCGCGTGAGCGCTCGTCCGTGTGAGGCCCCGAACGAGGGGCCTCTTTTTTTGGGCCCGAATTCACGCCGGCGCCTCGGGAAGCCGCAACCGACACTCGCGGCCGCTCAGCGATCGAGCTTGAAGCCGATCCGCACCGTCACCTGGAACTCGGAGACATTGCCGTCGGTGATCCGACCCCGCATCTCCACGACCTCGAACCAATCCATGCGGCGCACGGTCTGCCCGGCCTCCTTGATGGCCGACTTCACCGCCTCGGCGAAGCTCACCGGCGATGTTCCGACGATCTCGATCTTCTTGTAAGTTCCGGGCATCGGGTCCCTCCTTCCGAGCGGGCGAGCGTATCAGGCGCCCGGAAGAACGAGACCGGCGCCACGATACGTTCAACGGCGCGAAGGGGTGAACCGGCTCCGAATGCCCCAGGCGGCGCAAGCCGAAGCGATCAAGGCGAGCGCGCTACAGGCCGCTGCGACGGCTCGGAAGGAAGCGCCGAGCGACGTGCGCACCGCCTCGGCGACCGCCTGCGCATTCGCCGCCGGCAGGCCCGCGGGCGCTTTCATGGCGCCTAGCTTCGACCGCTCGACGCCCAACGCCTCACGCGCGGCCGGCGACATCGCGATCCCTTCGAGATGCCGATCGAGGGAATGGTTGAAGGTTGCCGTCACGACGATGCCGAAGACGGCGATCGCGAGAAGGGATGCGACCCGCGCCACAGCGTTGTTGATCCCCGAAGCCGTTCCCGCGTCGCGGCGGTCGACGGAGTTCAGAACCGAGGCCGTCAGCGGCGCCACCGTGATCGCCATTCCGAGACCCAGGACGGAGAGCGCGGGAAGAAGGGAAGCGGCGAAGGAGTCAGACCGTCCGGATGCGGCGAGCAGGAGGAAGCCCGCCGCCGCGACGATCGGGCCGACGGTGAGCGGAAGTCGGGAACCGATCCGGTCCGCAAGCGCTCCGGCGGACCGCGAGAAGAGGAAGATCACGAGCACGAGGGGAAGCAAGGCGGCGCCCGCCGTCGCTGGCGCGTAACCTCTGGCCTGGATCAGATCGAAAGGAAGAAAGAACAGCGTCGCCGAGAAAGCCGCGTAAAGGAAGAAGGTCAGCAGGTTGGCGGCCGCGAAAGATCGGATCCGGAAGAGGCCGGTCGGGATCATGGGATGGCTCGTCCGCCCCTCGACCGCAAAAAACCCTCCGAGGGCCGCCGCGCCGCCGAGAACGGATCCGGCAGCACGCGGGTCGCCCCAGCCGATCACGGGTGCCTCGATCAGTCCGAAGGTGAGACCGCCCAGGCCGGCGGTCGCGAGCAGCGCGCCGACGAGATCGAGCGCCGGGGAGGACGGATTCCGGCTCTCGGGTACCTTTCGGGCGGCAATCGCGAGCGCGGCAGCGGCGACCGGGACATTCACGAAGAACACCGCCCGCCAGGAAACCGCCTGGACGAGCCATCCTCCCAGTGCCGGACCGACCGCCGCCGCGATGGCGGTCAGGGCCGACCAGGTTCCGACCGCGCGGCCGCGTTCTTCCGGCGGGAAGGCCGCGCCGAGGATGGCGAGGCTCGACGGAACGAGAAGGGCTGCGCCCAGCCCCTGTAACGCACGCGCCGCGATGATCGAGCGAACGTCCGGGGCCACGCCGCAGAGGACCGAAGCCGCAGTGAAGATGCCCGTTCCGATCGCAAAGATCCGGCGGCGACCGAATCGATCCGAAAGGGCGCCGCCGAGAAGAACGAGCGCGGAAAGAAAGAGGCCATAGACCTCGACGATCCACTGTGCTCCGGCGACGGATGCGCCAAGCCTCGTCTGCAGGACGGGCAACGCGACGTTGACCACCGTGCCGTCGAGAAAGGCCATGCTCGATCCCAGGATCGTCGCGGCCAGCACCCAGCGCCCGGTCGACGGGCCGCAGGGGATGCCCGGTGTCTGAAGGATGATGCCTTCGTCGCAGGGAGGGCGGGCCGCTTGCAGTGCTCAGCTCCTCTCGACGGCGCGCGGGCCTCCGCGAGCCGCTCCAAAATCGCAGGGGACTATTTCACGAATGAGCGGGGACTCGCGCTCCCGACCGGAGAGAGGGCGAAGCGCGCCGCGGGATAATCGGGCCGGTGGAATCCCTCGTCGGTCAGAACCTGTCTCACTATCTGATCGAGAGACGCCTCGGCGCCGGAGGCATGGGCGAGGTCTTTCTCGCGCGCGATCTCGCGCTCGGCCGGCCGGCGGCGGTCAAGGTCCTCGCCCAGCCGCTGTCCTCTCCCTTCCGAGCCCGGCTCCTGCGCGAAGCGGAAGCGTGCGCCCGGCTGCAGCACCCCGCGATCGCCACGTTCTACGAGGCGGGTGAGGTCGACGGCGTCGTCTTCCTCGCCATGGAGTTCGTCGCCGGAGAGACGCTGCGGGAGCGGCTCCTGAGGGGGCCGCTGCCCGTTCCCGAGGCGCTGCTCGCGGCCGGCTGCCTCCTCGAGGCCCTGAATCACGCGCACGCGGCAGGGGTCTTGCACCGAGACATCAAACCCGAGAACGTGATGCTCACCTCCGACGGCCTCGCGAAGCTGCTCGACTTCGGAATCGCGCGCCTCGTGAGCGGACCCGAGACCGGCAGCGAGACGCCCACCGACGTGGCGCTCACGGAGGTCGGCGCCATCGTCGGAACGCTCGGCTACATGTCGCCCGAACAGCTCAAGTCGCAGCCGCTGGACGAGAGGTCCGATCTCTTCTCGTTGGGCGCGGTCCTCTACGAAACGCTCTCGGGCCACCCGGCGTTCCCGGGAAACACCGCCGCCGAGCGCATCGCGGCGATTCTGGCCGACGAACCGCAACCACTGCGCACGAGCGGAGTGCCTCCGGAGATCGACGCCGTCATCTCGCGCGCGCTGGCGCGGGATCGGGAGCGGCGGTACCCGACGGCCGCGGCGTTGCTCGCGGATCTGCGCGCGGCGGCCTCGGGCGAGCTCGTCGTGACGCTTCCGGACACCCTGGCGGTGATCGATTTCGAGAACCTCTCGAGGAACCCGGAGGACGACTGGCTCGGCAGCGGAATCGCCGAAAGCCTCGCGACCGATCTTTCGCGACTTCCGGGGCTCTCGGTCGTGGCGCGCGAGAAGCTGCTGGAGGTTCGCGGTTCCCTCGGCGCCGTCGAGCGGGGATTCGAGGCGCTGGCGATCGGCCGGCTGCTCCCCTGCCGATGGGTGCTCACCGGCGCCTACCAGAGGGTCGGGCCCCGGCTGCGCGTGACGTCGCGATTGACGGAAGTCGCCACCGGCGAGACGGTCGGGAGCGAGAAGATAGACGGCGCCGTCGCGGACGTCTTCCGCGTCCAGGATCAGCTTTCTGCCGCGGCGGCCCAGACGCTGCGGCCGGGCGGCGCGCCGCTTGCGCCGCTGCCGACTTCGCGGATCGACGCCTACGAGCGCCACGCCCGGGGCCGCCGGCTCTTCCTGCACCTCGAGAAGGGATCGATGGATCAGGCGCGGCTCTTCTACGAACAGGCCATCGGGGCCGATCCGCAGCACGCCCCGTCTTTGGCGGGACTGGCGGCCGTCCATGCCATGCGCTTCACTTTCATGACCGACCCGCGCGAGCTCGAAGCCTCGATTGGCTACGCGCGCCGGGCGATCTCGGCCGATCCGAACCTCGCGGAGCCTCGAATCTGGCTCGGGTACTCCCTCCTTCGCCAGGGCAAAATCGAAGAGGCCGTCGAGCAGGAGCGCAAGGCCATGGAGCTCGATCCCTCGGCGGTTTTCGCTCCCTATTTCGGCGCCTGCGCGCTGGGGCTGCCGGGGCGCTACGCGGAGGCTCTCCCCTTCTTCCAGCGCGCTCTCGAGATCGAGCCGCGACACGGCTGGGCGTGGCTCGGACTCGGCTGGACGCATCTCGAGCTCGGTTCGGGCTCGGAGGCGCGCTGGTGCCTGGAGAAAGCCGTCGGCCTCGAGCGGCTGCAATCGCCTCACCCGACGGCCGGCGTCAGCGGTTATCTGGGCGAGTGCCTGCGCCGGCTGGGCGACCCGGAGGGCGGTCGAGCGCGCTGCCTCGAGGGTCTGGAGGCCGTCGAACGGTCGGACAACATGTACCGGGACACGTTCCGCGCCGTCTGCCTCTGCGCGCTCGGCCGCTGCGCCCTCGAGCAGAACGACCAGCCGGCGGCGCGCACGGCATTCGCGCAGGCCGAAGCTCATCTGCGCGGCCGGCCTCGCGGCTTAGGCGGAGGCTATCTGCTCGTCCAGGCCCTCGCCGGCCGGACGCGCGCCGGCGAAGGCGGGAAGCCCTTCGGAGAGGCCGTCGAGCTCTACCGCTCGCGCGGCGGGCACGATTTCTCCTTCATGTGGCTATGCACCGACGGCGTGACCCTGCTCGAGCTCGCGCGCGCGGCCGCCGCCCTCGGCCGTTCCGCGGATGCCCAAGATTTCTTCCGCCAGGCGCAGGCCGCCGGATCGCGGGAAGCCCTCGCCCCTGCCGCGCCCGCATCCGGCTGACCCGGGAGGGCGACAACGCCGCGGACGTGAACTTCCGGTCGGACGTCGAGAGATTCATCGGGGCTCTCTAGTCTCGCGCCCGAGAAGCCTCGAGCTGCCGCTTCGTTCCTCCCGCCGCGCTCCTGACGCGATCGAGATCGAAAGCCACTCTAAAGAAGTCTCGCCGGGGCCCGCGGATTGCATCGCCGCCCTCCGCAATGTCGTTTCTCGGATGACGGCATGCGGAAAAGGAGGACAGATGAAGAGCCATCGATCGACGAGTGGATTTGTTGCCCTGATGTTTCTCCTCGGGTCTGCGGCGCTCGCGCAAAGCACGGGACGGGCGATCGCCAAGTCGGCGAGCTCCATTCCCGTCGACAAGGAGAACAACTATCTGGCCACGATTCTCGTATCGAATGAGCAAGACGAGGCGCCGGTCACCGATCCCCTGCTCAAGAACGCGTGGGGCATCGCCGCGAGCGGAAGCAGCCCCTGGTGGGTCGCCGACAACGGCACGGGAATGTCCACGCTCTACAACGGCAGCGGCGCCAAGCAGGCACTCGAGGTCAAGGTCCCCGGCTCGCCGACGGGAATCGTCTTCAACGGAAACGCGTCCGCGTTCCTGCTCGCCGCCAACACGCCGGCCCGCTTCCTTTTCGTCAATGAAGAGGGCAATTTCCTGGCCTGGAACCCCGGATTCAATCCCGACGCCGTCGTCGTCTTCAGCGGTGCCGGCTCCGTGTTCAAGGGATTGGCCATCCACGACGACACGCTCTTCACGACGGATTTCGGCCAATGCAAGGTGGAAGCGTTCCAGGGCAACTTCTCCGACATGTCGTTTCACGAAATCGACACCCCGGGCGGCTTCCAGGACTCGAGCATCCACGCCGGCTTCTGTCCCTTCGGCATCCAGGCGATCGGCGACTCGATCTTCGTGACCTACGCCAAGAAGGAGGGAATCGACGACGTGCCGGGGATCGGCCACGGCTTCGTGCGCGAGTTCGACACGGATGGAAACCTCGTCGCGCGGGTGGCATCGCACGGCCTCCTGAATTCTCCCTGGGGGCTCGCCATGGCGCCGCCGGACTTCGGGCGGTTCAGCGGCTGCCTGCTCGTCGGCAACTTCGGCGACGGAAGGATCAACGCCTTCTGCCAGAACAAGCCGGGCAAATGGCATGAAGCCGGCCGTTTGCGCCACCGCTATCACCTGGTCGTGATCGACGGCCTTTGGGGCATCGGCTTCGGCAACGGCCAGGCTTCCGGCCCGACGAATGTGCTGTACTTCGCCGCCGGACCCGACGACGAGACCAACGGCTACTTCGGCAAGATCGAATTCGAGCCTTGATGCTCTCTCCCCGGGCTTGCGGGAGGGCCGACTCGCCCCCGGGATCGTGCACTCGTCACTCGACGGGTGCAATCCCGGGGACGAGCCGATAGGCTCGACGCCATGACGACGCTGCACATCGCTCAGGTCAACATCGCGCGGATGCGGGCGGCGCTGGAGGATCCGGTGATGCGGGAGTTCGTGGCCCGGCTGGACGAGATCAACGCCGTCGCCGACGGGAGTCCCGGATTCGTCTGGCGCCTCCAGACGGAGGCAGGCAACGCGACCTACCTTCGGCCTTACGGCGACGATCGCATCCTCTTCAACCTCTCGGTCTGGGAGACCGTCGAGGACCTGAAGGACTACGTGTACGGGAGCGCCCACAAGGAGGTCCTGCGACTGCGCCACGATTGGTTCGAGAAGTTGGAGACTCCCTCGATGGCGCTCTGGTGGGTGCCCGCCGGGCATCTTCCTTCGGTGGATGAGGCCAAGAAGCGGCTCGGTCACCTGCAGGAGAACGGCCCCTCGGCGTTCGCGTTCACGTTTCGGGTCCTCTTCCCGCCGGACCCGCAATTCGTGGCCTCGATCGACTGGTCTTCTTTCGAGCCCTGTCCGGCGGCGTAGCTCCGAAAAGGGCGCCGGTCAGGGCTCGAGATCGAAGCTCGTCGTGATCCTCACGAAGCGGTGATGAAAAGCCGGTAGCAGGACAGGGCGAAGGAGCCTGGGGTCGCCTCGCCCGGACCTTCTACTCGCGTCAGGGAAGACCGACCCGCCGCATGAGGTCGGCGAAGCGCGGATCGGCACGAAGATCGTCCAGGTTCGGGTCCGTCGTGAGATAGGTCATGCCGTTGGATCGTTCGGCGAATGCCTCCTCCAGGCGAGAAAAAGCCAGGTCCGGATCGCCGAGCGCGGCGTGGGCCGGCGCCAGGAAATAGGGAGAGACGTACCGTGCCCCGGAGAGCTTCCCGAGCTCGGCGAGCGTCGACCGCGCTTCGTCCGGCCTGCCCGCCTTCGCGTACGCGTAGGCGAGGTCTGCCCGGTAGCGCGTGCTGCTCGAGGGCTCGATCGCCTTCTGGAGCGCCTGGATCGCTCTCTCGTGCCGGGAGAGCCTGCTGGACGCCAGCCCGATGACGCCGAGCGCGATGGGGAAGGCGGGATCCAGCTCGAGCGCCCTCTCCGACTCCCGGATCGCCTCTTCGTACTGGCGCGCGAAGAAAAAACACCAACCGGTGGCGGCGCGGATGACCGGCGCGAGCGGGTCGAGCTCCTCGGCGCGGCGCCACGTGCGCTTGGCCTCGTCGAATCGGCCGAGAGCGGTGAGAAAGCTGGCATAGTAGTTGTGCGCCGTCGCATCCGAGGGCGCCTCCTCGAGAGCCCGCAGAATCTCGCGCTGCGCCTCGGTCCAATTCCAGTCGTAGTAGAAGAGCGCATAGGCGAGCGGTGCTCTCGCCTCGGCGAGGTTCGGGTCGATCTCGAGCGCTCGTTTGGCCGCTGCCTTGGCCATCGGAAACGTTTGCCCCGGCGGCTCGATCGCGTGGAACCCGAGAACGTCGTAGCTGTGGGCGATGCCGACGTAAGCGCCGGCATAAGCCGGGTCCGCTTCGATCGCGCGCCGGAAATACTCGATCCCCTTGCGGATCCCCTCGCCCGTGCGCTTGTTCCAGTAGAAGCGCCCCTGAAGATAGAGGCGATAGGCGTCGGCGCTCTGCGTCGAGCCGCGCGTGAGGCTCTGTTTCTCTTCGCCGGAGAGCTTCAGCCGCAGGTTCTCGGAGATCTGAGTCGCGATCTCGTTCTCGATCGCGAACACGTCGGCCATCTTCCGGTTGTACTGCTCGCCCCAGAGCTGGGATCCGTCGGAGAGGTCGACCAGCTCGGCCCGGATGACGAGGTCGTCCCCGCGATGCAGGACTCGTCCCGAGACGACGGCGCCAACGTGAAGCTCGCGCCCGGCGGCGATCGGATCGACGTCGGCTCCCTTGTACCGAAAGACGCTGCTGCGGGACATCACGCGCAGGCCGGTCAGGCGGGAGAGACGCGAGATGATCGTCTCCGTGATCCCGTCGCAGAGGTATTCGGCTTCGGCGTCGCCGGCGGCGTTGGAGAGCGGCAGAACGGCAATCGAATCGATGGCGCGGCGGCGGCCCGAGGAGATCTTCGGGCCGGCCGCGGCGCTGGCGACGGCGCGCAGCGCGAAGGCGAGGTCGCGAGCCGACTGGAAGCGCTGACTCGGGTCCTTCTCGAGGCAGTGCCCGATGATGCGCGACAGCTCCGCGGGCGCGTCGGGGTCCGCGGCGGAGAGCTCCGGCGCCGGGTCTCGCAGAACGGCCGTCATGGTCTCGGCCGAGGTCCGGCCCGCGAAGGCGCGGCGGCCCGTCGCGGCCTCGTAGAGAAGGCAGCCGAGGGCGAAGAGGTCGCTCGGCACGTCCGCTCGATCGCCGTGAATCTGCTCGGGCGACATGTAGCCGATTGTGCCCATCGTCCAGCCGGGCTCGGTCCCGGCCGCGGTTGGCGCCGACGTCGCATCCTCGGAGGACGGGAGAGGCGGCTTCCAACGGGCGAGGCCGAAGTCGAGGATCTTGACGCGGCCGTCGCTCGTGAGGAAGATGTTCTCCGGCTTCAGGTCGCGGTGGATGATGCCGCGGGAGTGGCCGGCGGAGAGCCCTTCGGCGACCGCGATGGTGATCTCCACGGCCTTCGCCCAGGACGGCCCCGCGTGGGCGAGTCTGGTGCGCAGCGTTTCGCCCTCGAGCAGCTCGGTGACCGCGTAGAGCCGGTCTCCCTCTCGGCCGATGTCGTAGAGGGTGAGCACGTTCGGGTGCGAGAGGGCCGCGACCGCGCGGGCTTCCTGCTCGAATCGGCGGACGAGATCCCGATCGGCGGCCAGGCGCTCCGGCAGGACCTTGATCGCAACCTCGCGCCCGAGCCGCGAGTCCCTCGCCCGGTAGATCTCGCCCATGCCGCCGGCGCCGATCGCCGAGAGGATCTCGTAGGGGCCGAGGCGCGAACCCGGTGTGAGCGGCATGAGAGTCGAGGGGGATTCTAGTCCCCGCCCCTTTGGGCGGGAGGCGCACGGAGAACGTTATCGACGGACCGTCACTTCAGCCCCGTCACCAGAAACAGGTCATCCAGCGCGCGGCGGTACGAGTAGACGTAGGACTTGCCGTCCGGCGTGATCACGATGGGCCCCACCGCGAGGACTCCCGCCGGATCAGGCGGAACGATCTCCTTCCAGAGCCGGCGCGCCCCGGTCTCGACGTCGCAGATCTCGACGCGCGCCGGCATGGCGATGCGACCGATGCAGAGCGAGCGGCTGTGGCTCGTCCACCCCACACCATCTCGTCGGCGGCGGTCCCCGGAAGTAGCCGCGACGGCCCGCCGTCGACCGGACAGATCGCGATCTTGCGGTCGGGTCCCGTCGCCGCGACCCACCGGCCGTCGGGGCTGATCGCTCGCCCGCCGAAGGAGACGCCGAATCCTTCCGGAGTAATGGGACGCGGCTTGCCACTCCCTCGACCCAGCCGGCCGGCGGTGGTAGCGTCTCTTCACCTGGCGGCTTGGTGCCGGCGTCGGCTCCGACTGCCGGGCCGGACGCGGGAGAGACGACCGTGCTTCAACGACCAGTAATTCTCGTCGTCGACGACACGCCCACTGACCTCGCGGCCCTGCTCGACGCCCTCGCGCGCCGATACGGCGGGGACTACCGCGTCGTCTCGCACCTTTCGCCGAAAGCGGCGCTCGACGATCTCCGCCGCATCCAGGCCGACGGCGAGGCGGTGGCTCTCGTCATCGCGGACCAATGGATGCCGGAGATGAACGGGATCGAGCTCTTGAGTCGCGCGCACCAGATCCATCCCACCGCGCAGCGCGCGCTTCTCGTCCACTGGGGTGACCAGACCGCCACGCCGACGATCCTCCAGGGCTGCGCATTCGGTCAGATCGAGAACTACTTGCACAAGCCGTGGGCCCCGGCCGAGATCTACCTCTACCCGCTCGTCGGGGAGTTCCTCGCGGAATGGACGCGAGCCCACGGTCCCACGATGGAGCTCGTCCGCGTGGTGGGCACGGACCCCTCGCCGCGGTCGCACGAGGTCCGGACGTTCCTCGAGCGAAACGGCATACCGCACGGCTTCTACCTCGTCGATTCCGACGCGGGCCGCCAGATCCTCGAGCGGGCAGGTGTCGACGGCTCGAAGCTGCCCGTCCTGACCCTCTCGGACGGCCGTGTGCTCGTCGACCCGACGAACGAGGAGATCTCGGACTCGCTCGGCGGTTCGAATCTCGAAGACCGCACCTGCGACCTCGCGATCGTCGGCGGCGGACCCGCCGGGCTCGCCGCGGCCGTGTACAGCGCCTCCGAGGGTCTGGTCACCGTCGTCATCGAGCGGGAGGCCGTCGGAGGGCAAGCGGGCACGAGCTCGCTCATCCGCAACTACCTCGGCTTCCCACGCGGGATCAGCGGCGCCGAGCTCGCGCAGCGCGCGTACCAGCAGGCGTGGCTCTTCGGGACGAAGTTCGTCTTCGCGCGCGAAGTGACGAAGCTCGAGGCCCGCGGGCAGAGCCGCGTCATCACCCTTTCGAACGGAATCGAGATCACGGCGCGCGCCGTGATCATCGCCACGGGCGCGACCTACCGGCGGCTCGAGGTCCCGAGTCTCGAGCGGTTCGTCGGCGCGGGAGTCTTCTACGTCGTGCCCGGCGACACGCGCGCCCTGTCGGGCCGCAGCTTCTGCGTCGCCGGCGGAGGGAACTCCGCCGGTCAGGCCGTCATGCACCTCTCGAAGGTCGCCAAGAAGGTGACTCTCGTCGTGCGCAGCGCGACGCTCGAGGCCGGAATGTCCGACTACCTCGTCCAGCTGATCCGGCAGCAGCCAAACGTCGAGGTGCGGCTCCAAACCGAGATCGTTGGCGGGGAGGGAGGGCGATCTCTCGAACGGGTCGAGCTCTTGAACGTCGCGAGCGGTGCCCGAGACACGGTGGAGCTCGACTCGCTCTTCGTTCTGATCGGCGCGGTGCCCCACACGCAATGGCTCGCCGGGACTCTCCAGCGAGACCCGAAGGGCTTCATCGTGACGGGAGCCGACCTTCGGCCGCGGACGGAGAGCTCGGCGCCAGGCCGGCCCGGAAGGTTCGAGACGAGCATGCCCGGCGTGTTCGCCGTCGGAGACGTCCGGGCCGGCTCCGTCAAGCGAGTGGCGGCCGCGGTCGGAGAGGGAGCAGTCGCCGTCCCGTACGTGCACGAGTACCTGGCGGCGGCGGGCGCGCCGCTCGATCGCGGCGGAATCGTCGGAGCCGCGAGCAACCGCTGACGGTTCACCGCGGCGGTCCGACGGACCTCGGTTCGCTACCTCGACCCGGACACCAGGAACAGGTGGGACGACATCCGACGAACGGTGTAGGCGTGGCTGCGGCCGTCTTCGCTGAACACGATCCCATCGAGCCGAACCGCGCCGGTCAGGCTCGTCGGTCCCACGGTCGAGTAGGGCTCGCGCCGTCCCGTCGCGAGATCGAGCCTGACGACGTGCGCCGGGACATCGAAGAAGGTGGTCACGAGCAGGGACTTCCCGTCAGCGGTCCACTGGATCACCGAGTCCTCGCCAGACGAGCCGGGAACCGGCCGGCCGGCGCCACCTTCCGCGGGATACAGCATCAGCCCCTTCTCGCTCTCTTCGACGAGGATCTGCCTTCCGTCCGGAGAAACGATGGCGCCCGACGTTCCTTCCGGCGTGACCGGCCGGGGTGCTCCCCCTTCGACATTCTGAACGTAGCAGCGCGTGCCATGCCCGGCCTCGTGCCCGCAGGCGAGAACCCTCCGGCCGTCCGGAAAGATCGCGGCCGACTCGTAGCTCACGATTCCGCCGCGCTCGAGCTTGCGCGGTTGTCCCGCCCCGGTCGGATAGAGCACGAGTTGCTGCGGGTCGGTCGGCACGTTCGAAAGAACCCATTTGCCGTCTGCCGAGATCGCGACCGCGCTGCCTTCTCCGAGCCGAACGACGGGAGAGCCATCCGTCTGGCGGATGCACGTCGCATAGTTCGATCCCATGCTCCCGCTCTCCTCGGTGAAGAGCAGCGTCTTGCCGTCCGGCGTCAGAGCGACGACGTAACTCAGGTCGAGCCACGCGAGGTTGCGCTCCTGAGCCTGCCCGGGACCGAGAACGGGCGTCTCCTTCCAGAGGTCGTCGCGGCTGGCGATCCAGCGCCCGTCGGGAGACACGTCGAGGAGCGTCAGGCCCCCAGCGCTCTGGAGCGCCGTGCGCCGCTCACCCGAGAGGTTCACGGCGTAGACCTCGAAATTGTTGTAGGCCGTCCCGGCGGAGAACATCACTTCCTGTCCGTCAGCCGACCAGGCGAGGCCTTCCTCGCCCCAGTAGCCCTGCGAGAGTGTCGTCCTCTTGCCGGAAAGGTCTACGACCGCGACCGAGCCGCGGTCGTCGAACCTCTGGGGATGATCGAAGAACGCGATCCGGTCGCCCTTCCGCGAAAAGCGCGGGTTGCTGAAATACCCGCCGGTCTCGGCGAGCACGTGGCCCAGCGGGAACTCGAGGCGGATCTTCCCGTTGACCTCCCGGATGACCGCGAGGTCCGAGCCGTCCGGATTCCAGTCGGCCTCGGTCACGCCATCGACGATCTCGCGCGGAGCGCCCCCCTCGAGCGGCATCCGCGCGAGCGTGCCGAAGAAGACGCTGTGCCGGATGTAGCGCGGGCGGGTCAGGACGGCGAGCTCGCCCCTCGAGGAGATGGAGAGCAGCGTCATCCCCGGCCGCCCGGTCGGCGCCGTGCCGGGATAGTCGGGACGCAGGCTGAAGATCTCCGGGGCGTTTCCCGAGGGCGCGGCGCTGTAAACGACCGTCTTTCCGTCGGGTGAGAAGCGGGCGTTGAAGATCGGTTCCTGACGAAAGGTCAGCTGCGAGTAGGCGACGTGCGACGGCTTCGTGTCGGACGCCTTGCGGTGGCCGAGCACATAGCCCGCGGCCAGGGCGGCGACTGCGAGGAGAGCGGCTCCCGCCGGAAGGAGCCAGCGCCGCTCGCCCGCGGCGGGGGCGGGCACGGTCGGACGAACCGCCGCGGAGACTCCCGACAGGGTTTCCAGGTCGAAGGCCAGGTCATGGGCCGAGTGGAAGCGCTGCTCGGGGTTCTTCTCCAGGCAGTGCCGGACGATGCGCTCGAGCCCCGGCGAGATGCTCTGGTTCGTCACCGACAGATCCGGCGGGTCCTCCTTCAGAATTGCCGACATGGTGTCCGCCGCCGAGTCCCCGTGAAAAGCCCTGCTACCGGAGAGCATCTCGTACAGGATCGCTCCAAAGGAGAAGATGTCGCTCCGTTGGTCGGCCGACTTGCCCCGCACCTGCTCCGGGGACATGTAGCCGAGCGTTCCCAACACCACCCCCGGCTCCGTCCCCGCCGTCGCCGTCGGCAGGTTCGTCGCCTGCCCCCGCTCCTCCGTGTGCGTCAGCTTCGCCAGCCCGAAGTCCAGGATCTTCACGCGCCCGTCGTTCGTCACGAAGATGTTCTCGGGCTTCAAGTCCCGATGCACGATCCCCTTCTCGTGCGCCGCCGAAAGACCGTGCACGATCTGCAGCGCGTAATCGACCGCGCGCCGCCCGGAGAGCTTCCCGCCCGCAAGCACCGACCGCAGCGTCTCCCCCTCCAGCAGCTCCTGCACCACGTACGGAGCACCCTCGTGCGTTCCGACGTCGTGCACCGCGGTCAGGTTCGGGTGGTTGAGGATCCCGGCGGCCTTCGCCTCCTGCTCGAACCGCCGCAGCCGCTCCGCATCCTGAGAGAAGGACGCCGGCAGCACCTTGATCGCGACGTCTCGCCCCAGACGCGGGTCCTTCGCTCGGTACACCTCCCCCATTCCTCCCGCGCCGATCGACGCGAGGATCTCGTAGGGGCCGAGTTTCGTTCCAGCGACGAGAGTCATGATCCTTCGCGCCGCGACCAAGTTTCGCGAAGTAACTGAGCGAAACCCCTCGCGCCGCGGGAGCCGAAGCGCGGCTGCGTTTGAAACTCTCGGCGCCGGTCGCGAAGCGACCGCCCCGCGCCGAAAGCCCCCGCATCCGGGCGAGCCGTGAGCCGGTGCGCCCGCAGGACGCAGACCCCGAAAGGAGCGCGCGCGACGGTACACCTCCCCCATCCCCCCGCGCCAATGGGCGACAGGATCTCGTAGGGACCCAGTCGCGAGCCTGCTGTCAACGACATGAATCGGACGAGATTCTAGCTGGACGCCACTACTGCGCCTCTTCCATCCCGTTCGCGCCAATCCGCGCGGAGGATCCCGTAGGGACTCAGTCGAGACCCCGCCGGGAGAGTCATCGGCCGCGATTCAGGACCGCCGTCCAGTTCGTGACGACGACAGCCGAATCGGGCTCCGCGTCCGGCGCCCGCCGAATCACGAGAAAGCGCTGGCCGTCGGGCGAAACGTCGTAGGGGTGGTGGATCCAAGGGATCTCGCCCCCCGTTCCGAGCTGCAGCAGGAACAGGGGCTGTGGCTCCCCGATCTCCAGACGGCCCGCCGCGGGATGCAGCGCGACGGACATGACCATTCCGTCCCTGGCCACGTAGAAGAGCTCCGAGCCGTTGCGGTTCCAGATGGGCATCTGGCCGCCCCCGACCGAGACCTGGCGCTTGGGACCCTCCGGAAAGGACTGCACGTAGACCTCTCTTGGTCCGGATTCGTTCGAGTCGAACGCCGTCCAGCGGCCGTCGGGAGAGAACTCGGGATGCTGCTCGGAGAAGCGGGAGGCGCCGCTCAA
>DATKAE010000107.1:0-9808 GCA_035498405.1 Thermoanaerobaculia bacterium | reverse complement strand
ATGCAGACGAACTCGGTCCGCATTTCGTCGCCGGTGAGCCGCACCGTCGCATAGCCGTGACCGCCGAGGTCCACGAATTCGAGGTGCGGGGAAAGGTTCGGATTGGAAAGGGCTTTAGCGCGCTTCAGGTCGAACGTCCTGGCGTATTCGAGGCACGAGCGGACGCCGTGCTTCAATAGCATGTTGTGGGTCCATTCGGGCTGACCCGCTGGCCCCTCGACCAGGAACAGCGCACGGAGGGGGTCGTCCTTGGGAAGTTTGTGCTCGAGAGCCTCCATCGTCCCAGGGCTGGACAGCGACGCGCCGACGAAACTGATCCCGACCGGCTCGAATTTGGCGGGCGGCAATAGAGCGGCGGCATAGCCGGCCCAGAAGCTGTGACGGTCGCCCGACACGATCGCGAATCCGGTGATCTTCGAATCGCGGACGAGATCGTAGATTTCGGCACGCTCGTGGAAGGCGCTGCCCCAGTCATAGCCAGGGATGAACAGCGCGAAGGTGTCGGCCGGCCACTTCTGCTTGGTCAGTCCATCCGGAAGGTTCTGCGGGTCGGCGCGAGAATCGAGGGCGCCCTGCGAGTTGCCCCAGATCTTCCAGGTGGCCGTGGACCGGCGGAGCGCGTCCATGAACCATTTCTTCTGCTCGGCTCCGAGGATCGTGCGCGGCGGTGAGTCCTTTCGCGGATTCGGGATCTTGATGTCGCCGAAGCTGAGCTCGGCGGGCGGGTTGCCGCCGTTGAAGGTGCGGCCGGCGTCGAGCGCGATCGTCGCCGGCTCCGAGAACATCCCGTTGAACGCCGGATCGTAGATCTTGTCCACGCCCGCCGCGTCGGTCGGGTCGTCGCCGCGGAAGCTGTGCTGGTCGGTGAGAAGGAGATCGAGGTGCCGGCCGTAGCGGAAGGACCGATAGCCGATCAGGCTGTGGATGGCCTTCAGATTGTTGGGTTCGATCCCGAGGAAGCTGTCGTCCCACTTTTCGATCTTCACGTTCTTCACGTCCACCGTGCCGAACGTGTCGAGCGAGCCGCTCGGCGCCTTCACGCGCGCGGGGACGTATTCGAACCATGCCTGGTTGGCGGCGACCTTGATGGTCTGGCCCGGCCGCGGCTCGCCCCCGGCCTGTTGGATGCTCTGCCGGCCCTGCCAGGAGAACTCGTGGTTGTCCCACATGGCGACGAACGGCCAGCGCGCTCGCGCGTCCTGCAGGTCGGGATCGGCCAGGTAGCCCTTGTAGACGATGCGATAGCCCTCGAGGGTGAGCGGGTAATGGAACTTGCCGGCCAGGCCGCCGCCGGGAATCCGGCCGACGTCGTAGACCGTGCGGTCGTACCGCTTCTGGATCTCGTCCGGATATTCGACGACCTCGTAGATGAAATCGCCGAGGTGGAGCACGAAACCGAGCTGATCGGCGGGCGCCGCGCGCTCGTCCTCGAAGATCATCCGGCGATAGCCGTTGAGCTTGCCTTCGTTGAGACTCTGGCAGCTGACGAACGCGAACTGGACCGGCCGGGGATCGTTCGGCCGCGGCGCGGTGATCGTCCGGCCGACGCGGCTGCCATTTCCCTCTCCATCGGTGAAGCGGTACCAGTAGACGCGCGCCGGCTCGAGATGGCCGACCAGCACGCGTGTCGTCCAATCCGATTCCGGGGAAACCGGCGCGATCGCCTTTGCGACCACTCGCCGGAACGCCTCGTCCTCCGCAACCTCCACCGTGAGCGCCCGCCGACCGCCAGACTCGTACGGCCGCCGAGTCCAGAGGATGACGCTCTCCGAATCGGGATCGCCGGACGCCACGCCCTCCGGATACAGGTCGCGCCGCTCATGCCAGGCGGTGGTCGACGCTCGAGCCGGGCCGCCCCACGCCAGCGAGGCCCCCATCGCCGCGGCCCACCGAACGAACTCGCGTCGATTGACCGTCATTGTTCCGTTTTACGGATCGGGGTCGGATTGGTTTGGGGTCAGTCCTGATTTCTGATTTCGGCGCCCGCAGCCCCGTCTTACGCCCTCTCGACACGAAGAGGACTCTCTGACGAGAACCAGGACGTGATTTCCGGATTCCGCAGTTCGTCCCGCCGGAATCGGTCTTCGGATGTCCGAGCGGCCCGCTCGGCCCTACTGCATGTCGAACCATGCGGAGAGGACGGCGGCACCCGGGGTGCGAGAGCTCTTAACTTTCCGGGCGGGAGAACGTATAGAGGCGCGTGGCCGACGGTCACGGCAGGAGGGACGCATGCGACCCGGACGACTTCTGATTCTGCTCGGGATCCTGGGAGTCGCCGCCGGGATGGCGACCGGCGGATGCGCGAAGAAGGAGGCCGCTCCGTCCCCGGCGGCCGAGGCGGAGGCGCCGACGCCGGTCGGCGGCGAGAAGATTCCCGTGACGACCGCCTCGGCGGAAGCGAAGGCGGAGTTCCTGCTGGGGCGCGACATGTACGAGAGATCCCTCGACACGGAGTCGCGGGCTCACTTTCAGAAGGCGGTGTCGCTCGACCCGAACTTCGCGCGGGCCGAGCTCGCGCTCGCCAACGCCTCGGCGACTCGCGCGGAGTTCTTCGATCACCTCCACAAGGCCGTGGCGCTCGCCGACAAGGCGTCCAACGGGGAGAAACTCTTGATCCTCGCGACGGAGGCCGGAGCGACCGCCAACCCGGCGAGGCAGAAGGACTATTTCGAACAGCTCGTGGCTGCCTATCCCAACGACGAGAGGGCCCATTTCTACCTCGCCGGCTGCTACCTGGGGCAGCAGGAGTACGCTCCCGCGATCGAGCACTACAAGAAGGCTACGGAGCTCGCCCCGGACTACTCGAACGCCTACAACCTGCTTGGCTACGCCTACAAGCAGAGCGGAGACTACGCGAGCTCGGAGCAGGCGTTCCAGAAATACATCGAGGTCCTTCCCAAGGACCCGAATCCGTATGACTCCTACGCCGAGCTCCTTTTGAAGATGGGCCGCTTCGACGACTCGATCGTCCAGTACCGCAAGGCGCTCGAAATCGATCCGACCTTCCTGAATGCGTACCAGGGACTCTCCATGGATCTGCTGTACTCCGGCAAGCCCGGCGAGGCCGAGAAGGAGCTGGCCAAAGCCCTGAAGGCCGCGCGGTCGGACGGCGAGACACGACAGTTGCTCTTCGCGCGCACGATCGTCCACCTCGACCAAGGGCAGACGCCCAAGGCCCTCTCGGACCTGGACGAGCAGTACGCGCTCGGCGAGAAGACGAAGGACGTACCCGCGATGGCGGCCGACCGGGGCCTCAAGGGGCTCCTGTATGCCGAGGGGGGGAAGGCCGACGCGGCGAAAAGGGAGTACGACGCAGGGCTCAAGCTCGTGCAGGAGTCCGATCTGCCGGAGCAGGTCAAGGACAACCAGAATCTCAACTACCACTACGACATGTCCCGCGTCGCGCTCGCCAGGAAGGACTTCGTCGAAGCCCGGAAGGAGGCGGATCTCTTCCGGCAGGGCGCCGAAGCATCGAAGAACCCCGCCACGGTGCGGAACGCGCACGAGATCGACGGCACCATCGCGTTAGCGGAGAGGGACTACGACCGGGCCATCGCGGAGCTCTTGCAGGCCGACCAGCAGAACCCGCAGGACCTGTATCGGCTATGCCAGGCCTATGCCGGGAAAGGCGATACGGCGAAGGCGGGAGAGTTCTGTAGGAAAGCGGCAGACTTCAACAGCATTCCGGACGTGAACTACGCGCTCGTTCGGACCAAGGCGAAGGGACGGGGTCAGTCCTGATTTCGATGATTTTGGGAGGAAGGGGAGAGAGGCGGGTGGGGCGGCGGGGCGAGTGTGGCAACGAGGTGGTCGAGGCGCGCGCGGGTGGCCTGGTCGGACTCGAGAAACCGCTCGCGCCTTGCAAGCGGTCGAATGAGCAGTGCTGCTGGTTCCAAGTGCGGACAGAGTTTTGGCGAACGACCGGGATGCGCCGTGGGCCCTTCCTAAGCAGTTAGCTCGAACGTCCCCGGTCCATGAATCCCCAATGTCCGAGTTCATGGCTTGGAGCCTCGGGTCAGTGCAGAGAGTTCTCGAGACGGGGGTCAGGGAGTCCCTCGAGCCGAGCCCTGGCGGAAGCGCCACGAACTTGCCGCATCCTAATCTTCAGCGCGGCGGCAGATCGATGAGGACGACGTCGGAGTTTTCGCGGTAGCGGTCGAAGAGGATCTGTTTGCCGTCAGGCGAGATGTCGAAGCTTCTCATGTCGAATCCAGGACGCAGGTTCGTCAACTGCCGCATTTGCCCAGTCGTGAGGTTCAGCGTCCAAAAGTTCTGCCGCCGCCATCCGTCACCCTGCATGACGATGACGGCCTTTCCGTCCGGGAGGAAGCGGTATCGATTGCCCGCGTACCGAATCCAGATTTCAGGCAGCGGAATGGGTCGCTTGTCCGGCGTTACGCCTCGGACACGGTGCACCGCTGAACCCAAGGCTTCGGAGTAAAGAATGAAGCGCCCGTCGGGCGACCAGACCGGGTGATGAATGACACCCTCAACCAGCCGGATTGGCGGTCCACCGTCAACCGGCACCTTGAATAGCGGGTTCGCCTTCATCTCGTCGTTGGCGACAACGGCGATCCATTTCCCGTCTGGAGACCACGATGGCGGATCATTCACGTCGAGGGATTCGGCCAGGCGATGCGCGCCGGTGCCGTCCGCCGCCATCAGATAGAGGTATCCCTGTTTCTCGCCGTGAACCGTAAAGGCAATTTGCTCTCCGTCGGGAGAGATAGCCGGAGCGCCGGTCACAGCACCCTCGCTTCCCTTCCACAGTTCTGCCTCGGAGCCATCTTTGTACTTCCACAGTCCATCCGCTCCACCCTTCGAGGAGAGATAGAGCAAGTAGTCGGGCCCATAGCGTGGAGCGGCCGCCCTCACGGTCGGCAGGCTGAAGCGGGTGACACCGGCGTCGTCGACGACCTGATCCGAGATCGGGGCCGTCCAGAGGTTATGCACAGGATTCGCCACAGTCGCAACGAGTCGCAGACCGTCGGCGCTCGAAGCCACGGATCGGTATTCTTCGATACCGAAGGCGAGCTGGTGCGGAATCCGCCGCTCGACGTCCATGCCGTAAAGCGCGGACCCCGAGCCGTCTTCTCGTGCGGCCACGTAGACCAGCGTTCGTCTGTCGAGCAGGGTCGGGTAGCCCGCTCGCGAATGATGATGAGTCAGGCGCTCCGCAACGCTGCCCGCCGAAGGAAGCCGCCAGATGTCCCAGTCGTTCGGTTCGGGCACACCCCTCACGAAGTAGACGAAGCGGCCGTCGGGAGACCAGGTCGGAAAGTGATTGTGGATCCCGGGATTGCTCCTGAAGATCTGCCTGGGATTGCTGCCATTTCGGTCGGCGATGAAGATGGGGTCTCCGGGGTCGGGCGCGTGGTAGAGGATCTGGCTCCGGTCCGGCGACCACACCACCTGAACGGCGCTTGGGAGGAAGGGGCGCACCGCCCCGCCCATCGTGGGCACGAGCCACAGGCTGTGCTCTCTCGCGCTTTTCCCGCTAACTCGGAGCCAGACGTGAGCCCCATCGTCGGAGAACCCGATGTTGCGGTGGAATACATTGAGGAGATCCGGATACTGACCCCCCGAGAGATTGCGAAACTCCCCGCTTCCCACCTGAGTCACCCAGGCGTCGAAGGGGCCGTCGCGATCCGAAAGAAATGCCACGAACTTGCCATCGGGGGAGATCGAGGCATCCAGTTCCGAGCCTTCCCAGTCCGTCAGCCGGCTAAAGCGCGCTCCGGCAAGCGGATTCTTCCAGAAGTAGTCTGATTGGCGCAGTCGCCATCCGGCGATCCAAAAGGCGAAGAGGATCGCCGCGGCGATCGCCGACGGAATCCACCAGCGCCGTCGCCTCGGCGGGGCTGGCGCTACAAATCCGACCGCGCTCGTCGTTTCGGAAAGGCGATCGCGAAGGGTCGCCAGATCGCGCGCCAGGTCCTCGGTCGATGTGTATCGGTTCCTGGGCACCTTGGCCAGACACCGTTCGACGATCCACCGCAACTGGATTGGAACCCCGGGGTCGATCGCCGCGATTGGCTGCGGCTCCTCCCGGATGATCGCCGTCAGTGTTTCCGGAGCTGAACCACGGACGAACGCACGCCGCCCGGTCGCCATCTCGTACAGCATCGACCCGAACGAGAACTGGTCCGACCGGGAATCGATCGCCCCCCCCATCGCCTGCTCGGGCGACATGTAGCCGACGGTACCCAGAATGATTCCTTCCTCGGTCGCTCCCGAAGCCGTCGGTGCCATCGTCGCGGTTGCTCCGCTGCCCTCCGGTTGCGTCAGCTTCGCCAGGCCGAAGTCCAGGATCTTCACGTGGCCGTCCTCGGTCAGCATGACGTTCTCGGGCTTCAAGTCCCGATGAACGATCCCCGCCGTGTGCGCCTTGGCCAGTCCTTCCGCGATCTGCGTACCGATCTCTAGAAGACGCTTTGTCGGCAGCCCTCCCTCGGTGAGCGCCACGCGAAGCGGCTCTCCCTGCACCAGCTCCATCGCGATGTAGGACACCGAATCCGCTGAACCGATGTCGTAGATCGTCACGATGTTGGGATGATTGAGCGAGGAGGCCGACCGTGCCTCGCGCTCGAACCGCTTCAGGCGCTCGGGATCCGAGGCCAGCGCCGCCGGCAGCACCTTGATCGCCACCTCGCGCCCGAGACGCGTGTCCCGGGCGCGGTACACCTCACCCATCCCTCCCGCGCCGATCGGCGACAGGATCTCGTACGGGCCCAGACGGGTGCCGGGGGAAAGCGGCATGAGAGCCTGACGGATTCTATCGGTCCCCGGTCCGCGGGAGGCGTCAGCGATAGGATCTCCGGATCAATCGGCCGCCGTGGGGCGTTGTGCGGGTCGCCCGGCCGCTCCGGCTTCGACGCTATGATCCGCCTCGAAGGAGGAACGCCGATGCGCCCCGTTCGAGCGCAGCTCCTCGGAAGGTTGGAGGAGCGCAGTCAACGATGGCGTCCGACGTCTACCCCATTTCGGTTCGGGAGATACGCTTCGGAATGGTGATCTCGAAGACGTCGTTTCTGGCGTGGATCGCGGCGGCTCGGAGCGTCGCCCATTGGCTGCGGTCCCGCTCCAAGCCCAGATGAGCGAACGTGCGCCGGGCCGGCCAGAAGAGAGATTCCGGATTGGCCTCGTTCAGATGGCGTGTGCCGCCGATCCCGCCGAGAACCTGGCGCGGGCGGTTTCGAAAGTCGAGGAGGCCGCGCGTTCCGGAGCGGACATCGTCTGCCTTCCGGAGCTCTTTCGCTCGCGATACTTCTGCCAAAAGGAAGACCCGGCGATCTTCAACCTGGCCGAATCGGTGCCGGGCCCGACCACCGAACGTCTGGGCGAAGCGGCGCGACGATCCGGCGTCGCCATCGTCGCTCCCGTTTTCGAACGCCGCGCGGCGGGCGTCTACCACAACAGCGCGGCGATTATCGACGCCCAGGGCCGCATTGCCGGGCTGTACCGAAAGATGCACATACCGGACGATCCGGCCTATTACGAGAAGTTCTATTTCGCGCCGGGCGACCTCGGGTTTCCCGTCTTCGACGTGCGGCGCGGACGCGTCGCCATCCTCATCTGCTGGGACCAGTGGTACCCGGAGGCCGCGCGCCTGGCGGCGCTGCAAGGAGCGGCGGTGCTCTTCTATCCGACCGCGATCGGCTGGCATCCATTCGAAAAAGAGACGCACGGCGCGGCGCAGCTCGACGCCTGGATGACCGTCCAGCGTGGCCATGCCATCGCCAACGGTCTCTACGTGGCGGCTGTCAATCGGGTCGGCTACGAGAAGCCGGAGGGGGAAGCGGCCGGCATCGAGTTCTGGGGGAATTCCTTCGTCGCGGACCCACAGGGGGTGCTCCTCGCCCGCGGCTCGACGGGGGAGGAGCAGATCCTCGTTACGGAAATCGATCCCGCCCGCATCGAAGACGTGCGGCGCAACTGGCCTTTTCTGCGCGATCGCCGGATCGACGCGTACGGAGGGTTGACGCGCCGGTTTCTCGACCCGGCGCCGCCCGACGCCTCCCGCTGAGGCCCCGCGAACGAAGCCGATGAGTCCTCGAAGGAAGAAGACTCCCGCCGCGCTCGGGTTCCGGATGCCGGCCGAATGGGAGCCTCACGAAGCGACCTGGATAGGTTGGCCCCACAACACGACCGACTGGCCCGGCCGTTTCGGCCCCATCCCGTGGGCATACGCGGAGATCGTGCGGTGGCTCTCGCGCGGCGAGATCGTCCGGATCCTCGTTCAATCTCGCGCTCACCAGGAGCGCGGGCGGCGAGTCCTCGCACGGGCGGGCGTGGATCTTTCGCGGGTCGAGTTCTTTCGGATCCCGACGGACCGCGGATGGACTCGCGACTCGGGACCGGCCTTCGTTCGCCGCGACGAACCGCCCGCGAAGGTCGCGATCAGCCGGTTCCGATTCAACGCCTGGGCGCGCTATGGCGACTTCCGCCGCGACGACCGCGTTCCCGATCGGATCGCGAGGGAGCTCGCATTGCCCGTCTTCGTCGCCGAAAAGCGCGGCCGGCAAGTCGTGCTCGAAGGCGGAGCGATCGACGTCAATGGGCGCGGATCGCTCCTGGCGACGGAAGAGTGTCTGCTCGATCCGCGCGTCCAGGTACGCAATCCCGGCCTGACGCGACGGGACTACGAAGAGATCTTCCGGGACTTCCTCGGCGTGCGAAACGTGATCTGGCTCGGGCGCGGGATCGTGGGCGACGACACGCACGGCCACGTCGACGATCTCTGCCGTTTCGTCGGACCCCGCACGGTCGTCCTCTGCCGGCAGGAGGACCCGGGGGACGAGAACTACTCCTTGCTCGAAGAGAATCGGGAACGGCTCGAAGGGATGAGGCTCGAAGATGGAACCCGCGTCGAGGTCGTCGCGATTCCCATGCCCAATCCCGTCGTTTTCGACGCGCGCCGGCTCCCGGCGTCGTACGCAAACTTCGCGATCGCCGACGCCGCGGTGCTCGTGCCCACTTTCAACGATCCAAGGGACCGCATCGCGCTCGGGATTCTGGGGGAGCTGTTCCGGGACCGGCCCGTCGTCGGCGTCCACGCGACGGATCTGGTCTGGGGACTCGGCACGCTCCACTGTCTCACACGCCAACAGCCTGCGTAAGTTGCGTGACGAGACAGAGGGTCAGATTCTCATCAGAAAGTTTCCAGCCTGAGGATGGATGACCCGAGAGGCAAGCCGAGCCTGAAAGTGGAGAGAGTTACCGGGAACTTGCCGACAACCTCCGCCAAACATTCCAAACCCAGCGAATCTCAGAAGGCGGAACCCGGTAAGATCTCGGCTCCCTTGGATCTTACCGGCTCACACCGGCGCCGCAAGCGACCTCCGGACCTAAAGGCCCCGCGTTCGAATCGCGGCGAGCGCACCATTTCCTCCAATGGGTAAGAAGAGCTCGACTTCTCCGAGGACTCCCGATCTTCCCATGGCGCTCCGGCTCCTCCTCGGAAGGGCGCCACCGGGCCTGATCGGGAGGGTTCGCACATCAGCTGACGCGCGGCTCACTCACTGAGGAGCCTTTCATCGTTTGGCCTCAGAGGTCGCCGGGCTCATCCGCCGCTCGAGCACTTCGAGCGCATCTCGACATTCCTCGCGCGTGGCGTGGACCCCGTCGATCGGCTGACCGTGGCACGCCATGATGCGCGAAAACGGGACCGGGAGGCAGTAGCGACGGGGTGCCGATCGAATCACGAGTACGGGGCGTGCATGCCAGGCCATCGGGACGAGAAGAGCCTCGGCAGCTCGCGCGACCTCCAAGAAACCGAGTCTGACCTGGCCGTCAGGGCCTCCCGAAT
>DATKAE010000106.1:0-12158 GCA_035498405.1 Thermoanaerobaculia bacterium | reverse complement strand
CCTCGGCGCCCCGAAGGGGTTTCCGATCACCGAGACTCATTCGATTCGGCGAACCGGTTCTCGGGGTCGGGAGCCAGTAAATCCCAGTCTCTCTTCGGTATTGCACGACAGGCTTCTTGAAGCTTAAGCCTCCTCCCTCGTTCGATGAGTCAAGCGCGGAACACGAGAGCGGAGCGCGCGGAGCGAAGGATGCGGGAAAGGCGTTGCGCCCGACCGGAGCGGAGGGGACCTTGGGGTCAGGCATCTAAGGAACCGCCTTCCGGCCCCTCTGGGCACCACGGCCATCGGGGTCGTTTCGGCGCCCCGAACGGTTCGTTGGCATTCATCGTCGCGGCGACGTCGCAGGAGTCTTTCCGAAAGCCTTGCACCGTGTCAAGGTTATTTCGGATCCCGCCGGCCGAGGCGAGGCGGCGGCGGCTTGCGCCGACTGGGCGTCGACATTCTCAGTCTTCTCTCGAGCTCTGGCCAGATCCTCGCTCGCGTACTGCCGGCTCGGAGCGGCCGCTCTCGATCGTCTTCTCCTGCGAGCCAAGCGCGCGCGCTGTCTCAGGGAGGCCCGCTCGATGAGCGGCGAGCTGCCGCGCATCGAGCGGAGGAGAGGAGGGACTCTCCCGGAGTTGTCGGCAGCAGCGGCCAGCGACTGTCGTTCCGGCCGCCCCTCGCAGGTCAAACCCATCCGCGTAAGCCGCTTTCCGACCGCATCTCGGGGACGGTTGGAGGCCGCCCGAAGCACGGTGTTGGCCAAATACTGAACAGAACTCCTTGGCCGGATGGTCGAGATTCAATGATGCTTTTGCATCACTTGATCAGGGACCTGCCTCGGACATATTGTCCGCAGAAAGGATCTGTGCGCCGAAGTAGCGTCGTAGGCCCGGCGAGTTCAGGATCCGGACGCAGGTCGCCCGCCATTGAAGCTGTGCCATTTCGAAATCACGAACCAACACGGGAGAGGATTTAGGGAGGGTTTAGAAAAGGTCACTGACCGGAAGGAGGAGGCTATGGCAAGTACCGGAACAACCCCGGGAGGTGCTGCGGTCGGGGAAGTGGGCCTCAGTCGGTGGTGGCGCGTGGTGGGCGGAATGTTGATGAATCTTGCGCTGGGGTCACTCTACGCGTGGAGCGTCTTCGTCGCGCCGTTGGAAAAGGAGTTCGGCTGGAAGCGGGCCGACACATCCCAGGTGTTCACCTGGGCGGTCGTCGTGTTCGCCATCTCCTTCATCCTCGCGGGCCGGTTGCAGGACAAGATGGGTCCCTTCTTCATTTCCCTGACAGGCTGCATCCTCTTGACCGTTGGCTTTCTGCTCTCGGCCAAGACGACCAGCCTGGGATACCTGATCGCCTGCTTCGGCGTCGTGGTTGGCATCGGTAACGGCTTCGGTTACGCGACACCCATTCCGGTCATGGCAAAATGGTTCCCCGACAAGCGCGGTCTGGCCGTCGGACTGGCCGTGGCTGGCTATGGCGGCGGCTCGGCCATTTTCGGACCCCTGGCCAACCTCTGGCTCATCCCGACGTATGGGTGGCGCTCCACCTTCGCGATCCTCGGCATCATCTTCTTCGTCATGACCTTCATCGGAGCCTTCCTGCTCAAGAACCCTCCGGCCGGGTATCGCCCTGCGGGCTGGGCGCCGGCTCCGGCGGCCAAGGCGGCGGCGACGACCTACGAATTCACTCCCGGAGAGATGTGGCGCACGCCGACGGCCTATTTCATGTGGATCGCCTACGCGCTGGGCACCTCGGCAGGCCTCATGGTCATCAGCCAGCTCGTTCCCTTCGCGAAGTCCGTCGGCATCGCGGGCGCGGCGCTCGCAAGCCTCAGTCTGATCGTCGGCGCCGTGGGCAACGCTTCCGGTCGGATCTTCTCGGGCTGGATGTCCGACGCACTCGGGCGCTTGAACGTCCTGCGGTTGATGATCGGCATCTCGGCAGTGTCCATGTTCATTCTGCCGCACACCGGCGGCATCTTCTCTGTCCCGATTCTCCTGTATCTGATGGTTTTCGTCGTCTACTGGTGCTATGGCACGCAGCTGTCGGTGAATGCATCGTGCACGTCGGATTTCTGGGGGACGAAGAACGCCGGCATCAATTACGGCCTGCTGTTTACGTCGTGGGGTGTCGCGGGCATCATCGGCCCCCGGATCGGCGGCAAATTGTTCGACAAATACCAGAACTACGACGCGGCCTTCTACACCGCCGGGATTCTCGCGATCGTCGCCCTTGTGTGCGAGGTGCTCGCGAGGCGGCCGGTGGCCCCGGGAGAGCATCGGCGCGTGGCCCCGACGATGCCGTCATAGCGGAACGCGTGTAGCCGAGGAAAGGCCGTGATGAGACACTCACTTCCGGGCGCGGGCATGCGGACAGGCTCGTTCCGGAGGCTGGAGCCGTCGGTTCGGTCGGCGTCTCGGCATGAGGTCGATCGCTTTCGGGGACGGGTTACCCGTTGCGACGAGAACGAGAGGCTCGGCGACAGGGGGAGCCCACGGGGCTCGGATCTCTTGACCACGCCCCGTGGGCGGAGCCCTGAAGCCTCTCGCGACGCCCCATATCCTGCAATCTGTTCTGTGTCCTCAGTTCTGATCCGAGTCCCCTTCCGGAGGCCGCGCCCTCCCCGCGGGGAATCGACTGTCTTGTAACCAACAGGAGGTGCGAATGGCTAGCGAACCATTTCCGAAGCACAAGGTCTTGAGTTGGCCGGCGGTCCCGATCCCCACGCCGGACGAGGTCTACGCGGGTATGACGGATCAGGCCAAGGAGTATCCCCTTTCGCTCGAAGCGCAGTTGCGCCAGAGCGAGAACTTCAAGAAACCCGAGTGCCTGACCAGGGTCCGAGTCCTCGACGTCAGCAAGGGGATGATCATCGGCAACTGGTGCTCCTCGATGCTCTCGGAGCTGGGCGCCGACACGATCAAGTGCGAGCCGCCGGCGGGCGATCCGCTGCGCTGGCAGACGCCATTCGGCCGCAAGGAGTACATGTTCAAGGACGCCGAGACCGGCGAGCCGATCGGCTTGCACTTCCTCCACGAGATGAGGAACAAGCAGTCGATCACGCTCGATCTCGAGAAACCGGAGGGCCGCGAGCTCTTGAAGAAGCTCGTCGTCCACTTCGACGTCTTGATCGAGAACTACCCGCCGGGGCAGTTCGATGAATGGGGAATCGGTTACCGGCAGTTGAAGGAGATCAACCCGCGGCTCGTCTACGCCTGGGTGGGGCAGAAGGGCCAGTGGGGACCTTCCAAGGACAAGCCGGGCAACCTCGACCCGACCGCACAGGCAGCCTGCGGGTTCGTGCACGGCACGGGCCTGCCGAAGGAGTTCGGCGGACGGCCCACCCGCTCGGCCATGTGGATGGCGGACCATGTCGGCGGCACCGCGACCGCGATGGGAATCCTGGCCGCGCTCATCTATCGTGACAAGGTCTCGGGCAAGGGCCAGTTCGTCGAGGGCACGGCGGCCGAAGGCGTCATCCGGATCCTGGACTACAACTGGGCGTGGTACGGGTTCGACGGGAGCATCCGGCCCCGCTACGGCAATTGGGACCTGGCCATCAATATCTACGCCGTCAACCCCTGTAAGGACGGGTACTTCATGGTGGGAGGCGGACACGACCGACTCTGGTACCGCATCTGGCGGACGGTGGGCCAGACGCGCGCCGATCTGGAGGACGAGATCCTGGACGACAAGAGCCTGCGTATGGTCGTGGCGCGGCTGCCGCACCTGAAGCAAGTGAAGACCTACACGGTTCTGGCCGACTGGCAGAAGGACTTTTCCCGGGCGGACGCAATGCGAGAGCTGCTCGCCCAGCAGGTCGCGTCGGGCGGTGTGAACTACATCGACGAGGTCGCCGAGGATCCGCACTTCAAGTACCGCGGGCACGTCGACCAGTTCGAGGACCGGCTCTATGGGAAGGTTCTTTACGGCACGACGCCCTTCCTGGCGCACAAGGCTCCGGGCCGCCTGAAATGGATCGGCCGGCCGCTCGGATACGACAACGAAGAGATCTACCTGAAGCTGCTGGGACTTGGGCCGGGCGACGTTGCCGGGCTCAAGAAGCGCGGCGTGGTCTAGGTCCAGGAGGAAAAACAGATGGCAACTGCACCCGATTTCGAAACCTATTGTCAGCAGCTCTTCGACCACAAGACGGCTGCCGGAAAGCCGGAGGTGCTGAAGGGCTATCGCGTCTTGTCCTGCACGCAGTACATCCTCGGCCCTTCCTGCGCGAGCTATCTGGCCGAGCTGGGAGCCGAGGTCATCAAGATCGAGGCGCCGCGACGCGGCGAGCCGATGCGTCACACGACGCCGTTCAACGAGCCCCTTCTCTACCCGCTCTCCCGCTGGGTTCCGGAGGCGGGCACGGGCCTGGGCTTCTTCGGGGCGAACCCCAACGAGGAGTTCGTCAGCCTCGACTTCCATCGGCCCGAGGCTCGGCAGGCCATGTTGGAGCTTGCGGCCAAGTCGGATGTGATGGTCCAGAACTACCGGCCGGGGACCTTCGACCGGTGGGGGATCGGGTATCAGCACATGTCCAAGGTCAACCCGCGCCTCGTCTACCAGTGGCTCGGCGGGTTCGGCGGATGGGGGCCCGGACGCGTCCGTGCTTCCTACGACATCCTGGGCCAGGCCATGGGCGGCGCCTTCGGGATCACCGGAGAAGCCGCCGACCGGGGCGGCACACCCGCCAAACACACGATCTGGCTGGCCGACTACTGGGGCGGCATGATGGCCGCCACCACGATCCTCGCCGCTCTCTACTGGAGGGACACCGTCTCCGGAGAGGGGACCTTCATCGAGTACTCGCAGGTCCATGGCGTCACCCGGATGCTCGAGTCCGCCCTGCCGCTCTACGGGCGTTACGGAATCCGGCGGGAACGCTGGGGCAACTGGGACACGGAGCTCTGCGTCCACGGGATCATCCAGTGCGGCAAGTCCTCCTACCCTGACTCCAAGAACCCGCAGGAGGCCGAGGTCGGCTACATCCTCGTCAGCGCCCATACCGACGAAGACTTCAAGAAGCTGTGCGATGTCATCGGAAAGAAAGACCTCGCCACGACGTACGCCAAGCACGACGAGCGCGTCAAAGCGGAGAACCAGGGACCCATCTACGACGCCCTCGAGGTGTGGGCAAAGGACAAGACCAAGGAAGACGTGGCCAAGCTCCTGGATAAGGCCGGCATCAACAACCAGCCGGTTTGGAACGCCAAGGAAGTCTCCGAACATCCGCACTGGAAGCTGCGCGGCGCGGTCCAGTGGATCGACGACCCTACCTACGGCGACCTCCACCATCAGGGCCCAGCCTTCAAGATGTCCGAAACGCCGCCGCGCATCAAGTGGGCGCTGAAGCCCGTCGGCGCCGACAACGAGAGGGTCTACGGCCGGCTCCTCGGGTGGACGAAGGAAAAACTGGCCAAGATGGAAGAGGCGGAGGTGATCTGAAATGATTAAACAAGGGCTGGTGCTCACGTGCACCAAGTGCTCCACAAAGAACTTCCTCGATCCTTATCCGTTCTGGAACTTCAGCGGCAACACGAAGTGTGCCGGCTGCGACACTCTCTATGCCGTAACGTTTGTCAAAGGCCAGCAGGTGAGCGGGCCCACGGTCAGCTCCGGGAAGGCCGACCTGCTGCCCGGCTACGCCGAGGACAAAAACGGCGCCGGGATCACCGGCGAAGGCAAGATCCGCCCGGCCCCGCAGTCGCGGCCCGATCCCTTTACCGGGCAGCAAAAGCAGGTCACGAAGAGCCTCCGGGGCAAGCCGCTGAGCGGCAGTCGTCTCAAGAAGGAAGACCTGGTGGGCAGCCGGGCCAAGTTCATCGCGGACCTGCACAAGGTCTGACAGGAGAACCAGATATGGCTGAGACCGCGAAAGCAAAGGAATCGTCGAGTTACAAGTGCTGCGATTATTTCGAGGCGGCGCTGGATCCAAACATCCTGCGTGCGTACGTGGGCTACTGCAAGGCGCGGGCGTGGCCCTTCACCGTGATGGTTCCGATTGGCGGCTTCGACGACGCGTGTCCGAAGCCCCCGATCAAGAAGAAAGAAGCCGGCAAGGGATAGGCGTGGCCAATCTCCGTGAGGAGTTCGAGCGGCGTTATGGACCGCTCTGGTCCGGGGCGTCGTCCCTCGCGATTGAGGGTGTCACCCATGAGCTTCACGAGGTGATGCATCGGATCGGCTTCGGCTTCGAGGGAATCAAGATCATCGACGCGCCCCCGGTCGAAGCCGGCCGGTACGCCATCCGTTTCTTCGACGGCGAGGTGCGGTGCATCGTCTGCCTGGAGTTCGGGGCGGATCTCATCCTCCTGGAGGAGCACCGCGTCCACATTGCCGAGTGGCTGGGGGAGGCCTACTTCGAGACGGAATTCCAGGTGAATTGCCCCATGGATTTTTGAACAGGAGAAGCCATGAAGGTCAAGTTCTACTATTCCAGCAAGGACAAGCCGGGCGGGCAATACCCGTGCAACAACGCGGCAGCCTTAGAGAAGATCAAGGCGCTGAAGGGCCGGGGCGCCGACATCGAGGCGATCGACGTGGCCAACGTCGAGGACGTATTTCGTTTCTACCACGCGGCCCTGACGGGCCCTCCCGCGACGGTGCGCGCCGTCTTCGGCATGAAGGGCGGGCTCGAGGCCGACTTCGGCCGCGCGACCCCCGCTTTGCTCATTTACGGTGACCCGAAGGACCGCTACCCGACCGACGCCTACCCGCGGCAGGACCAGGCCCGGGGAGGGCTCGTCGGATGCGAGAAGGCCCTCGACGATCTGGCCAAGGAGCTCGCCAAGCTGCCGGGCACCGAGGACGAGGAGGACCGTTGAGCACCATCCCGGCGAACTACCTGCCCCCAAAGGAGTTCCAGCCCCAGAGGATCTACAAGCTCAAGGAGTTCCAGAGCTACCCGGATCCCCTAAACAGCACCGAGGAGCTTCTCGACAAGCAGGTGGCGGCGGGCATGGGCGACCGCCGCGCCGTCCTGATCGCCGACAAGGTCATCACGTACAAGCAGCTTCTGGGGGCGTCCAACAAGGTTGGCAATGCCCTCAAGAAGCTCGGCGTCGAGGAGGCGGACCGGGTGATGCTGCGTTCGCCCAACGTCCCGCCCGCCCTGTTCACCAACTTCGGCGCCTTGAAGATCGGGGCCGTGATGGTCCCGACCTCCCCCATGCTCTCGCCCAACGAGATCGCCTACATCGCCAACAACGCCGAAGCGAAGGTGATGGTCGTGGCGGCGGCGTTTCTGGAGGGCGTTCTCAAGGCGAGGCAGAACCTCAAGACCGTCAAGCACGTCATCGTCTTCGGCGGGCAGCCGGAGGAGCTGAAGGCGCAGGGGCTCCTCTCCTACGAGCAGCTCGTCGAGAACGAGTCGCCGGCTCTGGCTCCGGTTCGCCGGCCGCGCACGGCGGTCTCCGTCCTTCTCTACACGTCGGGAACGACCGGCATGCCGAAGGGGACGGCTCACTACATGGAAGAGGCCCTGATCGTCCCGGACACCTTCGGCAAGTACGGATGGCAGGTCGGGCCCGATGACATCATCTGCGGCCCCGCTCCGATCTCCCTGGCTGCCGGCTACTCGACCGTGACGTCGATCCCGTTCCGGTTCGGCGCGGCGGCGTCCCTGATCCCCAAGTTCACCCCCGAAGCCCTCTTCGAGCAGATCCAGAGCCACAAGGTGACGATCCTGAGCGCTCTGCCCACGGCGTACCGGAAGATGCTCCAGGTGGAGGGGGCGGAGAAGAAGTACGACCTGTCGAGCCTGCGCGTCCTGACCGGCGGCGGCGAATCCCTCACGGCCAGGACCTATCTGGACTGGAAGGCTCGCTTCAATCAGGAGATCTACGAGGGCCTGGGTACGACGGAGATGATGTACGTCTTCGTCTCCAGCGTGGCCACCAGGAAGGTCAAGCCGGGAGCGATCGGCACGGCGATCCCCGGCTACGAGATTCAGGTCATCACGGAGGAAGACAAGGTCGCCAAGCCGGGCGAGCTGGGCAGGCTCTACGCCCGCGGCCCCACGGGAACCCTCTACTGGCGCCCGCTCGAGGAGGGCGGAGGCCTGCTCGAGAAACAGAAATCCCTGATCCGCGAAGGGTGGGTTCTGGTCGGCGACTTCTGCACGATCGATGAGGACGGGTACTTGAGCTTCGTCTCCCGCCAGGAGGACCTGATCAAGAGCTCCGGCTACCGCATCGGTCCCGAGGAGATCGAGGATGCCCTCTTGAAGCACCCGGCGGTGTTGGACGCAGGCGTGATCGGGGTGCCCGACCCCATCCGCGGTCAGAACGTGAAGGCTTTCATCATCCTGAAACCGGGCCACGCTCCGAGTGACGAGCTCAAGCAGAAGATCATCGACAGCTGCCGCGAACACATCGCAATCTACAAGCTGCCGCGGATCGTCGAGTTCGTCACGGAGCTGCCGCGCACGCTCCAAGGAAAGCTCCTGCGGCGCGTCTTGCGAGACAAAGAAGTCACAGCTACCGCGGCCACCTGAGAGCCTGGACCGACCTTCAGCGCGCGGCGCAAGGAGTCTCCGCGAAGTCACCGAGCGGAGGGGCCTCGCGCCGCGGGAGCGAAGCGCGAAGCGAGGGTCAGACGCGCGGTCGAGACCCCTTGGCCGAGCCGCGCGGCGATGGCGAAGCCAGACCCGAGCGTAGCGCGGAGCGACGGTCGTGAGCGCGGTGCTGCTGCAGGCCCTCGTGTCTGGCATCGCGCTCGGCCTGATCTACGCCGGCGTTGGAGCCGGATTTTCGCTCGTTGTCTCGACGGGCCGCCTGATCAACCTCGCCCACGGGGAGTTCGTTCTCGTCGGCGGTTACATTCTCTACGTGCTCTGCCACGGAATCGGCTGGCCGTGGCCGGCGGCTCTCGCGTTGAGCGCATCAGGCGGCGCCCTCCTGGGCGTGGCCCTGCCACCTCTCGTCCGCCGTCTGCCGGATGGGGAGGTCGACGGCCTGGCGGCGACTCTCGGCGTGGCCTTCATCCTCGAGAACCTGCTTCTCCTCTCGGCCACCGCCACCTATCGCGTGATTCCCGGCGGGTACTGGGTGCAAACGGTCGGTCTCGGACCGGTCGTCTTGAGCCGGGCCTCGCTCGTGGCCGCCGGGGCAGCGGCGGCGGCCGTGGCGGGCCTCGACCTGTGGCTCCGCGTCTCCTGGACCGGGTCGGGCCTCCGGGCGGTCGCGCAGTCCCGGGGTGCCGCGTCGAGCCTAGGCATCTCGCCGGCCCGGATGGAGTGGGTGGCCTTTGCCGTCGGAGGGGCGATCGCGGGGAGCGCCGGGGGCCTGGTGCTGCTGACCCGTTTTCTCTCCCCGGGGGAAGGGCCCGCCTGGACTCTCGTCGCCCTCGCCGTCGCATTCTTGGGAGGCCGGACACGGGCGATTTTCTTGGTCGCCGCGGGGATCGCGGTTGGCGTCGTGGAGTCGATGACGACGGCGCTCGCAGGCGGCGGGTGGCGAGAGGTCGTAGCGAGCGGGTCGATCCTCCTTTGGCTTCTCGTGCGCGAACGGACTCTTTCGGCCGATGCGTGAGACGAGGCGAGGCCGAGGACGTCGCGGCCTCTTGACGCACTTCTTCCTTCCTTGGGCAGCCGTGCTGGGGGCCGCCGCCGTTGCGGTCGCCTCGCTCGGCCGATACGGAGTCAACGTCGTGGCGCTCGGATTTCTCTACGCCGCTCTCGCGACGAGCTGGAACTGGATGCGCGCTACCGGCCTGTTCTCCTTCGGGCAAGCGGCCTTCTTCGGAGCCGGAGCCCTGACACAAGCCTGGCTCGTCACCGCGGGACGGATGTCTCCGTGGCTGGCTCTCGCCGGCAGCGCGGCGGCCGGCGCCCTGGCCGCGATCGTGTTGATCCCCGCCCTTCGCCTTCCGCCGGCGAGTTTCGGCCTGGCGACTCTGGCTTACGCCATCCTTCTCAAGGGCCTTGCGGGCAACGCGCCGGCCTTCGGGAGGGAGGGGTTCCTTCTGCCTACGACTCCGGGCCTCGACGGGGCGACACCCGCGCTCCTGTCGGTGCTGGCCGCCCTGGCTCTGACCCTGAGTCTCGGTTATGAGAGGTTCGTCAGCCGGCCGAGCGGCCGAGCGGCCGCCGCCATCCGGCAAGCGCCAGAAACGTCGTTGAGTTTGGGCATCGGCCCGGTCGGGGAGCGGTGGCGCCCCGTGACCTTCTGCGCGGCCGCGACCGCTCTGGCGGGCGCTCTCTACGCGCAACTGATTGGAAGCGTCGATACAACCGTGGTCTTCTCACCGAGCTTCTCCGTCCTTCCGCTCGTGTTGGGAATGCTCGGTGGCGCCCTCCATCCGCTCGGCGGAATTCTCGGCACCCTCGCTCTCTATCCTCTGGAGGAGTTGGTTCTGAGGCCCGCGCTTCCTCGGGCCCACAGCCTGGGTTATGGGCTCGTTCTCCTCGGCTTGCTTCTGCTCAAGCCCGAGGGCCTGCTCCGCCCTCGGATCCCGAGGATCCCGGCCTCCTCCACCCGCCGTCCCGTCGCCCGCAACGCGATCGCCGTGGCCGCCCGAAATCTGACCGTGCGCCGAAATCGAGCAACCGTGCTCGAGAACGTCAGCTTCGTTGTCGAGCCGGGGCAGATTCTGAGAGTCTTCGGGCCCAATGGGGCCGGCAAGACCTCGCTGCTCCTGGCGATTGCGGGAAGGATTCCCGTCCCCAAGGGAGCGATCTTCTTCGGCGCGGCTCCGGCTCCCGGTGGCGCAGCCTTGCGGGCCCGGCGCGGCCTGGCTCGGACGTTCCAGGCTCCTCGGCCGTTTGGCGAGTGGACCGTTCACGAGAACGTCGCGATGGCGGCTGAGCGCGCCGGCAATCTCGGCGGCGTGGACGCGCTCCTGGAGGATCTCGAGCTGAAGTCGCTCGAGGACCGCCCGGCTGGCCAGCTGAGCGTGGGAGAGGGGAAACGCCTGGAGGCGGCGCGGGCGCTCGCGGCGAATCCGGCGGTCTTGCTCCTGGACGAGCCGCTGGCCGGGCTGACCCCGAGGGCCGCGGGGCGGGTTTCCGGCCTGATCGAACGGGCCCGCCGCGGGGGCGCGGCGGTCGTCTGGGTGGAGCATGGGCCGGCCGCGCTCGAATTGGCGAGCCAGCTCCTGGTCCTCGAGTCTGGAAAGACCCGCTTCCTCGGGTCGCCGTCCGACTGGGAATTGGCGCGTCGCGGGCCGCGGTCGTGAGGTCGTGATGGCCCGCCTCGAGGCGCGCGATTTGAGAGGCGGCTATCCGGGTGTGACCGTCTTTTCGGGGGTGAGCTTCTCGGTCGAGTCCGGGGAGGTCCTGACCGTCCTGGGCGCTAACGGCTCGGGCAAGTCCGCGCTGCTCGAAACCTTGCAGGGCCTGCTCGAGACCGGAGGCGGCGCCATCCTTCTCAACGGCGAGCCCGTGCAGGACTTGCCGGCGGAGGCCCGCGCCCGGCGCGGGATGATTCTGCTCTCCGACCGGCGCCGGCTCTGGAGGGACATGACGGTCGGCGAGCATCTGCGAGTCGGCGCCTTTCGCGCCGAAGCCCGACCCGGATGGCGTCGCCGCGCCGTCGAGCTCGTCGGCCTCTTCCCGGGCCTGGCCGAGCGACGCGGCGCGCTGCCCGTACACTTGAGCGGGGGTCTCCAGCAGCAGCTCGCGTTGGCGCGGCTCGGTATGTCATGCCCGCGCGCCTGGTTGCTCGACGACCCTCTTCAGGGGCTCGACGATGCGATGAAGGGCCGCGTCCTCGACTGGATCCGGGGAGCGGCCGAGTCGGGCGCCGCCGTCCTCCTGACCGGCCAAGACATCCGCTCGCTTCTTGGTGTCGCGAGGAAGGCCATGTTTCTCGAGGGAGGTTCCCTGACGCCGCTTCCTTCCGGAGCCGACGGCCTCCAAGACGCGCGCGTACGCCAGCTTCTCTAGCAGGCCGCCGAAAAGGGGAGCCAGGCGTCGTCGCCGAGCCTGTCGGCCGCGGGCGCTCGCGAGCTAGCGTTTCTCCATGGGGACGAAGGAGCGTTCGGCGGGGCCGAGGTAGACCTGGCGGGGCCGTGCGATCTTCTGCTCGGAGTCCCCGAGCAGCTCTCCCCACTGCGCGATCCATCCGGAGGTGCGCGGAATGGCGAAGAGCACCGTGAAGGCGGCCGTCGGGATGCCGATGGCCTGGTAGATCAACCCGGAGTAGAAGTCCACGTTGGGGTAGAGCTTGCGCTGG
>DATKAE010000105.1:0-48478 GCA_035498405.1 Thermoanaerobaculia bacterium | reverse complement strand
ATACGAGATAGCGTTCGCTCTTCCCTCCGTCTCACGTGAGTGCCTATTGCTGCGGCTGGAGGAATCGGGTGCAAACGCCGGGAAAGAGGACCTGCTTGACGCCGGTCCGGAGGGCGCGTTTGGGCTCCTAGCCTATCTCCGACAGTGCATCGACTTGTCACCCTCCTTGGCCCGTGAAAGAGCACTCGCTGTCTACCGGTTGCTGGAATACCAGACAAGGAAGTGGGAGGACCCGCTCTCGGAGGCGGCCTACTTTCTTGGGGAGGCAGCCCGTGCAATTGGTGGTGCGAGTCGCGTGCTAGGCAGGTGTCGCGAGGCAGCCGAGTGGTTCGCGACTAGCAAGCAGCATTTTCTTGCGATTCAAGACGAAGCGGCGCTTGCGAATCTTGCGTACTCCGAGTTGACGCTTCAGGTGGAAAGAAGATCCTACGAATGTGTACTCGCACGGGCAAGAGTGCTCGCGGCCCAATGTTTGCGCCATGGCTTGACGCGAGTGGCAATGAAGTGCGAGTTCGTCAATGCCTTCGCTCTCAAGGAAGTCCGGCGGATTTCAGAGGCAGCAAGCCATCTGGAAGCTCTTCGTGAAAAAACTAAGCGGCTGGATCATCCCCTCAGGGCATTCGTCTTAGTGACGCTTGCTGAGATTCGTGTCTCAGAAGGAAGTTATCCAGCAGCAGAGGTTCTACTCCGAGAAGCCGACGAGACTTTACGACGGCTGAACTATCCCGTGGTCTTGGCTCACGTAAGAGGGGTAATCGCTGAGGCGTTTCGCGATCAGGGTCGCCTGAGAGACGCCGCAACGCACTATAGAGAGGCGATAGAGATCTATGCAAGTGAAGGCGTGTTCGGGAAGCTGGCTTACACACGGGTCGTCCTAGCGGAAACCCTGATCGCTATGGGGCAGCATGAGGAGGCGGAACTCGAGATTCTCGCGGCGCTACCGACTATCGAGGCAGAACAGATGAAACCAGAAGCTGGTGCCGCCGTCACTCTGCTCCGCGAGTCGATTCGGCGGAGGAAAATGGATCGGAACGCTCTCAGGGAGCTGAGGGAGCAGTTGCGGGGGAGGGCGTGATGGACTGGATCTGGCGGCGACTGTTGAAGCTGATTCGCGGTGAGGGGGGGCGGATGGCGCAAGCGGAGCGGCACGCTCGCGGAGCCGGCCCTGTCGAGGAGGGGATGAGGCGGTTGGGGCCGCGGCGCGAGGGTCTAAGGCTGCCGCCGATCGCGCTCTAGGGAGTCCCCTTATGGAGAAGGCGCCGTGATTACGCCTGCGGCGTCCAGAGCCTCAGCTCCTCGGCCAGGAGCTTGTCGACGGCTTCGACCGGCAGTGGCTTGCTGAACCAGTAGCCCTGCATCTCGTCGCACCCGTACTTCTGCAGGTGGGCGAACTGGTCCTTGGTTTCCACGCCCTCGGCGATCACGTTCAGCTTCATGCCGTGTGCCATCTCGACGACGGCGCGCACGATACCGGCGTCGGCGGGGTTCGTTGCGACGTCGCTGACGAATGATCGGTCGATCTTTAGGGAATTGATGGGATACCGCTTGAGGTAAGTCAGCGAGGAGTAGCCGGTGCCGAAGTCGTCGATCGAGATGCCAATCGACATGCTACGCAGCGCCTCGAGGTTTGCAACAACCACTTCGGCGCTCTCCATCGCAATGCTCTCGGTGATCTCGATTTCCAGGTGCTGGGGCTTCAGATCGGCCTCGTTCAGGGCCTTCTCGATCGTGTTGACGAGTCCGCGCTCGCGGAACTGCCGAGCCGAAACGTTGACCGCCATTCGGAGAGAGGGCAACCCATTCTGTTGCCAGTGCTTCAACTGCCGGGAGGCGGTGTGAAGGACCCATTCGCCGAGGGGCAGGATCAGGCCGGTCTCCTCCGCCACCGAGATGAATGCTCCCGGCATGATCAAGCCCTTCTCGGCGTGCTGCCAGCGAACCAGGGCCTCGAGCCCGACGATTCTTCCGGAAGTCAGGCTGACGACGGGCTGATAGTGCAGGACGAGCTCGTGGCGATCGAGAGCCAGCCGCAAGCCATTCTGGACGGACAGGCGCTCGACGGCTCTCGAGGTCAGCTCCGGCGTGCAGAGCTGGAAGTTGTTTCGGCCGAGTTCCTTGGCGCGATACATGGCGGTGTCGGCATTGCGGAGCAGGGTCTCGGCGTCCTCGCCGTCGGCAGGATAGGACGCGACCCCGATACTCGCCGTGATTTGCAGCGCCCGCCCTTCGACCTGTAGCGGTCGCCCGACGGAAGCGAGGAGCTTCTGAGCGATGACGCTGATGTCTTCGGCGCGGGCAACATCGGCGATCAGGATGACGAACTCGTCGCCACCGACGCGCGCGACGGTATCGATCTCGCGGACGAGGCCCTTCAAGCGCGTCGCGACTGTCTGAAGGAACTCGTCTCCCACGCTGTGGCCGAGCGTGTCGTTGACGAACTTGAAGTGGTCGAGATCGAGGTAAACGATCGAGAGCTTCCGATTCTGCCGACGTGCCTGCGCCAGCTGCAGGCGGAGTCGCTCCATGAACAGCATCCGGTTGGGCAGCTCGGTCAAGGGATCGTGGTACGCATGGTAGACGATCTGCGCCTCCGCCCGCTTTCGATCCGTAATGTCGAGAAGAGTGCCGATGACCGCCGGTCGTCCTTGGAACTCAGTGCCCGCTCCATGAACCTCGAGCTCGATTTGTTGCCCGTCCTTGCGGAGCGCGCGGAAGCAGTAGCGTACGGTTTCGATCTCGCCTTCGATGCGCCGTCGGATGTTGTCCTCCACGATCCCGCGGTCCTCCTCGGCGACGAGGTCCATGACGGAGTTAAGGGCGAGCATCTCTTCGGGTGCATAGCCGAAGATCTCGGCAAGCTTGGGGTTGACGTACTGGTATCGGCCGTCCTGGATGACGTAGATGCCGACGAGCGACTGCTCGACTAGGCCGCGGAACTTTTCCTCGGCCGCGCGCAGTGCTTCCTCCGACCGCTTGCTTTCGCTAACGTCGCGGATGACCCCGATTACCCCCGTGATGTTCCCGCTGGCATCGCGATGGGGGCCGTAGGTGCCGCTGACCCATCCCATCCGGCCGGTTTGGGGGATCTGATACGGATAATTCGTCGAGTTGACGGTCTCGCCGCCGAGAGCCCGATCCAGGAGGGCCGCGATCCCCTGTTCGCGAAAATGAGGGAAGAGCTGAAGGGCGTTGGCGCCGAGCACGTGCTTGGCCGGCATTCCCGTCAGTTCCTCCATGAAGCGGTTCCAGACCACGTAGCGGAAGGACCGGTCGAAGACGACGATGCCTTCGCCCGCTCCCGAGATGATCTCGGAGGTGAATTGGTTTGCGTCGCGGAGGCGCCTTTCGATTGCCTCACGCTCCTCGATGGTGTGGGCGAGGCGATTGACATAGGTGCGCACCTCGAGCTGCTTTTCGGCTTGGCGCGCGAGGGCGCGCATCGCCTCGAGCTGGCCCGGGTCGAGCTTGCGGGGTGAACGGTCCATCACCGAGATCGTCCCGATGGCATAGCCGTCCGGCGTGATGAGCGGGACCCCGGCGTAGAAGCGAATGCCGTGTTTGGTCTTCACGAACGGGTTGTCCCGGAATCGCTCGTCTTTCACAGCGTCGGGCACCACCAAGGGCTCTCGCTGCTGGACGGTGTGCGCGCAGAAGGCGACGGCTCGCGGGGTCTCCGCGACTTCGATGCCGATTCGCGACTTGAACCACTGACGATCCTCGTCCACCAGGCTCATGACGGCCATCGGGGTGCCACAGATCTGGCTGGCTAGACGCGTCAGATCGTCGAACGCCTCCTCGGCGGAAGTGTCCAAAATCTGGTAGCGTCGGAGCGCTTCCAGGCGCGCGCTCTCGTCCCGAGGAATGGGAGCACTCATCAGTTTTAGTTTGTCGGAAACCCTTTAATTCTAAGGAATTATAGCGCGTTTTGAGGAATAGTCGACGCCTTAAGTTTGGCCAAAGGCGGAGCAGTGGCGGTCATGCCTCGCTTGTCGTCGGCCGCTGTCAAGGGGCAGCGGCCCAAGGGTTTAGCCTTCCTTTGCCTGAGAGGCGCGCGGCCGGCGGCGGTTCCAGTCGGTACGCTGTTGAAAGAGCCTGGCGAGCGCCAGGATCCGGCGCTCCTCGAGCGGCCGGCCGATGATCTGCAATCCAACGGGCAAGTCCGCCCGGGAGAACCCACAAGGCACAACCTGCGCCGGCATACCGGCCAGCCCCGCGCCCGCCCCGATTGGGTCCGGCTCCGAGAAGGTTTGGTCGAGGCGAGAGTCGAGGGAGACGGCAACAAATGGCGCCGCCGGTGCCATGAGGACGTCGAACTTGGCGAGGAGCCTGTCGAGCTCTCGCTGAATTGTTCGCCGGGCCTGCATCGCGCGGACGTAGTCCGTGCCGCTGATCGTCTTCGATGCCTCGAACGCGATTCTCGCGTTCTTCGGCAGCTGTGGGGCGTCTTTCTCGGAGGTCAAGAGGGCGTAGAAAGCCGCGACCGTTTCCGCCTCGAGCACGATGCGTGCAACTTGCTCGAAGGGTAGATCGGGGAGCTTCGCCTCTTCGATCGTGCAGCCCAATCGAGCCAGCAGACGCAGACTGTCCTCGAATGCCGCGTGGGCCTCTTCGTCCGCCCACACCGTGCCTTCGGATCTGACGACCCCGACGTGATATTCCCGCGCCGTGGGCGAGCCCTTGAGATCGGCCGGGGCCGAGAGCGATGCGGGGTCGCTCGGATCGGCGCCGGCAATCGCGCCGAGCACGAGCTGGCAGTCTTCGGCGGACCGGGCGATCGGCCCCAGCCTGTCGAGTGTCCATGCGCGAACCATCCCTCCGGTTCGCGGCACACGCCCGTAGGTTGGACACAGACCCGAAACTCCGCAGAAGGCCGAAGGATGAGTGATTCCACCTCGCGTCTCCGAGGCGATGGCGAAGCCGATCAGGCCTGCCGCCACGGCGGCCGCGGACCCCGAGGAGGAGCCGCCGGCCCACCGCGCCGGGTCCCAAGGGTTCTTGCCGGGAGCTGTCATCGCGGTTGTCGCCGACCCGTCGCCGAAGGCGCCGCCGAGCTCCGTTGTCGATAGCTTGGCGACAAGAACCGCGCCGGCCTCCCTCAGGCGCCGGATGACCACGGCGTCTTCGTCGAAGACCCGGTTCTCGAACAAGCGGCTGCCCCAAGTCGTCGGAGCCCCCTTCGCCGCGAGAGTGTCCGTCGCGCCATAGGGGATCCCCTGGAGCAGCCCGCGGCGCTTGCCGGAGGCGATCTCCTTCTCGACTGCCTTGGCTTCGGCCAGCGCGCGCTCGCGCATCAGGTTGACGACGGCGTTGAGCTCGCGGCCCCGCGTCTCGAGTTTCGCGAGGGATGCCTCGGCGAGCGCGACCGCGGACAACTTGCGCTTCTGAAGGAGAGGGGCGACCTCGGTCAGGGGCGCGGAGAGCGCTTCTTCAGGGGTCACTTGGCAGCAATCAAGGGCGCAAATTGGATCGCGGGCTCGCTGCCGATGGCGATCTCCATTTGGTCGAGCCGCTCGGTGCTTCTCCTGAGCCGGGAGACCCACCGCGCAAGATCGTCGCGATGCTGCTGTTGGGAGGCCGAACCGCCGCGCGAAGACGCGCGACTGGAACCCGAGGTGCTCTGGCATCCCATGGTTCCCATGGTCAGGGCTGCCGGTGCGGCAAGGATGATCTTCGTGACGGCGCGTCGCGTCAGCCGGTCGTTCATGATGGCTTCTCCTGAAAGTCGGGCGAGTTTACCAAGCACTCGGTTCGGGTTTTAATGGACGTTTGGACTGGGGAGCGTCGGCTTGAAGAACGTCCTCTACCTGCACGGATTTGCTTCTTCTCCACACGGGAAGAAGGCGACGGCGCTGCGCGCTCGGCTGGAGCCATGCGGATTTCGAGTCGTGGCTCCCGACCTGAACGTTCCCTCGTTCGAACGGCTCGACTTCAAGGCTATGACCCGTATCGCCACCTGGGAGGTGCGAAAGCGCATGCCGGCGGTCGTCGTCGGAAGCTCCCTCGGCGCCATGGTGGCGCTGGCGGTGGGGCGGATCGCGCTGCGCGCGCCCCTGGTCCTCGTGGCGCCGGCTCTGGGGTTCGCAGATCGGTGGCGGAAGGGGCTCCCGGAGGGGGATCCGGTCCGATTCTTCCACTATGGCGCCCGGCAGGAAATGACAGTGCACCGCCGCTTCTTCGAAGAGATGGCCCGCGTCGATGCCGACCGGGACCCTCCCGAAGTTCCGGTCACGGTCCTGATGGGGCGGCGCGACGAGAGTGTCCCGTTCGAATCGGTCGCCGACGTCTGGAGTCGCTGGGAAGCCTCGGGCAGGCTCCCTCCCGGATCCCGGTTTGTCGAGATCCCGGAGGGCGATCACGGGCTTCTCGCGCACGTCGACCGAATCGCTGAGGAGATCCTTTCGTCCAGTGGTCTCCGTGGCTGACTCCGGCAACCGTCGAATTTCGCTAAGATCCGGTCCTCATGGCTCTCGGAGGTCTCGGCCTCTTCCTGCTGGAGGCCGGAATGGGAACCGCAGTCCTCCTCCTCTTCTTTCCCGTTGGAGCGCTCGGGAAGGGGTTCTTCGTCCTTCATGGCGCGCTGGCGAGCGCCTTCCTCGGGGGAGCCTTCCTGGCTCGGCCCGGCGGTTACCCCGTCCTCGCCGGAGCCGGATCGGTGGCCTTGCTCTGCATCTACACCGGCCTCTCTCAGGCAGGCCTCGCGCGGGTGGGCATGCCGCTGCTTGCCCTGGGAGCGGCTGCCAGCGTCTGGTCACTCACGCTCGTCTCGCTCGCGGCCCCGCGACCTCACGGAGATGCCTGGACACTTGCCGGGGCGTTTCTGGGTGGCCTCTTCTTCGCTGCGGTTCTGCTGACAATGAACCTCGGCCACTGGTACCTGGTCTCGCGCTCACTTCCCTTTCGCCTGCTCGCGAGGGGAGCCTTGCTTTTTGGCGCGTTGGCCTGCGCGCGGACGCTGGTTCTGGCCGCCGCGATCGTGGCCGACGCCAATCCCGCAGGCCTCGCTTCGCTGCTGTCGCTCGAGCGGGACGCCCTCTTCTTCCTCTTTCGGGTCCTCTGGGGAATTGCGGGGCCGCTCGCCCTCTCCTGGTTCATCTGGAAGACGGCGGACATGCGCTCAAACCAGGCAGCGACGGGCTTGCTGTACGTCGCCCTGGTGTTCGTTCTGATTGGCGAGCTGCTCTCTTCCTACCTGACGGTCGCCACGGGATTCCCGGCCTAAGCCTCGCGTGCAGGCCCGCCACTATTGCCCCGTGTGTCTGACCTCCCGCGAGCATGCGGAAGGGGACTCGGGAGATTACAGATGCGAGCGGTGTGGCCGTGCCTACGGCGCGCGCCTCTCGGGAACGGTCGGGCCGTCCGGGATCGAGCGGTGCGGGTTCTGCGGAAACCGGGCGTTTTTCCTCCAGAAGGATTTCGACCAGCGCCTGGGGTGTCTTTTTCTGGCGCTTTCGCTCGCTCTCGCGGTCGGAGTCGGATGGAAGTTTGGCTGGATCTGGTTCACGCCGGTTCTGCTGGCCACCGTGGTCGTGGATTGGATCGTCGCCCTGCGTGTGCGACCGGTTACGATCTGTTACCGATGCGACGCCGAGTATCGAGACGTCGCGCTCCATCCGCGACACCGCGGGTACGATCCGCACGTCGCCGAGCGCTACGCCGAAAAGAAGACCGTTCGAAGAATGAGATAGCGAGCGCCAAGCGCCGCCCGATCTCCCGCGGCTTCGAGATTTTCGACGTCTCGCAGCCAATCGGGGAGCGCACCCCGGTCTGGCAGGGCGACGTACCGTTCAGCTTCCGAAGCACCTCGAGCCTGAACGAAGGGTCTTCCTACGAGTCGACCTGCTTCACGATGAGTGCTCACCTGGGCACTCACGTCGACGCGCCGGCGCATGTCCTGAGGGACGGAATTCCGGTCGGTGGGCTCTCCCTGCACCCCTTCGTCGGACCGGCCCGTGTCGTGCTTCTGCCCGGCGAGGGCGAGGTGGGGGCCGATTCGCTCCCCCCGCGCGCGATCGGCGTGCCGCGGGTGCTCTTCCGGACGGAGGGCCGCACCTTCCTCTCGCCGCTCGCCGCGGTGCGACTAGCCGAAAGGGGGGCGCTCCTGGTCGGGACGGATGCCGCTTCCATCGACCCGATGGACGCCGAGGACTTGCCCGTTCATCGGACGCTACTCTCTCGCGGCGTGGCGCTCCTCGAGGGGCTGCGGCTCCAGAGCGTCGAACCGGGAGACTACGGACTGGTCGCCGTGCCGTTGTCCTTTCAGCGGCTCGACGCCTCGCCGGTTCGCGCGATCCTGATCCGCCAGAACGGCTAGGAAAAACAAAGGCCGCGCCCGCATCGGGCGGGCGCGGCCGGATCTACCGGGGGTAACCCAGTAAAGGCTATCTGGCGAGGGAGCGCCGCAGGCGCGTCAGGCCATAGCCGGCCGCAAGCGAGAGTCCGCCGAGCAAGCCAACGAGCGGGAGCTCGCTGCCAGTCTTGGGAAGCTTCTTGGCCGGAGCCGGGGCCGGAGCGGGCTCCGCCGCGGGAGCCGGAGCCGGGGCCGGGGCTGCAGCCGGAGCGGGCTTCGGCGCCGAATGGGCCATCGCCTTGACCTGATTCGTCGTCACGATCTTCGGCTCACCCTCGGTGACGATGGTGGCACTCATGTTGTCGCCGACCTGCAGCTGCGAGAGCTCAATCTGCTGGCCGTCCTTGTAGATCTTGGCGTTCCGCTTCTGGACGTCCTGCTGGGTGAACTGCCGCATCTTGCCGTCGGCCATCTGCACGATGATCGCGTTTCCAGCCTTGGCCATCACCTTGCCGTTCTTGACATCCGTTACGGTGACGGGGGTCATCTTCGTCGTCGTCGTGACAGTCGCCGTTCCCTTCATGCCGGGCTGCAGGTCGCTGACGGGCATGTCCTTGCCGTCGACGTTGACCATGAAACCGGCGGGAGCCTTGAACTCTTTTGTTTCGCCTGCCTCATTCCTCCAAACCACCGTGTTACCGTCTACCGAGACGACCTCGAACTTGACCTGCCTCGTCGACGTCGTCGTGGATCCGGCCGGCGCCTGAGCTGCCGCGATTCCCGCCATCAAGAGAAACGAAGAAACGATCCCCAATACCCTCCTAGACATACTCTCCCTGCCTCCTCTCTTATTTGAACCGGCGCTTTATTTCCTGAGCGGCGGACTATATCAAGAATGGCTGGCTGTGCCATCGTGCCGGACGGCACGGACGATGTATCGCTCGGGCGCCGACCCGACGAAATAGAAGGGGTAGCACGTCACGAGCGTCACCGACGGAACGGGTGTCGAGTCGAGAACGGATACGTCCTCAGGACCCACGATCCAGACTTTCTCCACAACGTAAGTGTCTTTGCCACCATAGGTTTCGAGCTCGAGCGTATCTCCGGCGACGAGGTCCTTGAGGCTTCGGAAAAAGCCGTCCCGGTGGCCGGCGATACCGAGATTGCCGGGGCCTCCGGCCCGCGCGGTTCCGGCGATGCGGCCGACGGCGCGGTTGAGCGTCCAGTCGTCGGTGCCGTCGAGGACGGGGACCTCGAGTCGGATCTTCGGGATTCTCAGGACCGCGAGCGGCAGGGCGGGCTGCTGCTGCAGACTTGCTTGCCAGGCCCGGATGCGCTCGGGAGACCAGAGACTCTGATCCGGGGCTTTCTGTTCGAATCGAATCGGCTCCCGCTCCCGCGAGGTGCGCAGGCCCTCGAAACGTTTGAGCTCGTGCCTCGTGCCGACGGCTCCCGCGATTCGGAAGGCGGCATAGACGACGAGGCAGACGATCCCGATCGCCCAGGCGACGCGCTCGGCCACCCAGGGCGCGCGAGGCCTCGGTGCCGTCGATTCGCGCTCCATATCGGAGGAATTCTGCCACAGGGAGGGGAGCGAAGCGGTCTGTCGCCCCCTGCCCGGTCGTCCCATGGCGCGTCTTACGGGAAAATGCCCCGAATCCGGGTGGCTTCCTCGACACGGTTCACGGCCAAGACCAAGGCGCCGGTGCGCAAGTCCGTGTCGTGTTTTCGAGCCGTTGCTTCGACGTCGGCATAGGCCCGGCGGATCGTTCTCTGCAGCTGGTTGCGGACCATGTCCGGATCCCAGAAGAACGAATACAGGTCCTGGACCCACTCGAAATAGGAGACCGTGACTCCCCCCGCGTTGGCGAGGATATCGGGGATGACCACGGTGCCCTTCTTGTGTAGGACGTCGTCGGCGTCAGGGGTCGTCGGACCGTTGGCGGCCTCCGCGACGATCCGGGCCTTGATGCGCGAGGCATTCTTCCGCGTGATGACACCCTCGAGGGCGGCCGGAACCACGATGTCGACCGGCAGCTCCAGCAGCTCCTCGTTCGAGATGCGGTCGCCCTTGGAAGCCGTGACCGTGCCTTTTCTCTCTTTGGTGGCAAAGAGGTCTTGTACGGAAAGACCCTTCTTTTGATGGATGCCGCCTTGAGTGTCCGAGACGGCGACCACGCGGACGCCCGCTTCGTCCAGAAACTTCGCCACGAACGAGCCGGCGTTTCCGAACCCCTGCACCGCGGCCGTCGCGCCCTTCAGGGGCAGGGAGAGCCTTCTGGCGGCCTCCTCGATGGCGACGTAGCAGCCTTCCGCCGTTGCTTCGTTTCTCCCGGCCGAGCCGCCTACCGAGAGCGGCTTGCCGGTGACCACGCCGAGCGTCGAGTAACCCTTCGTCATGGAGTAGGTGTCCATCATCCAGGCCATCGTCTGTGAGTTGGTGTAGACGTCGGGCGCCGGAATGTCCCGGTCGGGCCCGAGCAGGATCGAGATTTCCGACGTGAACCGGCGAGTCATCCGCTCGTTCTCGGCCAGAGAGAGACTCTTGGGATCGACGGTGATCCCGCCCTTGGCGCCGCCGAACGGAATGTTCACGACCGCGCACTTCCAGGTCATCCACATGGCCAGGGCTTTGACTTCGTCCAGCGTGACGCCCGGGTGGTAGCGGATGCCTCCCTTGGAGGGGCCGCGGGAAATCGAGTGCTGGACGCGGTATCCCTGGAACACACGGATCGAGCCGTTGTCCATCTTCACCGGAATCGACACGACCAGCTGGCGCTTCGGGTTCCCCAACACTTCGCGCGTTCCTGCGTCGAGGCCGAGGTGGTCGGCGGCGCGCTCGAACTGCCGTCGTGCGAAGTGAAAGGGATTGAGATCCTCGAGGGAAGCGGAGGACGGAGCCGTCGGGCGGGGGTCGGGCCGGGTCGCAGGCTTGGGCTTTGCGGACATGCGGCTTCTCCTTTGTGGCCGATCTCGACTCGGACGTCCTACGGCCGGCTTCTCACGGGCCGAAGAACGGGAGCGACTCGGCGGCTTGCCTTGCCAGGTTCCAGAGCGAGGACGGAAAGATTCCCAGAATCAGGATTCCGGCGGCGCACAGGGCCAGGGCCAGACCGTCCGAAGCCCCGAGCGCGGGGGGGCCTTGCGGCTCGACGGTGTCCCGCATGTAGAGGATGTAGACGACCTTCAGGTAGTAGCCGATCGACACCAGGCTGTTCAGGACTCCGATCACCGCGAGCGCGTAGAGGCCGCGTTCGATCGCGGAGCCGAAGACGAAGAACTTTCCGATGAACCCCGCGGTCGCCGGGATTCCCGCCAGCGAGAACAGGCACAACGCGAGCACGCCGGAGGCGAAAGGCGCGCGACGACCCTCGCCCGCGAGCAGCCCGATGGGATGGGGCCGCGTCTCGTCGCGGTAGAGCGAGGCGACGGCTGCGAAGGCGCCGGCGTTGGAGACGAGGTAGGCGAAAAGGTAGAGGATGGCCGCCGCGAAGGCGTTGCGGCCGAACACCGCGAGCGTGATGGTGATGTAGCCCATGTGAGCGATTCCGGAGTAGGCGAGAAGCCGCTTGATGTCGCGCTGCGCCAGAGCAACGACGTTGCCGAGCGTCATGGAGAGAATCGCCAGAGCCGCGACGCCCGCCTGGAGGCGGCCGGGGAGGCTGCCCTGGAAGACCGCGGTCAGAACGCGGTAGAGCACGATGACGCTCGCTCCCTTGGGAGCCACGGACAGGTACGCCACGGCCGGCGTCGGCATGCCTTGATAGACATCGGGCGCCCACGCGTGGAAGGGGGCCAGCGACATCTTGAAGCCGAACCCGGCGAGCAGCAGAAGCAGGCCGAGAATCACGACCGGATCGGTGCCCAGTTCGACCTGCGAGAGGGAGGAAATGCGCAGGCTCCCGCTCTTGCCAAAGAGCAAGGCAATTCCGTAGAGCGTGAACGCCGATCCGAACGCCCCGGTCAGGAAGTACTTGAGGCCCGCCTCGGAGGAGGCGAGGACCCTGCGGAAGAAGGCGGCGAGAACGTAGAAGGACAGCGAAAGGGTTTCGAGCCCGATGAAAACGACGAGCAGGTCGAGCCCACGGACCATGAGAAGGACTCCCAGGTGTCCCCAGAGCAGCAGGGCGTAGAACTCTCCCTTCTCTTCGCCGGCCCGCTGCAGGTATGGCTTGGCCACGAGGATGGCGATGACCGCGGTCGCCCCCAGGAAGAGACCGACGAGCGAGGTCAGGGCGGAGGTCTCGAGGCGGCCGCCAAACCAGGAGCCGAGCGGAGCGCGATCGAGGAAGTAGACGGACACCGCGACGGCCGCGAGCGCCAGCGTCGCAAACCAGCGGCGGGCTCGTGGCGCGAAGGCCTCGAGCAGGATGAGGAGTGCGCCCGCCGCCGCGAGCGTGATCTCGGGTGCCGAGGCAGCGAGCTCGGCGGGGCCGAAGGCGATCATCGGGCCGCCGCCGTTTTCGCCGGCTCGAGCCCGGGGCGGGCGGCCGGCGCGCGCCGATCGGGTCGAGGGTCCGCCGGCCGACGCCGGGAGGCTCCCGTGCGGCCTTCGCTCGACGCTCCGAGCGTCTTTTCCAAGACATCCGCCCGAATCGCCTCGACGGTCGGGGCCAATCGGCTCAAGAGATCGTTCGGCCGGACCCCGATCCAGACCATGCCGGCCACGAGCACGGCCGCGGCCAGGAGTTCGCTCGGGCGGATCTCCGGGAGCTTGCGGTTCTCCTCGTGCACCAGCGGATTCCAGAAGACGCGCTGGACGAGCGTGAGCATGTAGACGGCCGAGAGGATCACTCCGGTGGCGGCGAGAACCGACCACCAGCGGTGGGGCGAGGTCCAGGTTCCGAGGAGGATCAAGAACTCGCCGACGAAACCGTTCAAGCCCGGCAGCCCGATGGACGAGAAGGTCGCCACGAGAAAGAGGGCCGTCGTGACCGGCATGACCCCGGCGATTCCACCGTAGGCTTCGATTTCTCGGGTGTGCCGCCGCTCATAGAGCACCCCAACCAACAGAAAGAGCGCCCCGGTCGAGAGGCCGTGGTTGATCATCTGCAGAATCGAGCCCGAGAGAGACACCGACGTGAAGGCCCCGATCCCCACGACGACCAGCCCCAAATGGGACACCGAGGAGTAGGCGACCAGGCGCTTCATGTCCTTTTGCGGGAAGGCGACGAGCGCTCCGTAAATCACGCCGATGACTCCCAGGAGGCCCACCCACGGCGCATATCGGAGCGCCGCCTCGGGGAAGAGCGAGAGGCCGAAGCGCAGGTAGCCGTAGACGCCGAGCTTCAACAGGACGCCGGCCAGGATGATCGATCCGGCCGTCGGCGCTTCCGTGTGCGCGTCGGGGAGCCACGTGTGGAGGGGGAAGACGGGGACTTTGATCGCAAAGGCCAGGGCGAAGGCAAAGAAGAGAATGGCTTGAACGCGGGCCGGCAGACTCAACGTCGCGAGGTCTTCTAGCCGGAACGACCAGCCGCCCGTCACCGCATGGTGGCGGACGGCAAGATACAGGATGGCGAGAAACATCAGCAGGCTTCCCGCCATCGTGAAGAGGAAGAACTTCATCGCCGCGTAGATGCGGCGGGTGCCGCCCCAAATGCCGATGATGAAATACATCGGAACGAGCATGACCTCCCAGAAGACGTAGAAGACCGCGAGGTCGAGCGCGGCGAGGCTGCCGAGCATTCCGGTCTCCAGCAGCAGGAAGGCGATCGAGAAGCCGCGAACCTGCTTCTCGACGTGTGTCAGGGAAAACAGCAACGCGACGGGCGTCAGCAGTGTCGTCAGAAGGATGAGCACGAGGGAGAGGCCATCGATGCCGAGGGCGTAGGAGATGCCGATGGCCGGGATCCAGTCGACGTTCTCGGTGAACTGGAAGCCGGCCGCGGCGGTCGTAAAACGCGTCCAGAGGGGGAGGGAGACCAGCAGATCGAGGGTCGCCACGGCCAGGGCGAACGACTTCGCGGCGCGCGGCGCCGAGGCAGGCAAGAAGGCCACCAGCACCGCTCCGGCCGTGGGAAGAAAGATGATGACCGAGAGCAGATGGTTTTCGAGCCAGCCGCCCATCACCAGCTCCCCATCACGATCAGCATCAGGGCCACGACACCCAGCAGGAAGGAGAGCGCATAGTTGCGGACGTTGCCAGTCTGCAGGAAGCGCAGGAGGTCGCCCGCCAGTTCCACCAGGAAGGCCCCCGCGTTCAAGATGCCGTCGATGATCAGCACGTCGATCACCTTCCAGCAGAAGCGGGCCAAGACCGTGAACGGGTGAATGATGAGTGCGTCGTAAAGCTCGTCGACCCGGAACTTCTCGGCGACCAGGGCGTAGGTCGAGGGGAAGGATGAGGCGAACCTCTCCGGGACGCGCCCGCCCTCCTTGGCGTACCACTTCCAGGCGAGAAGAACTCCCCCGACGGCGACGGCGACCGAGGCGGCCATGAGTACCCACTCCGTCGCGTGGGGGAGCGCCGCCTCGGAGCGCTCGGGGGCGTTCGAGAGCGGCAGCAGGATGGGCGCGAGGAACTCGGCGAACCGGTCGCTGCCGCCCAGGGCAGGCGGCACCCCCAAGAAGCCGCCGACGGCCGAAAGGGCGGCGAGGATCACCAGGGGCGCGGTCATCGAGGCCGGCGACTCGTGTAGGTGGTGCTCCTGCTCGGGCGTGCCGCGGAAGCTCCCCTCGAACGTCTGTGAGACGAGTCGGAACATGTAGAACGCGGTCAGGCCCGCGGTGAAGAGGCCGACCGCCCAGAGAATCTTGGCGATCGTTCCGCCCGCTCCGTACGCGGCGGCGAGGATCGCGTCCTTGGAGAAGAAGGCCGCGAGCGGCGGGATGCCCGCGATCGTCAGGGAGGCGATCAGAAAGGTCCGATACGTGATCGGCAGCTTCGACTTGAGCCCGCCCATCTTGCGCATGTCGAGCTCGCCGGCCATGGCATGCATGACGGACCCGGCTCCGAGGAAGAGGCACGCCTTGAAAAAGGCGTGCGTCAGGACGTGGAACATGCCCGCGGTGAATGCACCCACGCCGCAGGCAAGGAACATGTATCCGAGCTGCGAAACGGTCGAGTAGGCCAGGACCTTCTTGATGTCATTCTGGGCCATTCCGATCAGCGCGGCGAAGAGCGCCGTGAAGCACCCGACGATCGCCACGACGAGCATCGCGTCGGGCGCGAGACGGAAGATCACGTTGCAGCGGGTCACCATGTAGACGCCGGCGGTGACCATCGTGGCGGCGTGGATCAGCGCGGAGACCGGTGTCGGTCCGGCCATGGCGTCCGGCAGCCAGACATAGAGGGGCACCTGGGCGCTCTTGCCGACGGCGCCCAGGAACAAGCAGAAGGCGACGAGAGTCGCGAACGGCGCGAAGTGAGAGGGGTCTGCGGCGGCGGTCCGGAAGATCCGGTCATAGTCGAGCGTGTCGAAGTAGAAGACCAGGCCGAACATGCCGAGCAGGAAGCCCCAGTCGCCGATTCGGTTGACGACGAAGGCCTTCCGTCCGGCCGCGGCCGCGTACTCCTGGTCGTAGTAGTAGCCGATCAAGAGGTAGGAGCAGAGACCCACTCCCTCCCACCCGACGAACATCAGCAGGAAGTTCTGGGCCAGCACGAGAGTGAGCATCGAGAACATGAAGAGATTCAGGTAGGCGAAGAACCGCGCGTAACCGGCGTCGCTCTCGTCGTGCCGCATGTATCCGATCGAATAGACGTGGATCAGGAAGCCCACGAAGGTCACGAAGGAGAGCATGAGGGCCGAGAGCGGATCGAGCCGGAAGGCGATCTCCGCCGCGAAGTCTCCGGCCGCGATCCAGTCGGTCACGCGCTCGACGACGGGCGCGTGATCGCCGGCCAGGTACGGGAGGAGGCGGCCGTAAGCGACCAGCGTCGCGGCGCCCACGGACCCCACGCCGATGACACTGACGAAGCGCTTGCCGAGCCGCGTGCCGAGCAAGCCGTTCACGAGGAAGCCCGTCAGGGGCAGAGCCGGGATCAGCCAGAGCGGGAGAGGACTGCTCATCTCACCACTTGAGCAGGTTGATTCGGTTCACGTCGATCGTTTCGGTGTGGCGGAACAAAGCCACGAAGATCGCCAGGCCCACCGAGGCCTCCGCCGCCGCGATCGCGATCACGAAGAAGACGGCGATCTGCCCCTCGAGGGTTCCGAGTGCGGCGCCGTATCCGATCAGCGCGAGATTCGCGGCGTTCATCATCAGCTCGACCGACAGGAAGATCGTGATCGCGCTGCGGCGCAGGAGGGCTCCGGCCAGACCGATCACGAACAGCGCCCCCGAGGTCAGCAGGACGTGCGTCAGCGGGATGGAGCCGATCAAGGCCGCTTCTCCCGCTCGACGAGCACGAAGGCGCCCACCAGGGCCGCCAGGAGCAGCACCGACAACGCTTCGAAGGACAGCAAGTACTCGGAAAAGACCAGGCGCGCGAGCGGCGCGATCTGGTCGGCGGCGAGTTTGGGCGCACCGGCTGACGACACCCGGGTGGCGCCTCTCGCCGAGAGGAGCGAGATGAGCAGGACCGCAAACAGCAGGATTGCCGCTCCGCCGAGCAGCTGCTGAATGGGCCGCTGCTCCTGCTGGGAGATCTCTTGGGGGATGTTCAGCAGCATCAGGACGAAGAGGAAGAGCACCAGGATCGCACCGGCGTACACGATGACCTGGATGGCGGCGAGGAAAGGGGCCGAGAGGAGAACGTAGCAGACGGCGAGGAAGAAGAAGGACACCACGAGGGCGAGCACGCTCTTGATGGGGTTGCGGTGCAGCACCATCAGGGCGGCGAAGAGAACCGCGATGGCGGCGGCGGCGTCGAAGACGAGGCGATCCATACGTTAGCGAGCCGCCTTCCACATCTCCAGGGCGGCCGCCCAGAAGAGATTCACGAGCGCGAGCGGCAGAAATACTTTCCACCCGAGGCTCATCAGCTGGTCGTAGCGAAAGCGGGGCAGGGTCCAGCGTACCCAGACGAAGACGCTGACGAGAATTCCCGTCTTGACCGCGAAGACCACGACCGAGAGGAGCACGCCGACCACCCCGTGGGGATCGAATCCCGGCAGCGACCAGCCGCCCAGGTAGAGCGTCGCGGTCATGGCGCACACGACCATGACGTTCAAGTACTCGGCCAGGAAGAAGGACCCGAAAAACATCGCCGAATACTCGGTGTGGTATCCGGCGACGAGCTCCGCTTCCGCCTCGGGTAGATCGAACGGAAGGCGGTTGGTCTCGGCGAAGGTCGAGATGAAGAAAACGAGAAATCCGATGAACTGCGGGATCAGATTCCAGCGAGGAATCAGGCCGAGCCAGGTCCCCTGTTGCGCGGAGACGATTTCGGTCAGGCGGAAGGAGCTCGCGGACAGGATGACGCCGGCGGCGGCCGTCGTCATGGCGAGCTCGTAGGAGATCAGCTGGGCGCTCGAGCGGATTCCCCCCATGAGCGAGAACTTGTTGTTCGACGACCAGCCGGCGAGCACGATGGCGTAGACGGAGAGGGACGTGATCGCGAAGACGTAGAGGACACCGATCGAGACATCGGCTCCGACCAGAGGAATCGAGCGTCCGCCGATCGAGAGGGTGCCCCCGTAGGGGATCACGGCGAAGGTCGCGATGGCCGCGAAGATCGCAAGGCCGGGCGCCAGATGAAAGAGGAACTTGTCGGTGCTCGCCGGGACGACGCCCTCCTTCATGAAGAGTTTGAGCACGTCGGCCGGACTCTGGAGCAGACCGAAGGGCCCCACGCGGTTCGGTCCCGGTCGATCCTGAATGAAGGCCGCCATACGCCGCTCGTACCAGACGAGCGGAATCACGATTGCCGGCAGGATCAGAGCCGGCAGCGCGACCCGCAGGACGAGGATCGCCCAATCGAGAAGCGTCAAGGAGCGCCCTTCCAGGCGAAGTCTCCCTTCTTCAAGAGGCCGCCGCCGGCGAGCGCCCCCTCGTCCATCTGCCCGTACCCTTGAACCTCGGCAGCGATTCGGGCCAGGAGATCCGAAGGCGTCCAGTTGCGGTCGCCGAAGCCGAGCGCGTTGGCGAGCAGAAGCAACAGTTCCCAGTGGGCGCGGACCGGGGGCTTGGGCAGGTAGGCTCGTTCGAATCTCTGGACGCGCCCCTGCACGTTGGTGAAAGTGCCCTCTTTTTCCGGCAATGAGGCCGCCGGCAAGACGACGTCGGCCGCGCGGGTCAACGCATTGGCGGTGCGGGCGGCGACTGCGAGGAAGCGCGCCCGGCGCAGCGCCGCGACCTTCTCCGCGTCGTCGGCGATCTCGGAGAAGTTCGCGTCGGCCACGAAGATGACCTCGGGCAGAGCCTTTCCGGAGATCAGGGCGTCGAGTCCGAAACCCCCGCGCCCGGGTGTCGCCCCCATGTCGCGGGCGCCGCGCAGATTGGCCGCGGCTTCCTCTCCGCTCAACCACTCTGTCTGGGACTTGATGCGCCGGGTTCGCGATCGGTCCGCGAACACGTCGCGGTTGGCGCACCCGAGATGGTCCGCGAGCTTGCGGAGCAGGAAATTCTCTTCGTTCGAGAGGTGGGCGGAGCCGAGAAAGAAGAGCGCCTCCGGTCCCTTCGCCTCCAGAGTCGCGCGGATCTCGGCCGCGATGCGCTCGACCGCTGCCGGCACATGCGCTTCGCCGACTTTCCCGCCGTCGCGAATCGTTGCCTTTTCGACGTCGCGCAGGTTCAGGCTCTCCGAGAGGAAGCGTCCGTGATCGCAGAGCCAGTAGTCGTTGACTTCGGGATTGAGCCTCGGGAGGAAGCGATACACGACGTTTTCCCGCGATTCGATCGAGATGTTGCAGCCGATGTTGCAGCCGGGGCACACCGACGGGGTCTTCTGCAGGTACCAGACGCGGCTGCGAAAGCGGAACTCGCGGACGGTCAAGGCCCCGACGGGACAAACGTCGGCGGCGCAACCGGACCAGTCGTTGGCGAGCGGTTTTCCTTCGTGGGTCCAGACCAGCGTGCGTCCTCCCCGGTCGAGGAAAGTGAGCTCGCCGGTGCCCGCGATCTCCTCGCAGAATCGAATGCATCGCGTGCACTGGATGCAGCGCGTCATGTCGGCCACGACGTGAGGGCCGATCATCGCTCGGTCGAAGGTCGGATACTGGCGCTTGCGCTCGTCGTAGTGTGAAAACTGCTGGCCGTAGCCGAAGGAGTTGTCCTGGAGCGTGCACTCGCCAGCCTGGTCGCAGATGGGGCAGTCGAGAGGATGGTTGATGAGTAGGAACTCCATCGTGGCCGCCCGGCAGTTCTTGACCTTGTCGGTCGTCGTGCGAACCGAGAGCCCATCCTTCAGGGGCGTGGTGCAGGCGGCCTGGATCTTGGGCATTCCATCGATCTCGACCAGGCACATCCGGCACTGGCCGACGACCGAGAGCCTGGGGTGGAAGCAGAAGTGGGGGATCTCGACTCCCGCGAGCTTGGCCGCCTCGATCAGGTTGAGGTGCTTCGGGACCTCGATCGCCTTGCCATCGAAGAGAACGGTGAAGGTGCTCTTCGCCGGCGGGGGCGGGGCCGGCGGGGCGGGCCCGGAGGGCGCCTTTGGGGGAGCCGCCCCGCTCAAACGGCCACCAGAGCCTTCGGCCCGACGAGACACCGTTTGTTCTCCACGTGAAAGCGGTACTCGTCTTTGAACTTCTGCACCGAGGAGAGAGGCGGCGCGATCGCCGCGTCGGCGAACACGCAGATCGTCATGCCGTTAGCCATCTGGTTGCAGATCCTCTCGAGCAGGTCGATGTCCTCGGGTCGCCCCTCGCCTCCCTCGACTCGCGTCAGGACCTTGTAGAGCCAGGGCGTGCCTTCCCGACAGGGCGTGCACTGCCCGCAAGACTCGTGCGCGAAGAATTTCGAGAGATTCTGCGCCGCATTGACGATGCAGGTGTCCTCGTTGATGACGATGATCGCCGCCGAGCCGAGCATCGAGCCCTTGGCCGCCACGCCGTCGAAGTCGAGCGGGCAATCCTCGATCTCGGCCGCGGTGAGCATGTTTGCCGAGGCGCCGCCCGGAATGACCGCTTTGACCTTCCGGCCGTTCTTCATGCCGCGCCCATAGGCGTCGCCGAAGATGAGGTCCTTCAAGGGCAGGCCCATCGCGGCCTCGTAAACGCCGGGGCGGTTCACCGCGCCCGACAGGCAATAGAGCTTCGGTCCGCTGTTCTTCTCGTTCCGGCCGATCTTGGCGAACCAATCCGCACCGCGGTTGACGATGTGAACGACACAGGCGAGGGTTTCCACGTTGTTGACGATCGTCGGACAATCGAAGACCCCCTGCACCGCCGGGAAGGGGGGCTTGATTCGGGGTTGGCCGCGTTTTCCTTCGAGACTCTCGATCAAGCCCGTTTCCTCGCCGCAGATGTAGGCGCCCGCCCCGCGGTGCACCGTCAAATCCAGAGAAAAGCCGGAGGAGAGGATGTCTTCTCCGAGGAAGCCCTTGGCGTGGGCCTCCTCGATGGCGGCATTCAGGATCCGCGCGCCGTCGTAGAACTCGCCGCGGATGTAGAGGTAGGCGCTACGGCACTTGATCGCGTAAGACGCAATGATGATTCCCTCGATGACCTGATGGGGATCCTGCTCCATCAACAGGCGGTCCTTGAAGGTCCCGGGCTCGGACTCGTCGGCGTTGCAGAGGAGATAGATCGGCTTCCCCTTCGTGTCCTTGGGGATGAACCCCCACTTGACGCCCGCCGGGAAGCCGGCGCCGCCGCGGCCCCGCAGGCCGGACTTCTTGACCTCCTCGGTGACGCGGTCGGGCGTCCAGCCCCCCGTCAGCACCTTTCGGAGCGCGGCGTATCCGCCGTCTGCCAGGTAGGTCTCGATGGAGCGGGAATTTGGTTTCCCAACGCGCGCCGTCAGGACCGGCTCCACGTCAGGCCTCCTTCGAGAGCCGGTCCAGGAGCAGGTCGAGCTTCTTCTCGTCCATCGGCTCGTGGTACTTGTCGTTGACCATTAAGGAAGGGGCGCGATCGCAGCCGGCGATGCACTCAACCTCGATCATCGTGAACTTCCCATCGGGAGTCGTTTCCTCCAGGCCGATTCCCAGGCGCTTGCCGCAGCGCTCGATGAGACTTCCCGCGCCCGCCAGATGGCACGAGATCGACGTGCAGAACTGCAGCAGATGCTTTCCGACCGGCCGCAGGTTGTACATCGTATAGAAGCTCAAGACGCCGTCGACGTGGGCCGCGGGCAGCTCGAGGACGCGCGCGACCTCCTCGGCGGCTTCCTTCGAGATCCAACCCCAGGTCTCCTGCGCAACCCAGAGCACGGGCAGTAGAGCCGCCTGTCGGTTCGGATAGCGTTTGAGGATCTTCTCGATCCGTGCCATCGCGGCGGGCGGGAACGTCCGGGGCTCGCCGGCCTCGTGAATGCGGTAGCGGGTGTGGCTCACCAGTCGAAGGCCCCCTTCTTCCAGATATAGGCGTAACCGGCGGCCAGGACGGCGAGGAACACGAGCATCTCGACGAAGTAGGGCAACCCGCCGGAGCGAAAGACGAGAGCCCAGGGATAGAGGAACGCGATCTCGACGTCGAAGAGGATGAAGATCATCGCGATCACGAAGAACTTGATGGACATCCGCTTGTGCGACGCGTCGAGCAGAGGGATGCCGCTCTCGTAGGTCTCGAGCTTGCGAGCCGTCCGCAACTTGGGTCCCAAGAGCGCGTTGAGGACGAGGATCATCGCCGCCATCCCGAAGGCGAGCCCGAGCAGGATCAGAATCGGCAGGAAGCTTTGCGGCATCGCGGCGGCCGCACTTTTTCACAGCCGAGCAGTCCGAGTCAACGCATTCCCCAGAGCCGAAAGGGACTTGCAAGCGCGACGGGGCGTCCGCGACGTTAGGATGCGCGCGTGAGGCGCGAGTTTCGCCCCGTGGCGCTGGTGCCCGCTTTCGAGGCGGAGGCAACCGTGGGCGACGTCGTGCGTGGAATTCTCCGAAGTCTGGCGGGCGTGCTCGTCGTCGACGACGGTTCCGCGGACCGGACGGCGGACGAAGCGCGGCGCGCGGGAGCGGAAGTGCTGCCGTTGCCGAAGAACGGCGGGAAGGGAACGGCGCTGCGCGCCGGGCTCGAGCGGTTGCTCGCGACCGACGCCACTCATGTCGCGATTCTGGACGCGGACGGCCAACACGATCCGGCGGACCTGCCGGCTCTGCTGGACGTCGCGCGGGAGGGCGCGGACTTCGTCATCGGCTCGCGGATGGCGCAACCCGAGGCGATCCCGGCCTACCGATTCCGCACCAATGAGATCGGAAGCAAGATCCTCTCGCGCATGACGGGTCTCGAAGTCGAGGACGCGCAGTCGGGGTACCGTGTGATCTCGGCCGATTTGCTGCGCCGGCTCGAATTGAATGCCCGCGGCTACATCATCGAAACGGAGATTCTGCTGAAGGCGTCGCGGTATCTGGAGCACCTGCGCCACGTGCCGGTGCGCGCCATCTACGGCGGTTCCTCCCACTACCGGCCGTTTCGCGACACGTGGATCATTTCTTGGGGGGCGGTGTACTACAAGGTGTTCGAGTTGGACTCGTGAAGCGGCCGGTCTGTCTGGAGGGCGCCTCGACGGCGCCGGAATGAGCAAACGGCCGCGGCACACCCTCCCATGGCGGTCGTGCGGCGGCGCGCCGGCTAGAATCTAGCGTCCCATGTCAACTCCCCTCATCACCCCTCTGCGCACCCCCGGGAGGGCTCCGCGCGTCCTGACCATCGACGCCGAGGAGTGGTTTCACGTGTGCGGCGACGACTATTACTCGGATCCGCGGCGATGGAGGCAGTTCACGCCCCGCTTCGAGCGGATGTTCCTCTGGCTCCTCGACACCCTGGACCGGGGCAAGCATCGGGCGACGGTCTTTCTCCTCGGCTGGATCGCGGAGCGATATCCGGACCTGGCGCGTGAAGCGGCCCGGCGAGGGCACGAGATCGGGTTGCACGGAGATCTCCACCGGCGCGCGGACGAAGTCTCACGCGACACGTTCCGTGAGGATCTGCGCCGCGGCCGGGAGAGGATCGAGGCGGCCTGCGGTGTGCTGTCTGTTTTTCACCGCGCCGCCGAGTGGTCGATTCGGTCTCCCCGGGATCCGGCGCTGGCCGTTCTGGCTGCCGAGGGATTCGTTGCCGACGCGTCGATGACCGCGATGCCTCCGCTCGGGCGGGCAGAAAACCTGCTTGGCCCCCACCGGATCGACTTGCCCGAGGGGAGCCTGATCGAGGCGCCGCCCCTGACGGGGCGGGGCTTCGGGCGCCGGATCCCGGCGGGCGGAGCGTGGGCTTTTCGACTCTTGCCCGCTAGGCACCTGGCGGCGTCGGAAGAGTCGTACCGGCGCCGAGGCCATCCGGCCGTCTTCACTTTCCACCCCTGGGAGTTCGATCCCGAGCATCCTCCCATGGAGGGGCTCCCGGCCCTCGTGCGCCTCGTGCATTTCGCCGGCCGCACCGGGCTCGCGGCGCGCTTCGAGGCCTGGCTCGCCCGCGAGCGTTGCGTGGCTCTCGGAGACGCCCTGCGGGAGCTGACAGCCGCGTGACTCCCGCCGCTTCCGGTGGGCTCGCGAGGGACAGGTCGGCACCGGCGTTCCTCTTCCCGGGACAACTTTCCGAGACCGTCGGCATCGGTCGAGACTTCATCGAGGCCGATCCGGAGGCCCGATCGCTCCTGGAACGGACCTCGGCGCGCTGCGGGAGGGACCTCCGGCGAATCCTTCTTGAGGGTCCCGAGGAGGCGCTCCACGAGAATCTGGCCGCCCAGGCGGGCGTGTACCTGGTCTCGACGCTCGCGGCCCGCGCCTTGGTCTTACGCCGCGTGCTTCCCAAGGCGACCGCGGGCTACAGTCTCGGCAACTACGCCGCGATGGTGGCGGCCGGTGCCGTGTCGTACGAGGACGCCCTCGAAGTCTTGATCGCCGTCTGGCGCGAGACGGAGCGGCTGTCCATCCGCGGGCGCATGGGGGCCGTCGTCGGGGCGCGGCGCGAGCTCGTCGAGCAGGTCTGTGCGCAACTTCGAACCGACGGGCTCCTCGTCTGGATCGGCAACGTGAACGCCGCCACGCAGTTCGTCCTGACCGGGCAGGGGCCTGCGGTCGAGGCGGCGCTCGAGGCGCTGACGCCGCGCGCCTTGAATGTGCTTCCCCTCTCCATGAGCTGGCCGATTCACAGCGAGCTGATGCTCCCCGTGGCCCGGGCGATCGCTCCGGTCGTGGAAGGCTGCCGTTCGATCCGCGATCCGCAGATCCCTTACTACGGCCCGGACGGCCGAGCCGTGACGACCGGCGCGCGCGTTCGGGAGATTCTCGCCACGGAGTTTTGCTGGCCCACGCTGTGGAACGTGACCTTCGAGCACATGATCGCGGACGGCCACCGAATGTTTCTCGAAGTGGGTCCGGGAGAAATGCTGACGAAGATGGCGCGCTGGATCGATCGCAGCGTGACTTGCCGGCCGGCGGGCACGCTCGCGGCGCAAGGGGGTCTGACGGATATCATCCAGACGTGAGCGACGCCGAGCCTCGCCCTGGCCTTGCGCCGAAGTCGCCGACGGTCCGCCAGAAGACAGCCGTCGTGACGGGCGGCTCGCGCGGAATCGGACGCGCCATCGCCCGCGAGCTCGCGCGCGGCGGCACACGGATCGTTCTGACCTGCCGCACGGACCTCGCCCGCGCCGAGCAAACCGCGGCCGAGATCCGGCAGGAAGGCGGAGAGGCGCTCGCCCTGGTGGCGGACGTCCGCCAGCCGGAGGCGGTGAAGGCGGTTGCCGACAGGGTGGCAGCGGATTTCGGCGGAACAGACATCCTCGTCAACAACGCGGGCGTCATCAAGGATGCTCTGCTCCCTTTCATGACGGAGGAGGACTGGGACGTCGTCTTGGATACGGACCTGAAGGGCGCGTTCCGCGTGACCAAGAGCCTCTTGCGGCCAATGCTGCATCGCGGCTGGGGCCGCATCATCAATATCGTGTCGGTCAGCGGGATCTCGGGACACGCCGGCCAGGCCAACTACTCCGCCGCCAAGGGAGGATTGATCGCGATGACCAAGGCGCTCGCGTTGGAATTGGCCAAGCGCGGCATCACCGTCAACGCGGTCGCCCCGGGTCTGGTGGCGACCGAGATCGTGGCTCACCTGAAGGAGGCCGAGGTCAAGGAGTTCCTCGGGCGAATCCCGATGGGGCGCTTCGGAACGCCCGAGGAGATCGCCGCCGTCGTCGGCTTCCTGGCTTCTGAAAGCGCCTCGTACGTCACGGGGCAGGTCTGGCGCGTGGACGGAGGGATGGCCTGATTCGGGGAGAAGGGGTGAGGGACGAGGGGCGAGGGTGGGGAAGCGCGTTCGCCTCGGTGGTGACTCGTGCTCCAAGCCTCGCGTGGCATGGCTATAATCTCAATCGGAGCAAAGAATGACAGATCCGAAAACCGCGGGGCGGGTCAAAGAGCTGATCGTGCGCCGTTTGAAGCTCGAGATCGAACCCTCGACGATCCAGGACGATGCGCCGCTCTTCGGCGAAGGCCTCGGGTTGGACTCGATCGATGCGCTGGAGCTGGTGCTCGGCCTCGAGCAAGAGTTTGGAATCAAGGTGGAGGACGAGGAAGTGGGCGTGAAGGCCTTCGCGTCGGTCAACGCGCTGGTGGACTTCATCGAGCAGAAGAAGATCGCGTGAAGGCGCCCGCGCCGATGCCGCACGGCTACCCGTTTCGCTTCGTCGACACGGTGCTCGAGGAGCGCAACGCCGACTTCTCCCGCGGCCGAGCGCGCGTCAACGTGACATCGAACGCCTGGGCGGCGATGGGCGAGCTATGGGGAGGCGCGGCCCTGTTGGCCGAGGCCATCGCACAGGCCGCGCTGCTGTTGGAAGGCGGAGATCCGGCGGCCGGGCGGAGGGGCTTTCTCGCCGGCCTGGACGGATTCGAGGTGAAGCGGGTCCCTCGCGCGGGCGAGAGCCTGTGCGTGGACGTCCGGATCGCTGCCCGCTTCGGGCAGGTCATTCGGTTCGAGGGAGAGGTGACGTCGGCGGGCGAAGAGATCGCGCGAGGCGGCATTCTCGTCCGCCATGGGGAGGCAGCGCCGCCGGCCGGGGCGTAGGGCCGGCGTCGTCGCAACACCAGCCAGATGAAGCTCTCCGAGCAGGAAGGGCCGGAGCACACGGTGCTGCGCGTCGAAGGGTCGCTCAAGGTGGGCGAGTCCGCGCGCGCCCTTGCCGACAGTTGCGAACGCACGGCCCGGGATCGACGGGGAGCCCTGGTCTTGGATCTTTCGCTGCTCGACTACATGGACTCAACCGGCGTGGGAGTCCTGGTCGGCGCCCTCAAGCGATTCCAGGCCGAGAAGCGCCCGATCCTGTTGGCGGCGCCTCAACGCCGCATCCTCGCCGGCCTCAGAATCACTCATCTGGATACTCTGTTCCGGATCTACGACACGCTCGACCAAGCGCTCGCGGCGCTCGCCAAGGAGAGCGACAAGGAGCCAACGGGCGAGCACAAGCATGTCAACTGAGGTAGCGGCCGGGTTCGCCTGCACCGCCCAGCCCCCGCATCGCTTCGCCTTGGGCGAGCGAACCCGAATTCGGGGCGGCATCCTCGTCACACTCCGCCGCCTGGACGCTCCCTATCCCCCGCGGCAGGTCTTCGTCACCGACCGCGAGATGAAGATGGGTTACGACGACGTGTACAAGGCTTGCTTCGTCTGCGTGGATCGCGGCCGCAAAGAGACAGCCATCGCCGTGCCCAAGGCCGAGATCGAGGCGGGCCTCCCGCCGGCCTAGCCGATTTGAGCCCGGCGCGAGCCGAAGGGCTCGACGCGCAGCGGCTTCGACCGAGCGGGCGGCCTTCCAGGCTCTCAGGGCGCCGGCGGAGAGCTCGCCCTGGCCAGCTGGCCGTGCGGATCCAAGGCGGCGTAGAGCGCCGGCAAGACAGCGAGCACGAGCGGTCCCGACAGGACGAATCCGCCGATGACGGCGATCGCGAGCGGCTGCTGAAGCTGGGACCCCTCGCCGAGGGCGACCGCGAGAGGCGCCAGAGCACAGGCGCCGGCCAGGATCGTCATCGCGACGGGGCGCCGGCGCCGGCGGGCAGCCAGCCCCCAGGCGATCGGGACGGTTTCACCGCGCCGTAGCGCGCCGCGCGCCTCGTGGATGACGAAGATCGCGTTCTCGCCCACGATCCCGACGACCATGATGGCGCCCACGAAGCTCGAGATATTGAGCGTCATCCCCGTCAGCGCCAGGGCTGCAAAGACTCCGGAAAGACTCGAGACGGAGATGAGCGACGTGAGCAGAGGCGCCCGCCAGTCGCCGAACTCGAAGAGCAAGACGACGGCGACCAGGACGAGACCGGCCAGGAGGACGAGGAGGAGTTCCCGGAACGAGGTTTGCTGCTGTTCATAGAGTCCCCCGAATTCCAGGCGGACCCCGGGCGGTAGTCGGAGGCCGCGGTCGAGTCTGTTGCGAATCTCGGCGATCGCCCGCCCCAGGTCGCGCCCCTCCAGGCGCGCCGTGACCCCGAGAAAGGTCTTCAGGTTCTCCCGGTCGATCTCCGCCTCGGGCGCCCCCGTCGAGAGGGAAGCGACTTCCAACAAGGGCACCAGCGCCCCGGACGGTGTTCTCAAGCGGAGAGCCGCAAGACCCCTCGGGTCGCGGGCAAAGACGCGCAAGGCGTACAGGCGCTCCCCGATTCGGATATCGCCGACGACCGTGCCGGCTACCGCGGGCTCGACGGCGGCCTGCACGTCTTCGGTCGTCAGTCCGAAGCGCGCCGCGCCGCGCGCGCCTTGAACGGCGGCGGTCTCTCCGGTCGAGGGAACCCGAATCGTCAGCGCCGGGCCGGCAATGACGATTCCATCGAAGATGTCCTCGACGCCCCGGATACCGTGCAAGATCCGGGCGGCCTCTCGCGCCTTGGACTGAAGCACCGTCTGGTCCTCCCCGAAGAGCTTGAGATTGATCGGCTGTGGGACGCCGCCGGTCAGGTCCCCGATGTCGTCCTCGAGGAGCTGGCCGAAGTCTGTGTGGAGTGCCGGCGCCGTCGCCGCTGCGCGCGCGCGAATGTCGGCGATGATGTCCTCGACGTCGCGCCGTTCGCGCCGGGGCTTCAAACGGATCACGTAGTCGCCGCGATTGGGCTCGGTGATGAAGAAGCCGAGCTGCGTTCCCGTGCGCCGCGAGTAGCCGGCGACATCCGGCATGGCCACGAGGATCTTCTCGAGCCCGTTCAGCATGGCGTCGGTATCGGTGAGAGAGGTTCCAGGCGGGGTCCAGTAGTCGAGAATGATCGACCCTTCGTCCATCGCCGGCAAGAAATCGGAGCCCAATCGCCGATAGAGGAGCGCGCCGACGGCGAGAAGCGCGGCGCAGGCGAGGGCCGCGGTCGCGGCCCGTCGAGCGACGGCGGACGAAGCGGGGGAGGGGACCGGTCGGAGCGCCGAGGGACTCGGGGCTCGGCCGAAGGTCCCCACGGCGATCGGCACGCCCAGAGAGGAGACGAGGAAGGAGATCGCCAGCGCCAGGGCCATGGTCAGCGCGAGCGGCTGAAAGAAAGCGCCCGTCACCCCGGTCAGCAGCGCGAAGGGGAGAAAGATGACGATGGTCGAGAGGCTCGATCCGACGAGGGCGGGCAGTATGGCCCGGAGGCCCTCTTGGGCCGGCTCGATCGAACCCTCCTCGCGGTGGCGGTGAATGCTCTCGGCGACGACGATCGCATCGTCGGCGATGAGGCCAACGGCCGCGGCGATCCCGCCGAGCGTCATGAGGTTGATCGTCTGGCCGGCCGCGCCGAGGGCGAGCAGGACGATGGAAACGGTGGCGGGGATCGTGGCCGCGGCGACGAGGGTCAGGCGCGCGCGGCGAAGAAACAGGAAGAGGACGACGACCGCCAGGGCGACTCCGATCAAGATCGCGTCCCGCACGCCGTTGACCGAGTGCGACACGAACTCCGCCTGGTCGTAAAAGGTGGTCCAGCGCGCGCCTCGGGGAAGGAGGTCCGGACGCCGTTTCAGCAGGTCCCGCACCTCGTCGGCGATCGACAAGGTGTTGGCCGACGGCTGGCGGATCACGTTGACGAGAACGGCAGGCCGTCCCCCGGCGGTGGTGCGGATGTAGGAGACGGCATCGCCCACCGATACCGAACCCAGCTCGCCGACGAGCGCGGGCACACCGCCGGGGACGGGTATCGGGATGCGCGAAAGCGCTTCCCGGTCCTTCGCGACGCCATCGACCAGGGACAGGTAGAGCTCGTGATTGGCTTCGGTGAGGCCGGCCGACAGGACGATGTTGTTCTTCCGGATCGCCGAGATCACGTCGCTGACGGCGAGGCGGCGAGCCGCGAGAGCGGCGGGCTCGAGGTGGACTTGGAACTCGCGCTGTCGTCCGCCCTGAATCTGCACTTGTGACACCCCGGGGATGCGGACGAGTTCGGGCTTCAAGCTGTACTCGGCAAGCTCCCAGAGGTCCGCTTGGCTCAACGTATCCGAAGTCAGGGCGTACCCCAGGATCGGAAAGACCGCCGTGTTCATCCATTGGACCTCGAGTCGTGTCTCGGCGGGGAGGTCGGGTCGGATGCGCGCCATCTCCGCCTGCACCCGCTGCAGAGCGGTCTGCATCTCCGTGCCCCAGGCGAAATTGGCCGAGATCTCCGTCGATCCGCGGGAGGTCGTGGACCGGACGAGGCGGATCCCGGGCACGCGCAAGACGGCTTGCTCGAGCGGCCGCGTGACGCTCGGCATCATGCGTGCCGCGGGCTGCTCACCCGCGTCGGCGATGATCTTGATCACGGGAAAGGTCACGGAGGGAAAGATCGAGACGGGCATCCGCGCGCCGACGATCAGGCCGCACGCCACGAGAATCACGACGAGCAGGAGGAGCGCGACTCTCCGCTCGTGGACGAGTGCGAGCAGCTTCACGGACGAACGGTCACGGCCGCTCCATCGGGCAGCCCGACCTGACCCGAGACGACGACGGTCTGTCCCTCCGAAAGCGGCGGGGCGGTGATCTCCGTGCCTTGCGGCCCGTGCAGCCCGACGGTCGCGTCGACCCAGCGGGCCCGGCCGTCCTGGACCAGCGCGATCCGTGTCGAGCCGGTCACGTCGTCGTGGATCAGTGCCGCGTCGGGCAACACCATGGCACCGCGATGTTGCGCAATCGTGATACGCGCCATGCCGAAGAGACCGAGCGGCGGGACGGCGCGGAGGGCCGGCAGATCCACGCGAACGGGAACCGTGAAGTCAGCGGCATTGGCGCCCGGCAGAACGTCGTGCACCCGTCCGAGAAGCGGGGCGGACCGACCGGGGAGCCAGATCTCGACGCTCTGTCCCGGTCGGACCCGGTCGAGATCGCTCTGGGCGACGTCGGCCAGGAAGACGATCGAAGTGGCGTCCGCAATCGTCAGGATCTCCTGGTCCTCCGACAGCCGGTCGCCCTTGACCGCGGCGTGCGAGAAGACGATGCCGTCCGAGGGTGCGGCGATCCGCATCTGGACGAGCGCCCGCTCCGCCAGGGCGAGGGCGCGTTCCCCGTCCTGCTTTTCGGCCGGTGTCTTGGCTTCGCGGACCATCTCGCGTGCGCCTGCAAGCGCCGCCTCGCTGTCGCGAGACACAATGGTCCCGATCGCCATCCCCTGGGTCACGCGATCGCCGTCCGCCGCGGTTAGTTCCGTGAGCGTTCCGGGGAAGGGCGCGCGGACCTTCTGCTGCGCGAGGGCCGCGGTTCGACCGGGGCCGGAGACCACTTCGTCCAGTGTGGTGCGAACGACCTTGGCCACGCGCACCGAAACGGCCTCGGCGGAAGCGTTGGGAGGCGGAGGCGTTTCTTCCGGGAGCGGCTTTGCACGGCAGCCGAGAAGGACCGCCGTGAGAATCAAAAGAACGCGGCGGCTCAGGGAGTACTCCACCGGATGGCCACGGCCTGCGCGACGCGGTAGCGGGCCGTGACGTCGATCAGGCGGGACGAGGCGTCCACGGCGGCCCCGAAGGCATCGAGCACTTCGAGAGCCGATGCGGTGCCCCCGCGGTATCGGCTTTCCATCTCGAGGTAGGAGTCCCGAGCGTCGGGAGCGGCCCGTGACAGGATCTCCAGCTGGCGGAACAGGTGCCGCATCGCGGTTTCCGCCTGCGTCCAGGCAAGGCGCGCGTCGCGACGCTCGACTTCGACCTGCGAGCGGGCCTGCTGGAGCCCGAGATCGGCTTGCGCCACGCGCGCGCGGAAGGCTCCGTTGTCCCAGACCGGCCATGCCATGACCAGGGAAAGCGAATAGCCCTTGGCCGCCCAGAACCGGTCCCAGAACTCGGAGCCGAGGTTCGTCGTGTCTGAGACCCAGAAGCCCAGATCGGCGTTGAAGAAGAGGTGGGGCTTGCGCTCCGAGCGCGCGATCGTGAGGTCGGCCTCGGCCGAGCGGGCCTCGGCTTCCGCAGCCGCAATTTCGGGAGCGCCCTGCCACGCGGAGGCACTCGAGGTTGCCGGCGCTTCGGGCGCGGGGAGAGGCTCGGGCTCGAGGGGCGCCGACGGGTCTTTCCCCATCAGTTCGTTGAGCGCCAGCCTCGACTGATCCTGCCGCTCCTCGGCCTCGGCGACGGCGGCCTCCTCCAGGGCGATCCGCACCTCGGTTTTCAGGACGTCGGCCGCGACCCCCTGCCCGAAGGCCTGACGGCTCTTGAGCAAGGCCCGGTAGTTCGAGAGCCGTTCGACCCCCTCGCGGCGGCCGGCGGCTTCGGCGCGAGCGGCCAGAAGCTCCGCGAACCGGCTGCGGACCTCCAGGTCGAGGTCCTTGTCGGCCATCCGGTACCGCGCGCTCGCGGCCGCGAAGCCGGCATCCGCGCGGGCCGTGAGTGCCTTCAAGGCCCCGCCCTGGTAGATAGGCTGTCGCGCCACGACCTGGAGCCGAGCGTCACCGAGGTTGGTGAGCACGGGATCGTAGCCGCCCGCGGGCGCGTAGAGAAAATCTCCCTCGACCGCCACCTTCAGCCATCGCTCGGCGAGCGCTTCACTCTGTCTTTGGCGGGCGAGCGAGACCTCCAGAGCCCTCAGGGGCAAGCGCGCGTTCGCCGAGCGCGCCTGCCGGATCGCCTCGTCGAGCGACAGCGGCGTCTGCGCCGGTGAGGCGGCCGCGGACGCGAGCGTCGCGATGAAGCCGAGAAGAAATCGGCCGGCGCGGAGTCCGCCAGAGTCGCAGCGAGAGGGCATCGGTGAATGAAGAAGTCTAGCCCGGATCTTTCAAGACGAACCACGCGAGAGTGCGGCGCTATCCGGCGCAGCCGAGTTTACTTCCGATTTATGTAACGCCCCGCCAAGATCGAAGGAGCGCGGAGGAGTCGGCGTCGACGGGCCTCGCGGTGCTACGATCGGTCAAAGAGAGAGCGAGCGATGAGAGTTCACCGCATACTTCCGATCCTGTTCGCAGCGCTGCTCTGCGCCGCCGCCGTTGGCCGGGCGCAGCCGAATGCGGGCTACAAGGTCGTTCAGAAGGTCCTGCTGGGCGGCGAGGGCGGATGGGACTACCTGCTCGTGGACGCGGCGGCACGGCGGCTGTACGTCACACGCGGCACACACGTGTCGGTCTTCGACGCAGACACGTTGAAGCCGGTAGGCGAGATCGAAAACACGGCGGGTGTTCATGGCGTAGCCCTGGCGCCGGAGCTCGGACGGGGCTATGTGAGCAACGGACGGGCCTCGTCGATCACGATTTTCGACCTGAAGACACTGAAGACTCTCGAGGAGGTCAAGAGCACGGGTGAGAACCCGGATGCGATTCTTTACGACCCGGCCTCGACGCGGGTCTTCGCGTTCAACGGCCGCAGCGCCAACGCCACGGTGCTGGACGCCGCGTCCGGAAAGGTCCTCGCCACGGTGGCGTTGGGCGGGAAACCGGAGTTTGCGACCTCGGACCAGGAAGGCCGTGTGTACGCGAACCTCGAGGACCGGAGCGAGCTCGTGGCGATCGATTCGCGCAAGGCGGAGGTCCTGAAGCATTGGCCGCTCGCGCCGTGCGAGGAGCCGACCGGCATGGCGATCGACCGCGCCCACAAGAGGCTCTTCATTGGATGCGGCAATCGTCTGATGGTCGTCGTCAATGCTGCGACCGGAAACATCGTCGCTTCCGTCCCCATCGGAGCCGGCGTCGACGCGACCGGGTTCGATCCCGACACGGCCCTGGCCTTCAGCTCGAACGGGGAAGGAACCTTGACGGTCGTCCGGGAAGACGCGCCCGACAAGTTCTCGGTCGTGGAGAACGTGGCCACGCAGCGCGGCGCGCGGACCATGGCGCTCGACGAGAAGACCCACCGCGTCTTTCTGGTCACGGCGGAGTTCGGGCCCGCGCCGGAGGCCACGGCCGGGCAGCCGCGCCCGAGGCCGCCGATCTTGCCGGGGACCTTCACGCTTCTGGTTGTCGGCCGCTGATCTCGCGGCTCTCCGCCGACTCCGGCGGGGGGGGAAGCGTCACGACGAATTCGTTTCCCGCCGCCTCGCGCGGCTCGACGCGGATTCGCCCTCCGTGGAGCGTCACGGCCCACCGCACGATCGCCAGGCCGAGACCGCTTCCCCGGGTCTTGCTCCCGGACCCGCGCGCGCGGTAGAAGCGCTCGAACACACGTTCTCGGTCCTCCGCCGACAACGTCGGAGCCTGGTCGAGGACCCGGACTTCGATGTTCTCGCCCTCCTGTGCAAGGACGACGGCGACCCGGCTCAGCGAAGGAGAGAACTTGATGGCGTTTTCCAAGAGGTTCGTCACGACTTGACGGAGCAGGCGCTCATCTCCTCGATAGTCGCCGCATCTCGTCGATTCGATCTCGACGACGACGCCCCGGCCGGCGGCGAGCGTGCGCAACGAGCGTGCGACCTCGTGGACCATTTCCTTCAGGTCGATGCGCCGCCGTTCGAGGGGGTGGTCGAGCGTTTCCCCTTCGGCCAGGAGAGTGAGGTCGCTGACGATCAGCGACAGCCGCTGACTCTCGTCGGCGATCGCGCGTAGTGCGTCGCGGTATTCCTCGAGACTCCGCTCCGCCGAGAGCGACAGCTCCGCCTCGCCGCGGATCACCGACACCGGGGTCTTCAGCTCGTGCGCGGCGTCGGCGATGAAGGCCCTCAATTGGTTCATCGAGACGGCGATTCGCTCGAGGAGCCGGTTGAAGGTCAGGGAGAGACGCCCGAGCTCGTCGCCCGGATTCCTCACCTGCAGTCGCTGGGACCCGGACGAGGGCGTCTCCGCCATCCGGTCGGCTTGAGTCGTCATGGCGTCGATCGGACTCAAGGCTCGCGTCGCCAGCCAGTAGCCTCCGGCCAGCGCGAGGATGAGACCGACCGTTCCGAACTCGATGAGCGAACGGCGGATCGCGGCGAGAGTTCCATCCACGAGCGTCGTCCTGTCGGCGACGGCGAGCTCGATCGGGTCGAGCTCCGGGCTCGCTTGAACGCTTCGGATGGCCGCCCGGATGTTCGACTCCAGCCGAATGACCTGGGTCGCTCGGGATCCGGCCGCGTCCTTCCACGCCGATTCGGGGAGGAGCGCCCCGCGCTGGCCGATTTGGACTCCGGGTAGGCGCGCCAGCAGCGTCTCCGCGCGGAGTCCCTCCCGAACCTCCGCGTAGAGCCCGTTGAGGCGGAACTCCTCGAGCGTGTCTTCCGCGGCCCGCCGATGGTTTTCCAGCGAGGAGCGGCTCGAGCCGTCGGGCTGTCGAACGTTGGCGGGCGATGCCGCCTGCGCCTCGTGAATCTCCTCGATCAAGGCCGCCTGGAGAGTGTCGAGGTTCATCGACAGGTCGGCGTCGAAGGCCCTCCACGCCGCGGCCCGGTATCGCCAGTAGGTGGCCGCCGAGAAGATGGCGAGGATCACGCACAGCGCCGCCCCGTACCAGAGCGTCAGCTTCCAGCGAATCGAGATGCGGGTCAATCCGGCTCGTGACGGAGGTCTTCGACGAAGTAGCCTTCGCCCCTTCGCGTCTTCAGAAAGGAAGCCTGCTTCTCCGAGGGCAGATCGATCTTCTGCCGCAGGCGGCCGACGTATACCTCGATCAGGTTGGAGAACGGATCGAAGTGCTCGTCCCAGACGTGCTCCGCGATCTCCTGGCGCGTGACGATCCGTCCGCGATTCAAGAGCAGGTATTCGAGAAGGGAGTACTCCTTGGCGGTCAGCTCCACGACGTTTCCGCGGACCTCCACCGAGTGCTTGGCGCGGTTGAGCCGGATGTTGCCGACCGTCAGCGTGATCTGCGGGGGAAGGGCCCGGCGCCGCAGCAGCGCGGCGACACGCGCGCGGAGTTCCTCGACCGCGAACGGCTTGGCCATGTAGTCGTCGGCGCCGAGGTCCAGCCCATGCACGCGGTCGGCGATCTCGGAGCGCGCCGAGAGCATCAGGATCGGCGTCTCGCTCATCGTGGCCCGAACCTGCTGGCAGACGGCGAAGCCGTCGATTCCCGGAAGGAGAATGTCGAGCACGATCAGGTCGTAGTCTCCGAAGGAACCGCGCTCGACCGCGTCGGATCCCTCGCCGACGACATCGACGGCGTAGCCGGATTCCCGCAAGACGCGCGCCAGGAGGTTCGCCATCCGCGGGTCGTCCTCGACGACCAGGATCCGCATGGCGTCGCAATTATAGCGACGCGGTCGCCGATCGGATCGCTCGATTCGCGCGACCTCGTTGTTTACCGTGCGTTCATTTTGAAAACGTAGACTTCGTTCGCGCCGGTGAAGGGCGACTCGCTTTCGCAATCGGAGCACGAGTTTCGTTTTGCAGGGGGCAGGATTCGAAGTGATGGCGCGGTTCATCGGGTCCGAAGACCACAAGCGCCTCTTCTGCGACACGTTCATCGAGACTCACAAGCCCTTCGAGCCGGCGGAGATTCCCTGGCCCGAGCTCGACGCGGAGTGCCGGGCGCGGCTCCGTCGCCTTCCGATCTGGGACGAAGCGGTAAAGACCGAGACGGAGACGGCACTGAAGGTCCAGACGCTCGGTCGCGTCGAGCGCGATCCGCTGCTCGCGCGAGCGATCGCGCTGCAGGGCTACGAAGAGGGTCGGCACGCGTCGTTGTTGACCCTGTTGACGCAACACTACGGAATCCCGGTCAAGCCGTTCGCCCGCCCCGCGCCGCCGGCGGATGCCGAGCGGGCGTTCCTGAGCACGGGCTACGGCGAATGTCTCGATTCCTTCTTCGCCTTCGGGCTCTTTGCGATCGGAAAGCGGTCCGAGTACTTCCCCGCCGCGCTGATCGACATCTTCGACCCGATCATGCAGGAAGAGGCTCGTCACATTCTGTTCATCGTGAACTGGGCGGCTTACCTGCGCGCCCGGGCCTCGCTGCCGATGAAGCCGATTTACGAACTGCGCCGATGGGGCGCTATCGCCGGCCAGATCCTGGAGCACGTCGGGCACGCCGTGAAGATGGGAAAGCAGGAGGCGGGCTCGCAGGAAGGGTTCACCCTGAACGCCCGCTCCGCCTTCGGCGATCTCTCGGCCCGCTCTTTCTTGGAGCTCTGCTTGTCCGAGAACGACCGCCGCCTGGCACCGTACAATCCCCGCCTGCTGCGGCCGTCGCTCGTTCCGGGAGGCGTGCGAGTCGCGCTGAGATTCCTGCCAGGACACCCGTCCCCCCCGCGGGGCCAGAGTCCCCGGCCAGCGCCGCTCGCAGAGGGGCCGCCTTCATCGGGAGCCGACTCCGCGTGACGCACCTGAAGACGCTCTTTCTCAACCCCCCGTCGTTCGAGGGCTTCGACGGCGGCGCCGGGTCGCGTTACCAGGCGCGCCGCGAGATCCGGTCCTTCTGGTACCCGACCTGGTTGGCGCAGCCGGCGGCCCTGGTGCCGGGCAGCCGACTCGTCGACGCTCCTGCCCGGGACCTCACGCTCGAGGAGCTGTTGCCCGTCGCCGGCGACTACGAGCTCGCGGTGCTTCACACGAGCACCCCCTCCTTCCGCTCGGACGTCCGCGTGGCCGAGGCCCTGCGCCGAGCACACCCCGGCCTACGCGTGGGCTTCGTGGGAGCGCACGTCGCGGTTTCCCCGGCGGAGAGCCTCGCCGCCTCGACCGCGATCGAGTTCGTGGCGCGAGAGGAGTTCGACTACACGATCGCCGAGATCGCGCAGGGACGGCCGCTCGCCGAGGTCGATGGCATCAGCTACCGCGACGGCGACCGGGTCGTTCACAACCGGCCCCGCGCCCCGATCGAGGACATGGACGCCCTTCCTTTCGTGTCCGACGTCTACAAGAGGGACCTCGTCATCGAGGACTACTTCATCGGATACCTGCTCCACCCGTACGTGTCGCTCTATACCGGGCGCGGCTGCCGCTCGCGGTGCACTTTCTGCCTCTGGCCACAGACGATCGGCGGCCACCGCTATCGCACCCGAAGCCCTCGGAGCGTCGCAGCAGAGATCGCGCGCGCCAAGGCGCTCTTCCCGCAGGTCCGCGAGTTCTTCTTCGATGACGACACCTTCACCGACGACCTTCCCCGAGCCGAAGCGATCGCTCGTCTGCTCGGGGAGCTCGGAGTGACGTGGTCGTGCAACGCCAAAGCGATCGTGCCGTACGAGACGCTGAAGATCCTGAAGGAGGGCGGGCTTCGCCTCCTCCTGGTCGGCTACGAAACGGGAAGCCAGCAAATTCTCAACAACATCCGGAAGGGAACGCGGATCGACGTGGCCCGCCGGTTCACGGAGGATTGCCACAGGCTCGGGATCACGATCCATGGAACCTTCATCGTTGGGCTTCCCGGGGAGACGCGGGAAACGATCGAGAGCACGATTCGATTCGCCCGCGAGATCAACCCGCACACGATCCAGGTCTCACTGGCGGCGCCGTATCCGGGCACCGAGCTCTACCGACAGGCGGTCAAGCAGGGTTGGCTGACGGGAAATGCCGCCGGGCTCGTCGGCGAGGACGGCGTGCAGGCGACCAGCCTGTCCTATCCGCACCTGTCGGCGACGGAGATCTTCGCGTCGCTCGACGAGTTCTACCGGCGCTTCTACTTTCGGCCGCGAAAGATGGCGGAGATGCTCTTCGAAATGGTCGGAAGCCGCGAAATGATGCGGCGCCGCCTTCGGGAGGGTTCCGAGTTCCTGCGTTTCCTGTCCCGGCGTGAGGCCCGAGCGTGAGACGGCTCATCGTGACCGGCGACGACTTCGGAAACTCCCGCGAGGTCAACCTCGCGATCGTCGAAGCCCACGACCGCGGCATTCTCACCAACGCGAGCCTGATGGTCAGCGGCGATGCGGCCAGCGAGGCAATCGCACTGGCGCGTTCCCGGCCGGGTCTGTCGGTCGGCCTTCACCTGGTCGTCGCCGATGGGCGAGCGGCGCTCCCGGCATCGCAGATTCGGCGTCTGGTCGATGGGGCCGGACGATTCCGCGCCGGCCTCATTCGGCAGGGACTGCGCTATCAATTCTCGCGCGGGGCCAGAAGCGAGCTCGCGCGGGAAGTTCGCGCACAGCTCGAGCGCTTCGAAGAGACCGGTCTCGCGCTTTCACATGTCGACGGCCACCATCACATGCACCTGCATCCGACGGTGCTTCAGATTCTGCTGAGCCTGGCCGATCGGTTTCGAATCCCGGCGATTCGCCTGCCGCACGAGGAGCTTTCCCTGGCTGTCTTGCTCGACCGGCGCGGGGTGCCGAGCAAGGTCCTCTCGAGCCTGATTTTTCGGTTGCTCCGGGTGAGGGGCCAACGGCGGCTCGCGGCTGCCGGCATTCCGGTCTCCGACCGCGTGTATGGCCTTCTCGCGACGGGCCGGATCACCGAGGACTACCTGCTGGGTCTGATCCCGCGCATTCGTTCCAACGACGTCGAGCTGTACTGCCATCCGGCGGCGGCCCTTCCCGGAGAGCGATTCCATGGTCCGCCGGCATCCGGACCGGAGGAGTTCGCGGCGCTGCTGAGCGAGCGCGTCAAGGACGCCCTCCGCCGGAGCCGTTTTGTGCTGGCGAGGCCGGCGGCGGCCCGCATGAGAGTCGTGAGATGAGGGGGCGGTGCGGAAGCCGGCGCTCGGTGTGGCGCAGGAGGAATCGTGCATAGTCACGCCTGGCTCCACGCTCTCGAAGTGCTTCGGCCCATATTTTTCGTCGTGTCCGTAACGGCGTCCGCCTTTTACGTCTACGCCGTGATCGCGGGGCGGGACCTGCTCGCCCGGTCGAGCTCCCGATACGGGTCGGATTGGGAACCGCCCGTTTCGATTCTCAAACCTCTGCGGGGTCTCGACTACGACGCGATTGCGAATTTCGCGTCCTTCTGCGAGCAGGAGTACACGAGATTCGAGATTCTCTTCGGCGCCGAGGACGAGGACGATCCCTGCCTCGCAGCGGCACGTCAAGCCGCCAGCGAGCATCCCAAGACCGACATCCGGTTCATCGTCGCAAAGAGCGGGTCCGGAGCGAACCCGAAGGTGAGAACGGTCAGCAATCTCGCCCATTACGCGAAGTACCCGCTGCTGCTGGTGTCGGATAGCGACATCCGGGTGGAGCCAACGCACTTGCGGCGGATGGTCGAACCCCTTCGGGATTCAAACGTTGGCGTGGTGACGTGCCTCTACCGCACGCGGGGGAAGGGTCTGGTGGGCCGGATCGATGCCCTGAGCCTTTCGACCGAGTTCTTGCCGGGGGCGCTGGTCGCGAGAAGGCTCGAGGGGATGAGCTTCGCGATGGGTGCGGGAATCCTGATCCGAAGGGAAGTCCTGGAGGACATCGGGGGGTTTGCTGCGTTGGAGGACTGCCTTGCCGACGACTACCTCATGGGAAAGTTGCCGTCGGAGGCCGGACATCGCGTCGAGCTCGCATGTGACGTGGTCGACCATTGCCTCGGAACCCGTACCCTGGCCGATCTGAGGGCGCGACAGAACCGATGGAACGTCGGTATTCGCACATCTCGGCCGTGGGGATATGCCGGGCTCGTCTTTACGCAAGGCACCGCGGCGGGGTTGCTCTTTCTACTGGCGTGCGGGGGTTCGCCTCTGGGCTGGTCGGTTGCGGCCGGAGGCCTCGGGGTTCGGCTCGCCTCCGCGTGCTTTCTCGCGCTTCGGTGTCTCAAGGACCGGTCGATCCTGCGAGACCTCTGGCTCGTTCCCGTTCGCGACTTGATGGCGACCGCTCTGTGGCTCGAGTCGTTCTTCGGTGACACCGTCGTCTGGCGCGGAAGACAGCTGAGGGTGGGCACCGGCGGAAGAATCCTCGCCTCGTGAAATTCCAACGGATTTCACTACTGGTGGGGCTCGGACTCCTCTTCTACCTCCTCCACCGTGTCGGACTCGCGGCGATCGGGCGAAACCTCGCTCAGATTGGCTGGGGCTTCGTCTACGTGCTGGTCTTGGAGGCCGTCGTACTGACGGTGAATACGCTCGCGTGGCGCGCGACGCTTGCGGATCCGGAGAGGGTGCCGGGCCTTGCGCTCGGGGCGATGCGGCTGGCCGGAGACGGTGTCAACGCGCTGGTACCGGCGGCGGTTGTCGGGGGAGAGCTGCTTCGGGCGCGGCTCCTCTCGCGCTGGGTCCCGCCTGCAGAGGCGCTCGCCTCAGTCACCCTCGCAGCAATGACGCAGTTTCTTGGGCAGGCCGTCTTCGTCGGCTTGGGCTCTCTCGGGACAGAGGGTCGCGGCCTCCAGCCAGGTCTGCGGATCTTGGGCGCCGGCATTGGCGTGTTCCTGCTTCTCTTTGTGGCGATGCTCGCCCGACTGGGCGGGGGGCGTAGGGAGCGGGGCCGCATCGGTCTGGACGGGCTCGACCGGACGGTCGGGCGCCTGCTCGCGAGGTTCGCTGCGGAAAAGGAGTTCTGGCACGACCTGAAGCTCTCGGTCCGCATGGCCATTCGCGACCGGCCGCGCGCCCTCGTTCTCTCGTCGGCCCTTTTTGCTCTCGGGTGGTCTCTCAGTGTCGGAGAGGTCCTGATCGTCCTGAAGCTTCTCGGCTCGCCGGTCCCCCTGCGCGCGGGCCTCTCGATCGCCGTTCTCGCGGTCATCGTGGAAGGAACGCTGTTCTTCGTGCCCGGACGCGTTGGACTGCAGGAGGGAGGTCTCTACGCGATCTTTCTTGTTCTCGGTCTGGATCCCGCACGCGGCCTCTCGCTCGGCATCGTCCGCCGCTTGCGAGAGCTCGCGTCGGGGGGCTGCGGGCTCCTGATTCTCTCCTTCTCCGGTCGGGATCTCCCGTTCGGCGGAAAGCCCCAAACCAACCTTGCGGGTTTCGCACCCTAGCCGTGGAGGGGTTCGCCGGCCTGCAAGCGATATTTGCCGGCGTCTTCGCGCCCGCTGGCACAGAGCGGCCATCTTGCCGCCCCCGGCCGGCGATTCGGCCGGCTCCCGTGTCCGTGGCCCGCCCGGCCATCGCGATCTCTGCGATTCTCCTTTCGGCGCTCTCCCTGCCCGGCCTGAGCCTGCGGCGGGGCCCCGTGATCGGCCGGCCCGACGACGAGTCCGTCGCCGTGACCTGGATCACCGACGCGCCATCGGACTCTCGCGTCGACTACGGGCCCGCGGCCGGCGACTGGTCGACGGTGAGGTCGGAGGAGGCGGTGACGAGGCATCGGATCGTCCTTGGAGGACTCATTCCCGGCGCTGTCTATCGATATCGCATCCTCTCCGGTGACGTCGCGCTGGCAGAGGAATCGACGTTCCGAGCCCCGCGAGGATCTACCGACACAGCGTTTCGGTTCGCCGTCATGGGCGACACCGACGGAACTTCCGTTCCGACCAGAATCGCGGATCGGCTGGCGGAGAGTGATGTCGATCTCGCGATTCACACCGGCGACGTCGTGTACCCCGCGGGAGCCGAGCAGGACTATGACGCGCAGTTCTTCACTCCGATGGCCCGGTGGCTCCGCCGGGGTCCGGTGCTCCCCGCGCTCGGCAATCACGATGCGATGACGGACGGGGGAGCGCCGCTGCTCTCCGACTTCGTCTTGCCGAAGAACGACGCGACACACGATTCCCGTTTCTACTCTTTCCGACAAGGCAACGCCCTCTTTCTCTGTCTGGATGTCGAGACCTCGGCCTTCGGCGCCGGCTCTCCACAGTACCAATGGCTCGAGCGGGTCCTGAGCGAGACGTCGAGCAGCTGGAAATTCATCTACTTCCACACGCCGGCCTACAGCTCCGCGCACTCGAATCGTGTGGTCCGGCTGGTTCTTTCGCCGCTCTTCGAGCGTTATGGCGTCGACGTCGTGTTCGCCGGGCACGAGCACCTCTACGAGCGAACGTTTGCGATTCGCGATTTCGTCTCCTCGGGCCGCGGCGTCGTGTACGTGACCGAGGGCGGAGGAGGAGCCAACCTCACCTCGTTTCGGCCCGAGGAATACTCGGCCTACGTCGCCGACCGTTACGGCTTCGTGGAGGTCGAGGTCGCCGAACAGCGGCTGACGCTGTTGGCCCGCGATCCCACAGGAGTCGTCTTCGACTCGCTCGTGATCGACAAGTCGGTGGGGTCCGGCGAGCGAATGCCGCTTCTCCTTCGATCCCGGGGGAGGCCCGAAGTCCCACACGGTCGCGAATGAGCCGCGGCTCGCGCTTCGGAGTCGTGCTCGCGGCCCTCCTGTCCTGCCTGGATGCGACCGCGGTCAGCGCCCAGGCGTGGACCCCGAACACGCGCATCGACGTTCCGGCTGCCGGCCACTTTTGCTTGGACGGTGAGTTTTCCTGGTACCGCCCCGAGTCCTTCGTCGATCGCGACGGCACGGTCGAGCGGTTTCCGGGCGGCCTGGACTTTCTGCTCGGAGTGTTCCGCGCTTCTTACGCTGTCTGGCATCGGCTCGCTCTGGGTGTCGAGGCCCCGTATCGATCGGCCGAATATGACGACCCGGGCTTGGAGGCCTCGTATTCCGCCCAAGGCCTCCCTGGTGTCGGGGCCTTCGTCGACTGGGCTCCGGGGAGCGCCTCCGCCGCGTTGCGGCCGGAATTGCGTTTCGAGGTGTTCTTTTCCCGTTCGGAGCAGGATCAGGTCGTCAATGTCCGCGACGGGGCTAACCGTTATTCGCTGACACTGCAGCTCGGTCAGGGCGAGGCGGAGCGCTCGCCGAATTGGCGCTACTGGGGCAACCTGCGTTTCGAGTACGCGCCGTCCATCGTCGATCGCGATCGCCTGCTCGAGACCCGCCTGGAAGTGCTGGGCGGGCCGCGAGTGGCGTCACTGTACGGGCAAGGCCTGTATGTGCTCATTCTCGGTGGGTATCGAACCGCCACCGCGGCCCTTCAGGAGGCGAACTTCTTCGACAATCGCACTTCTCAAAACGGGTTTGCCGGGATCCTCGTCGATTGGGGCCCTCGCCCGGCAAACGAGGCGCCTCCACTTTCGCTCTCTGTCTCGGCAGTCCACGATCTGCGTCCCCGAAACAGTCTCTCGGGATGGCGGACGACGCTGACCCTCGTCGCAGGCCTCTGAGCCTCCGTCCCTTCCCGCGATCCAATGGCGCGCAGCCGGGGGGGAGACGCACGATCGGACGAAGGTTGTGGTGCGCGTCGTGAGCGAAGTTAGGCTCGAGCGCGATTCCCTCGGACCTTCTTGCTCCGGACTACTGGGCCTTCGCGCCGTGCTCGGGCTCTTTCGGAGCTGCAGACGTTTCCGCCAGCAACGACCTGCCGGAATCCCACCAACCGCCCCCGAGCGCCACGAAAAGCGCGACCGTGTCCTGCAGGCGCTGTGCGGACGCCTCGATGTAGCCGATCCGCGCCTGGTGGTATTGCCCGAACGCGATCAGGACCTGCACGTAGTTCGCGACGCCGGCTTCATAGTTGGCCCGGACCAGCCGGAGCGCCTCCTCGGCCGCGGTCATTGACCGGGCCTGCGCATCGAGGATCTCGGCGTCGTGCTCCAGCGCCCGGAGCACATCGGCAACCTGGGAGAAGCTGGCGAGGACGGACTGGCGGTAGGCGGCGAGCGCCTGGTCGTAGGCGTCGATGGCGGCCTGGCGCTTGTTCAGCAGCGTCCCCCCGTGGAAGAGGGGAGCAGCCAGGCCCGCCCCGATGCTCCAGAAGGTCCCGTTCGGCGCGAAGAGGGTGTCCAGAGTGGTGTTGTTGCCTCCGAGGCTCGCGGTGAGGTTGATGCTCGGGAAGAGGGCTGCCGTGGCCACGCCGATCTCGGCGCTCGCCTGGTGCAACTGGGCTTCCGCGGCGAGGATGTCGGGCCTCTGATGGACGAGGTCCGAGGGCAGACTCACCGGAACCGAGTCGGGCAGTTTCAGGTCCGAGAACGCGACCTGGGGAGCGGTCCACTCGGATGGCAGATGGCCTGCCAGGGTCGCGAGCAGGTGCTCCGCCTGGCTCACCCGCTGGAGCAGTGCGGGAACCGTGGCCTCCACGGCCGCAAGTTGGCTGCGCAGGCTGAGGGCGCTCGCGTAGGGCGCTGTGCCGGCCTCCGCCTGCGCTTCCGTGATGATGACCTGGTCCCTCTGGTCCCGAACGATGTCCTGAGTGGCCTGGGCCTCTTCGCCGTACGCGGCCCTCGCGATGACGGTGTTGACGACGTTCGCCGTGAGCGTCAAGTACGTCGCCGCCGCCGTGTAAGTCTGGTAGTCGGCCTGCGCCTGTAGGCTCTCGACCGCGCGCCGCTGCCCGCCAAAGATGTCCAGGGCGTAGCTGATCGTCCCCGACAGCGAGAAAAGATTGAAGATGGTCGGCTGCGCATTTGACTGGCCGAATCGGACGAGGGTGATTCTTTGGCGTGCAGCGGTTGCGTTCGCGTCTGCCTGGGGGTAGAAGATGCCGTAGCCGGCTCGAAGGTTCGCCTGGCTCGAGCGCAGGCTGGCGAGAGCCGCCTTCACGGTCTCATTGTCGGAGGCGGCCCGCTTCATCAATGCGTCCAGCTGCGCCGACCCGAAGAGCGTCCACCAGTCGCCGAAAACCTGGGCGCCCCGCTCCAGGCGCTGCGCCTGGCCTTCGGCCTCGGCCGTGCTCGTCGGATCAGCACCCTCCGCGTAGTGGTCGACCTTCGGAGGCTCGGGCGGCACGAAGTTCGGGCCCACGGCACACCCGGCCAAGCCTCCCGCGAGGCACGCGGCGAGCAGGGCGCGAGCGACACTCGCCCTTGATCCTCGGAACGCGGGGCTGGCGCCTTTAGCCCTCATGGGGCCATCCGCTCGCGGGCGGTTCGGTCGATCCCCGGCGGGACGGGATCCGAGTCGCCTGGGGGCAATGAGGAATACTCATTTTTCGGCGATGTACACATCGACCAGCTGCCCCGGATAAACGGAAACTGCTGCAGGCTCTTGAAAGCGGAAGATCAGGGGCAGGACGCGGACGTCGACCCTCTCCGTCCTCTGATTCGAAAGCTCGATCTTCGGCGAGACGTATGGCTGCACCCGGACGAACTCGAGCGGCACGCTCACGTCCGTGCCCCGAAGAAACATCGTCGCTCGCATCGCGTGGGGCTCGGGCAGCCGGTGGACGAGGATCTCGTCCAGGTAGCACCTCACCTCGACATAACCCTGCGAGGATCCCATGACGACCACCGGTTGGTAGCCCTGCGTGTAGCTGTCATAGGACCCCTGCGCGGAGACGTAACTGCCCACCGCCGCGTTCACAGCGAGGATTCGCCCATCCATCGGCGCGCGGATGGTGTACTTGTTGAGAAGAGCGGTCGACGAGGCGATCTGGCGGGACAGCGCCGTGCACTGGCTCTCCTGGTTCTTGATGTCGTAGCTCCAAGCACCGGCCCGCACAAGGTCCAATTGTCTTTCCGCCACCCGAAGGCCTGCCTCGGCCACCTTGACCGCGTTCTCTGCATTGTCCATGGTGTCCTTGCTCACCGACCTCGACTCGAGCTGGAAGGAGCGCCTCTGCTTTTCGAGCTGGTCTTGCGAGGTCTTGAGGGCCGCCCGCGCGGCCTCGACCTGAGCCTTCGCGACCTCCAGAGTCTCGGCCCGGGGTTCTGCCCGGAGCTCGGCGAGCAGCGCGCGCGCCGCTTCGAGCTGCGCCGTCTGCTGCTCCACGGCGGCCCGCTGGACCGAGTCATCCATGGCGAGCAGCACCGTCCCGCGCGCCACGCCCTGCCCCTCGGTGACGAGGATCTGGACGATCGTTCCGGGGACCTCTGGATAGATGTTGATATTGGCTCCGCTCGCTTGGTAACTCTCGACGATCCCGTTCGCATAAACGCCCCGGGCGTAGGGATTGGACGCCGGCGTGAAGGCGGGCGGGGGCGGTTTCTTTTCCTTACCGGCGATGTGAGCCGCGATCGCTCCGGCAACGAGGCCCAGGACCGCGAGGACGAAGATCAGCCGGTTTCTCATTGGATGTGTCCCGCGTCGATGCCCTTCAGCCTTCCGTCCTCCATCTTCACGATGCGGTCGGCGTACTCGAAGATGCGGCTGTCGTGAGTGACGAGCAGGATGCAGGTCTTGTCCGTGAGGATCTCGCGCTTGACGAAATCCACGATCCGGCGCCCGGTGTCGCCGTCGAGCGACGCCGTCGGCTCGTCGAAGACGAGCAGATTGGGCCGCCCGACGATGGCCCGCGCAATGGCGACTCGCTGCTGCTCTCCGCCGCTCAGCCTCAAGGGCGGCAGGGTGGCCCGGTCCTTGAGACCCACGACGTCCAGGTAGTGCGTCGCCTCCTCCATCGCGCGTTCCCAGTCCACCTTCTTCAAGACGAGCGGAATCGCGGCGTTCTCGAGCGTTGTCAGCCGCGGAAACAGGTGGTAGTCCTGGAACACGAACCCGATCTTGTTCAGCCGAAAGTCTGCGAGCCGGTCGGGCGTGAGATCCCAGATGTCCTGTCCTTCCACCAACACCTGGCCGGAGGTCGGACGGAGGATGCCGGAGATCATGCTGAGAAGCGTGGTCTTGCCGCTTCCGGAGGGCCCCTCGATGTAGAGCATCTCTCCGAAGTAGGCGTCGAAGGTCACCTCCTTGACTGCGTGGGTGCGCGCTTCACCTTCGCCAAACCACTTGTCGAGTCCTGTGCTCCGGATCGCGAGTGAAGCCATGTCAACCCCGGAAGATCTCGAACGGCTCGATTCGAATGACCTTGCGGATCCCGATGACACTCGATATCGCCGCGATCACGACGACCATCACGAAGGCAAGCGCCAGGTTCGGGTAAGTCACGGTGGCCGCGTAGCTCGGCAATCGGAGCTTGGCGGCGGAGATCGTGAGCGTCGCGAGGCCGATCCCCAGGCCGTAGCTCGTCATCGCCGTGAAGGTCGCCTGGAACAGGATCATGGAGGTGAGGATGCCTCCCTTGGCGCCGATTGCCTTCAGTGCACCGAACTTGTCGAGGTTCTCCAGGATGAATGTGTAGAAGGTCTGCCCGGAGATCGACAGACCGACCACGAAACTGATGACGGTCATCAGGAGGACGTTCGTGCCGAGCCCCGTCTGGTATTTGTAGAAGGTTGCGATCTTCTTCTTGAATTCCTCGCTCGTGAGGGCCTGGTACCCGAGCTCGTGCACGCGCTTTTGAATCGCCGGAATGAAGGTCTTGGACTTCGGCTCGACGAGCACGAAGGAGAGCGTGTAGCGCATCGACGGGATGTACTGGATGGCTCGGTTATAGGTCGTGTAAAGCGTCGGGATTCCGAAAAGACCACTCACCGCGACGTCGGCGATCCCCGTGATGACGGCCCGGTGGTCGTTGAGCTCGAATTCGGTGCCGATCTTCGGGTTTCCGAGCTTGGGGAACTCGGAGTCACGCACGACCGCGAAGGCGTTATCCGAGTAGAGGTCCTGGATGCGCCCGTCGATCAGATTGGGCCTGCCGAACAAGCTGGCGTCGTCGAGCCCGATCACCGAGACGGCTTGATAGGTCCCGCTGCGCAACTTCACGAGAGCGGCGCCGGAGTACAGGGGGACCGCGTAGCGCACGCCTTCGATGCTCCGAACGACATCGAGGACGTAGGCGGGCATGGGAATGCTGCTGGCCACGGTGTTGACGGCCGGGTCCATGACCCAGACGCTGGCCCCCACGTTGATGACGGTGGACGACGCCTTTCCCAGGATGCCGGCGAACATCGACGTCATCGCGATCATGAGAAAGACGGCAAAGGTCATCCCGACGAGAAGGGCAGCGAACTTACCCCGGTCGTTTACCAGCAACTTGTACGCAATGCGGAGGATCCCCTTCACGCCCGACACCCCCGCGCGCTCACCGATCGTCGCCCCGTTTCTCTCTGCTTCACTGCATCCTGCCGGCCGGGCGCCGTCTCTGTGCCGTCGGGTCCGCGGCGCCCGCTTACTACTAGACGTCCGTGACCCGACCTGCGGCATGATGCGGTCGCATTAGAACGACGGCAATGGTGGTCCGCTGGCGTAGTTAAACGAGTGAGCGAGCGATTCGGTTAC
>DATKAE010000104.1:0-95736 GCA_035498405.1 Thermoanaerobaculia bacterium | reverse complement strand
AGCCCCAGGGCTACGCCACCGGGCAGTTCGGCAAGAACCATCTCGGCGATCAGGACAAGCACCTGCCGACGGTGCACGGCTTCGACGAGTTCCTCGGCAACCTCTACCACCTGAACGCCGAGGAGGAGCCGGAGACCTACTGCACGACCTGGGAAGGCGGCTTCCGCGTCCCGATGCTCGTCCGCTGGCCCGGCGTCATCAAGCCGGGCACGGTCGTCAACGACATCTTCTCGCAGGAGGACTGGCTGCCGACACTGCTCGCAGCGGCGGGCGAGCCGGACATCGTCGAGAAAGTGGCGAAGGGCTACGCCGCCAACGGCAAGACCTGGAAGGTGCACCTCGACGGCTACAACTTCCTGCCGTACTTCAAGGGCGAGTCGGAAAAGGGACCGCGCGAGGAGATCTTCTATTTCGGGCAGGGTGGCGACTTAAACGCCATCCGGTGGAACGACTGGAAGGTTTCCTTCGCCACCGAGATCGGCAACATCGCGACGGCCGTGCGCGACGTCCCCGGCTGGCCCGAGATCGTCAACCTCCGGGCCGATCCCTTCGAGAAGGGGCCGAGGGAGTCGGGCATGTACATCCGCTGGTACGGCGACAACATCTGGCTCTTCGTGCCGGTCCAGCAGAAGCTCAAGGCGTTCCTCGTGACGATTCCCCAGTTTCCGTTCCAGCAGGGCAGCAGCCTGAACGCCGCCAACATCAACTACACGGCTCTCCAGGCGATGCAGGCGATGAAGCGGCTGCACGAGCTCGAGAGCCTCGCGCCGCCGAGCAACTGAGCGAGCCGAGGATGAATCCGTAAGAGAGAGCGAGCCTTGGTCACGACACGAATCCGCCGCGACGCCTTCGCCGTTCTCGTCTTCGCCGCCGCCTCGTCGGCCGCTCGCGCCCAGCAGATGCTGGAGTACACGAAGGGCGGCGGCGGGGCGCGCCTGGCGATGATCGTCCTCCACGACGACGCGAAGCGCGAGTTCGCTTACGGCCCGGCGGCGGGACTGCCGGACAGCAGAGTCGGCACGTTCACGCAGGCGCTTTACGAGGAGGCGAAGAAGGACGGCCGGCTCGTCATCAGCATGAAGAGCGACAGGAAGAAGATCTTTAGCTTCGAATAAGCTGTGGACATGCCGGCTCATGGGCAAGGCGGACTCAAGGAGAAGGCAAGAGAGGAGCTTCGGCTCATGCTCTTGATCTCCGCCTATCTCGCCGCCTTCTTCGTCGCGTTCCTCACGTACCGGAGGCTCATCTCGCGGGAATTGGGCGTGACGTCCTTTCGCTACGGGTTCGCGATCGTCGAGGCGCTCGTGATCGCCAAGGTCATTCTGATCGGGAAAGCCATGGGGGTCGGAAAGAAGACGGGCGGTCGTGCGCTGACCTTCGCCGTGCTGCGCTTGTCCCTTCTCTACGCCGCTCTTGTCGGAGTCTTCGCCATCCTCGAGCACACGATCGAGGGGCTCATTCACGGCAAGACCCTGGCAGCGAGTATCGAGGCCATCTTGAGCGAGGGCATTTACGAAATTCTCTCGAGGACGCTCGTTTTGTTCGTGGCCCTCATTCCTTTTTTCGCCATCTGGGAGCTCGATCGCGAGCTCGGCGAAGGGAAGTTGTTCAATCTCTTCTTTCGGAGGGGTGGGCAAGGGACGGGGGGCTGATGGCCCAGCATCGGACAATGCGCGCGGGGTAGACTACGTGCTCCTGATGGTCGGAATGCGCAGGTCACTCATCATGAGCGTTTGGAGAAAGGGGAGGAGATTATGTCTCGTCGTTTGATTGCGTCGATTGCACTGGGAGCGCTTGTGGCACTCCTGGCCGGGACGGCCCTGGCCGACGAAGCGAAGAAAAAGGCCGATGCGACCGTATCGCTCACGGAAGGATCGGTCGCGGCCGGGATCGGCTGGAGCTGGGGCCACGGAGTTCTCCACTACAAGGGCAAGACGTACAAGTTCAAGGTTGACGGGCTCTCCGTCGGCGAAGTCGGGATGACCAACGCCAAGGCCACCGGCAACGTCTATGACCTGAAGAAGCTCGAAGACTTCAACGGTGTCTACGCGGCCGGAGGCGCAGGCGCGACGGCTGGCAAGGGCATGGGCGCGAGTGCCCTCGTGAACGCGAACGGTGTATCGCTTACGCTCAAGAGCGCGACCAAGGGCGCCAGCCTCAAGATCGCCGCAGAAGGCTTGAAGCTCGAAATCGAGAAGTAGTCCCTAAGAAGGGGGCGACCGTGCTGGTCGCCCCTCTCTTTGGCTTGGTTGGCGGAACCGCTGCCGCAATGAGGCGGACCCTACTGTTCCTGGCGCTTCTTGCCGCGCTACCCGCTGCGGCGATGGCGCACGAGGCCCGCCCCGCCTATCTCGAGATCAAGGAGACGGCGCCCGGCCGTTTCGACCTCCTTTGGCGCACGCCGGTCCTCTCGGGCATGCGCCTGCCGGTGGTTCTCCAGTTACCGGAGGGCGTGCGCAACGTGAAGGAGCCGACGGTTCAGGAGCTGACCGACTCGCTCCTCGAGCGCCGTGTGATCGACGCCGGGCAGAACGGTCTTGCAGGCCGGCGCATCGAGTTCCCGGGACTTCAGGCCACGATCACCGACGTCCTCGTGCGCGTCGAGATGCAGGACGGCCGGAAGTGGACGACGATCGTCCGCCCGTCGCAGCCCTGGGTCGAGATTGCGGCCTCGCAAAGCCGCATGGCGCTGGCGGGAACCTACGTCGCGCATGGCATCCGACACATCCTTTTCGGCATTGATCACCTGCTCTTCGTGCTCGGGCTTCTCCTGATCGTCAAGAACCGGTGGATGCTCGTGAAGACCGTCACCGCGTTCACGCTCGCGCACTCGATCACGCTCGCCATCGCCACGCTCGGCTACGCGGAGGCGCCGGTCCTGCCTTTGAACGCCGCGATCGCCCTCTCCATCTTCTTCCTCGGGCCCGAGATCGTGCGCTGCTGGCGCGGAGAGACGAGCTTCACGATCGAGCACCCGTGGGTCGTGGCGTTTGTCTTCGGGCTGATCCATGGCTTCGGATTTGCGAGCGCGTTGACGAGCGCGGGCCTGCCGCACAAGGACCTTCCGATCGCCCTGCTCTCCTTCAACGTCGGGGTCGAGATCGGGCAGGTCGGATTCGTGCTGCTCGTGCTCGCCCTGGAGCGCTCGTTCCGGCAGCTCCAGATTCTTTGGCCGCGCTGGGTGCAGGCGCTGCCCGGCTACGCGGTCGGGACGCTCGGAGCGTTCTGGACGATACAGAGGACGGCAATGATGTTCGGGGGAAGGTGATGCGGGGTGCGAGATGCGGGTTGCGCGATGCGAGTTACGGGTTGCGAGATGCGAGATGCGAGATGCGGGATGAGTGATGAGCTACCGAACACTTGAGATCTGGCAGCTCGCGCACGACGTGTCAGTTCGGATTCACCGAATGAGCCTTGATTCGTTGCCGAAGCTGGAAATGTACGAGGAAGGCTCCCAGATTCGTCGGTCGGCCAAGTCCATAAGGTCCAACATCGTCGAGGGGTACGGGCGACGAAGGTACAAGCTCGAGTTCGTTCGATTTCTGACGTATGCCCACGCCTCGTGCGACGAGACCATTGACCACCTCGAAACTCTGCGCGAGACCGGTTCTCTGACCGACACCGCCCTGTATGAACATCTGCGCGAGGACCTGAATCAACTCGGCGGCAAGCTCAATCACTTCATCCAGGCAGTCGAAAGGCAGCATCAATCGGTGCACGAGGAAGACGCTCAATATCTGGTCGACAAGACGCAGTCATGAATCCCGCGTCGCCTTCCTCCCATCCCGCATCTCGTATCCCGCATCCCGATTCTCTTGTCCCGCATCCCGTATCTCTTATCCCGCATGCCGCATCCCGGATCCCGCATCTCGTATCTCGCATCACGATCCTTCTCCTACTCCTCTGGCCCGCTACGGCCTTCGCTCACACCCGCGGCGGGGAGGCCTTCGGGTTCCTGACCGGCTTGAAGCACCCGATCTCCGGCGTCGACCACGTGGTGGCGATGATCGCCGTTGGTCTCTGGGGCGCGCAGCTCGGTCCGCCCGCCGTGTGGCTGTTGCCGGTGACTTTCCCGATGGTCATGGCTTTCGGCGGAACGCTCGGGCTTGCGGGCGTGAGGCTGCCCGGGATCGAGGTCGGAATCGCGCTGTCGGCCATCGGGCTGGGTGCCGCCGTGCTTTTCGAGGCCCGGCCGAAGCTGGGGGTGGCGGCCGCGCTGGTGGGCTTCTTCGCGATCTTCCATGGCCACGCCCACGGCACGGAGCTGCCTGCCGGCGCGAACGGGATGCTCTACAGCATCGGGTTCGTGATCGCCACGGGACTCCTCCATCTGACGGGGATTGCGATCGGGCTGATCCACCGGTGGCCGGCGGGGCGCGTCGTCCTTCGCGTCGCCGGGGCCGGCGTCGCGCTCGCCGGTCTTGCCTTCCTTTGGCGAGCGATCGCTTAGGATGGACCCGCGATGAGATCTCGCAGGGGCGGGACGGTGTTGATAGCGTTCATGCTATCGATCTTGTGGGCGCCGCCGGCGAGCGCTCACCTCTTGACCACGGGCTTCGGCCCGTTCTACGACGGGCTGGCTCATCTCTTCGTGACGCCGGAGGATCTGCTTCCCGTCGTGGCGATCGCGCTCCTCGCGGGGCTGCGCGGCCCACGCTACGGCCGCATTGTGCTGTTCGTGTTGCCAGCGGCCTGGCTCGGGGGAAGCCTCGCCGGGCGGCTGCTTACTCCGGGTGCGGCGCTGCCCGCTGCGACCGCGGTTTTGACCATCGCCCTCGGGGCCCTCTCTGCCGCCGACGCACCCCTGACGTTCTGGCCGGTCGCCGGACTCGCCGCGGTGCTGGGGCTGTGGAACGGCGGCGTCAATGGAATCGAGTGGTCGAAAGCTCATGCGAGCGCGCTGCCTTCGCTGGGTGTGGCTTGCGCGCTCTTTGCCGTCGTGGCGCTGCTTGCGGGAAATGTCGTCTCGGTGCGGGCGGCCTGGGCCCGAATCGCGGTGCGCGTGGCGGGAAGCTGGATCGCCGCGAGCGGCCTCTTCATGCTGGGCTGGTCCTTGCGAGCGCGTTGACGAGCGTGCCCCTGTTCGGCTCGCCCCCGTCGAACTGGCCGTGAGCGTCGAGCCGGAGCGTGGCAGCGGACCGATCGAAGGTGGTCTGCTCGGGCTGGCGGTCCTTTCCTTCATTGCGGGTGGAGCGTCGGGGCTGCTGGGAGCGGCCTTCCGACGGTTGCTCGAGTGGGCGGATCGATTTCGAAGCGCGGCGATTGTTGGGGCTCATGCGATGGGCTTCGCCGGACTCCCGCTCGTCGTCGTGGGAGTCGCAGCCGCGGCGGGAATCGCCGCCTGGCTGGTTCGCCGCTTCGCTCCACAAGCCGAGGGCAGCGGCATCCCGCATGTCGAGGCGGTGCTCAATGGCGAGGAGCCGCCGGCGCCAACACGCCTCATCCCGATCAAGTTCGTCGGCGGTCTCCTCGCGATCGGCGGGGGCCTTGCCCTGGGTCGCGAGGGGCCGACCGTGCAGATGGGGGCCTCCACGGCTCATCTGCTGGGGTCGGTCTTCCGCCGGAGCCGAGCGGATTGCCGGGTCCTTCTCGCAGCCGGCGCCGGTGCCGGTCTGGCGACGGCCTTCAATTCGCCGATCGCGGGCGCCGTGTTCGTGCTGGAAGAGCTCGTTCGCCGCTTCGAGACGCGGATCGCGATCGCGGCCCTCGGCGCCTCGGCGGGGGCTATCGGGGTGGCGCGATTGCTCCTCGGTCAGGCGCCCGACTTCCGCGTCTGGCCTCAGCCGTACCCCGGCTTTGGGACGCTGCCTGTGTACCTGCTGCTCGGACTCCTCGCCGGGCTTCTGGGTGTCGCCTACAACCGGTTGATCCTGGGGGCTCTCTCGGTGACGCGTCGGCTCGAGCTGAGCGCCGAAGGGCGCGCTGCGCTGGTCGGCGGGGCTGTCGGTTTACTGGCCTGGTTTCTTCCGGATCTGGTCGGCGCAGGCGATCCGATCACGCAACGCACGCTCGCGGGGATCCCGACCGTTTTCGCCGTATCTCTCACCTTCTTGCTTCGTTTCGGCCTCGGACCGGTGTCCTACGCCGCGGGGACTCCGGGAGGATTATTTGCTCCTATGATCGTTCTGGGGTCGCAGATCGGCCTTCTCTTTGGGGCCTTGTGCCGAGTTGGATTCCCCGCTCTGACGCCCACGACGACGACGCTGGCGGTCGTCGGCATGGCCGCGTTTTTCACCGCCATGGTTCGGGCGCCGGTGACCGGGATCGTCCTCGTGACGGAAATGACGGGGAGCTTCACGCTTCTGCTGCCGATGCTCGGGGCGTGCTTTGCGGCAATGCTGGTGCCGACTCTCTTAAGCGAGCCTCCGATCTACGATTCCCTGAGCCACCGGGCCGCGCGCTAGCGGCCGCGTCGCGGATCCACCTCCGTTGTAAGCTCGTGCCACTTTGTCGCTGACAGCGGGATCCCACCTCGGGCCGTACGAGATTCTTGCGCCCATCGGTGCGGGCGGAATGAGTGACCGTCGCTCGCGTCTTGCTCGGAATCTGTGCCCATTCGGGCGCACCGGCCGTCGGCTCGCGCAAAGGCGCTCGACCGCCGGCCTGATTCCTCGCTGCGGGCTCGCTCCCGCGGCGCGCGCCTCCTCCCTGGATCACCTCGGGAGACTTCGCGCGCCGCGAACGGATAAGAGCGCACTGTGAAGTTGGCGGCAGGCTCCCGACTTGGTCCTTACGAGATTCTCGCCCCTCTCGGCGCGGGAGGGATGGGGGAAGTGTATCGGGCTCGGGACTCGCGCCTGAAGCGGGAGGTCGCCGTCAAGGTGCTCCCGTCCTCTTTCTCGGCGGACGCCGACCGGCTGCGGCGCTTCGAGCAGGAGGCCCAGGCCGCCGGGGCCCTCAATCATCCCAACATCCTGTCGATTCACGACATCGGGACGCACGACGGCGCTCCCTACATCGTTTCGGAGCTTCTGGAGGGAGAGACCCTGCGGCAACGGCTCTCCGGGGGAGCCTTCTCGCCGCGCAAGGCGATCGGATGCGCCCTTCAGATAGCGCAGGGCCTGGCCGCGGCGCACGAGATGGGAATCGTCCACCGGGACTTGAAGCCCGAGAACATCTTCATGACAAACGACGGGCGCGTGAAGATCCTCGACTTCGGCCTGGCCAAGCTCACCCAGCCGGATGCCCCGGCCGCAGGCCAGACCAACCTGCCGACCGAGGCGCCGGGAACCGAGCCGGGCGTCACCCTCGGAACGCTTGGCTACATGTCCCCCGAGCAGGTGCGCGGGAGAGCGGCCGACGCCCGCAGCGACATCTTCGCCTTCGGCGCGATCCTCTACGAAATGCTTTCCGGCCGCCGGGCTTTCCACGGGGACACCGCAGCGGACACGATGAGCGCCATCCTCACCAGAGATCCGCCGGACCTGACCGAGAGCAACCGGAGGATGCCGGAGTCCCTGGAGCGGATCGTGCATCACTGCCTGGAGAAAGCGCCGGAGGCGCGTTTCCAATCGGCGCGCGACATCGCGTTCGATCTCGAGTCGATGTCCGGAACGTCGCTGGCGAGCGCCTCTCGGGAAGTGACCTTGCCGGCGCCGTGGCGTGGAAGCCTACGGACGGCTCTGCCCTGGCTCGCGGTGCCTGCGGCCATTCTTGCATTTCTCGTGGGAGAGCGAATGGCTTCTCGTTCGGCGGGCGCGGGATCGATCGGCGCCGTCCGATTCCAGCAGCTCACGCTCGAGTCCGGACTCGAGAGATTCCCGAGCCTCTCGGCCGACGGGTCGACGTTGGTCTATTCCGCGCAGAGGGGAGGGCGGTCCAGCATCTTCTTGAGGCGCGTCGGCGGTCAGCCGATCGAGCTGACGAAGGATTCCGACAAAGACGACTCCGAACCCGTTTTCTCGCCGTCGGGCGACCGGATCGCGTTTCGGTCCGAGCGAGCCGGCGGTGGCCTCTACATCATGGGCGCGACAGGCGAGAACGCGCGCCGCATCTCGGACGCCGGATACAACCCGAACTGGTCTCCCGACGGCAAGGAGATCGCTTACTCGACGGTGTTCATCGATCAGCCCTTCAACGTGCCGGGAAGCGGCCAGCTGTGGGCCGTCGATATCGCGACGGGGGCCAAGCGGCCGGTCGTCCAGAGCCAGGACGCGTCACAACCTGCCTGGTCGCCGCACGGCCGCCGCATTGCCTTTTGGACGGTTCGGGATTCGGGATATCGCGACATCTTCACCGTTCCGGCGACCGGAGAGGGTCACGGCAAGCCAATGGCCTTGACCAACGATCCGGCGCTGGAGTGGAACCCCGTCTGGTCGGCAGACGGGAAGTTTCTCTACTTCGGAAGCGATCGAGGAGGCAGCGTCAATCTCTGGCGGGTCCCCATCGACGAGGAGACCGGACGTGCCCGCGGGGAGCCCGAGCCGATTACGCTGCCTTCCGCCCGGCTCGGCTTGTTCTGCCTCTCTCGCGACGGCCGCCACCTCGCTTACGAGGCGATCGCGCCGCTCGACAGCCTGGTCCGGATCGGCCTGGACGAGCGAACCGAGACACTCTCGGGCGTGCCGACGACCCTCTACCGAAGCTCCATGCAACTGACGGATCTCGATGTTTCACCCGACGGGCAGTGGATCGCGTTCCGGCCGACCGGGCGGCAGGAGGATCTTTTTCTGATCCGCTCGGACGGCTCGAGCCTGCGGCAGCTCACCGACGATGCGTTCAAGGATCGCGGACCCATCTGGTCGCCGGACGGCAAAACGATCGCCTTCTACTCGAATCGGTCCGGGCGCTACGAGATCTGGATGATTCACCCGGACGGAGGCGGCCTCGTCCAGGTCACGAAGGGCCTGGGACACGGGCCCTGGTTTCCGCGGTGGTCGCCCGACGGGTCGGTGCTCGCAAGCGCCGACGGGCGGAACAGCTACCTCATTCGGCTTTCGCCGACGGGAGGCGCCGGAGAGACTCTGCCTCTACCTTCTCCGGGCGAGGGGCTCTGGTTCGAGGTGACGAGCTGGTCGCCGGACGGCCGCATGATCGCCGGAATGTTCGAAACTTTTGCGAGCGACCGGCGCGGCATTGGGACGTACGCGCTGGCTTCGCGCAAGTACGAGAAGCTGTCCGAGACCGCCGAAGATCCGATTTGGCTCCCGGATGGACGCAGGCTCCTCTGCAAGGATCGCGGCGTCATCGGAATTCTGGAAGCATCCTCCAAGACGTGGCATCCCATCGTCGCCCCGGACTCGAGCCTGCGGTTGGAGGACTACGCCCTCTCGAGGGACGGTCGCGTTCTGTTTGGTGTGCTCAGGCTCCAGGAAGGCGACATCTGGGAAGCCAACTTCCCTTGAGACTCGGTCCGGCGGCGCGGCGCGGGTAGAATCCGCCGGGCAGAAACGGATGACCCTCTCCGCGGGCACTCGTCTGGGTCCTTTCGAGATCCTCGCGCCTCTAGGTGCGGGGGGAATGGGCGAGGTCTACCGCGCGCGCGACTCGCGGCTCGGGCGGGAGGTCGCCGTCAAGGTCCTCTCGCAAGAGTTCGCGAGCGACGCGGACCGGCGCAAGCGCTTCGAGCAGGAGGCCCGCTCCGCCTCGGCCCTGAACCACCCGAGCATCGTGACGATCCACGAGATCGGCTCCGCCGACTCGACGTTCTTCATCGCGATGGAGCTCGTCGAGGGCCGGACGCTGCGCGAGGTTCTGGGCGACGGTCCACTGCCGATCCGCAGGCTTCTCGACCTCGCGGTCCAGATGGCCGAGGGGCTGGCCAAGGCGCACGGGGCGGGGATCGTCCATCGGGACCTAAAGCCCGAGAACGTCATGGTCACGCGGGACGGAAACGCGAAGATCCTCGATTTCGGGCTCGCCAAGCTCCTGAAGCCGCAGCCGGAAGGAACAACGAACGTTCCGACCGCCGTCTCCGAGACCCAGGCCGGCACCATCCTGGGAACCGTGGGGTACATGTCGCCGGAGCAGGCGAGTGGAAAGCCGATCGACTATCGCTCGGACCAGTTTGCGCTGGGCTCGATTCTTTACGAGATGGCGTCGGGCAAGCGCGCCTTTCAGCGAGACACCCACGCCGAGACTCTGACGGCCATCATCCGAGAGGAGCCGGAGCCGGTCGCCCGGCTTGCTCCCGGAACACCGGCTCCGTTTCGCTGGCTCGTCGAGCGGTGCCTGCACAAGGACCCGGACGGGCGCTACGCGTCGACCTGGGATCTGGCCCAGGACCTGAAAAGCGTCCGCGATCATCTTTCCGAGGCCGGCGTCGCCCCTCAAGCCGCTGTGGCGCCGGCCGCGCCGAAGCGGAATCTGAGGCGCGGTGTCCTGACCGGCCTGGCGCTACTCGCGATTCTGGCCGCCGGGATCCTGGTGGGCCGGCAGACCGTGAAGCCGTCGCCGCGCACGTTTCCCACCTTTCACAAGCTGACCTTCCGGCGGGGAGAGGTCTTTGCGGCTCGCTTCGCGCCGGACGGGCAGACGATCGCCTACGGCGCCGCGTGGGACGGCAGGCCCGCTGAGGTTTTCTTTGCGCGGCCCGAGAGTCCGGAATCGCGCCCGCTCGGGATTCCGGGCAGCAGCGTCCTGGCGATCTCGAGCACCGGAGAGATGGCCCTTTCACTGCGTTTTCACTTCGTCGGCGGTTTCACGACGAGCGGGATGCTGGCGCGGATGGCCGTCGCCGGGGGCGGCGCGCCCCGGGACATCCTGGACGATGTCCAGTGGGCCGACTGGTCCCCGGACGGAACGAACCTGGCGGTGGTGCGGGAGATCCGAGGCCGCAATCAGCTCGAGTTTCCGATCGACAAGCCTCTCTACCAGACGGCGGGCTGGATCAGCCATCCCCGCGTCTCGCCGGACGGAAATCTCATCGCCTTCCTCGAGCATCCCATCCTGAACGACGACGGCGGTTCTCTGGCGGTCACGGACCGCTCGGGCAAGAAAAGAACCCTCGCGGATGGGTTCTCCACCGTGTGGGGCCTCGCCTGGGCTTCCGGGGGCAAGGAGATCTGGTTCACGGCATCCCGAGCCGGAAGCGATCGGTCCCTGTATGCGGTCGCGCTTTCGGGAAAGGAGCGGCTCCTCAATCGCATCACGGGCGGTCTGACGCTTCACGACGTCTCGCGCGATGGCCGCGCCCTTCTGTCACACGACTTCCCGAGGTTGGGGATCCTGGGACTCTCGCCGGGAGAGACGAAGGAACGGGAGCTCTCGTGGCTCGACAATTCGCTGGCCGCAGACCTCTCGGCCGATGGACAGACCCTTCTGATCGCGGAGTCGGGAGAAGGGGGCGGGCCCGGCTATTCGGTCTTCGTGCGGAAGATGGACGGTTCTCCGGCCGTGCGGCTGGGGGAAGGAGACGGCTCGGGGCTCTCGCCGGATGGGAAGTGGGCCCTCGCGATCAATGCGCGATCCGAGCCCGCCCAGATCGTGATGCTGCCGACCGGCGCCGGAGAGCCCCGGCAGATCACCCACGACAACCTCAACCATCAGCGGGCGATCTTCTTTCCGGACGGCAAGCGAGTCCTCTTCTCCGGCAACGAGCCGGGCCGCGGGACGCGCCTCTACGTCCAGGACCTGGTCGGCGGCCAGCCGCAAGCCATCACGCCGGAGGGGATCCGGCTGTGGAGGAGCAGACCCATCTCCCCAGACGGCAAGTCGGTGATCGCGCGCGGTCCGGAGGGAAAGGTCTATCTCTATTCTGTTTCTCCCGAGGAGCCGCGTCCGGTGCCGGGCCTCGAAGCGGGCGAGATTCCCGTGCAGTGGAGCCCGGACGGTCGGTTCCTGTATGTCTACCGGCGCGGCGATGTGCCGGCACGGGTCTTCCGCGTCGATCTCGCAAGCGGAAAACGCGAGCTCTGGAAGGAGCTGCAGCCGGGCGACACCACCGGCCTCGAGGAAGTCGCCAACGTCTGGCTCACCCCCGACGGCAAGGGGTACGTGTACAACCACATTCGCACCCTGTCCGACCTCTACCTGGCGGAAGGGTTGAAGTGATGCCGAGAAGGCTCCCGCGGCGCTCGTTCGGGACGGTCCGCGACGCTCGTCTCGAAAAAACCTGGAATCTTTGAAGGAGTAAAGAATGGTGAAGCGAATCCTGTTCGGTCTGATCGCCCTGATTCTCCTGTCCCCGGTCGTGACGGCGGCGACACCGGAGAAGCCCCTGGAGAAGCCCGCCGAAAAGGCCGCGGAGAAGCCCGCCGCGGATGCCGCGAAGAAGGAGCCTCCCAAGCCCGAGCAATCGGTGACACAACACACGGTCTCGATCGGCGGGGTCCCCGTGAACTACACGGCCACGGCGGGGCTCTTCATCGTGAAGAACGAGAAGGACGAGCCCTGGGCGAGCATCGGCTATACCGCCTACGTCCGGCGCGACGCCGGCGGCCCCTCCCGGCGCCCAATCACCTTCGCCTACAACGGCGGCCCGGGATCTTCCTCCGTGTGGCTCCACATGGGAGCGCTCGGTCCCCGGCGCATCGTCACGACCGAGGCCGGGCACACGCCGCCTCCGCCCTACCAGCTGGTCGACAACTCCTACAGCATTCTCGACAAGACCGACATCGTGATGATCGATCCGGTCGGCACCGGGTACTCCAAGGCGGTCGGCGAGGCCAAGGACAAGGACTTCTGGGGAGTCGACTCGGACATCAAGTCGGTCTCCCGATTCATCAAGCAGTACGTCAGCGAGAACGGGCGCTGGAACTCGCCCAAGTATCTGCTCGGTGAAAGCTACGGCTCGACGCGCTCCGGCGGGATTGCCGACTACCTCCAGTCGAAGGAGGGCATGTCCTTGAACGGTGTCATCCTCGTCTCGGTCGCGCTCGACATCGAGGCGCTCTTCGCCGTGCCGGGGAACGACCGCCCTTATCCTTTCTTCGTTCCGACCTACACGGCGACCTCCTGGTATCACAAGGTCCTGCCGTCGCAGCCCAACGACCTGGATCCCTTGCTGGTCGAAGTGCGCGCCTACGCCCTCGGGCCTTATAACGACGCGCTCATGAAGGGGGACTCTCTATCGGACGCGGAGCGCCGCGCCGTGGCGGAGAAGATCCACCAGTACACGGGCCTCTCGGTCGATTACATCTTGAAGGCGAACCTTCGCGTCTCGGAGGGCGAGTACGCGCAGGAGCTCCTGCGCGAGCATGGCGAGACCGTGGGACGCCTGGACTCGCGCTTTCTCGGCGTGACGCTCGACCGGCTGTCCAAGGAAGCCGACTACGACCCGCAGGAGGCCGCGGTCGCGGCGGCCTTCACGGCCGCCTTCAACAACTACTACAACGAGGAGCTGAAGTTCGGCCAGGGCAAGAGCTACGAGATCGAGAGCGGAGAGCTCTTCAAGTTCTGGGAGTGGAAGCACCAGCCGCCCGGCGCTCCGTTTTCGAATCCGGGGTTCCCCAACACGGGGCTCGACCTCGCGCACGCCATGACCGTCAACCCGAACCTGCAGGTGCTCGTCCTGAACGGCACTTACGACCTGGCGACGCCCTTTCTCGCGACGGAGTACATGATGTCGCACCTCGGGCTGGACAAAAAACTGCAGGGCAACATCCACATGAAGTACTACCCGGCGGGGCACATGATGTACGTCAACGAGCCGTCGCTGAAGGCCTTCAAGGCCGACGTGGCGGCCTTCATCGAGTCGACCGACCGCCTCTGAGCCCGCCGGACCGGTCGATCAGGACGCCGGGGCGGCGCCGGGCGGGAAGTTCTTGAAGAGTGTGGCGACCGCCGACTTGACCTGGCGGTCGAGCTGCTCGGGGTCCGTGCCCAAGACCTTGGTCTCCGCGCCGCGCCAGACGAGTTTCTTCTGCGGGTCGCGAACGTCGAGGATCAGCACGGCTTGCTTGTAGTAATTGGTTCCGGTCGGCATCCCGGTCCACCAGGAGTACACGCCGTACTGATCCCGCTCGGCGATCCCCCCGGATCGCGTGTGGTAGTCCACGTAGAAATCGGGCGGTGCGGAGCCGGCCGGGCCGATGCCCTTCTTCGCGAGCTCGGCCGTGATGGCCGCCTTGACGTGTTCGTTCACCCACCGCGCGTCCACGATGGCGCCGCCCACGGACTTTTCTTCCGAGGGATCGGCGTACCAGTCGAAGGTCTTGTAGCGCGAAAAGTTGATGGAACGGTCGTAAGCGATCTGGGGTGGCGGTGTCGTGGAGCAGGCGGCCAGGATCGCCGAGCAGAGCGCGATTGCCAGAATTCTCATGTCTCTCATCGTGCGCGAGACATTACTACAGCGGCAGGGGCGGCAGGCTGTATTCTCTTGCCCGCTCGAAACAATCGGCGGCAAGTCGTGACGGAGATGGTTTCGGAGAACTTCAAGAGCTCTCTCCCCTCGGAGCTCGACGCGCTCGAACGGGCGGTCAAGGGCGAGGGAGTCGTGCAGAGGTTCCCGCCGGCGGGTTCGAATCCAGTGAGCGCCGAGACGCGAAAGGAGAAGACGCGGTGAAGAACGTGAGGTTACTCGGGCTGGTCGCGGCAACCCTGCTCGGATGCGCGCTGTCGATTCCGGCGGCGGAGACCGGGGCGCCGCCCTCGGGCAAGCCCGCGGATCCCTACGCCGAGCTGCGCTACCGGTTCATCGGTCCGCCGGGAAACCGCGTCAGCGCCGTCGTGGGAGTCCCCGGGGAGCCGAACATCTACTATGCCGGGGCGGCGTCGGGAGGCCTGTGGAAGTCGACCGATGGAGGCGCCCACTGGAGCCCGGTCTTCGACGAGCAGCCGGCGCAATCGATCGGCGCGATTGCGATCGCGCCGTCGGATCCGAACGTCGTATGGGTGGGGACCGGTGAGCCCTTCATCCGCAGCAACGTGTCTCTGGGTGACGGGGTCTACAAGTCCGTGGACGCGGGCAAGACCTGGGCGCACATGGGACTCGAGAAGACGGGACGGATCGGGCGGGTCGTCATCGATCCGAAAAACCCGGACGTCGTTCTGGTCGCGGCGTTGGGGAACTGCTACGGCCCGCAGCAGGAGCGCGGCGTCTTCCGCACGGCCGACGGCGGAAAGACCTGGCAACGGGTTCTTTTCGTCAACGAGAACACGGGCGCTTCCGACCTGGCCATGGACCCGAGCAACCCCCGGATCCTGCTCGCCGGGACCTGGCAGATCGACATCAAGACGTGGGGCAGAAAGAGCGGCGGCCCCGGCAGCGGCGTCTTTCTGTCTCGGGATGGCGGAGTGACCTGGAAGCGGATCGAGAAGCACGGCCTCCCGGACCCGCCTCTGGGAAAGATCGCCGTCGGCATCGCGGCGAGCGATCCGCGCCGCTTCTACGCGCTGATCGAAACGGGAGATCGCGGGTCCCTCTGGCGCTCGGACGACGGCGGCGAGAAGTGGAAGCTGGTCAACCACAGCCGGCTCTTGAACGAGCGCCCGCACTATTACACCCGGATGCTCGTGATGCCGGACAACGCCAACGAGGTCTATTTCCCTTCTAACGGCATGGGCGTCACCTATGACGGCGGAGAGACGTCCGAAGAGATCGAGTGGGGCGGCGACAACCACGACATGTGGGCGGACCCGAAGATTCCGTCTCGGATGATGATCGGCAACGACATCGGCGTCTACATCTCGACGACGCGCGGGAAGCAGTGGACCTCGACGCGCCTGCCGATCGGCCAGATGTACCACGTCACGACGGACAATCAGATTCCGTACTTCGTCTACGGCCAGATGCAGGACGACGGCTCCATGCGCGGCCCCAGCCGCAACCCGGGCGGCTACGGCATCCTTCCGGCGCAGTGGACCTCCACGGCGGGCTGTGAAACTGGCTGGAGCACGCCGGACCCGGTCGATTCGAATGTCGTCTGGGGCGGCTGCTACGCGGGTGTTGTCGAGCGCTTCGACGCGCGCACCGGCATGACGCGCAGCGTCAGTCCCTGGCCCGAGCGGACCATGGGAGCCAACGCCGGCCAGATCCGTTTCCGAATGAACTGGACCTTTCCGATCGCCATCTCCCCGCACGACCACAATACGGTCTACGTCGGCAGCCAGTACGTCGTCCGGACGAGCGACGGCGGCCAGACCTGGGAAAAGATCAGCCCCGACCTGACGCTCGCCGACCCCTCCATGATGGGAGACTCGGGCGGGCTGACCATGGACAATCTGTCGGTCGAATATGCCGGCGTCGTCTACTCGATCGCGGAGTCGCCGCGCGAGAAGGGCGTCATCTGGGCAGGCACCAACGACGGGCAGGTTCAGGTCACCCGCGACGGCGGCGCGCACTGGTCGAACGTCACCGCCAACCTTCCGGGTCTCCCGCCCCGCGGCACCGTCAGCAGTGTCGAGCCCTCGCGATTTGCGCCGGGTGCCTGCTACGTGGCCGTCGATTTTCATCAGGTGGGAATCTTCGATCCTCACCTGTACAAGACGGGCGACTACGGGAAGACCTGGAAGTCGATCGCCTCGAACATTCCCCGCGGGGCCCTTTCCTACACACACGTCTTGCGGGAGGACCCCTTCCGCCAGGGGCTCCTTTTCGCGGGGACGGAGAACGCCCTCTACGTCTCCTTCGACGACGGCGCTCACTGGGATCCCCTCCAATCGAAGCTCCCGCACGCGCCGGTCTACTGGCTGACGGTGCAAGAGCATTTTCACGACCTGGTCGTCGGGACGTACGGACGGGGCTTCTACATCCTGGACGACGTGTCGCCGCTCGAGCAGCTGACCGAGGCGGTGCGCGGCTCGGCGCTTCACCTGTTCGAGCCCACGCCCGCATATCGTTTTCGCCGGACGTCGCAGCCGAGCCTCGCCCCGATCGGAACCTCGCGCGGCCAGAATCCGCCCTACGGCGCGGCGATCTCCTACTGGCTGAAAGAGGAAATTCCGTCGGCCGAGAAGGAGGAAACCGCTCCAAAGCCCGAGGAGGAAGAGGTCCGGAAGAAGGGCCCCGTCGAGATCGCGATTCTCGACGCCGGCGGTCGGACGATCCGGACACTCGATGGAGCCGGCAAGAAGGGACTGAACCGGGTCTGGTGGGATCTCCGCTATGAGCCGACGACGCCGGTGCGGCTGCGCACGACGCCCCCCGGCAACCCGCACGTCTGGGAGGAGAAGCGCTTCCGGGGCAAGGCGAACCGCGGGGTCTTCTACTACGGGATTCGGGCGTTGAAGAACGGGCCACTCGTCCCGCCGGGCACGTATACGGTCAAGCTGCGGGCGGGCGGCAAGGAGGCGACCGGACAACTGGTCGTCCGAAAGGACCCGAGGTCCGCAGGCACCGAGGCGGACGTCGAGGCGGCTTCGATGCTCTCGTATCAGATCTATCAGGACACCAGCGCCGCCGCCCGGTTGATCAATCAGCTCGAATGGTCGCGCCGGCAGCTCGAGGAGTTCCGAAAGATGCTACGCGCGGAGAAAGCCTCAGAAGCGGACCTGGCGGCCGCCAACGACCTCGACAAGAAGCTGCGCGCGGTCGAGGACCAGCTGCTTCAGCCGACCATCGCCGAAGGGGACCAGAAGTCGTTTCGGGGGCCGCTGGAGGTCTACCTGAAGCTCCTCTGGCTCCAGGCCGAAGTCGGTCCCGGTGCTGCTGATGTCTCCGGCAACGCCGACATGCCGCCGACCCAGCCGGAGAAGGAGGTCTACGCGCTTCTCTCCAAGCGGCTTTCGGAGATCCGCACTCAGTTCGACGAGCTCTACGCAAGGACGATACCGGCCTTCAACGGCGCCATGCGTGAGAAGTCCTATGTGTCGCTCATGACGGTCAAGGAGCCCGATGAGCCGCCGCCGCCCGAGCCCGAAGAAGAGGACGAGGACGGGGGGAGCGACTGAGCGGGGCGGCCCTCCCACTCTCGAGGCGACCCTGGAACGGGGTCCGGCCCTGCCCGGGTGCGGGCGCCAGGCCGGATTTCGTCCCGCACGGCCGCCTCTACTAAGCTATTGGGCCCCCGGTAAAGGCTAAGAAGAACAGAAAGCGGAGCGAAAGAGATGAAGGAATACATGTCGCTTCTGGAAGAGGCCCTGGAAGCATGGGAGTTCGTCCGCGAAGGTGTGATCGACGAGCTTCACGCCCTTCCGGAGAAGGAACTGGGTTTCAAGCCAACCGAAAAGAGCCGGTCGGTCATCGAGCTCGTCCAGCACATCGTCGAGTCGGGAACGCTGATGGCGGGCGAGCTGACGCGCGCCGACGGCGACTTCCAGCGCAAGTCCTACGAAGGGTTTCTGCACGAGTACGGGCGCGGCATCTCGGCGAAGCGAACCAAGGCGCAGCTTCTGGACGCTCTGCGCAAGACGCACACGGATGGGCAACGGAAGTTCCGCGAGGCCGGCGAGCTGCAGATCCTGCAGTTCATCCGCCGGTTCGACGGGAAGATGGGCACGCGGCTCGCCTGGATGAATCACGGTATTGCGCACGAGGACTACCATCGAGGACAGCTCGCCCTCTACGCCCGCCTGCTCGGCCGGGTCCCCGCTCTGACGCGCCGAATCGAAGGCAAGTGATGCGGCTCCGGGAGCTGGCCCTGGTTCTGGCGGTCGGCCTCGCGCCGGGCGTGGTGTCCGCCCAGGCTCCTGCCGGCGGTCTTGGCCGCATCGAGTTCGCCACTTCCGGCGGGCCCGAGGCCCAGGCGCACTTTCTGCGCGGCGCCCTGCTGCTCCATAGCTTCGAGTACGAGGACGCCGCCGAGGAATTCCGGGAGGCGCAGAAGCTGGAGCCCGGCTTCGCCATGGCCTACTGGGGAGAGGCCATGACCTTCAACCACCCGCTGTGGATGGAGCGCGACCGAGACGCCGCCCGCCAGGTCCTCGCGCGCCTGGCCCCGACACCCGAGGCCCGGCAGGCCAAGGCGCCCACCCGGCGCGAGAAGATGTACCTCGGCGCGGTCGAAGTCCTCTATGCGGACGGCGAAAAGGCCGAGCGCGACCAGGCCTACGCGGAGGCGATGCGGCGTCTCCACGAGGAATTCCCCGACGACCTCGACGCGGCGAGCCTCTATGCACTGTCTCTGCTCGGGTCGTGCGAGGGCAAGCGCGATTTTGCGACCTACATGCGGGCGGCGGCGGTCGTCGAGGAAGTCTTCGCGAAGAACCCGCAGCATCCCGGCGCCGCGCACTATCTGATCCACTCCTACGACGACCCGGTTCACGCCCCGCTCGGCATGCGGCCGGCGCGGGTGTACGCGACGATCGCCCCGTCGGCCGCGCACGCGCTTCACATGCCGTCTCACATCTTCCTGGCCGAGGGCCTGTGGAACGACGTCGTGGCTTCCAACGAGGCGTCCTGGAGGGCATCCGTCGAGCGGGCCGAGCGCAAGTCTCTGGGCGCAGATGCCCACGGCTTTCACGCTCTCTACTGGCTCGAGTACGCGTACCTCCAGCAGGGACGCTACGGGGCCGCGCGTCGAATGCTGGCTTTGATGGAAGCCGACGCGTCGAAGAGCGGCTCCCAAAAGGCGAGAACCCACCTCGTGTCCATGCGTGCCGCCTACCTGGTGGAGACGGGCCAGTGGACCGGCGACGTCGCCGCGATGCGGATCGAGACGAAGGATCTCTCCTCGCGCAACACCGACGCGTTCGTCGAAGGCCTGGTGGCGCTCGGGTCGGGCGACCGAGCGGGAGCGGAGAGAGCGCTTTCTCGGATGAGCGCGGCGACAAAGGAGGAGGGCGCCGCGCCCGGGCACGCGCACGGCGGTTCCTCGCCGTCGTATGGCGCAGCGTCGGCCTCGACCGACGCCGTCCTGCGCAAGGAGCTCGAAGCGAAGATCCTTTTCGCGAATGGGCAGATCGACCGCGCGCTGGCGCTCCTGAAAGAAGCCGCCCGCGACGAGGACGCGATGAGCTTCGACTTCGGCCCGCCGGACATCGTCAAACCGACCCACGAGCTTCTAGGCGAAATGCTTCTCGAAGCCAAACGGCCGGCCGAGGCGCGCCGGGAGTTCGAGGCCTCGCTTGCCCGCGCGCCGCGACGGTCGCAGTCGCTGCTCGGCCTGGCCCGAGCCTCCGCGAAAGAGGGTGATGCGGCCGCGGCGCGAAGGGCCTACGAAGAGCTCAAGGATGTCTGGAGCCGGGCCGACTCCGGTGTCGTGGGGCTTCAGGAAACGCGGCAGGCCGCCGCGGGCTCCTAGGTCGCCAGAAACTCCTCGATTGCCGCCGCGACCGCCTCCGGCGTCTCGAGCGGCGGAAAGTGGGTCTTGCCGTCCAGCCGCCGTGACTGGAACCACGGATGGGTCTGTGTGAAGGCCTCCTGCGCCGAGCGGTAGGCCTCATCCTTGGGCAGCGCGTAGAGGTGGAGCGACGGGGTCGGGGGGTCGAGGGCCGCGAGGGCGTTCAAGGGGTTGCCCTCCCGCGCGTAGGCCGCGGCGATCTCGCGTCCCGCCCGCGCCCACATCCCGAAGGAGTAGTCACCCAGCGTGCGGTGGACGTAGTCGGTGATCGGGCGGCCCGCCTCGAGTAACCAGAGCGAAAAGAGCTGGGCGCGCGTCGATTTCCAATGCTCGGGATCCTGCAGCGACGACAACGCCTTCAGGAAATGAAGCGGCGGATCGAAGACGATCCAGTCCAGGAAAACGAGCCTCGGGATCCGCCGCGGCCCAAACCTCCTCCTCAGGCCGATCCCCACCCAACCCCCGTGCGCCATCGTCACCGGCACGACCCGGTGCGCGCCGCTCGCCTCGACGACCGCCGCGGTGTCGGTCAGGAGCTCCCGGTATCCGAAGTCCGTCGAGGAGGCCTCCGATTGGCCGTGGCCGCGCCAGTCGGGCGAAAGAATGCGGTGCTTCTGGGCGCAAAGGGGGGCGAGCTTGTGAAACTGGGAACGGTTGTCGCACCAGCCGGGCAGGAAGAGCAGCGCCGGCTCGCCCTCTCCGGCGACGTCGTATCGGATCCTGACGCCCTGCGAAACGGCCTCGGGCATCCGTCCCACGCTCCCGCCCCATTGTGCCAGATGGGGACCGGTTGGAACGGACGGAAGGGCCTCGAGGGCCGGCTCACGTAGAATCCTCGACCATCGCGATGACGCTCGCCGCAGGCTCCCGTCTCGGTCCCTACGAGATCCTGTCGCCTTTGGGAGCGGGAGGCATGGGAGAGGTGTACCGAGCGCGGGACACGCGCCTGGAGCGCTCCGTGGCGGTCAAGGTCCTTCCGTCCCACCTTTCCTCGAGCGAGGAAGTGCGTCAGCGCTTCGAGCGCGAGGCCAAGACGATCTCGCAGCTCTCGCACCCCCACATCTGCGCGCTGTACGACGTGAACCGGGAAGGCGAGACCGAGTACCTGGTCATGGAGCTGCTCGAGGGGGAGACGCTGGCGGGTCGGTTGGCGAAGGGCCCGCTTCCGCTCGAGCAGGTGCTGCGTTTCGGTATCGAGATCGCCGACGCCCTGGACAAGGCGCACCGGCAGGGGATCGTGCACCGGGACCTGAAGCCCGGCAACGTGATGTTGACGAAATCCGGCGTGAAGCTGCTCGATTTCGGCCTGGCGAAGGTGATGGCGCCGGTCACGCCTCAGTCGGGGCTGACGGCGCTCCCCACCGTCTCGCCGGGACAAAACCTGACGGAGGCCGGGACGATCCTCGGAACGTTTCAGTACATGGCGCCCGAGCAGCTCGAGGGCAAGGAAGCGGACGCCCGGACCGATATCTTTGCGTTCGGGGCCGTGCTCTACGAGATGGCGACGGGCCACAAGGCGTTTGCGGGCAAGAGCCAGGCCTCGCTCATCGGCTCGATCCTTCGGGATGATCCGCCGGCGATCTCGGAGGTCTCTCCGATGACGCCTCCGGCCTTCAACCGCGTCGTCAAGACGTGCCTGGCGAAGGATCCGGAGGACCGGTTCCAGACGGCGCACGACGTGAAGCTCCAGCTCGAGTGGATCGCGGAGGGAGGCTCGCAGGCCGGCCTGCCGGCGCCGGTCGTCGCCCGCCGAAAGAACCGCGAGAAGCTGGCCTGGACGATCGCCTCGGCCGCGATTCTCGCCGCAGGGCTGGCGGTCGTCGGCTACCTGCGCCGCGCGCCGGCGGACGCTTTCCGGATGCGCTCCTTCCTGCTTCCCCCGGAAACGTCCGAATTCGATCTGGCAGGGGTCAACGGAGGATCGTTGACGATCTCGCCCGACGGGCGATTGACCACCTTCGCGGCGAAGGGCCCGGACGGCAAGACGCTTCTCTGGTTGAGGTCGCTCGGGGACCTGGCGGCAAAACCGATTGCCGGAACGGAAGGAGCCACGTTTCCCTTTTGGTCGCCGGACAGCCGGTTCCTCGCGTTTTTCGCCGACGGGAAGCTGAAGAAGGTGGACATCAGCGGATCGCCACCACTCGACGTGTGCGATGCGCCCAATGGCCGAAGCGGCGGCTGGAATCGCGATGGCGTCATCCTCTTTTCTCCCGACACGACGACCGCGCTCTCTCGGGTCCCGGCGTCGGGCGGCGCTCCCACGCCGGCGACCAAGCTCGACGCCGCGCGCGCCGAGACGACGCACCGCTGGGCGACCTTCCTTCCGGACGGCAAGCACTTCCTCTACATGGCAGGATCGCACGGCCAGGGGATGAAGAGCGAGTCGAACGCGATCTACGTCGGGGCCCTCGGCTCGGACGAGAAGATGCTTCTGCTCCAGGCGCGGTCGAACGTCGCCTACGCCTCGGGCTACCTGCTCTACATGCGCGAACGCGTCCTGCTTGCCCAGCCCTTCGACGCGGGGAGCCGCCGCTTCAGGGGTGATCCGGTGCCGCTGGCGGAAAACGTTCACTACGACACGGGGTTTTTCCGGGGTGTGTTCTCGGTTTCGGAGAAGGGCCTTCTCGTCTACGGAGCGGGCGCGGCCGACGCGAAAGCACGGCTTCGTTGGTTCGACCGCGCGGGCAAACCGATCGGCGAGCCGATCGGCGAGGCGGCCGAGTACCAATCGCTCGCGGTCTCGCCCGACGGGTCGCGAATCGCCGCAGCCGTCGTCGATCCGGGAACGGGCGCGCCGGACATCTGGATCTTCGACTCGCGCGGCGTCCGGACGCGTCTCACGTTCGGAGCACCTTCGGCGGCGGCCGTCTGGTCCCCCGATGGAGCGCGAATCGCCTACACCAAGGTCGAGAAACAGATCCAGTCGGGCGTCTACGTCAAGTCGGCGAGCGGCGGCGGCCAGGAGGAGGCGCTGTTTCATGGGGAGGGGCAGGCCGGCCCGAGCGACTGGTCTCGAGACGGACGCTTTCTCGCGATGGATGTTCTGAAGCCGGGAGGAAAGACGAAGGGAGACATCTGGATCCTGCCGCTTTTCGGGGATCGCAAGGCCTATCCGTTCGTCGCGACGGAGTTCGACGAGAACGGCGGGGGCTTCTCGCCCGACGGACGGTGGTTTTGCTACACGTCGAGCGAGTCGGGCAAGCCAGAAGTCTACGTCGTCCCGTTTCCGGGGCCGGGCGGAAAATGGCAGATCTCGAGCGGGGGAGCGGTCGGCGGCGGCTGGGGAAAGGAGGGCAAGGAGATCCTCTACTTGAGCTCCGACCTCAACCTCATGTCGGTGGACGTGAAGACGGGTGCCACGGGCCTCGAGATCGGCTCTCCCAAGGTCCTGTTCAACAGCTCCGGCTGGGTGAACGGATCCTTCTCGCCGCAAGGCGACCGCTTCCTCGGAGCGGTCCTTCCCGGGGGAGGCGAGAAGGCGAGAGTCGCGCTCGTGGCGAATTGGACGGCGGGGCTGAAGAAGTGACCTGGCGCGGAACCCGGCCGCCAGCGATTGCGGCCGCGGCCCTGTTTCTCATGGGGCTCGCGACGCTGGCCGGCGGGCTCGAGAACACGGCGTTCACCGTCGGGACAGCGTCCGCGGGCCCGGGCCAAAAGTCCAAGGGCGTTCTCGCCGTTGCGGCCGGTGTCGACGCCGGCCTCGAGATCCCCGTTGCGGTGGTCAACGGCGCGCGGCCGGGCCCCGTCCTGGCGCTCGTCGCCGGAGCCCACGGCACGGAATACGCCTCGATCATCGCGATCGAGAAGTTGATCGAGGAGCTCGAACCCGCGCAGCTGTCGGGGACCGTGATCCTCCTGCCGCTCGTGAACGTGGCGTCCTTCGAGCAGAAGGTCCCGCACGTCAATCCGGTCGACGGCAAGAGCATGAACCGCTTCTATCCGGGAAAGGCGGATGGGACGCAGACGGAGCGGGCGCTCTTCCAGATCACTCGGCAAATCGTCGAGCGGTGCGACGACCTGATCGATTTTCACGGCGGCGACTTGGACGAGGATCTGCGCCCTTACAGCTACTGGTTGAAAACCGGCAGCGAGAAGCAAGACTCGGTGTCGCGCGAGATGGCTCTCGCCTTCGGGATCGGCACCATCATCATCGCGACCGATCGCCCGAAGGACCCGAACGCCTCGCGCTATCTCGACAGTACTGCCGCCACGCGCGGCAAGACGGTGATTACGGTCGAGGCCGGGCACGCCGGAACCGTCGAGCCGCAGGACGTCGCGACGCTCACCGAGGGGACTCTCTCGGTCATGCGGTACCTCAAGATGCTGCCCGGCGCCCCGACCCTGGTCGAGCACCCGGTCTGGATCGAGGCCGTCGAGACCGTCTCGAGCGACCAGACCGGAATCTTCTATCCGTTGGTCGCCCGGGGAACCTATGTGGCGGAGGGCATGAAGCTGGGATACGTGACGGACTATCTGGGACGAAAGGTCTTCGAGGCCCGGGCTCCGGCCGCCGGCGTCGTTCTCTACGTCTGTTCGGTGCCCTCGATGAAGAAGGGCGAAACCATTGCAAACATCGGGGTTGTGTCTTCGGGCTCGCGGGCCGCCCCGAAATGAGGGAAAATCTTCCCGGACGTGGAACGGCCTTAGCCATGCTCGCCTGCGCCCGGACGGTCAACGCCATGCTCGAACAGGTCGGGCGGATCGACTTCGTTCGAAAGGCCGACCTCCGCAAGGGAGATCGCCTGCTGGTGTCGACCGAGAACTCGGTCTACTCGATCGACGTCAACGAGGACACGACGTACTCGGTCTCGGGCGGCTGGTTCGACAGCCAGGGACTCTCGCCCGCCCGGCTCTCCATCGCAGGCTGCACCTGGGGCGGCAGCGTGATCAAGTGCGACATCGTGGCCGCGTGCGGCCTGCGTCTCGAGTTTGGAAATCGAGTCGTGACCAGCCGCATCCGCGAAGTTCGCGTGGTCCGCGGCGATCAGCGCACGGCCTTCGAGAGCCGAATGCGGCCGGTCGCCCGGGAAGAGCTCTTCCGCGCCTGCTACGGAGAGAGCTCCGAGCGATCCGGAGTCGGGTAGCGGCGCGCGTGCCGGCGGCGGCGCGGCATCGCGCGCCGGCTCAAGGCTCCGTCGAGGGCGCCGTCGTCGGAAAGGGGACGCTGGTCTCGCGCGACGCATGGCTCGACCCGCGAAGACGAGTCATCAAGACCGCGGCGAAGAGCCCGAGCGCCATCATCAACAACCATAACGCCCGGCCGCCCGCGAAGGCCAGGATCTGCAGCCCGGCCCAGGGTCCGATGGCGAAGGCGAGTCCCATCATCATCTGGGAAAGCCCCATGTACTCGCCCCGGCGGGACTCCGGCGCGATGTCGGTCAAGTAGTCCGCCATCCCCGGAAAGATCAGCATCTCGCCGAAGGTCCAGACGACGACGGTCGCCCCGACCTGCCAGATGTCGCTCGCCCAGGCCAGGGCGCCGAAGCCCAGCCCGCAAAGCGCGCAGCCGAGCGCGAGTGTTCGGCGATGCGGCCAATGGGCCGTGGACGTGTTGATCCCGACCTCCAGGAAAACGATCAGCAGCGTGTTGACCGTGAAGAGGAGCCCGTACGAGGCCGCCGAGAGCTTCAAGTCCTTGACCACGTAGAGCGGCATGGTGGAGATGTGCTGGAAGAAGACGAACGAGACGGGGAACATGGCGGCCAGGAAATACAGAAGTCTCGGGTCGCGATGGGCTCCCGGGGGCAGGCGCAAATGGGGAGCCACGGCCTCCTCGAGCTGCCGCAGCTCGGGCGAGCGCCGGTGCTTCGGGAAGGAGGAGGCCGCGAGGATCGCGCCCGCGGCGAGCGCCGTGCCTCCGTTGACGAGGAACAGCCAGCGGAAGGAGACCGTGGCGAGGAATCCTCCGAGGGCCGGCCCGACGCTCATCCCGAGATTGATCGCCAAGCGATTGAGCGCGAAGGCGGTCTTACGCTTCTCGGGCGACACGAGATCGCCCATGATCGTCAGGTTCGCCGGCCGAAAGGCCTCGGCGGTCATGGAGAGGAGAAGCGTCGCGACGACGATCGGGGTCAAGCCCCGCGCGAAGGGAAAGGCGAGCATGACGACTCCCGACAGGAGCAACGACCCTCTCATGATCAGGATCGGGCCGAGCCGATCCGAGAGCCGCCCGGCGACGGGAGCGGTGACAAGCGCGCCCGTCCCGTAGAGCAGCATCATCAGACTGGCCTGCGGCACCGAGAGGCCGGCGTCCCGGGTCAGATAGAGGACGAAAAAGACGAGCACCATCGAGCCCGCCTTGTTGACGAGCGTCGCCGTAAACAGGACCCAAAGCTCTCGGGGAAGCCCGGCGAGCCCCCGCCATGGGTTGACGCGGTCCCGCCAAATCGAGCGCATGGCCTCGTCCGGATATTACGGGGCGAGCCGTGCGGTGTTTCAGCGCCGAAGGAGCCAGGCCGCCGCGAAGGCCAGGAGGCCGAGCAGCACCAGGAACCCGAAGACGTAGCGCAGAATCGCGAGAAACGGCGTCTGGCGCGAGTCCTCGCCTTCGGGCCGATGGTTCCCGGTGTTCGTCAGTGGATTCCCTGGGATGCCAGCCAGCGCTCAGCGTCGATGGCCGCCTTGCATCCTTCGCCGGCGGCGGAGACGGCCTGGCGGTAGGTCGGATCCGCCACGTCACCCGCGGCGAACACTCCCTCGATGGAGGTGCGCGTGGAGGGGTGATGCACCTTCAAGTATCCGACGTCGTTCATCTCGAGCTTCCCCTTGAAGATCTCGGTGTTGGGCGAGTGGCCGATCGCGACGAAGACGCCCTGTGTCGCAAACTGTGAGCGCTCGCGGCTGCGGGTGTCCTCGAGCGTCACACCCGTCACGCCCCCGGCGGGGTCGCCGTGGACCTCGACCACGGTGGCGTTCAACTTCCAGGCGATCTTGGAGTTCATGCGCGCGCGCTCGAGCATGATCTTGGACGCCCGAAATTCCTCGCGCCGGTGGATGACGGTGACCTTCGAGGCGAACTTCGTGAGAAAGGTCGCCTCTTCCATGGCCGTGTCGCCGCCGCCCACGACGGCCACCTCCTTACCTTTGAAGAAGAAGCCGTCGCAGGTGGCGCAGGCGGAGACACCGTGCCCCATCAGCCGACCCTCCGAGTCGATGCCAAGAAGCTTCGCGGAGGCCCCGGAGGACACGATGACCGCGTCGGCCGTGATCATCCCGGAGGCATCGAGGCTCAGCCGGAAGGGGCGGGCGGACAGTTCGACGTCCGTGACCGTGTCGAGCACGACTTCGGTGCCAAACCTCTTGGCCTGCTCGCGGAAGATCTCCATCAGCTCGGGCCCTTGGATCCCCTCGCGAAAGCCGGGGTAGTTCTCGACCTCGGTGGTGATGGTGAGCTGGCCGCCCGGCTGCGGGCCTTCGAGGACGACCGGCTCGAGCTCGGCTCGGGATGCGTACAGGGCGGCAGTCCAGCCGGCGGGGCCGGAGCCGATGATGGCAACGCGGTAGTGGCGCTTGGTTGGTCGCATTTCGTCTCTCCGTCGGGGGCGCAGGATATCAACCGATTCGCCGGATATCATCCCGGCCGTGCGTCCCGCGCTCTCCCCCAAGCTCGAGGGGTTCGGCACGACGATCTTCACGGAGATGACGCGCCTGGCCCAGGAGCGGGGCGCCGTGAACCTCGCACAGGGGTTCCCCGACTTCGACGGGCCGGAGTTCGTCAAGGAAGCGGCGATCGCGGCGGTGCGCGAGGGGCGCGGCCAGTATGCCCGCATGAGCGGGATCCCGGAGATCCACCAGGCGCTTGCAGCCAAGTACCGGCGCGACTACGGGCTCGAGTACGCCCCGGACACGGAGCTGACCGTCACCTCGGGTGCGACGGAGGCGATCTTTTCGGCAATCCAGGGCATCTGCAGCCCTGGGGACGAGATCCTGCTCTTCGAGCCCTACTACGACTCCTACAAGCCGTCGATCGCGATGGCGGCCGCCACCGCTCGAGTCGTCACGCTCGAGGCTCCCGACTGGAGCTTCGACCGGGGGCAGATCCGCCGAGCGATCACGTCCCGGACGAAGGTGATGCTGGTCAACACGCCCCACAACCCGACCGGAAAGGTCTTCTCGAAAGAGGAGCTGGAGTTTCTGGCCGGCCTCTGCCGGGAGCACGACCTGTTCTGCATCACCGACGAGGTGTACGAGCATCTGGTCTACGAGGGCAGGCACGTTCCCATGGCGACCTTGCCGGGAATGCGCGAGCGAACGATCACCGTCTCCTCTTTCGGCAAGACCTTCTCACTGACGGGCTGGAAGATCGGCTGGGCCGCCGCTCCGCCGGAGCTGACCGCCGCCGTGCGGGCCGCGCATCAGTTCGTCACCTTCGCGACGGCCACACCGCTGCAGTACGGCGCGGCGAAGGCGGTGTCGGCCGGCCCGGAATACTACGAGAGGCTGACGGCCGACTACCGGGCCCGGCGCGACTACCTGACCGGAGAGCTCTTGCGCATCGGCTTTCGCGTGCGCCCGCCCTCGGGCACGTACTTCGTATGCGCCGACTTCACCGGCTTCGGATTCCAGGACGACGTCGCCTTTTGCCGCTATCTGGTCGAGGACGTGGGTGTCGCCGCGATCCCGCCGTCCTTCTTCTATGACAACAAGGAGCACGCGCGTGGTTACGCGCGCTTTGCCTTCTGCAAGCGGGAGGCGACGCTGCGCGAGGCGGTGACTCGGATGGAGAGGCTGCGGGGAAGATGACCCCGGCGCAGGAGATACTCGGGAAGGCCAAGGACCTCGGCTTCGATCTCGGAAGCATCTCGCTCGCGACGGTGCTCGTCGCGGTCTTCTTCGGCCTCGTCGGCTTCGCGGCCTTTCGCTACGGGAGGAAAAACGACGAGCCCCGACCCCTGTTTCTCGGGATCGCCCTCATGGCGTACGGGTACTTCGTCTCCAACGCCTGGGTGTCGCTCGGGATCGGCGCCCTTCTGACGCTCTTGCTGTTCTTCCCCCGATGACCGAGTGGGGGAGGGCTCTCCCATGGCGTGATCGGCTGCTCGCCTCGGCTGTCGTGGTCGGCCTCGTCGCGAGTCTCGGCGCGGAGCTGCTCGGTGTCCTTCATCTCTTCAGCCGCGCGGGTGTCCTGATTTTCTGGGCCGTGACGGCCGCCGTTGCGTTCTTCTGGCTGCGGCGGCGCTCGGCGGGGCAACCGGATGGTTCGAAGCGGTTGCCGCTCGAGGCGGGCGAGGCGGTACTGCTCGTCGGCATCGCGGTCGTCGCGCTCCCGGTCGCGGTGACTGCGTGGTCCGCGGCTCCGAACAACTGGGACTCGCTCACCTACCACCTGCCGCGGGTCCTTCACTGGATTCAGAATCGAAGCCTCGAGAATTATCCGACGTCGATCCCTCGCCAGTTGACGCTCGCGCCGGGCGCGGAGATCCTGCTCGGGCATCTGCGGCTCCTCTCCGGGTCCGACCGTCTCTGGAACCTGCTGCAGTGGACGTCGTGGATCGGCTGCATCGTCGCAGCGTCAGGCGTCGCGCGGCGTCTCGGAGGGGGGAGGACGGCGCAGATCGGCGCGGCGGTTTTCGCCGCGACCCTGCCGATGGCGATCCTCCAGGGCTCGAGCACGCAGAACGACCTCGTCGTCGCCTTCTGGCTTCTCGCCTTCGTGAACTTCCTGTTGCGGAGCCGTGAACGCGATTCGGGGGTGGCCGACACCCTCCTGGCAGGGGGCAGCCTTGCGCTTGCCATCCTGACGAAGGCCACGGCCTACTTGTTCGTGCTTCCGTTTCTGCTGTGGCTCGGAGTCTCCCTCTTTCGGCGCCGCGGATGGCGGGCTCTCGGACCGCTCGCTCTGGCAGGCGGGCTCGTTCTGCTCGTCAACGCCGGGGCCTGGCTGCGCAATGCGGCCCTCTTCGGCTCTCCGCTCGGAGCCGACTACGGGACGGTCAACGCCGCGGGCACGCCGGCCGTTCTGCTCTCGAACCTCGCGCGCAACCTCACTCTTCACCTGTCTCTGCCGAACGAGAACTGGAACGGGTTCCTGGAAGGAGGCGTCGAAGCGTTTCACCGCGCTCTCGGCGTGGACGTGAACGATCCCCGATCGACCTGGCGAGGGGCGCAGTTCCACGTCCCGGCCGGCCTTTCGGGCACGGGCCGCCCGGATTCCGAGGAGGCCCTCTTCGCGATGTTTCACGACGGACGGGCAGGCAACCCGATCCACCTGGTGCTTCTGGCGGGGGCGTGGGTCGTTCTTCTCACGCGGCGCGGCCTGCGAGAAGAGCGCTCCGTCCGAGCCTACCTGGCGGCGACGACGGCCGGGGCGCTCCTCTTCTGCATCGTCCTCCGGTGGCAACCCTGGAACGCGAGGCTGCAGCTTCCGCTGTTTCTGCTCGCCGCCCCTCTTGCCGCGATCGCCCTGGCCGATGATCGGAGGCCCGCGTGGGCGCGCCGGGGCTGCCTCGCGCTCGTGGCCCTTGCCCTTCCCTGGACCCTGATCAACGCGACGCGGCCGATGCTCGGTCCCACGAGCGTGCTCACCACGCCTCGCCTCCGGCAGTACTTCGCCGAAGTACCCGATGCCTCGGCTCCCTTCCTGAAGGCGGCGCGTGCCGCGGGAGCCGCCGACTGCCGGCAGATCGGTGTGGAGATCCGTGCGGACGATCCGGAGTACCTTCTCTGGGTCGCGCTGGACGCGGAGGGCTCGGGCTCCGCGCGCCTCCAGCATGTGGGCGTGGGCAACCGCACCGGCACGCTTTCCGCCCGGCCTCCCTTTTCCCGGTTCGCTCCGTGCGCGGTCATCGCGCTGACGTCCGAGAGCGGCGGTGTCCCGGGAAGCGTCGTCCTCTCCGAAAGCTGGCCCGGCGGCCGCGTGATCGTCGCGCGGCGCCCCTGATCGCGGGCTAGCGGGCCTGGAGCGCCCGGCCGGCGAAAGCCGCGAGCGCCTCGACGCCTCCCGAGATCATTTCTTCCGTGACCGAGAAGGAGAAGCGCAGATGCCCTTCCCCCTCGGGCCCGAAGACCAACCCGGGGACCGTGGCGACTCGCGCTCGGTCGAGCAGGGTCTGGGCGGCGGCTCGGGAATCGATTCCCAGAGAAGCGGGGATCCTCGGGAAGAGATACAGCGCCGCGCGCGGCGCCTCGAGCTCGAAACCGGCCGCCCGCAGCCCCGCGACGAGACGATCTCTTCGCCGTCGGTACCCCTCCTTGGCTTCGCGCTGGAAATCGTCGGGGAGCGACAGGGCCGCAAGCGCCGCCCACTGGGTGGGGGTCGAGACGCCGTTGATCGAATAGAGGACGACGGTTCGCATCGCCGTTCGGTAGCGGTCCGGCACGATGACGTATCCCGCGCGCCATCCCGTCATCGAGTAGGTCTTCGACAGCGTGAAGACCGAGAGCGTGCGCTCCTCCATTCCGGGAAGCGAAGCCGGCGAGACATGACCCTCGCCCTCGTAGATCAAGTCCTCGTACGCCTCGTCGGAGATCATGGCGAGTCCCTGGTCGACGACGAATCGCGACACCTCCTCCACTTCGGCTCGCGCGAAGACCTCACCGGTGGGATTCGTGGGCGAGTTCCAGTAGAGCGCCTTCGTCCGTGGCGTCACCGCCTTCTCGAGGGTCCGATAGAGGCCCTCCGCCCGCGCGGTCTTCGTCGGAATGAGGACCGGGTCGCCGCCGTAGAAGGTGATGACGTCCACGATGGGGGTCCAGTAGGGCGAGAAGAGCAAGACCTGGTCGCCGGGATTGACGAGCGTGGCGAAGGCCGCGAAGAGGCCGTGCATGCCGCCGTTGACGACGATCGGGCTTTCCTTGTCCGCCGGGATGGCGTTCTTGCGCGCCACCTTGGCGACGATCGCGGTGCGTAGCTCCGGAATCCCCGAGGAGGGCGCATAGCGGGTCTGGTTGCGGGCGAGCGCCGCAGTCATCGCATCCTTCACCGGCTGCGGGGTCGGCATGTAAGGCTCGCCGCCCTCGAACCGCCAGACCTTCTCCCCGGCAGCGAGAAGGTCCATCACGCGATTGCGGACCTTGACGATTTCCGAGAAACCGACCGAATCGAAGCGGCTGGCCGGAGCCGGGAAGCCTCCTCGCGTCATCGATCGGCTAGACCGCGGCGCGTCGCCCGGGTCCCATCAGGAAATAGAGAATCATCCCGACCAACGGCAGCAGAACGATCAGGAGCACCCAGAGGATCTTGGTGCCGGCATCGGCGTTGCTCTTGAGCAGCGAGACGAGCGCCACGATGTCCAGGATCAGAACGACGAGGCCGAAGAGCCGAAACATGCCGTCCCTCCTTTCGAGCCATCCGAGGGAAGACTTCCTACAGCTTTTCCGCGATCGACTTCGCCTGTGTGAAGAGATAGAGGTACTCGCGGCCGCCCGCCTTGGAGTCGGTTCCGGACATGTTGAAGCCGCCGAAGGGGTGCACGCCGACCATGGCGCCGGTGCACTTGCGGTTCAGATACAGGTTTCCACAGAAGAGCTCGCGCTTCCCGCGCTCGAGCCGCGCCCGGTCGCGCGAGTAAAGCGATCCCGTGAGGCCGTACTCGGTCCCGTTGGCCACGCGGATGCCCTCGTCGAAGTTCCTGACGGCAATCACCGCGAGAACGGGCCCGAAGATCTCCTCCTTCGCGAGGCGATGGTGCGGCTTGATGCCGTCGACGACCGTCGGCATGACGTAGTAGCCGCTCTTCGGGCCGGCCTTTCCTCCGGCGACGACCCGGCCCTCCTTGCGGCCCACGTCCACGTAGTCGAGGATCTTCTTCTGCGCGCCGGCGTTGATGACGGCGCCGATCGTGTTCTTCGGATCGCGCACGTCGCCCACCGGCAGGGCCTTCGTCTTCGCGACCACCTTCGCGAGGAGCTCCTTGTGCACCTTGCGGTGCACGATCAGGCGCGAGCAGGCCGAGCACTTCTGGCCCTGGAAGCCGAAGGCCGCGGAGACGATGCCGTTGGCCGCGTCTTCGAGATCCGCCGTCTCGTCGACCAGGATGAAATCCTTGCCGCCCATCTCGAGCACGGCGCGCTTGATCCAGATCTGCCCGGGCGCGACCTTGCCGGCCTTCTCGGAGATCTCCACCCCGACGTCCCGCGAGCCGGTGAAGGCGATCAGGCGCGTCTTGGGGCTCTCGACCAGAGCGTTTCCGACGGTCGATCCGCCGCCCGTGACGAAATTCAAGACGCCATCGGGAAGGCCGGCCTCCTCGCAGGCCTCGACGAACATCGTCGCGATCCCCGCGGCGTCGGAGGAAGGCTTGAGCACGACCGTGTTCCCCGCGACGAGCGCGGCCGTCGTCATTCCGGCCAAGATCGCGAGCGGGAAGTTCCACGGCGGGATGACGACGCAGACTCCGAGCGGAATGAACTCGAGCTCGTTTTTCTCGCCGGGGTTTGGCGTGAGAGGCTGAGGCCCGGCGAGACGTTCGGCCTCGCGGGCGTAGAACTCGCAAAAGTCGATCGCCTCGGCCGTGTCGCCGTCGGCCTCGGCCCAGGACTTCGATTCCTCCAGAACCATCATGGAGGAGAATTCGTGCTTGCGCCGCCGGAGGATGGCCGAGACGCGGAGAATCGCGGCCACTCGTTCCGAAGCCGGGAAGGCCGACCAGGCCGGGAAGGCCTTGGACGCGGCCTCGAGCGCGCGCTGCGCGTCGGCGGCCGTGCCCGCCGGGAACCGGCCGATGACCTGCTTGGCGTCGCAGGGATTGACGGATTCGAAGCTCTTCGCGGCGCCAACCTTCTTTCCGCCGATCCGGTTCTTTCCGGCGAGCGGGAGGCGGCTTTGGACGATCCGAAGGGCCTCCGTGAAGGCCTTCCGGTTGGCGTCGATCGTGAAATCGGTCAGGGGCTCGTTTCGAAACTCAGGAAGCAATGGTTACCTCCGGACGCGGAATCTATCAAAGGTCGGCGGCGGGGACGCAGCGGCTCTCCCGGGGTGAAGCGGGCGCCGGCGGTCCGCCACTGGTAGAGTCATCGGGATGTCCGGGCAGGGCCAAGCCGCTCTTTCCGACTTCACGACCGACCGGCGCGTCCTCGTCCTCTCGCTCATGGCCGTCGCCGTCGGCGTGATCGGCGCGCTGGTGGCGGTCGCCCTGGTGTGGCTGATCGGCGTCATCACGAACCTCGCCTACTACCAGCGGCTCTCTTCGAGCTTCGCTTCGCCCGCGGGAAATCAGCTCGGCGCCTGGTCGATCCTGGTGCCCGTCGCGGGCGGCCTCGTCATCGGTCTGATGGCGCGTTTCGGCTCGGAGAAGATCCGAGGGCACGGCATTCCGGAGGCGCTCGAGGCCATCCTGATCGGCCGGAGCCGGCTCGATGCCAAGGTTGCGGTCTTGAAGCCGGTGTCTTCCGCGATCTCGATCGGCACCGGAGGCCCGTTCGGCGCCGAGGGTCCGATCATCATGACGGGCGGAGCGTTCGGGTCTCTGTTCGCGCAGTTCTTCCATCTGTCCTCGGCCGAGCGCAAGACCCTGCTCGTGGCCGGGGCGGCCGCGGGCATGTCCGCGATCTTCGCGACACCCATGGCAGCCGTGCTGCTCGCCGTGGAGCTTCTCCTGTTCGAGTGGAAGCCGCGCAGCTTCATTCCCGTGTGCGTGGCGGCGATCGTCGCCGGCGCGCTCCGGGTGCCGTTGCTGGGCGCCGGTCCGATCTTCCCCGTGACCCCTCACGCGGCGGTTCCGGCGGCGGAGCTGGCGATTGCGCTGGGCGTCGGCCTGACTGCCGGCCTGGCTTCGGGGCTCTTGACGACGTTGGTCTACGGCTTCGAGGATCTTTTTCAGAAGCTTCCGATTCACTGGATGTGGTGGCCCGCGATCGGAGGCCTCTGTGTGGGGATCGGGGGCCTGATCGACCCGCGTGTCCTCGGCGTCGGTTACGACACGATTCACTCGTTGGTCGGGGGAAAGCTCTTCGGCGTCGCGGTCATCAGCCTACTCATCGGCAAGGCGCTCGTTTGGTCCATCGCGCTCGGCTCCGGAACTTCGGGCGGGGTGCTCGCGCCCCTCCTGATCATGGGCGGCGCGTTGGGCGCGCTGGAGTCCCCAGCGATCCCGATGGGGGACTCGGGTCTCTGGGCCATGGTGGGGATGGCGGCGATGATGGGCGGCACCATGCGCTCGCCCCTGACGGCGATCGTGTTCACGCTCGAGCTGACGCACGACTGGAACCTGCTTCCCGCCGTGCTCGTCGGCTCGGTCGCCGCGCATGCGGTCACGGTTCTCCTGCTGAAGCGGTCCATCCTGACGGAGAAGATCGCCCGCCGCGGCCACCACCTCGTTCGCGAGTACAGTGTCGACCCATTCGAGATCCATCGCATCGAGGAAGTCATGGACCGCAACGTTCCGACCATCCCGGCCTCCCTGACGGTTGCGGAACTGTCGCGCCGTATCGCCTCGGGGGATCCGGCGTTGACCCGGCGCCAGGGGACCCCCATCCTCGACAGCGACGGGAATCTGGCGGGCATCATCACCCGCAGCGATCTGATGAAAGCGATGGAGCGGACGGATGAGAACGAGCGGCGCACGGTGCTCGAGGCGGGAAGCCGCCGGCTCGTCGTGGCCTTTCCCGACGAGCTCCTGCGCGCGGCGGTCTCCCGGATGCTCGAGAACGACATCGGCCGGCTTCTCGTCGTGGACCGCGACAACCCGAGGAAACTCGTCGGATACCTCGGACGCTCCGGCGTGATGGCCGCGCGGGTGCGAATGTTCGAGGAGGAGCACGTGCGCGAGCGGGGAACAGGCTCGCGATGAACCTCAAGGAAGCCGAGCCCGAGCACTTCGGCACGGTCGCCGCGTTTTTCTACCGGCGATGGGGAGAGCCGATGCTCTCGCCGCTCTACCGCCGGATCGGCGCCGAGATTCCGATCGAGCGCGGGAGGCTGCTCGATGTCGGCTGCGGTGCCGGCAAGCTGGACCGGCTGCTCGCGGCGGCCAATCCGGAGCTCGAGGTCGTGGGGCTCGATTCCTCGGAAGCGATGCTGCGAGAGGCGCGCCGGGGACCCGCGCTGCCCAACCTGGAATTCCGGTCGGGCACGGTCGAAGAGCCCGGCCTGGACGGGGGCTTCGACTTTGCCGTTTCCGTGTTGTCGTTCCATCACTGGGAAGAGCCGCAGCGGGGCCTGGAAGCCGTGTATGGCCTCCTTCATCCCGGCGGCCGCTTCTGGATCTACGAGCCGGACGCGGAAGCCTCCGATGTCGAGATCCGGCTCGACCGCGCGCCGCTGTGGGGATGGCTCCGCGTGCCGGCCGGCCTGCAACGCGCGATGGCGCGCGGCCACGGCTTCTCCGAACGCGAGATCGAGGAACGCGTTCGGCCGGTCGTCGCCCAGACATCCTTCGGGACGTGCGAGGCCTCGCGGCGCGGCTCGACTTTCCGGCTGGAGTTCGAACGGTGAGCCCCCCGGACCGGACGCTGCTTGCGGGGGCCGCGGCGGGCCCCGGCCTTTCCGACGACGAGCTGCGCCGCTATGCGCGCCACCTCCTTCTGCCGGAGGTGGGCCGCGAGGGACAAGAGAGGCTCAAAGCCGCCCGCGTCCTCGCCGTCGGCGCCGGGGGACTGGGCTCGCCGCTGGCGCTCTATCTGGCCGCCGCCGGAGTGGGGACTCTGGGAGTCGTCGACTTCGACGCCGTCGACGAGTCGAACCTGCAGCGCCAGATCCTCTTCACGGCGTCGGATGTCGGGCGCAAGAAAGCCGAGGCGGCGCAAGAGCGGCTGCGGAGCCTCAACCCCGAGGTCCGAATCGTTCCGTTTCACGAGCGCCTGACCTCCGCCAACGCCCTCGAGATCCTTCGCGAGTTCGAGATCGTCGCCGACGGGACGGACAACTTTCCGACGCGGTACCTCGTCAACGATGCCTGCGTGCTTCTTCGGAAGCCGAACGTCTACGCCTCCGTCTATCGGTTCGAGGGGCAGGCTTCCGTGTTCTGGGCCGGCCACGGCCCCTGCTATCGCTGCCTGCATCCCGAGCCTCCGCCGCCGGGGGCGGTCGCGAGCTGCGCGGAGGGAGGTGTGCTGGGCGTGCTCCCGGGGCTCCTCGGCGTGATCCAGGCGGCGGAGGTCGTGAAGCTCGTCCTCGGACGCGGCGAGCCGCTCGTGGGAAGGCTTCTGCTCGTGGATGTGCTCGCGATGCGTTTCCGCGAAATCCGGCTGCGCCGAAACCCGGACTGCGCCGTTTGCGGATCTCGCCCGACCGTCACCGGGTTGATCGATTACGAGGCGTTCTGCGGCGGCTCAAACGCCGCCCCGGCTCCTGATATCGTTTCGAACATGTTCGGCGGGGTTCCGCAGGTCACCGTCGAGGAGCTCAGGGAGATGCACGATCGCGGCGAGGCTCCCGTGCTTCTCGACGTGCGGGAACCGCACGAGTACGCATTGGCCGATCTGCCGGGCTCGCTCAAGGTTCCCCTCGGGACCCTGCCGCGGAGCCTGGACAAGGTCCCGAAAGACAAGGAGCTCGTCGTCTATTGCCGCTCGGGCGCGCGCAGCGCCAACGCCGTCCAGTTCCTGCGCCAGGCCGGCTACGAAAAGGCGGTCAATCTCGCGGGTGGCATCAACGCCTGGTCCGAGCGGATCGATCCCTCCATGCGGAAGTACTGAGCATTCACCCGGACGTCGCCCCTTTGGCGGCCGGCCCGGGACGAGGAGGCAAAGCCGATGAGGCGCGTGGGAATGGTTCTTCTGGTGTTGGGAATCGCCGGGTTCCTGCTGGCCTCCAGCCGGCGGGCCGGGTACGACAGCGTCGAGGGGGCGCTGAAGTCGACCTTTTCGAGCCAGGAGCGGAGCAAGAAGGAGACATGGGAGACCGCGCGCTGGCTCTCGCTCGGCATGGGCGTGATCGGCCTCGTTTTCGTGCTGCTGCCCGGAAAGAAGGCCTGACGCCTGGCGGCTGACGAGAGCCGTCGCGCGGGCGGAGCGAGCGAGTGACCCGTAAGGCCGGCGCGGGCGGGCAAGGGCGCGGTACAGGGTCTCCCTCTGAGGCACGGCTGGCGCTGCTGACCGAGGACGATCTCTATCTCTTCGGCGAAGGAAGCCATCTTCACGCCCAGGAGAAGCTCGGATCCCATCTTCGAATCGTTGACGGCGTCGCGGGTTCGTCCTTCGCGGTCTGGGCGCCCAATGCCCAGGCGGTTTTCGTGATGGGAGACTTCAACGGCTGGAGCAAGGAGAGTCATCCTCTCGCCCCGATTGCCGAATCGGGCGTCTGGGCGGCGTTCCTTCCGGGAGTCGGCAAGGGCGCCCACTACAAGTTCCATGTGGCTTCACGGCACAGCGGCTACCGCGTCGACAAGGCCGACCCCTTCGCGTTCCGGCAGGAGGTGCCCCCCGCGACCGGGTCCATCGTCTGGGACCTCGAATACGAGTGGGGCGACGGCGAGTGGATGCGCGAGCGCGCGGGGAAGAACGCCCTCTCGGCCCCCATGTCGATCTACGAGGTTCACGTCGGCTCCTGGCGACGTCCGGAAGGGGACCCCAACCGGTTCCTCTCCTACCGGGAGCTCGCGGCGCCGCTGGCCGACTATGTCGAGCAGATGGGGTTCACGCACGTCGAGCTCTTGCCCGTCATGGAGCACCCCTTCTACGGTTCCTGGGGCTACCAGACGACCGGCTACTTCGCGCCGTCCGGCCGGTACGGCACGCCGCAGGACCTGATGTTCCTGATCGATCACCTGCACCAGCGCGGCATCGGGGTGATCCTGGACTGGGTGCCCTCGCACTTTCCCTCCGACGAGCACGGCCTGGTCTACTTCGACGGCACGTATCTCTACGAGCATGCCGATCCCCGGCAGGGCTATCACCCGGACTGGAAGACGTGCATCTTCAACTACGGCCGCGGCGAAGTCCGGAGCTTCCTGCTCTCCGGCGCGCTTCATTGGCTGGAGCGCTACCACGCCGACGGGCTGCGTGTGGACGCGGTGGCATCGATGCTGCGACTGGACTACTCGCGCAAGGAGGGAGAGTGGATCCCCAACCGCTTCGGCGGTCCCGAGAATCTCGAAGCGATCGTCTTCCTGCGGCGGCTGAACGAGGAGGTCTACGGCCACTGTCCGGATGTGCAAACGATGGCCGAGGAGTCGGCGACGTGGCCGATGGTCTCCCGGCCAACCTACATCGGAGGGCTCGGCTTCGGGTTGAAGTGGGATCTCGGCTGGATGCACGACACGCTCGAGTACCTGGCGTTCGATCCGATCTTTCGCAAGTACGAGCACAACAAGCTGACCTTCCGGATGATCTACGCGGCGAGCGAGAACTTTCTGCTGCCCCTGTCGCACGACGAGGTGGTCCACGGCAAGTACTCGCTCGCGGACAAGATGCCGGGCGATGCCTGGCGGAAGCTCGCCAATCTGCGGCTCTTGCTCGCGGACCTCTATTCGCAGCCCGGGAAGAAACTGCTCTTCATGGGCGGCGAGTTCGGCCAGTGGCGGGAGTGGTCCCACGACCGCAGCCTCGACTGGGACCTGCTTTCGCACTCCCTCCACCGCGGCGTCCAGCGATGCACCGCAGACCTGAATCACCTTTACCGGGCCGAGCCGGCTCTCCATGAGCTCGACGAGGAGCCGCTAGCGGGTTTCGAGTGGGTGGATTGCCACGACGCGGAGGCGAGCGTGGTTTCCTTCCTGCGCAAGGGGAAGACGGTGCCCGATCCCGTCCTCGTCATACTCAACTTCACGCCGGTGCCGCGGGAGGGCTACCGGGTCGGCGTGCCGCGGGGCGGCGTCTGGAGAGAGCGGCTCAACACCGACGCCGCGGCGTATGGCGGCAGCGGGCTGCCCACGCCGCCGTCGGTCGAAGCCCTGCCGTACGCGGTGCACGGCCGGCCGTTTTCGCTCGCGTTGACGCTTCCCCCGCTGGCCGCGCTGTTCTTGAAGCCCGATCCCGAGCCGCCGGCGCCCCTCGACGCGGAGGAGGGCAGTGTCGAGGAGGGGGCGGAGGAGATGGAGGCGTCTCTCCCGGACGACGACGCGCCCTAGATGCCGCGGTACGTCTGCATTCACGGGCACTTCTATCAGCCACCGCGGGAGAATCCGTGGCTCGAGGCGATCGAGGTTCAGGATTCCGCGTATCCGTACCACGATTGGAACGAGCGAATCACCTCCGAGTGCTACGCTCCCAACGCCGCCTCTCGCATCCTCGACGAGCGCGACCGCATCGCCGAGATCGTAAACAACTACTCGCGCATCAGCTTCGACTTCGGTCCGACACTTCTTTCCTGGATGGAGCATCGGGCCCCTGAGGTGTACGCGGCCGTGTTGGCTGCCGACCGCGAGAGCCGAGAGCGGTTTTCCGGCCACGGCTCGGCGCTGGCTCACGCCTACAACCACATGATCCTGCCGCTCGCCAGCCGGCGCGACAAGCGCACGCAGCTCGCCTGGGGCATCCGAGACTTCGCCTACCGCTTCGGCCGCGCGCCCGAGGGATTGTGGCTCCCGGAGACCGCCGTGGACCTGGAGACGCTCGAGGTGGCGGCGGAGCTCGGGATCCTCTTCACCGTTCTCTCTCCCCACCAGGCGGTGCGGCAGCGCCCGTCCGGCGGCCGGTGGACCGACGTCGCCGAGACCAAGTTCGATTCGACGGCACCCTACCGAGTCCGGCTCGCCGGCGACCGATCGATCGACGTCTTCTTCTACGACGACGCGATCTCGCGGGAGGTGGCGTTCGGGGGGCTCCTCCATAGCGGCCAGCAGTTCGCGAGCCGGCTCCTGGCGAGCCCGACGGGGACGACCGAAGGGGCGGCGCTCGTCCACATCGCGACCGACGGCGAGACCTACGGACACCACCACCCGCACGGCGACATGGCGCTCGCCTTCGCCCTGCGCGCGATCGGCTCCCAAGACGATTCGCGTCTGACCAACTACGGCGAGTTCCTGGAAAAACATCCTGCGACCCGAGAGGTCGAGATCCGGGAGTACACGTCGTGGAGCTGCGCACACGGTGTGGAGCGGTGGAGAGGCAACTGCGGCTGCTCGAGCGGCGCGCACCCCGGCTGGAGCCAGGCCTGGCGGGAGCCTTTGCGCCAGGCGTTGGACGGCCTGCGGGATGCGGTCGCGGAGCCCTTCGAGAGAAAGGCGCGGGAGCTCCTGCGCGAGCCGTGGGAAGCCCGCGAGGACTACATCGCGGTCGTTCTGGACCGCTCTCCGGCGAGCGTCTCGGCGTTCTTCGAGGCGCAAGCCGTCCGGCCGCTCGACCCGCAAGAGCGAATTGCGGCCACGAGGCTGCTCGAGCTGCAGCGCCACGCGATGCTGATGTACACGAGCTGCGGCTGGTTCTTCGACGACATTTCGGGAATCGAGGCTGTCCAGGTCCTGCAGTATGCGGGGCGCGTCGTGCAGCTGGCCGAGGAGATCTTCGGCGGCTCCTTCGAGGAGCCCTTTCTCGCGGCGCTGTCCCGGGCTCCCAGCAACCGTCCCGAGGAGGGCGATGGGCGGCAGGTCTACGAGCGGCTGGTCCGCCCCGCCCGAATCGACCTGGCGAAGGTCGGCGGGCATTATGCCGTGCGCTCCCTCTTCGAATCGTACGCGTCGAAGGACCGGATCTATTGCTACGAGGTCGAGCGCGAGGACTTTCGCCTGGTCGAGTCCGGGAAGATGAAGCTCGCCCTGGGACGAGCTCGGTTCACGTCCGACGTGACGGGGGAGTCGCGAAGGCTGGCGTTCGGCGCGCTGCACCTCGGGGATCACAGCGTCCACGGGGGAGTCCGGCGCCTGCCGGCCGGTTCCGAGTACGAGCAGCTCGTCAGCGAGACGCTTCACGCGTTCTCGCGCGGCGAGTTGGCCGATGTGCTGCGGCGGCTCGACGCCGGGTTCGGCCAGGATACCGTCTCGCTGAAGACGCTCTTCCGGGACGAGCAACGTCGAATCCTGAAGGTCATTCTCGAGTCGACACGGGAAGAGGCCGAAGAGATGCTGCGGGAGATTCACGAACGGCACATTCCCCTGATGCGCTTCCTGTCGGATCTGGGATCTCCGCTGCCGCGGGTGCTGCAGGCCACCGCGGAGTTCGTGATCCACCTGAATCTGCGCCAAGCGTTCGAGAGCGAGAAGCTGGATCCTGAGCGGATCCAGGAGCTCCTCGCGGACGCGGCTGCTCAGAAGGTCCACCTGGACGCGGAGACGCTCGAGTACGTTTTCCGGGAGCGCCTGGAGAAGCTCTCTGCGGAGTTTTCGAAGGAGCCACGGGAGCCGACACGGTTCGAGGCGCTGCGAACCGCGGTGGACTTGGCGGGTGGACTTCCCTTCCGGGTCAACCTCTGGCGCACGCAGAACGACTTCTGGTCAGTGCTCCAGAAGGACTATCCGGTGATGCGGGCGCAGGCGGAGTCCGGCGACGGGGCCGCGCGGGAATGGCTCGAAGCGTTTACCGCGCTTGGAGAGAGGCTCTCTGTCCGGATGCGCCAGGACTAGGGGCGCGGCCGCGCGCCCTCGACGGACCGCCCGAGCACTCTGCCGGTGTTAGAGTCCGGTCGTGGTCGTCCGCCGCCTCGCGTTGGCGTCCGTCGCGGGAGTCTTTCTCTTGACGGGAAGCGGCCGGTTCCTGGCGGACGTATTTGCTTCCGTCCCCCCCTGTTGTGTTCGCGCCGCCCCCATAGACTGTTGTCAGAAAGGGGCCTGCAAGATCGACCGCTCCGGCGAGCCCAGGGCTCCGATCTGCCAGTGCCGGCGGCCGGAGACTTCTCTCGAGAAGGCCGTCGACAGGGCTTTTCCGCTGGCCGGCTGGCAGGGCCGACTAGCTTCCCCCCACCCGACTGGCCCGCTAGCGCGTGAGGGCTCGGCTGGCGCTCTCGACCGAACGATGCGGCCGGCCACGCCTCCGCCGCGTCTGGGCTAACCCTCCACCAGTTCAACACGTCAATCCGCGGGGCGGACGGATTACCGTCCCCGCGCAATCACTGGTTGCCGGGGTCTTCCCGGCCCGTGGAAAGGATCGGTCATGCAAAGACCAGGAGCCGCTCCGCTCGCTCGGGCTCGCCGGGTTGGAACACGGGCGTTTGCGATGCTCACGATTCTTCTTCTCCTCACGCCGCCCTCCGCGCAGGCGTGCTCGTGCGGATGCGGCGTCTTCGAGGTCGGCGCGGGCATCATGTTTCCCCTCTATCTCGGAGGGTTTGCCTTCTTCGAGTACGACTACACGGACCAGAACCAAAATTGGAGCGGTACTTCGAAGGCTCCGGCCGCCGACAACGAGGACAAGAGAATCCGGACGAACTTCTACAACGTCAACTTCCAATACATGTTCGACCGGAAGTGGGGAATCATGGTCAACGTTCCGTACTGGAACCGCTACTTCCAGACCTTGACCGACGAGGGCGATCTGGCGTCGTATCACTACAGCAGCCTGGGAGACATGCGGGTGACGGGCGTCTACTCGGGCTTCTCAGAGGACATGTCGAGCGGGATCACCTTCGGCTTCAAGCTGCCGACCGGCGACTACACCTACCCCGGACCCGACCGCGACAATCAGATCGGAACGGGTAGCACGGACACGCTCCTCGGCGGATACCATCAGGGAGGACTAACGAAGGACAACAAGTGGGTCTGGTTTGCTCAGGGAGTCTGGGAAAACGCGATCTCGACGCGAAACAACTACCGGCCGGGAGACGAGATCAATGTGGCGGCGGGTCTCTACTACGGCGGGTTCGAGTTCAAGGGAGGATCCCAGGTCACGCCGATTCTCAACTTCGTCTACACACAGCGTTGGCGCGACAGCGGGTCGGAGTCGGATCCCGAGAATACCGGGTACTCGCGTGTTCTCGTCGCGCCGGGCGTGCAGTTCGGCGTCAATCGGCTCCAGGTCTACGCGCAGGTCGGTTTTCCGGTCTATACGCGAGTGAATGGGAACCAGCTCATGGCCCCGGAATATTACAAGTTCACGATCGGGTACAGCTTCTAGGAGAGCCGAATGCGAAGACAATTTCGAATGGCTGTGGCGACTTTCTCGATCCTGCCGGTGCTCGCCGCGACTCCGGTATCAGCCGCGGTCGACGTTGGCCAGCCGGCGCCCGCGCTCGTGGTCCCAGAGGTGGGCGGGGGCACCTTCGATTTGTCGGCCCAGCGAGGAAAAGTCGTGATCCTAAACTTGTGGGCTACCTGGTGCCCGCCCTGCCGACAGGAGATCCCGGTGCTCGACGCGTTCTACCGGGGGCATCGTGACCGCGGGGTCGAGCTGCTCGGTTTGAGCATGGACCGCGGACGCGACCGCGATGCCGTGAAAAAAGTGCAATCCTCGGTGAGCTACCCGATCGCCCTGGCGGCGGACGCCAAGACCAACGGGTTCGGGTCATGGCGAGTGCTGCCGGTCACCTATGTCGTCGATGCGACGGGGATCGTTCGTGCATTGATCCTCCCCGAGAAGACTTCTCTGACCGACAGGCGCCTCGAGGAACTCGTCTTGCCTCTTCTTTCGCCCTAGGACGGAGACGAATGGGTCGAGGCGTTCAAGGCGCCCCGCGAGAAGTCCGGATCCGGGTCTCCGGGTCCCGGGACTTACGGGCTGCGGGGCAGGCGAGCTAGCCCGTCAGGCCGGCGGTGCCTCTCGGCTCATCGAGCAGGCGGTCGATCTTTGTCGCCAGGATGAAGTCGTTCTCGTGGAGACCCCCGATCTTGTGAGTCCAGAGGAGCAGGTCGACCTTGTTCCAATGGATCGCGATGTCGGGATGGTGCCCCTCCTCTTCGGCGATCCGGGCGACGCGATTGACGAACTCCATCGCCTGCAGGAAGTCCCGAAACTCGAAGCGGCGGGAGAGGCGCGTGCCCTTCTCCTGGAGAGACCAGAGGGGTGCTACCTCCAGAAGCCCGCGCGCTTCCTCCTCGGTCAAGGGGGGCACGCCGCCCCGGCACGGGACGCACTTCTTCCCCGCGAGCTCCGCTGACTTCACGCGTGGATTCTATTTGGGTTTTCACCGGGATTTGACCCGGGGAGGGGCATTCCGGATAATCCGCCTCCCCGAGCGACTGGGAGGTCGTTCAATGGTAGGACAACTGGCTCTGGACCAGTGAATCGGGGTTCGAGTCCCTGCCTCCCAGCCAAATTCCGCCGGGAATTCGCTCGTTTCCGGCTCGTGTGTCCGTGGCGTTGCCATACCGCTTCCGATGGTGGTCTTGACGGGCTGGTAGCCACGGCAGAGCGGGCAGCGTTCGGCTCGCGTCGCCCTTCAAGGGCTCTCGGACCCACTGTTCGAGATCAGGAGGCGAAACGGGAACACCTTCTTCACCCGGGTGCCTGGGACCACGCTTTCCGCGATCTCCTGTGCCTCAGCCGGAGTGTAGGCCTGGCGGACCGAGGCTGCGCCATCCTCGACCGAGACGCGTGATCGAAACAACAGCGGTCCGGCGATCCGAACGAAGATCAGCGGGAAGAGGTGCCGCCGAAGGTCGAGGAACAGGAAGCCTTCCCGCGAGACCCTAGCGACCTCGCGCAGCAGACGGGCGCTTTGCTCGGGCGGGAAGTGATGGAAGAGCAGTGTCGATATCGTCCAGTCGAAGGAGCGCGGCGGGAAGGGAAGGCGTAACGCGTCCGCGGCCGCCAACGCCAGGGGCACTCCGGACATCCGGCGTCCGGCTGCGAGGTGGCGCCACTGGAGATCCACGGCCACGACGCGGGCCGGGAGTCCTCCGAGCTGAAGTTGTCGGACGAGCCGGCGCGAGACGTCGCCCGATCCGGCGCCAACATCGAGTATGCGGACCGGCGACGGGCCCCCTTGCTTTCGTCGTTCGAGCAGGTGGCTCGCGAGCGCCCGCGATCCTCCCCAGCGCCGGTTGACCAGAGCGATGTCCCGGAGCGACCGAGACATTTCTTCTGAAGGGAGGTCCGGATCGTCGAGCCGCTCTTGACTCGGGCGGCGCGGGGGAATCAAGAGCACGTCTGGCTCACGACGAAGGCGATGCTCCTTGAAGCGATCCTATCGCCCGTCCGAGGGCGGGTAGGACAAAGTTAGAATCCGGCAGGCACTCAAGCCAATTTTCCCCGGGACCCGTCTGGGCCCCCCACGAGATTCTCGCGACTTGCTGACTGACGGCGCCCGCCGCTGACGGAACGGAGGGATCGGGGGTTCGGGTGATTCAACTGCGTCTTGCCGACCTGACCAAGCCCTGTAGATAGCTCATGTCACGTGGAGTAAGAACCAGGAGGGACATTCGATGAGAATCGGACAGGTTTCGCTCGCCATCCCACTCGCGATCGCGCTGGTCACCGTGGTGCACGGCCCGGCCGCCGCCCAAACCAAGCCTTCGACGCGCCAGAAGCGCGTCGAGCGCGGCCGATACCTGGTGACGACCTCGGCCTGCAATGATTGCCACTCGCCGAAGATCGATGCCCTGGGAACGCCGGACTCCGCACGCCTCCTCTCTGGGCGGCCGGCGTCGACGGCGCCTCCCTCTCAGGGGGAAGGAGAGACCCGCGCGTCGCTCGACCTGACCGCGTGGTCCGGGCCCTGGGGAATCAGCTACGCCGCGAATCTGACGCCGGACCCCGAGCCGGGAATTTCTTGACCGTGACCGCGTCGGGACACGGCGCGGCGAGCGCCGCGGTCGCAGGCGCGCCCCCGGCCGCTCCGCCAACGGTCGCCTCCGCCGTGGATCGCCTGATCAGTACCGTCGAAAAGGAGGTCGTGGAAGCCGCAGAGGCCATGCCGGAAGAGAAGTTCAACTTCTCTCCCGAGAGCTTGAACATTGGAGCCCCGACTACAGAGGTGTACGCACCTTCGCCCTGCAGGTCAAGCACATCGCCGCGTCCAACTACATCCTCTGGGCGGGCCTGACCGGGGAGGAGATCCCGGAGAACTACAAAGGCGGGGACGGTCCCGAGGACCTGAAGACGAAAGCCGCCATTTTGAAATTCCTGAGAGACTCCTTCGCCTTGGGCCACAGGGCTGCGGCGACGTTGACGACGGGCAACATGCTGCAGATCCCGGAGCACGGCAAGTCTCCGCGCTTGTACCTGGCCACTTTTGCCGCTTCGCATGCCTTCGATCACTACGGACAGATGGTGGAGTATCCGAGGATGAACGGCATCGTGCCGCCCGCGAGCGCGCCGCCGGCGCAACCGGCGCCGACTCCGAGGGCCGCGCGTCGCGTCGACCCGAAGGCATCCGACGGAACGATTCTCGAAGCGAGCTGATTCGCCGCGCCCGGCTTGGGATCGGGGTTGTGACGCGTTGGGGCGATTTGCTTCAGGTCGGCAGTTCCTTCGGGGTTGAGTCCCTGCCTGCCAGCCAGATCTCCAGCGAGTCCGCAGGACTCCTTTTGCGTGGAGACTTCCGCTGCCCGCGCCCCCGATGTCCTACGGTTCGAATCGTTCGAAGCGGTAGGCGAGCTCTGGCCCTCCGTCACCCTCGTACGCGAGTTGTCCGACGAGCAGGGAAAAGGGCTCCATGAACCGGGCAATTCGTAGCGGACCGGCGTCGACCGGATCGAACCCCACGTCGCGGATCAGCGTCGCCGCTACGTCTTTGGCAGCCGCGTCGTCTCCGCAGTACAACAAGCTCGGTCGATTGGATTTGCGTCGGCTCTCGAACACGCCGAACAGCGCCTCACTGGGCACTGTGCCAAAAGCGGAGACGACCCGAGCACGGCGAACCTTCTTTCCCAGCTCCTCCGCGCCCGAAGAGGCATGGGCGACGACGAGGTCGGTATTGTTCGTATTCATCGGTAGCGAGCAGGTGACGATGACCTTGCCCGACACGTCGCCTGCCTGCTTCAAAACGTCGTCGACGCGGGACCAGTGCACTGCCAGCAACAGCGCCTCTGCCTCCCGGGTCGCCTCACCCGGTGTGCCCGCGCGCGCGTTCCCCTGCGCCTCACTTGCGAGCCGCTTCAGCTTCTGCTGGCTGCGCGCGTAGCTGAATACCACCTCATGTCCGGCACGCGCGAAGAGCGTGCCGAGCTTGCCCCCCATCAACCCCGAACCGAGGATGCCGATTCGCATCGTCGTTGCCTACTTGCCCTGGTATTGTTCGTCGCTGACTTTTTCCATCCAGTCCACCGTCTTGCCACCGAGCTGTTCCAGAATCGCGATGTGCGTCATGGCGGTGGTGGCCGTGGCGCCGTGCCAATGCTTCTGACCGGGCGGGGTCCAGATCACGTCACCCGGCCGAATTTCCGCGATTGGCCCTCCCCAGTGCTGCACGAGGCCGCAGCCAGCGGTCACGATTAGGGTCTGGCCGAGCGGGTGCGTGTGCCACGCGGTCCGAGCGCCGGGCTCGAACGTGACGCTGACGCAGACGACCCGCGCCGGAGCGGGGGCCTGAAACAGGGGATCGACGCGTACCGTGCCGGTGAAGTACTCGGCCGGTCCTCTGGCGGAGGCTTGTGAACCGATTCGTTTGATGTCCATGTGTGCAGAGCTCCTCGAGAAGCGGTCAGTCCGTCTTCGTCGAACCGCCATCGGCGCTGGAGACGACGATGTGTGTCACCGTATCCCAAGCGTTGCGGATGCCGATGAGCAGCAGACCGAGCGCCGCAGCTCCGATGACGAACAATGCGAGTGGGGAGTCGGTGCGCAGCACGACGGCAGTCACTGTTAGCGCGGCGTAGCTGACACACGGAAGTAGCGTGTACCAAAGCCAGTCATCCCAGACGGGCTGGTAATCCGTCTGACGGCGGGCCCGGTGGACCACGATGGCGCCATAGGCGAGCCCGCCGATACCGCATATCCCCAGGGCCATCGACAGGATGACGAGCGAAGGCCATGGAGCGCTCATGATCGCGGACACGAGCAAGGCGCCGGCCAGGTGCACGACCGTCGGCGTCCCAAACGCGCTGAGCGAGCCCGCCGTGGTGCGCTGGCGGCTCCCGGCGATGAGGGTGATCACGACGAATTGCAGGCCGATGAGCGCCCCACCGGACGACCCCACGATGACGTAGAAGCTCTGCCAGGAGGAGAGCGCACTGGCCGATTCGGTCATGGGATTCACGCCCTCTCGTTGCACGCTGCCGGTCAGCGACCGGTCATTTGTTCCAGCTGTTCAGGGTACCGAGCTCCGTGCACCGTGACCTGCGAGGCCGCATTATCGATCTCACGGAGATCGTCCGGCGTCAGCTCGATGGCCGCGGCTCCGATGTTTTCCTCGAGCCGGTGCAGCTTTGTGGTGCCCGGGATGGGAACAATCCACGGCTTCTGGGCCAGCAGCCACGCGAGCGCGATCTGGGCAGGTGTCGCTTTCTTCCGTCCTCCGATCCTGGCCAGCAGATCGACGAGGGCCAGATTCGCCTTCCGATTCTCGGGCGTGAAACGCGGAACGATGTTGCGGAAGTCGGAGCTGTCGAACGTCGTGTTCTCGTCGATCTTCCCGGTGAGGAAGCCCTTGCCGAGCGGACTGAACGGAACGAAGCCGATTCCGAGTTCCTCGAGCGTTGGCAGCAGTTCCGCTTCGGGGTTTCTCCACCACAGCGAGTATTCGCTCTGGACCGCGGTCACGGGCTGGACCGCGTGGGCGCGACGGATCGTTTGCACGCCGGCTTCCGAAAGCCCGAAGCGCTTGACCTTGCCTTCGCGAATCAAGTCCTTCACCGCCCCCGCGACGTCTTCGATGGGCACTTCGGGGTCGACACGGTGTTGATAGAAAAGGTCGATCGCATCGACCCTGAGCCGCTTGAGCGAGGCCTCGGCGACCTCCTTGATGTGCGCTGGCCGACTATCCAGGCCTCGCGGCCGGCCGGGTTCCAACTTGAACCCGAACTTGGTTGCGATCACCACTCGATCACGGAACGGGGCGAGAGCTTCGCCTACGAGCTCTTCATTGGTGAACGGGCCATAGGCTTCGGCGGTGTCGAAGAGAGTGACGCCGCGTTCGACGGCCGATCGGATGAGCGAGACCATCTCCTGCTTGTCCGCAGCGGGACCGTAGCCGAAGCTCATTCCCATGCAGCCGAGTCCGAGCGCCGAGACTTCCAGGTTGCTTGTGCCGAGTCTGCGCTTCTGCATCGTGTTCTCCCGTTGAAGGAACCGTTCGTCGACCCTTCGAGCAATCAGGGTAGCCGCCGATTGGGCTCCTGAGTAGCGGGTCAAATCGGCAAGGGTTTGTGAGTAGCATTCACAAATGGTTCGCGACGATCTTAGCGTTCTCTCGGCATTCCTTGCGGTGGCAGAGGAGCGCAGCTTCACGCGGGCGGCGAAACGGCTGGGCGTGTCGCCCTCTGCCTTGAGCCACGCGATACGGGGGCTGGAAGAACAGATTGGCGTGCGGCTGCTCGCGCGAACGACGCGCAGCGTTGCGCCCACAGACGCCGGAGAACAGCTCATCGCGCATCTGCGTCCGGCTCTCGGCGATATTCGGGGAGCTCTGGAGCAGATTTCCGGCTTGCGGGACCGGCCGGCGGGCCGCGTGCGTTTAGTGGTGCCACGCCTCGCGGCAAGGCTGGTGGTGGCCCCGAAGCTGGCGCAATTTGCGCGCGAGTACCCGGACGTGGTGCTCGAGGTCACCACCGATGACAGCCCGCTCGACCTCGTCGCCGGGCGCTTCGACGCGGGCATCCATCTCGGGGAGTTCATCGAGCGCGACATGATTGCGGTCAGGGTGTCGCGGGATCACCGGCCGGCCGTAGTGGGCTCGCCCCGCTATTTCGAGTCGCGCCCCAAACCGGAATCGCCGCGCGATCTGGCGCGCCACCGCTGCATCAACATTCGCCTCGGATCCGCCGGCGTGTACCGGTGGGAGTTCGACAAGGGCGACGAGTCCCTCACCGTTGCCGTGGACGGGCCGCTCAACGTCGACGACGTGGAGATCTCGATCCGTGCGGCCATCGATGGAGTAGGTCTGGCCTTTTCCTTGGAGGAGCACGTGGCGCCGCATCTCGCGAGCGGCGCACTGGTGCGTGTCCTCGAGGACTGGTGCCCGCCCTTCGCGGGCTTTTTCCTCTACTACCCGAGTCGGCGGCAGCAGCCGGCCGCACTGTCAGCTCTCATCGAAACCCTTCGCTTGTAGCTGTATCGAACGCCAGGGCGCTGTCTGGGACCGATTGCCGTTGCGTTGCCACTGCCAGGCTAGCGCGCTCTGGGGCTGAATGGCTTGGGCACAGCCTCTATCGCGCGGCCTGGACGCTCTCGCATAAAATCCCCGCCACGGTCATTCGATGACACTTTCAGCAGGGACCCGTCTCGGCCTCTACGAGATCCTTTCGCCGCTCGGCGCCGGCGGGATGGGGGAGGTGTACCGGGCGCGAGACAAGAAGCTCGACCGGGACGTCGCGGTCAAGGTCCTTCCCCAGGCCGTCACCGCCGACCCGGACGCTCTGGCACGGTTCGAGCGGGAAGCGAAGGCGGTCGCGGCGCTCTCGCATCCGAACATCCTCTCCATTTTCGACTTCGGGACGCACGAGGGGACGGCCTACGCCGTCACGGAGCTTCTGGAAGGCGAGACGCTACGCGGGAAGCTCGACTCGGGCCCGATCCCACAGAAGCAGGCCGTGGATTACGCGCTGCAGGTGGCAAGAGGACTCTCCGCCGCTCACGAGAAGGGCATCGTCCACCGCGACCTGAAGCCCGAGAACCTGTTCGTCACAAGGGACGGCCGCGTCAAGATCCTGGACTTCGGGCTGGCGAAGAAGGTGGAGGCGGTCAACGCCGAGGAGCAGACGAGCGCACCGACGGGCTCGGGCCACACGGAGCCTGGGACAGTCATGGGGACGATGGGCTATATGTCGCCCGAGCAGGTTCGGGGCCTGCCCGTGGATCACCGCTCGGATCTCTTCTCGTTGGGAACGATCCTGTACGAGATGCTCTCGGGCCGGAAGGCGTTCAAGCGTGACACGGCGAGCGACACGATCGCAGCGATCCTGAAGGAGGATCCGCCGGAGCTGACGCACTCGGGCCGGAACATTTCACCAGCCCTCGACCACATGATCAGGCACTGCCTGGAGAAGGATCGAGGACGGCGCTTCCAATCGGCGCGAGACATCGAGTTTGCCCTGGAGCAAACGTCCTCGCCAAGTCTCGCGACCGGTCCGCAGCCCGCGGTTCCACCGGCCGGCAAGAGGAGGGTTCTCATCGCGATCGCGGTTCTCGTCGCGCTCGCCATCGTTGGTGTGCTTCTCCTCCGGGGGCGGCACAGCGGCGGCGAGGCCAGCGGCGTCAAGCGCGTAGCCGTTCTGCCCTTCGAGAACCTCGGCGCTCCCGAGGACGACTACTTCGCCGACGGCATCGCGGACGAGGTGCGCGGCAAGCTGACCTCGATCCCGGGGCTCCAAGTCATCGCACGGAGCAGCTCGACGCCTTATAAGAAGACCGCGAAGACGCCGAAGCAGATTGCCGAAGAGCTGAATGTCGCTTACCTGCTGACCGCCACGGTGCGCTGGGAGAAAAGCGGAGGCACGAGTCGAGTCCATGTGAGTCCGGAGCTGGTGGACGTGACTCGTCCGGATGCTCCGACATCGAAGTGGCAGCAGCCGTTCGACGCGGCGCTGACGGACGTCTTCCAGGTGCAGTCGGACATCGCGTCGAAGGTGGCGCAGGCTCTTGGTGTGGCCCTCGGGGCGGGGGAGGAGAAGCGGCTTTCCGAGAGGCCAACCGAGAACCTCGCGGCCTACGACGCCTTCCGCAAGGGGGAAGACGTCTCGAAAGCCATGGGAGCTTCCGATTCGCCGTCCATCAAGAAGGCCCTCGTGTTCTACGAACAGGCGGTGGCGCTCGATCCGAACTTCGCCCAGGCCTGGGCGCGGTTGTCGTTTGCGAACTCGAGTCTGTACGTCAACACGGGGCCGACCCCTCAATTCAAGGAGCGCGCTCGGGCCGCGGCGGAAAAGGCGGTTGCCCTGGCTCCAAATCGCCCGGAGGGATATCTGGCCTCGGGCCAGTATCTGGCGAACGTCCTCGGGGAATTCGGAAGGGCTCTCGGGCAATTTGCCGAGGGACAAAGGTACGCTCCGGACAACGCGGAGCTGTTGACTGCCACAGCGCTGGCCGAGGAGTCTCTCGGTCGGTGGGAGGCGGCGGTCGGGCACTTGAGACGTGCCGCCAATCTTGATCCACGGTCGGTGTTGACCGCCCGGCGGCTGGGCCTGGCGCTGCTCTGGCTGCGCCGTTATCCGGAATCGCGCGAGGCTTACGATCGCGCGAGGGAGATCTCGCCGGGAGTCCTTAGCGTGATCGAGGGCAGAGCCCTGACCTATGTCGGCGAGGGGAATCTTCCGCGGGCCCGTGAGGCTCTCGCGGCGGCACCCGCCGAGGTCGAACCGACGGCGCTGGTGACCTTCGTCGCGAAGACGTGGGACGCCGCATGGCTTCTCGACGAGACCCAACGAAGTCTTCTGGTTCGTATCCCGGAAAGCGTGTTCGACGACCCCGCCACCTGGGGGATCTGTCTCGCACAGGCCTACGCCCTACAGGCGGACGCCGCCAACGTTCGGAAGTACGCGGAGGTCGCACGGGCAGCGTTAGATGCGACGTTGCGATCGACTCCGAACGACAGTCAGAGTCGCGCGCTATTCGGGCTCGCCCTCGCCTACCTCGGCCGCAAGGAGGAGGCCATCCGGGAGGGACAGCATGCCGTCGAGCTGCTTCCGATCTCGAAAGACGCCTACGGCGGCGCCTACAACCAGCACCTTCTTGCACGCACGTACGTTCTCGTCGGCGAGAACGAGAAGGCGATCGACCGGCTCGAGCAGTTGCTGAAGATTCCGTACTTGCTGTCGCCCGGCTGGCTGAATATCGACCCCAACTTCGATCCGCTGCGCAAGAACCCGAGGTTCCAGAAGCTCGTCGGTGGCGCGAAGTAGTCCGGCTTTCTACCAGCTCCTAAGCCACCTGCGTCATCTGCTCGAGCATCTGTTCGAGGGCTGCCTGGTCGGGTCCGACGAATGGCTGAGCCGTCGGGGCGGCCGCGAGGGACGCCAGCAGCCGTTCCGTCATGTGTCCCGGCGCGGCCGGCAGGTGGCTGCTGAGGACCAACTTCGGCTCCATCTTGCGGATCTTGTCCAGTTCGCTCGCGAACATCCCCTGGTTCACCTTGTTCAGCCAGGGCGCGTCCAGGGTCGCCCAGAAGACCTGCCCTTCCCGCAGATCCTTGTCCGAGAGGTCCGCGGCGTTCTGCGGAGCCTCCGAGGAGAGGAGCGCTCCGAAGCAGTCGGAGCTGAAGAGCACGCCGGACTTGTCGTCGTAGAAGCCCGTGGTGGAAGGGTTGTCGAAGGCCGGAGGCTTCATCGCGGTGAGTGTGCGGTCGCCAACGGTGATCTTCTGGCCCGGGTTGACCAGATAGACCCTGTCCATCGGCAGCGGAGCGGACAGGCTCATGATGCCCACGCCGAGAAACGTCGTAATGACCCGGATCCGCGGGTTTTCGGCGAGCAACTGGTGCAGGCTGCCGATGTGGTCGAGGTCGGTGTGGGTGAGCCAGATCCACTCGAGGTCGGCTGGATCGATGACCGATCGGAGTGCCTGCATGAACTCCCGAGTCTCCACGACGGTCCCCGTGTCGACGAGGACGGGCTCCGAGCCCTTGATGACGAACGCGTTGATCGGCACCAGCCCGTAGCCCGGGATCGGGAAGTTCGATGTGAGGACCTCGATATCCGATGCGGCTCTGTACGAATTGACCATGACGCCTTCCTCCCGTCAAACGGTCCGACCGGACCGGGGTTTCACTGGGTTGACGTCCCGGATGTGTAATGAGGAGCCCTCCCGTTACACATTAGATGTGCATGGATGGAAGTTGAGCTCGAGGATGCCGAGTTGGCGCTTCGAATACGGTCAGGAAGCGACCGCGAAGCCGAAGCCGAGTTGTTCCGCCGGATGGCTCCGCGCATTCGGCTCTATGGTTTGCGTCACTTGAGAGACGCACACGCCGCGGATGACCTGACGCAGCAAGTCATCATCACGACGCTGGAAGCCTTGCGGGCGGGCCGCCTGCGTGAACCGGAGAGGCTCACGTCTTTCGTGCTGGGCACGTGCCGGATGACGGTGCTCGATCTGCGCCGCGGCACTCAGAGGAAACAACGCTTGCTCGACCAGTTCGGCGCTGATCTTGTGACCCCGGCCCCGTCGTCCTTGCCGCACGTCGACCAGGAACGGCTCACGCGCTGCGTCCAGAATCTGAAGGAACGGGAACGCGCGGTCGTCGTCATGACCTTCTACGACGAGCAGACAGGCTCGGATGTCGCGAGCTTTCTGGGCGTTTCGGAAGCCAACGTCCGGGTGATTCGCCATCGGGCCATTCGGGAGCTGCGCGAGTGCATGGGGCTTGCGGCATGAACTGCTCCAGTCCCATCGACACGGCGGTCCTTGCCGACTACTGGCTCGCCGCGCTGCCGGGTCCGGAAGAGGAAGCCATCGAGGAGCATCTGCTCGGCTGCGACTCCTGCGGTGCGCGACTTCGCGAGGTGATCGCGCTCGCCGAAGGAGTCCGCAACCTGGCGCGCGAAGGCACCCTGAGAATGGCCGTGAGCGACACATTTCTTCGGCGTGTCGCGGAGGAAGGCCTGCAAGTCCGCGAGTACGCCCCTCCTCCGGGAGGCAGCGTCCAGTGCACCGTGACCGCGGAAGACGACTTTCTCATCGGGCGTCTGGCTGCGGATTTGAGCGGGGCAACGCGAGTCGATCTCTGCCTCTGTGACGAGCGCGGCGTCGAGCAGGTCAGGCTGCCGGACATCCCCGTTCATTCGGGGCCGGGCAGCATTGCCTACCAGGAGCCCATCGATCAGGCGAAGGCCTGGCCGACGCGCACGATGATCGCGCGCCTGGTCGCCTTCGATTCGGCAGGCACCGAGCGTCTGCTCGGCGAATACACGTTCCACCATACGCGCACGGCGCCGTAGGGCACGTCGCCGCTCGTTCTCGAACCGGAATGCGCACGACCGGGTCGGGTAGTACCCGGTCGGCGCGTACAGGACGTGCTAGCAGGTGTCGAGCCTGTTTGTGTCGGAGTGCACAAAGCCCGGCTGACTAATGCGCTATTTCTCGTCTGATACGCCGTCGAGCGCTTCTTGCCTGGCCTTCTTCACGAGAGAGGTCACGACCAGGTGAAAATCCTCGGGGAGCGGAGCACCCGGAGCGTACTCGAGGCCGATGCGGTCCACATTGACCGCTGCCTGCACCTGGATGGGTTTGACGAGTCCGCGCTCGAGTGCCGCGTGCACCTGATCGATGATGGCCGCGAAGAGCTCGATCGTCCGGCGTAGATACGCCTTATCGTGCATTACCGGCCCTTGACCCGGGACGATGGCTCTGGCGTCGAACGCCTCGAGCCGGCGGAGGCTTTCGAGCCAGGGCGTGACGGCGTACGAGTTGGTTGACCAGGGCGGGGGTCCCTTGCCGTCCTCCGGACTTACCAGGACATCGCCGGTGACCAGAATCTTGCTGCCGGGCAGGTACAAGACCGTCGATCCGGTCGCGTCGCCCGTGAGGCTCATCAGGCGAAACTCACGTTGGCCGCTCCAGAAAGCCATCTCGTCCCGATAGACCAGATTCGGGAGGACGCGCGGCAGAGCCTCGATCTCAGCCGCGAACTGGGTCGCCATTGCGATGCTCCTCTCCTTGCGAGCGCGAATCTCTGCGGTCAATGGTGAGCCGTCGGCGAGCTTGCCGGTCTTGATCGCCGTCGCCAAAGCCTCTCGCATCCGCGTCAGCCCAAATTGTTCCAATTCGTCCACGAAAAAGCGGGCCCCCATGCGCGCCATGTAGGCGCGGGTCTCGGCGCTCGCGATGATGCGGAGGCCGGGGAAGGCCTTCGTGTATTCGTCGTTGCCCGACCAGTGATCCTGGTGCCAGTGCGAGTTGATGAGGAAACGCACGGGCTTCGCCGTCAACTTGCGAACCTCCGCGATCACCGCTCGCGCGGTTACCGCGCGTGTACAGCTGTCGAAGACGGTGACGTCGTCCTGGTTGACGATGACGACCGAATTCGTCGACGTCCAGTAATCGAGATCCGAAGGGGCGCGAAACACGTAGATCCCGTCGCCCAGGTCTTCCTTGATGAGCATTGCCTGCGCTCGGTCGACCGAGACCTCGAGCGGCCCTGGAGCCGCGAGAATGCCGGTTGCCGCAAGCCACAGGGCGACGATTAGCCATCCTGCAAGTCTCGACGCCATCGTTGTCCTCCATGCGCGGCTCGGATCCGCCTCGCGGCGGCGCGCGACAATCGATGAGACGGCGCAAGGACGCCGTTGCGATGGGTTGGTCATGCTGCCTCCGTCAATCACACGCCGTCGGCGAGCCGCAACGGAAGGGGCGCCTTCCGTCCCACTCCGCCTGAAGTTGGTCTTGATCGTCGGATCTTTGCGGGGGGCCCACTCTTGCTCTTACGGCGGCAACCGCGATGGGTTACACACAATTTTCAAGCGGCGCGCGATCCGCACATCGTTAGCGTCGGTTGGTGGCGTTTTCCCTTCCGGGTTCGAGTCCCTGCCCCTGAGCAAAATCATTCGGCGAGCTGAGACTCGCGGCGGCGTGATAGGGTTCGGCTGCCCCTCCGACGGAGCATCAGTGCCCGCCGTCGCTGGCCTTCGGCGAGAAGCGGAGCGAGCCATTCAATACGTCCTGCGATTTTGGAGCTGCGAGAAGTGCACGCGGTCGAACAAGACCGTCGTAGCCATTGACGGAACCGTGAAGTGCGAGCAATGCGCCGATCTGACGAGGCTCCGGAGCCTCAATCGACGCAAGGCCTCGCGGCTCAACGACCGAGCCCGGGACCGGTAACCGCAAGTCGACCGCGTGAAGGCGCGGCCCCTCAGCCCGAACAGAACCGGGGTGATCACCCAGCTGAACCCGGCGAGACGACTGAGATCCGCGACTAGTTCATGCGGTCCAAGCCCCGTTCGATGTGCGTCCTCGGCCAGGCGAAGAGGATCACCGTAGCCAGCAGTGAGACAGCCGAGATCCATAGCCCGGCCGTGAACGAACGAGGCCAGTAGAAGAGGACAGCTGCGTGCCGGCCGGGTGGCAAAACGAACGCCAAGAACGCCCGGTTGTACATCAGAAGCGGCGCCTCCTTCCCGTCCAACCTAAGCTGCCAGCCTGGCCAGCCAGTGAGAGACGTCGCAACGAGAGCCCTCTCGCGAGCGTCGATTTCGAGCTCCATCCTCTGCGCGGAATAGGAGGAGATCCTGACCGTGGCTTCTCCAATCTGAAAGGGCGGAGCCGGCGGGCCTTCAACGACGCCCTCTTCCCCGAAGTCCGTGATCCTGCGAAGGAGTTCGAGCTGACGGGCCGGATCGCTCTCCCGAAAAACACGCCGAGGCACGAAGGCGCGGGGCAACACATTTGGATTCTCGAGGAGCCGCCCCCCGTGATCATCTCCGACGATCTTCCAGCCTTCTGGCGCCGGATAGTCTGGCGGTGCAATGACGTATCGCACATTCAGGAAGTTGAGGAATGGCTTCGTCGGGTCATCGATGCGGTTGAACCACAAGGGTTGAGCCACCGAGAAGAGCGGGACAACCTCGCCGAGATGGGCCAAGGTCATAGCGCCATCGCCACGGACGTCCTCGAGTTCGTACAAGGCTGACATCTCGGGAATGAAGGTGCGTCCGATCGCGGCGATTCGGAAGGGCTCTGCCGCAGAGATCGTCTTCAGAAGGGAAAGGGGCGGATAGAATGCACGCGAGGGCAACGTCGCATAGGCCTGTCCAACCTCCACGCGTCGCTGGGCGAGCAAGAGCAGCAAGGCCACGATCGGAATCGCTTTCTCGAATTGGCTTCTCTTTAGAACAAGTAGGAGTACGACACCCAGCATCGCCACGGGTACCACCAGGGCGAGGGAAAGCACCAAGCGGCGGTCCCCGGGGATCCGGCCGACACTCCCATGGAATCCGAAGAAGAGGATCGGCAACGCGACGAGAGATACGACGATCCCGACCGCCAGCTCGGGACGTCCCCCCCCCCGGATCCCAAGCGATCCAAGCCGAAAGCGGCAAGGCAAGACACCGCGAATGCCGCCAGAAAGATCATGTACTCATTGATGGCGATGTCGAAGAGAGGAAGTTGGCAAATGGCGTCGTTGATGATCGGAAGCCGCGCCCAGGCCGAGGCTGAGAGAACGCCGACGATCACGAAGGGCCAAATCTCTTTGCGGCGTGATCGAAGGCCGACCAGGACGAGAGGAAAGAGAACGGAGCCGGCGTACGCGGCCGGACCGGGTCCGGTTTGATCCTCACCTCCATCGATCCACGACCCATACACGTAGGGCATGACGTTCTTGACCGACCGTCTGAGACTTCGAGTTAACGGAACGGACCGGTCCGACTTGGCGTACCAGTGAGCGCGCATGGCGTAGCCGCTCGTCACATTTGCGGCTTCTCGAAACGGCAACAAGAGAGCGGCCGAGAGTCCCAGGGCAAGACCTCCCGCAACAACCGACAGGCCGACCGACGAGAATCGCTGCTTCCAATTGGTCCGAGACAGCTCGAACAGAAAATAGACACCCGCGCCGGCCACGGAGTGCAGAAGCGTTTCGGGATGCCCGCCGGAGATCATGAGCAGAAGAGAGACGAGGGTGATTCCCAGGGCTTGGCGGCCGGGGGCCACGGCGAGACGCCTCAGTCCCAATAGCAGCAGCGGAAACACGCTAACAACGGGCTGGAGCGGGAACTCGAGGAAGTAGAAGAGGAACTCGCTGAATGCCCACGCCGTGGCACCAAGGAGCGATGGAGCCTCCCCACAATCGAGCTCTCGGAGGAAGAGGTACATCGCGGCGAGCGCCAGGAACATTCGAAACGCCATCCCGAAGGTCCAGGCCTGTGCCAAGGGAAGGAGGAAGCCGATCCAGGTGCCAGGGTGAAGCGCGCTGTGCTGAAGAACGGCCAAGAGCGGCTCGCCCGTGAAAGCAAAACGATTCCAAAGCGGGAGGCGGCCGTTCTTCACAGCCTCACGAACTGCCTTCTGCCAGGGCACCATAGAGCAGGAGACATCCACGAGGTCGTGAGTGCGAGTCGGGCCCACCCCCATTTCCGCTCGGCGGGCCGCAAGCGGCTGGGAATGGTAGATCTGGTCGATCGGGCCGTACACGCCTGCTGTCAGAAGGGCCTTGCCGGCGAAAAGGAAGGGCGCTAGCGTCAGGAACACCGCAGCGGACAACCGGATCGGCCGAATGAAACCGCGTGCCAGCATGAGACAGCCAGCGGCTGCCCCGAAGTAGACCCCGAGCAAGCGAAACGTCAGCACGTCCTCGGAGTTGTACCTCATTGGTCCAAGAATCGTTCTTTGCGTTTCGCCGGTCGCGTTTACCGCTGTCCCGCTCTTGAAGATGGAGGTTTCTGGCGGCCCTCTTAGCGCCCTTCTTCGCTGTATGGAGCGTGTCGTGCTTTGGCAAGATCCTTGCCGGGCCGATGGCTGGAGCCGAATCCGCGTCGCGTGGGGAACCTGGCGTTAAACTGGATCGGCCATGATTCCCGAAGTCTTCGAGTGCCCGCGCTGCGAACGACAGTTCGTGATCGACAGCGTGCCGGATGCCGGCAGCGAAGAGGTCCACTGTCCGCAATGCAGCCGTTTTCTCGGAGTTCGCGACATCGCGTTCGTCCTGCGGACCGAGTTAGACGAGCTGATCGAGCGGATCTCGTACGAAAAGGACCGCCTGGAGAAGGACGAGGCGGTTTACGGTCTGACCGACTGTGACCCGGAAATGAAGTACTACGGGCGAGAGATTTCGAGGGTGATCCGGGTGCTTCGAAGCGCGTTGAAGGAGCTCGATCACCTGAAGCGCGACTACAAGCTGAAGAACTGAAGCCGCGCCCGCACCGCCCGGCGCGAGGCCTCTACGCGGGCGTGTGTGGCCGGATCGCCTCGAGAAATCTTCGCAGCCTTCGCGACGCAGTCTCCTTGCCGAGGAGGGCGACGACGTCGAAGAGCGGAGCGCCGACGGTGACACCGGTCAGCGCGAGCCGCACCGGGTGGATCAGCCTGCCGGCCGACACTCCGAGCGACTCCGCCGTCTGGCGAAGGGCCGCCTCGAGCACGGCGGCCGACCAGTCCTCCTGCTCCTCCAGGCGGGCGAGCAGCCGCTCGAGGTGCGCCGGCGTGTCGGCCTTGACCTGCTTCTTCATCCCGTCGGGGTCGTAGTCCTCGGGGTCGCGAGCGTAGGCCGAGAGCGCGCGCGCCATCTCGACGGTCGTTCGCGCTCGGGTGCGGTGTAGCTCGACGGCCCGGAGGGCAGCGCTCTTTTCCGGTACACCGCCCGGCGCAAAGGCCGTGGCTCGCGCCAGCAGCTCCTCGGCCGGCATTCGGGCGATGTACTGAGCGTTCATCCAGAGCAGTTTCTCCGGGTCGAAGACGGAAGGGGAGGCTCCCACGCGGTCGAGAGTGAACTCGCGCTCCATCTCCTCGCGGGAGAGGATCTCCCGATCCTCGCCGGGAGCCCAGCCGAGCAGCGCAAGGAAGTTGAAGAGCGTCTCCGGCAGGATCCCGGCATCGCGCCACTCCTCGACGGCCGCGGCGCCGTGGCGCTTGGAGAGCTTCTTGCGGTCCGTGCCCAGGATCATTCCGAGGTGCGCAAACTCGGGGACCGGGGCGCCGAGCGCCTGGAAAAGAGCCACGTGCTTGGGCGTGTTGGCGAGGTGGTCGTCCCCGCGAATGACGTGCGTGATGCGCATTTCCGTGTCGTCGACGCAGACGCAGAAGTGGTAGAGAGGATGCCCGTCCGAGCGGACGAGGACGAAGTCGTCCAGAGCCTCCGGCGGAAACTCGACGCGGCCGCGGATCAAGTCCTGGACCACAATCGTCTCCGCGGGCATCTTGAGTCGCACGACGTGCCGCTCTCCCGCGCGGGCACGCCGGGCGCTCTCCTCCGGCGAGATCGCGCGGCCGGCGCCCGAATAGCGATAGGCGCGCCCCGCCGCCTCGGCCTTCTTGCGGTCGACGTCGAGCTCTTCGGGTGTCTCGAAGGCGCGATAGGCCTTGCCGTCCGTCAGCAGCTTCTCGGCCGCGGCGCGGTACAGCTCCTGCCGCTTCGACTGGTAGAAGGGTCCCTCGTCGTACTCGAGGCCCAGCCACTCCATGGCCGACAGGATCTGCGCCGACAGCTCCTCGCGCGAGCGCTCGACATCCGTGTCCTCGATACGCAGGAGGAACGTGCCCTTCTCGTGACGAGCGAAGAGCAGGTTGTAGAGCGCCGTTCGGGCGCCGCCGACGTGGAGCGAACCGGTCGGGGACGGCGCGAATCGGACGCGGGGCGAGCCGGAGGCTTGAGTCACGCCTCTCGATGCTAGCCTAACGCGCGATTCGAATGCACCAGACCGAAAGCGCCGAGCGCTCCGGGGGAAGACTGCGTCCCGACGCGGTGCTGCTCGCCGTGACGATCGTTTGGGGCTCCTCTTTCGTGGTCGTGCGGCATGCGCTCGATACGGCGCCGCCGCTCGGCCTTCTCTTCTGGCGCTTTGCCTTCGCGACGGGTATCGCCGGTGTCGTGCTCGTCCTTCGCCGGAGGCCGCGGCCCCGCGGGTTCGGGCGCGACGCGCTCATTCTCGGGTCGCTCCTCGCTGCGGGCATGACTCTGCAGGTCATCGGCCAGGCCGAGACCACGGCGACGAAGGCGGCCTTCCTGACCGGCCTCGCCGTCGTCTTGACGCCTTTCGTGGCCGTCGTCCGCACGCGCCATCTGCCGACGCTCGAGAATGGAGTCGGAATCACCCTGGCGTCTCTGGGATTCGTGCTCCTGACGCTGCCGCCGCGGGGCTCGCCGTGGCAGGCGGGGGATCTCTGGGTGGGTGCCTGCGGCGTGGTGTTCGCGTTCTATGGCGTGGAGCTGGCGGAGCGGGCCGGGCGTCACGACACGCTCTGGCTGACGGCGGCGATGCTCGTCCTGGTGACGGCCGCGGCGGGGGCGGTGTGGCTCCTCCTGCGGGTCGGACCCCTTTCGCATCTGCCCGTCGCCGCGCTCGAGAGCAAGCCCATTCCCTGGTCCGGTTCGTTTCCATGGAGCGTCGCCTACCTGGGCTCGCTCTGCACGCTCGCCGCCTTTCTCGGCTGGACGTGGTCACAGGGGCGGATGTCGGCGATCCATGGGGCGATCATCTTGGCGCTGGAGCCCGTGGTGGCCTCGCTTCTGGCGGCCTGGCTCTTGGGCGAGCGGCTCGGTGCCCGCGGGATCGCGGGCGCGGTCCTGGTTCTCGTGGGGATCGTGGTCTCCGAACTACGACTCTCTTCTCCCGTTCCCCACGGGAAGAGGTCGGGGTGAGGAGCTCCCTTGGGGCGAAGCGTTTTTCTTCTTGCGGTAGTCGGTCTTTCAGGTCGCGGCGCAGGAAGTCTCCCGAGCGGAAGCGAGGGAGGAGGCCTGCGCCGCGGGAGCCGGAGCGAGCGAAGGGATCAGGCGAGGGGTCGAGCCGGCATCCCGGCGAGCCGCTCGCTGGTGGCGGCCGAGGGCCTGACACCCACGAAGGATCTCCAACCGGCGGCGCCCGCGGCCGCCAGATCTCGAGCGAGCGAAGGCGACGTTAGTCGCGGGCGCGGTCCTGGTTCTCGTGGGGATCGTGGTCTCCGAACTACGACTCTCTTCTCCCGCTCCCCACGGGAAGAGGTCCGGGTGAGGAGCTCCCTTGGGGCGAAGCGTTTTCTTCTTGCGGTAGTCGGTCTTTCAGGTCGCGGCGCAGGAAGTCTCCCGAGCGGAAGCGAGGGAGGAGGCTTGCGCCGCGGGAGCCGGAGCGAGCGAAGGGATCAGGCGAGGGGTCGAGCCGGCATCCCGGCGAGCCGCTCGCTGGTGGCGGCCGAGGGCCTGACACCCACCAAGGATCTCCAACCGGCGGCGCCCGCGGCCGCCAGATCTCGAGCGAGCGAAGGCGACGTTAGTTCAACGGGAAAGTCAGGGTGTATTGCCAGGAGCCGCGGCCGACGACCATCCAGAGCGTCGTCCGGCTGTGGTCGCGCTGCAGGATCTTGTTGACGTCCTCGACCTCGTTGACCTCCGTGCCATTCAAAGCGAGCAGGGCATCGCCCGACTCGAGGCCGGCGCGGGCAGCGGAGCCCTTCGGGTCGACGATCGTGATCCGTAGCCCGCGCCGCCCTTCCCGAACAGTGATGCCGAGCTCCTCGCGCAACAGCCGGACGCCGTAGTCGGCGGGCGGGGTCTGGCCGGTCAGCGTCACCGTTCGGGAGCCGGATTCGCTCTTCAACACGACCCGCATGGACTTGCCCGGCCCGCGGGTCGAGAGGGCCGTCTCGAAGGACTCCTCCGAGTCGATGGGCTTCTCGTCGATCGAGACGATCTGGTCGCCCGGGCGAACTCCGGCGCGCTCGGCCGGCGAGCCGGGCTCGACGTTGCGTACCTTGAAGCCGCGGGGACGCTCCTCGTCGCGGCCGGAGATCGTGCGGCCCCGGACGCCGATCCAGACGGGCTGGACCCGGCCGAACTTCAGCAGGTCGGAGACGATTCGGCGGGCGCGGTCGACGGGAATCGCAAATCCGATTCCCTGAGCGCCGCCGATGATGGCGGTGGCCACACCGATCATGTCTCCCTGGATGTTGACGACGGGGCCGCCCGAGTTGCCCGGATTGATCGGAGCATCGATTTGGAGAAAGTCGCTGTAGACGCGCTGGTTTTCGCCGGGGACGCTGCGCCCGAGGGCGGAGAGGACGCCGGCCGTCACGGTATTCGAGAGCCCGAAAGGATTGCCGATCGCGACGACCGTTTCGCCGATGAGCAGGTCCGCGGAGGTGCCCAGACGAAGAGTGGGAAGGTTGGACACCGCGCCGCGGGCCTTCAGCACGGCCAGATCGTTGTCGGCGTCGGAGCCGACGACGTCGCACTCGAGCTCCTTGCCGTCCTTGGTCGTAGCGATGATCTTCGAGGCTCCGGAGATGACGTGATCGTTGGTCAGGATGATCCCCTTGGGATCGATGATCACGCCGGAGCCGAGCGACTTGGCGGGGCGCGGATCCATTCCGAAGAAGAAGTCGTCGAAGAGGGATCGGTTCCGGCGGACCGTCTGCTGGGCCGCGATGTTGACGACGGCGGGCGACACCTTTTCCACCACCTCGACGATCTCGCTGCGGCGGGAGGGGAGGGGAACCCCCGCGGCGAAGGCCGAAGCGAGGAGCAGGAGCGAGGCGGTGAGGAGGGGGGTCTTTCTCACGGGTCGGAAAACGGGAGGCAACCCGTTGGCATTCCGAGAGAAGCGAGCAATCCCCGACTTGATCCGCGGAGGCCTCGTTCGGCGAGGCCGGGGTTCCTCCCGGCGCCGCCCGGGATGACAGAGCAAAAAAAGGCCCCGCCGAGGCGGGGCCGGGAAGGGAGTCGATTTCGAGGGGTCACTTCGCCTTGACGTCGATCGTCCCGCCGCCATCGCCGGTGATCGGGATCTGGCGAGGCTTGGCCTCCTCGCGCTTGGGCAGCGCGATCTCGAGAAGGCCATTGCGGAAAGTCGCCTTGATTTTCTCCCGGTCCACGTTGTTGGGCAGCGTGAAGGAGCGGACGAACTGTCCGTAGGAACGCTCGACACGGTGAAAGCTCCGGCCCTCTTTCTCGTCCTCGAACTTGCGTTCACCCCTAAGGGTCAGGACACCGCCTTCCATCTGGATCGCGATCTGATCCTCTTTGAAGCCCGGAAGCTCGGCCGTGAGGACGATCCGGTCCTTCTCCTCGGCGATATCGACGGGCGGCAGCCAGGTGCCGAGACTCATTTCCTCCTCGCGCCGGGCGGGCGTGCCCGAAAAAGCGCGGTTGAAGCGCTCGGCAATGTTCTGAAAGTCGCGGTAGGGATTCCAGGAAACTAGATCAACCATAAAACACCTCCATGAGGAGTCTCACACTATTGTCTTAGTTTTAAAATGTCAAGTAAGATGAATATAAATCTTAGTTATAGACACTAAGATATCTTCTCAACCACCAGCGATTCCTTGTCCTTTGCCACGTCTAGAAAAGCCTCATCTCCTGTAAGAATCTCATTCCTAAGTATTTGTGTCGCGAGGGCATCCGAGACCTCTTTTTGGATGAGCCTCTTGAGCGGCCGGGCCCCGAAGGCCGGGTCATAGCCTCGGCCCGACAGGAACTTGACGGCGGCCGGACTCCAGTTGAGCTGGATCCCCCGGTCCGAGACCGTCTTGGCGAGCGCCTTCAACTGGATTGCAACGATCGTTTCGATCTCGTCCCGCGTCAGGCGGTGGAACACGATGACGTCGTCGATCCGATTGAAGAACTCGGGCCGGAAGTGGCGCCGCAGCTCGTCCTCGATCTTGGACTGCAGCTCTTTTTCGTCCATCTCGCTCGCCTCGGCGATCCAGTGGGAGCCGAGGTTCGAGGTCATGATGATGACCGTATTCTTGAACGAGACGACGCGCCCCTTCCCGTCCGTCAGACGTCCGTCGTCCAAGACCTGGAGAAGGACGTTGAAGACGTCCGGATGCGCCTTCTCGATCTCGTCGAACAGCACGACCGAATAGGGTCGGCGACGCACCGCCTCGGTGAGGCGGCCCCCTTCCTCGTAGCCGACATAGCCGGGAGGCGCGCCGATGAGCCTCGCGACCGAGTGCTTCTCCATGTACTCGGACATGTCGACCCGCACCATGGCGTGCTCGTCGTCGAAGAGAAACTCGGCGAGCGCGCGGGCGAGCTCCGTCTTGCCGACTCCCGTGGGCCCGACGAAGATGAAGGAGCCGATCGGGCGCCGCGGATCCGAGAGGCCCGCGCGGGCGCGCCGGACCGCCTCGGAGACGGCGGTGACGGCTTCCTTCTGCCCGACCACGCGCTCGGCCAGCCGCTCCTCCATCTTCAGCAGCTTCTGTGTCTCCGCCTCGATCAGCTTGGTGACGGGCACGCCGGTCCACTTCGACACGACCTTCGCGATGTCCTCCTCGGTGACCTCCTCCTGGAGCATCGGCTGGCCCTGCTGAAGATCGGCGAGCCGGGTGTTCTGCGCGGCGAGCTCCTTCTCGAGCTCCGGTAGGCGGCCGTAGCGCAGCTCCGCCACGCGCTGCAGGTTGCCCTGGCGCTCGGCCTCGGTGGCCTCCTGCCGCGTGCGCTCGATCGACTCCTTGATCTGGCCGATCTTCTGGATCGCCTCCTTCTCCGCGGACCATTTGGCGCGCAGGCGGCTGGAGGTCTCTCGTTCCTCCGAGAGTAGCCGCTCGATCTCCTCGAGCCGTTCCTTGGCTTCCTTCGTCTTCTCCTTGGAGAGCGCCCGCTTCTCGATCTCGAGCGAGACGATGTGGCGCTCGACCTCGTCGATCGGGGCGGGAACCGAGTCGATCTCGGTGCGCAGACGCGAGCCCGCTTCGTCCACGAGGTCGATGGCCTTGTCCGGAAGGAAGCGGTCGGTGATGTATCGGGCGGACAGCCTCGCCGCGGCGACGAGAGCCGCATCCGTGATCCGCACGCCGTGGTGGATCTCATAGCGCTCCTGGAGACCCCGCAGGATGGCGATCGTGTCCTCGACCGAGGGCTCGTCCACGTAGACGGGCTGGAACCGGCGCTCGAGCGCGGCGTCCTTCTCGATGTACTTCTGGTATTCGTTGAGCGTGGTCGCGCCGATGGCGCGAAGCTCGCCGCGGGCCAGCGCGGGTTTCAACATGTTGGACGCATCCATGGCACCCTCGGCCGCTCCGGCGCCGACCAAGGTGTGGAGCTCGTCGATGAAGAGGACGACGGTGCCCTGCGCCTCCTCGATCTCCTTCAAGACGGCCTTCAGGCGGTCCTCGAACTCCCCGCGGTACTTCGCTCCCGCGATCATCGATCCGAGGTCGAGAGCCACGACCCGCTTGTTCTTCAAGCCCTCCGAGACGTCTCCCATGTGGATGCGACGCGCGAGACCCTCGACGATGGCGGTCTTTCCGACCCCCGGCTCGCCGATCAACACGGGATTGTTCTTCGTGCGCCGCGAGAGCACCTGGATGACTCGGCGAATCTCCTCGTCGCGGCCGATGACCGGATCGATCTTTCCGCGCCGGGCGAGGTCCGTCAGGTCGCGCGTGTAGCGCTTGAGCGCCTGGTACTTGTCTTCGGGATTCGGGTCGGTGATGCGCGTCGATCCGCGAACCTCCTTCAAGGCCTTCAGCAGGGAGTCCTTCTTGACCCCTGCGGCGGCGAGTCGCCGGGCCGTCTCGCCCGCGGCCGATTCCGAGAGAGCGATCAGCAGATGCTCGGTCGAGACGTATTCGTCGCCGAACTCCTTTGCCACGTCGAAGGCGCGATCGAGAACCTTCGTCAGCTCGCGGGACGGAGCCGCGTCCGCCGAGGCGCCCGAGACCTTGGGCCGGCGGTCGAGCTCCTGCTCGACCGAGCCAGCGAGGGATTCGGGGTCCGCCCCGAGCTTCTGAAGGATCGGGATGACGACCCCCTCCGTCTGTCGAAGGAGAGCGAGCAACAGATGATCGGGGGTGAGCTCAGCATTGCCCCGGGCGCGGGCGTCCCTCTGCGCCTCCGCGACTGCCTCCTGCGCCTTGATCGTCAGCTGATCGAATCTCATCGTCTTGCCAGTCCTTCCCTCCCCGCAGGGAGTCAATTCGCGGCGCAATTATAGATATCTGAGTATCTAATTGTCAAGTTTATTTGACACAAAATATGAGCCAATAACAGTCACTTCAGTCACCGGCGCTTTCGTAGCGGGTCCTCGAGTCCCGCTTCACGAAAGCCCTTCTCCCGAAGGAGGCAAGAGTCGCAGGCGCCGCAGGGCGATCCGTCGGGCGAGGGGTCGTAACAGGACGAGGTGAGAGTGAAATCGAGTCCCAGTTCGGCCGCTCGCCGGATGATTGCGGCCTTCGTCAGCCGAAGGAGGGGAGCCTGAATCCGAAAGCGAAGGGCCCCTTCGACACCGGCCTTGGTCGCGAGGTTCGCCATCGCCTCGAAGGCTTCCAGAAACTCCGGCCGGCAGTCGGGATAACCCGAGTAATCGAGGGCGTTGGCGCCGATGTAGATGTCCGGGGCCTGGAGGGGCTCCGCCCAGGCGAGCGCGTGCGCGAGGAAGAGAGTATTGCGCGCGGGCACATAAGTCGCCGGAATGGCCTCCTTTCCGAGGCTGTGGCGGGGGACGGTCCGCTCAGAGTCGGTAAGCGCCGAGGCCGCCGGGCTTCCGAGGCCGAGACGAACGACGCGGTGCTCCGAGGCTCCGTAGCGATTCGCCAAGGCGCGTGCCCGCTCGAGCTCGACACGATGCCGCTGGCCATAATCGAAGGAGAGGGCATAGGTCTCGAGACCCTGTTGTCGAGCGATGAGCAGGCAGGTTGCCGAGTCGAGTCCACCCGAAAGCAGCACGACCGCCCGGCGCGAGCCGGTCAAGCCGTCCTCACCGACCCGGCACGTCGCCCCACAGGATCTTGTGAAGCTGAAGGCCGAGCCGGATCGGTCGTCCCGAGTCGCGGATCCATTCGGCAAGCTCGGCGGCGCACAGGCTCGCCCAGACGGGCGAAAACGTCACGACGTGCCGCCGATCGAGATCCTTGGAAGAGACCAGCGCGAGGGACCATTCGAAGTCCGCGCGGTCGGCGAGAACGAACTTGAGCTCGTCTCGGGCCCCGAGCGCCTCGAGGTTCTCGGGGAGATTGGCCGGCTGCATGCCGCTCCCCGGGGCCTTCACGTCCACGATCTTGATGACGCGCGGATCCACCCGGTCGAGCGCCACGTGGCCGCCGGTCTCGAGCATCACGGTCTTGCCGAGGCCGAGCAGCCGGTCGATCAGCGGATAGACCCCTTCCTGCTCGAGCGGCTCGCCGCCGGTCAACTCGACCAGGTCCGTCTCGAGAGCGGCGACCCGCTCCGCGGCCTCCCCGACGGTCATCTCCGCGCCGCCGTGAAAGGCGTAGGCCGAGTCGCACCAGGCGCAGCGAAGCGAGCAACCGGTCAGCCGGATGAAGGCGCAGGGATATCCCGCGCGGGTCGACTCGCCCTGAAGCGAGCGAAAGATCTCCGTCACGCGAACGGTGCTCTCCACGACAGGGATTCTAGTTTCGGACCGGCAGACGCGCGACTTTGCTACGCTGCCGGCCGCTTCGGACGAAGAACGGTGTCATTGCGCGACTATCCCGAATTGTGGCGTCTGGCCCGGGCGCGCGGCCGGTCCGAGGAGGATTACCGCCGATTCCAGGCCTTCCAGGCGGGGCTGATCATCCGCCATCTGGAGCGCCACGGCGTCCTGTTGGGTGGCCGGCGGCTGCTCGACCTGGGCAGCGGCTTCGGAGGATACAGCCGGGCATTCGCCGGCCGGGGTGCCTCTGTCGTCAGTCTCGACCTCGTTCAACCCGCCGGGCTCCTCTCGCCGACGGTGAAACCCGTGCGGGGCAGCGCTCTCGACCTGCCGTTCCGCGGGGAGAGCTTCGACATCGTGTTCTGCGCAAGCCTGATCGAGCACGTGGCGAGCCCGGGCCGGCTCCTGGAAGAGGTCGAGCGGGTCCTCGCGCCCGACGGTTTTGCGTACGTGAGCTTCCCGCCGTACTGGAGTCCGGTCGGCGGGCACGAATTCTCACCATTTCACTATCTGGGGGAGCGTCTGGCGATCCGTCTGGCCCGACGGCGGGCGGCGCCACCGGAATGGGTGCACCGGGTGCAGGATCGGCCGGCAGGGCCGCGATCTTTCGAGAGCCTTTATCGGGGTTGGGGTCTCTACCGCATGACGATCCGTCGGATGCGAAGACTCTTGAGCGCAACGCGGTGGGAACGGCTGGATCTTTCGACGCGCTACCTGCCGGTTTCGTTTGTTCGCTGGCCCCTGCTCGGGGAGCTCCTCACGTGGCACGCGCAGTTTCTGCTGCGCAAGCGGGCCTGATCGAGGGTTCCGGCTCGCGGAAGGGGCTCGGTGAACGAGGCTCGGAAACGGGCTCTCCGGAAAGACCGGAGCCGGCCTCCCGCCGGGACAGGAGAGACAGGGCGGCCGTGTAGGCGAAGCCATTGAAGAACACCAGGAGAAAGGGGATCCCGGCCCAGTAGTTCTCCTTGACCGAGAAGACGATCGCCCCCAGGAAGTAGAGAGCCAGAAGAATCTCCGCGGCGACGGAGAAATCGGCGGGCGCACGGTATTTCTTGCTTCGCCACTCGCCGCCTCCCCCTTCGATTCGATACTTGGGCGTGCGCCGGAACTCGGTGCCGCGGTTGCCGAGCGCCTCGAGCACCGCGCGGGCGTTGTTGATCGACAGGCCAATCCCGAGCGACATCAAGAGGGGCATCGAGCGAAGCGTCCCCCTCCAATCGCGCCCGATCTCCCGCTGGGAGGAGATGTAGAAGGTGATGAAGGAGAAGGTGGCTCCGAAGAAGAGGGGGAAATCGAGAACGATGAGCTTCTGCCAGCCGATCCGCTCCCGGATCAGGATGGCCGGCAGGATCAGGACCGCGAGGAGAACCATGAGGAGGTAGGAGAAGTTGTTCGACAAGTGGAAGAAGGCCTCGACCTTGACTCTCCAGGGGAAGTCGCTGCGCCAGATTGCGGGAAGCAGCTTGCGTCCCGTCTGGATCGAACCCTTGGTCCAGCGGTGCTGCTGCGTCTTGAAGCCGTTCATGTCCACCGGCAGCTCGGCCGGTACGACGAGGTCCTTCAGGTAGACGAACTTCCAGCCCGCCAGCTGGGCGCGATACGAGGCGTCCAGATCCTCGGTCAGGGTGTCCGACTGCCATCCGCCCGCCTCCTCGAGGCACCGGCGCCGCCAGATCCCGGCGGTCCCGTTGAAGTTGAAGAAGCGGCCCGAGCGGTGGCGCGCCGTGTGCTCGACGACGAAATGGCCGTCCAGGAAGATCGACTGGATTCGCGTCAACAGCGAGTAGTCGCGGTTCAGGTGCTCCCAGCGCGCCTGCACGAGGCCCACGCGGGGATCGGAGAAGTGGGGCAGGGTCTCGCGCAGAAACCCGGGACCGGGCACGAAGTCGGCGTCGAAGATCGCGAGAAACTCGCCCGAGGCCGCCTCCATACCGGCCTGGAGGGCGCCCGCCTTGTAACCGCCGCGGTGCGCGCGCGGAAGGTAGGAGATGCGGAATCCGAGCGCCTGCAGACGCTCCGCGACACGGCGCGCGACGTGCCGCGTCTCGTCGGTCGAGTCGTCCAGGATCTGGATCTCGAGAAGTCGCTTCGGGTAGTCCATCGCGGCCACGGCCTCGATCAAGCGCTCGACGACATAGACTTCGTTGAAGATCGGAAGCTGAACGGTGACGCGAGGAAGCGGATCGAGCCGGCCGGCCGGGCGAGGCACTTCGGCGCGGTGCCGATAGTAGAGCCAGACCATCAAGACTCGATGCGCCCCGTAGAAGGCGAGAAGCGAGAGCACGACGTAGTAGACGGCGAGTGTCGCGATCTGCCCGCCGTGACTCGTCATCAATTTCGACCCTCCGGTTCTCGCTTCACGCGTTGGCTCCTGATCCTGTCGGCAGAGACGCTCTTTGCGGGGTTCTTGCTGATTCCAGATGCCCGGACCCGCCTGCCCGCGTACCTGCTGCTCGCCGGCGCGGCGGGACTCCTCGCGCTTCTTGCCGCGGGGATTCTATCCGCGGCGCCCCGCGGCCTCGTGATGCTCGCGGCGGGTCTCTTCCGGGCAACGGTGCTCTTTCGCTCGCCGGACCTCTCCGATGACATTTACCGCTATCTCTGGGACGCCCGGGTTGCCGCGGCCGGGTTCTCGCCCTGGGCGCACCCGCCCGATGACCCGGCGGTGGCATGGGTGGCTCCGAGCCTCCGGGCGCGCCTGCCGTACCGCGACGTCACGAGCGTCTATCCTCCGGTCGCCGAGGCCGCCTTCCGGCTCGGTAGCTTCGGAGGAACCCGGCCCCGCCGGCTCAAGGCGCTCTTCGCCGCCGCCGACGTCGGGATCGTCTGGCTGCTCGCGCGGCAGGGCAGCGGATTCGGCGCTGCGCTCTATGCGTTTCACCCGCTTCCGGTGCTGGAAAGCGCCGGAGCGGGACACGTCGATTCGCTCGGGGTCGTCCTGCTCCTCGCCTCGCTCGCCTTTCTTGCCGGACGCCGGAGCGCGCTGGCGGGCGTCGGCTATGCGCTGTCGGCCTTGACGAAGTACGTTCCCCTCGCAGCCGCTCTTCCGGTTCTTCGGCGGGGAGGATGGCGCTTCGCCCTCTCCGGCGCCGGTCTGGCCGCGGCCCTCTGGCTCGGTGCCGCGCTCCGGGGTGCGTCGCCGGCCGGGGGCCTCTTCGAGTACGCGAGCCGCTGGGAGTTCAATTCGGTCCTCTATCCTGCGGCGGTTGATGTTGTGCGTTCGGCGGACGCTCCTGCCCGGGCGAAGGCGGCCTTCCTCGACTGGAAGGAGCGGCATGGACACCCGGCGTGGACGCAGGCGGTCTTTCCCTATTTCTACGACGGGTTCTTCGCCCGCGCTCTTCTCGGCGCGCTGCTCGCCGTGCTTCTTGCCCTGATCGGCTGGCGTGTGAGGGAGACTCGCGCCGCCACCTTTGCTTCGCTCGGCGCGCTGTTGCTCTTCTCTCCGACGCTGCACCCCTGGTATCTGCTCTGGACGCTTCCCTTCGCCGCCGAGCGCGGCGAGCCGGCGTTCCTCTACCTGTCGCTCGTGGCGCCGCTGTCCTACGGGTTGCTCTACTCGACTCCCGGACTTTCCCGAACGTGGATCCTCTCGCTCGAATACGTCCCGTTCGCTCTTCTTCTGGCGTGGACACTCGCCCGGGGGCTTGCCCGGTTGCTCACCGCTCGGGCAAGAGCGACCTCGTGAGCGAGCTCGTCCGCTACCGGGCGCGCCTGGCCTACGTCGGCACGGACTTTCACGGCTGGCAGCGGCAGAAGAACGCGCCACGCACGGTACAGGCGGTGTTGGAGAAGGCTCTCGGGCGGCTCGCCGGCGGTCCGGTGCCGGCGCACGCCGCCGGCCGCACCGATGCCGGAGTGCACGCCGATGGCCAGGTCGTGCACTTCGACATGACACCATCGCGCATGCCGGAGCGCATCCTCGAGGCGATCAACGCGCTGCTTCCCTGGGACGTCCGAGTGTTCGAGGTCGAGAAGGCTCCGCCCGACTTCCACGCCCGGCGCGACGCCCTGTGGAAGGAGTATCTCTACCGGTGGAGCCGCGCGCGCGTCATCGCTCCCCGGGACTCTCCCTTCGTCGCCCCGCTGTCCCCGCGCGCGGAGGCCCAGCGGATGCTCGCGGCCGCGCGGGATCTTCCGGGCCGGCGAGACTTCGGCGTCTTCGGCGTGCGCCGGGCGGCCGGGGAGTCGTCTGTCCGCAATCTCCATTTCGTCCGGATCGAGGAAAGAGGGGAGGAAATCCAGGCGCTGTTTCGCGGCGACGCCTTCCTGCGCGGGATGGTGCGCGCCATCTGCGGCGTCCTGGCGGATGTGGGCCGCGGGAAGGCTCCGGTCGGGCGCGTCGCGGAGCTCATCGAGACACAGGACCGCGGCCTCCTCGCCCCGAAGGCGCCGGCCTGCGGCCTGACTTTGGTCCGGGTTTCCTACGAGTCGGCGGAAATGGAATGAGACCGCGTGGTCTGTCTGTTCGGGCTGCGGCGGAGCGAGGCAATTGATCAAGAGTCGAAAGATTCTGGGACGGGCGGTCCTGCCGGGACTCCTTCTCCTGTTGGCGGGTTGCCGGCGGGAGCGCGCGCCGCTTCGGCCCGTAGCGGCGATGGATCAGACGCTCGTGGATGCCGAAGGGATCCGGCGCGTCGGAGCGTCGGTCGACGCCGGCCGGTCTTTCGATTGGGAACTGCCGGAGGCGTCCGGCGCGCATCTGCGTTTTGCATGGTCCGCGACGCCGATCCGCGGCGACGTCCGCCTCGTCGTCGAGTTGCTTCCGGGAGCGGGCGAGGGGCTGGCCCGCGGGATCGCCGGATGGACTCACTCATTTCCGGCGGCTCCGGCGCCCCCGATCTTCTGGAACGAGGATGTGGTCCTTCCCGGCGGGAGTGGCCCGCGGCGCCTGCGCGTGCGCGTCGAGCCCGCCATTCCGTTCTTCCTGTCGGATCTCCGGCTCGTGTGGCCCGAGTCCTCGCCGGGCGCGGTGGTGCTCCTTCTCTTCGACACGACGCGGCGCGATGCGGTGGGATTCGGCGGCTGCAAGGACCCCTCGACGCCGAACTTGGACGCCATCTTTCGGGGCGCCTGGAAAGCGACGCGCGCGTACGCCCCCGCCTCTTGGACGATCCCCTCGGTCGCGTCGCTTCTGACGGGCCGTGTTCCCGCGGCGCACGAGGACGCCGACGGCTCACCGCTCGGGATCGTGCCCGCGATTGCGACCTTGGCGGAGGACTTTCGGCGGGCGGGCTGGTCCACGGCCGCGTTCACGGCAAACCCGACGGTACGGGCCGAGAACGGCTTCGCGGCGGGATTCCAGACGTTCTTCACGACTCCCCTGGAGGGAGCGTCGATCACGATGCCGGGGGGCGAAACGATCAAGCACGTTCCCGGCTGGCTCGAGACGCACCGCGGCGAGCCCTTCTTCCTGCTCATTCACTTGCTCGACCCGCATGATCCCTACATTCGTTTCGACCGTCCGCGCGGCTACACGCCGTTTGACCCCGACTACCGCGGGCCGATCGTCGGAGACGAAGTGAACCGGCTGCAACGGGGGGAAATGCCGCGTCCCGAGCCCTCGGGAGTCCGCCACCTCTCGGCCCTCTACCACGACGAGGTGGCTCTGGCCGACGGGTTGATCGGGCGGCTCTGGGACGCACAGCCCGCCGCGGAGCGGTCGCGTTGGACGGTCGTTTTCACGTCGGACCATGGCGAGGAGTTCGGCGAGCACGGCGGGTGGAAACACGGTCCGGCGCTCTTCGAGGAGGTCCTGCGGGTCCCGCTCGCGATCCGGCCCGGCGCCGGACGGCGTTTTCCCGATGTTCCGTCCGACACCCTCGTTTCTCTGCTGGACGTTCTTCCGACCGTGGAGCAGCTTGCCGGTCTTCCGCGGCCGGGCCGGCCGCTCGACGGTGCGAGCTTGATCGATCCTGTGTCCTGGCGCCGCGAGGCGCTGCCGGCGATCACGATGTTGACGGGAGGCGCGCCGCGCGCGGTGGTCGTCCGTCGCGGGCGAAAGCTCTTCTTCTTCGACCGGCTGGGAACTCGCGGCATTCCCGATCCCGTCAAGGACCCTCCCGGCTACCGACTGGCCCACCGGCTGCCCGAGCTGATGCCGGGGCTCGGCAGCTTCGATCTGGCCGCCGACCCGGGCGAAACGAGGCTGCAACCCGTCGACCGGTCGAGCTTCCCCGCGGATTGGAGGGCCGTCGAACGTGCCATGGGACGCACGCGGCGCGGTATCGAGATGCGGGTGGTGGGCGCGGGATCGACGTCCGCGCTCGAGGTGACCGTGGAGGGGCTGTCGCGGGAGGCATCGCTCGAGCCCTTCGCTCTGGAGGAAGACGACCGCGTTTCCTGGAACCGCACTCCCTCCGGCCGAGCGCTGACGGCAGAACTCGATCTGTCCGATGGCATCGACGGATTTCGCTTCGAGGATCCTTCGACCTCCGGCCTGCGTGTCCGCATCGGTGATACCGGCGGCTGCGCGGAGCTTCGTCTGGCGGGGTCTCGGCCGCTGACTCTCCTGCCCGGCCAGCCGCGGGAGATTTCGCGCGGCTCGATCCCGGAGACGATTCCGCTTTTCGACACCCCCGGGGGCTGCGCCGGGGTCTTCCTCTGGAAGGCGTCGGGCCGGCCGCTGACCCGCACCGAAGCGGAGAAGGAGGAGGCGTGGGAGAAGCTGAGGGCCCTGGGCTACCTGCACTGAGCCGCGCCGACGCGGCGTCGGGTTACACTGATTCCGTGATCGACAAGGAAGTCCTCGCCCCGGCGGGATCCCCGGAACGCCCCCTGCTCGACGAGATCGATCTGGCCCGCCTGCCGCGGCACATCGCGATCATCATGGACGGCAACGGCCGATGGGCGAAGCAGCGGGGATATCCGCGGGTCGAGGGACACCGCAGCGGCATCGCCTCCGTGCGCGAAGCCGTCGAGACGTGCGCGCGTCTGGAGCTCGACGCGCTGACGCTCTACGCCTTTTCGGTCGAGAACTGGAAGCGTCCGCGGTTCGAGATCGTCACGCTCATGTCGTTGCTCAAGGAGTACCTGAACCGAGAGCTTCCGAATCTCCTGAAGAATGACATTCGCTTCCGCGTCGTCGGCCGGATGAACGAGCTCGACGCCTCGGTTCAGAAGGCGCTCGCCAAGGGCCTCGCGGCGACCTCTTCCTGCCGCGGCATGACCTTCAACATCGCGCTGAACTACGGCGGGCGCACGGAGATCGTGGACGCTTGCCGGTCGCTCGCGCACGACGTGGAGGCGGGACGGCTGACGCCGGAACAGATCGACGAGGAGACGCTCGGCTCCCGGCTCGGGACGGCGGGATTGCCCGACCCCGACTTGCTGATCCGCACGAGCGGCGAAATGCGCGTCTCCAATTTCCTGCTGTGGCAAATCGCTTACAGCGAGATCTGGGTGACGCCGACCTACTGGCCCGACTTTCGAAAGCGGCACCTCTTCGAAGCGATTCTGGACTTTCAGAAGCGCGAGCGCCGGTACGGCGGCGTCATCGGTGAGGGGCGCGCGATCGAGGGCGCGCAGGCAGAGAGTCGAGCCGAAGGCGGCAGGCGGTGACGGCGCGCCGTCGTTGCTCCGGGACGACGAAAGCCTAGGCACTTGGCGCTGAAGCGGGAGATCGCGGCGGGGATCGCGATCCCGATCGTCCTCGGCGTTCTCTTCGGTTTGCCGGCGATCGCCTTCGACCTGCTGGTCGCCGCGGTGGCTCTGGCGGCTCTCCTCGAGTTCTACCGGTTGGCCGAGAAGAGCGGCCATCCGGTCTCCAAGACGGTCGGCATCGGGGGCGGCGCGGCGGTCCTCTTCGGGTGGGCGGCGTTCTGGGGCTACTCGGCGCCGGCGGACCGGCGCGGTCTGACGATCGTCGTCGTGCTCACCCTGGCGGTCGCCGCCCTGGCGACGATCGGCCCGCTGTTTTCCGGAGTGGAGCCCGCCGCGGGTCTCTCGAGCGCGGGCTCGACCTTCTACGGCGTCTTCGCCCTGGCGCTGCCGGCGACGGCGATGTGCGCCCTGCGGGTCTTCTCGCCCCGGGCGGTGCTCTTCCTTTTCCTGGTCGTCTGGGGCTGCGATTCCTTCGCCTACTACACGGGTCGGGCCTTCGGGCGCCATGCGCTCGCCCCGATCGTCTCGCCCCGGAAGACGTGGGAAGGATCGATCGGCGGGCTCGCCGGGGCGACCTTGATCGGCTTCGCGGCAGGCACGTGGTGGGTCCTGCCGGAATTGGGCCCCGTCCGGGGCGCCCTGGCGGCGGCGCTCGCCTCGTCGGCCGGCCAGATCGGCGACCTGGTCGAGTCGTACTGGAAGCGGGGAGCGGGCGTGAAGGATTCGGGCGTCTTCCTGCCCGGCCACGGCGGCTTCTACGATCGGATCGACTCGCTGCTCTACGCCGGACCCGTTCTGGCCGGTTTCATCGCGACCGTCTGAGACGCCGAAAGAGCGTCCCGACGCGCCCATATAATTAGCCTTTCGCCATGAAAAACCTCGCCGTGCTGGGCTCGACCGGCTCGATCGGTTGTTCGGCGCTCGAGGTCGCCGCGGCCATGCCGGATCGTTTCCGGGTCAGGGCTCTGGCGGCCGGCCGATCGATCGAACGGCTGGCCGAGCAGGTCCTCCGCCACCGGCCGGACCTGGTCTCGGTCTCGGAGGAGTCGGGAGCGGACCGCTTGAGATCCCTGTTGCCCCCGGGGGCGGCGCCGCGGATCGTCTCGGGGCGCGACGGCCTGGAAGAGGTCGCGGCGCATCCATCGGTCGATGTCGTGGTCGGGGGTCTGGTCGGAGCCCTGGGACTGCGCTCGGCATGGGCGGCGGTCGTTGCGGGCAAGCGGCTGGCGCTGGCCAACAAGGAGACGCTCGTCGTGGCGGGCGAGCTGATGATGCGCGCCGCGCGGGCAAGTGGCGCGGAGATCGTGCCGGTCGACTCGGAGCATTGCGCCATCCATCAGGCCCTGCGCTGCGGCCGCCACGAGGAAGTCGGCCGCCTCGTGCTGACGGCCTCGGGCGGTCCCTTCCGCGAGCGAAACCTCTCGACGTTTCCCGCGATCACGGTCGAAGACGCTCTCGCTCACCCGACCTGGAAGATGGGCCCGAAGATCACGATCGACTCGGCGACGATGATGAACAAGGGGCTCGAGATCATCGAGGCGCGCTTCCTCTTCGACCTGCCCGTCGAGAAGATCGACGTCGTGATCCATCCGCAGTCCGCCGTGCATTCCTTCGTCGAGTACGTCGATGGCTCGTTGATCGCACAGCTCTCGAAGAACGACATGAAGTTTCCGATTCTCTACGCCCTGACCTACCCGGACCGGCTGCCGAGCCCGTTCGGGAGGCTGGAGCTTTCGAGCCTCTCGCGCCTCGACTTCGAGCCGGTCGACCCGCGCCGCTACCCGGCGGTCGATCTGGCGCGGGCGGCGCTGAAGGCCGGCGGGGGAATGCCGGCCGTCTTGAACGCCGCCAACGAGGTGGCGGTCGAGGCGTTCCTCCAGGGGAAGATTTCCTTCCCCGAAATCGTTGGGGTGGTCGCGGAGGCCGGCGACAATTTTGGATCGGTCCCGTCCCCCTCTTCGGTGGAGGAGGCGGAAGAGATCGACCAGGCGGCGCGGCGGAAAGCGTCGGAGATCGTCGGGACCGCCCGCGCGGCGGGGGCCTGGGCCTCCGGATAGAAACCCCAAGGAGTCTCCCGTGACGATTCTCGGCAACACCCTGGCCCTCGTGGTCGTTCTGTCCGTGCTCGTGGTGGCGCACGAGTTCGGTCACTTCGCCGTCGCCAAAGCCTTCCGCTTCCCGGTCCAGGTGTTTTCGATCGGCTTCGGCAAGCGCCTCTTCGGTTGGAAGCGGCGAGGCACCGACTACCGAGTCTCGGCCATCCCGTTGGGGGGCTACGTTCGCGTCGTCGGCCTCGGGCCGGACGAATCCACGGTGACGGAGGGCACCTCGACGGAGGCTCCGCCGATGGGGCTTCGCTGGCAGAGGGCGCTGATCCTGGTGGCCGGGCCGGCGATGAACCTCGTCCTCGCGCTCCTTCTGCACTCGGCCGTCTTTGCGCTGGGAATCCGCGTGCCGGCGTACGAGCTCGAGCCGCCCGTGGTCCGGGTCGTCGAGCCCGGTTCCCCGGGCGAGACAGCCGGCTTTCGTCCGGGAGACCGAATCGTCTCGATCGACGGCCAAGAGACGCCGCGGTGGAGAGACGCGGAGTTTCTCTTTGCGATGAACGCGCGGCAGAAGCTCGACGTCGAGGTGGATCGCGCCGGCTCGGGCGTCTTTCTCTCGGTGACGCCCCGGGCGATCACCCGATACGACATCGGCGAAGTCGGTCTCTACCCGGCGGCCCCGAGCGAGCCCCGAATCGTCATGGTGGTCTCGGGCGATCCGGCCGAGCGCGCGGGCCTGCGCAAGGGAGACATCATCGTCTCCATTGCCGGAGCGGAGGTTCGCGGCTCGCAGACCGACATCCTGAGCAAGGTAATGACCGCGGTCAACCGGGCGGCGCCCGGCCCCTTCGAGGTGCGATACCTGCGGGCGGGGCAACCCGGCGCGGTGAGCGTCTCGCCCCGTCGGGACCCGGACGGCACGTGGAAGCTCGGCGTCCAGGTGACGGCCGATCTCCAGGAGGTCACGGAGCGCTTCCCCGTCGGCCAGGCCTTCGTCGAAGGTTGGCGGCGCGTCCGGACGGATCTGCGCACGACCCTCGCGCTGCTCGGCCGGCTCTTCCGTGGCCGTGCCAGCGTGAAGACGATGTCCGGCCCGCTCGACATCGCTAAGTTCTCCGGAGAGGCGGCGCGTTCGGGAGCGATTCCGCTGGTTTCGCTCATGGCCGCGATCTCGCTGCAGCTCGGGATCTTCAACCTGCTGCCGATCCCCGTTCTGGACGGCGGGCATCTGTTCCTGCTCTCGCTCGAGGGGGCCGCTCGCCGCGATTTCTCGCTCCGAGTCAAGGAACGGATTCTGCAGGTGGGATTCTTCATGATCCTGGCGCTCTTGAGCGTCGTGCTCTACAACGACATCGCGAAGAACCTGCCGTCGCGGTGGTGGCCGTTCTAGCGAGAATCTGGTCGTGACTGTGGCCTCGATAACCTCGAAACTCTCTTCGCGGCGGCGTGGCGGCGATGTTGGATCGCGATGCCCGTCCTCGCGCCGCCGCGCATGAAAGGCCTCGCAGCCGGAGTGGCGGCTCTCGTCGTTCTGCTCGTCATCGCCGTGGCTGCGCTGCGCCGGCCCGAAGGGGTTGTGACTCCGACGGCCAAGGCTTCCCGCCAGGACCTGCTCGTTCCGATCCTCTCCGACGGGACACTCGAGCCGGCGGCCGGGGGAGAGCTCCGCGCGCGCGACCCCGGAACGGTGGCGGCGATTCGGGCGCGCGAGGGCGAGCGCGTGCGCCGCGGCACGGTGCTGCTCGTGCTCGAGAACCCGGCCCTCTCCGCCCGCGCGCGCGACGCGCGGGGCACCTTCTCGGAGCTCGAAGCGGAGCGTGCGAGCGCGGCGGCCGACGTGGAAGCGACGAAGGCCGAGGCGGAGCGCGCGAAGAAGACCTTCGAGGCCGATCGGAGGCTGCTTTCCGAGGGCGCGATCACGCGCGCGGCCGCGGAAGCCGACCAGATCGCTCTCGCCAATGCGCAGGAGCGTCTCCGAGCCGCGCGGGCGCGTTTGGAATCGCTGACCGGGTCGCGGGTCGGCCTCTCCGCCGAGTCCGCGGCGGAGCTCTCGAGACGCCAGGACGAGCTGACGGTCCGGGCGCCGGCCGACGGGGTCGTCTACAACCTGCCGCGGCGGGTGGGCGAATCGATCGAAGAGGGGCAAGTCATGGCGAGTGTCGCCGATCCCGATCACCTGAGGTTGCGCGTGCGGGTCGATCAGCCGGACCTTCCGCGAATCGCCGCCGGCCAGCGTTTGGTCGTGACCTTCGACGGGCTGCCGGACCGACACTGGGCGGGGCGTGTCACGCAGGTCTCGCCGGGATTGCGCGAGCTCGGCGGGCGGCAGGTCGGCGAAGTTCTCGGCGAGATTGCCGATCCGACGTCGCAGCTGCCGCCCAATGCCTCGGTCAACGTGCAGATCGTCGTGGGGGAGAAGAAATCCGCGTTGGTCGTGCCGCGGACCGCGGTCAACCGCGACGGAGAGAAACGGTTCGTCTGGGTGTTTCAGGACGGGCGCGCGCGGCGCCGAGAGGTCGTCCTGGGCCTCGTGGGTCTCTCCGAGGTCGAGATCGCGCGCGGCATCTCCGACGGAGAGCGCGTCCTTTTGGCCGGTCCCGTCCCGCTCTCCGAGGGGCTTCGGGTCACCGCTCGATAGGGCGAGGCGCCGCCGAGTCGAACGATGTTCAGCCGCGAGACGCTTGAGACCGCCCTGCACCGGTTTCGGACCCATCCGGTGCAGATGGGCTTGACGCTGGCGGGGCTGATCGTCGGGACGGCCGCGATCATCCTGATCGTTGCGCTTGGGTTGACCGGCCGCGGATTCGTGATGGCGCAGATCGAGGGGGTCGGCTCACACCTGATCTGGGGGGAGTACGAGGGCACGGTGACTTCCGGAGTTTCCCGCACCCTCGACGACCACATTACCGAGGCCGACGCCCGGGCGGTCGCGGCGCGCGAGGACCTCTTCTCGGGTGTGACGCCGTTAGTCGAGCTCCAGGGACGGGTCTCGGTGCTCTCCCATGCCGCCAACGTCTCGATCCTCGGGACCACACCCAACTACCCCTCCGTTCGAAAGAACGTCCGGATCCTGCGCGGTCGGTTTCTGGACGAGGAGGACGTGGCCGGGCACGCCAAGGTTTGTGTCGTCAGTCGAACGCTCTACGAGGAGCTCTTCGGCAACGACGACTCGCCGGAGAAGATGGTTCGCACCCTCGGCATGAACTTCATCGTCTTGGGCGAGTTCGAAAAACCGGTCGACACGATGGGACAGGGGGAGGTCACGCCCCGCTCGATCTTCATTCCGATCACGACCTCTTGGGCCTTCACCCCGACGCAGCGCGTGGACACGCTCTTCGCGGAGGTGCGGGAGTTCTCCGAGATCCCCCGGGCCGCCGCCGCGATGGAAGAGATCCTGAGCGAGCGCCACCACGCCGGCTCGGTCTTCAAGGTCAAGACGATGACGACGGTGATCAAGGTCGCCAACGCCATCTCCTTCGGCCTGATCATCGCGTTCATCCTGGCGGCGGCCGTTTCGGTCGTCGTGGGAGGGGTGGGCATCATGAACATCCTGCTCGCTTCCGTCGAGCAGCGCACGAAGGAGATCGGTCTGCGGATGTCCGTGGGAGCCCGCCGCCGCGACATTCTCCAGCAGTTCCTGCTCGAGGCGCTGATGCTCGGCTTCCTCGGTGCGTCGGCCGGCGTGATCGTGGGGCTCGGCCTCCCCCTCCTCGCGCGCCTCCTCTTCAAAGGGGTCCGGATCGAGATCTCGCTCGCGTCGGCCGCCCTGGCTTTTGCCTTTTCTTGCGCCGTGGCGCTTTTGTTTGGCGTCGTACCGGCGTACCGAGCCGCCAACTTGAATCCGACGGAGGCCTTGCATCATGAATGAAGGTCTGTTTCTCGCTGCCTTGATCGCGGCGGCGCCGGCAGGACCGGCGCGCGTTCCCCCCGCCGGCTCGCAGACTCTGACGCTGCGCGCCGCCGTCGAGCGAGCCCTGGAGCGCTCTCCGGAGGTGGCGCTCGCGCGCGCGGCGACCGAGGAGGCCGAAGCCGGCGTGAGTGTGCTCGGGAGCGACCGCAAGCCTCAGTTTCTTGTGAACACGACGCCGGGCTGGTCGACGGGCGCGCCGCTCTCGGTCGCCGGGGAGGTGCCGGCCGCCGCGGGAGCACGCCTGCGCATGACCCTCTACGATCCGCTCGAGCGAAGCGACGAGTTCCAGGGCCAGGCTCGCGTCGCCGCGGCGAAGGGGACGCTGGCGGAGACGAGGGTCGACGTGGCCCGCCGCACGGCGGCGGTCTGCGCGAAGCTCTCCGCCGACGAGGCCCGGGTCGGGAGCGCTCGCCGCCGGGTCTCCGCCCGGGAGGCCATTCTCCTGCGGGAGCGGGCCCTGGCGCGCGAAGGCCGCCGCACCGAGCTCGACGTCGAACGCGCGGCCCTGGAGGAAGCGCGGGCCCGCGAGAAGCTCTACGCGGCCGAATCGGACCGCGACCTCGACCGGCACGAGCTCGCCTCCCTCGCTGGACTTCCGGCGGAGGCCCCCTTCGTCCTCGCCGGGGATCCGGAGGAATCGATTCCGGAGCCGGAATCCGGGGACGTCGTGGCCCTGGCCCTCGCCCGCGACCGGCAGCTGCAGTCGCTGTCCGAGCAGGCGGACGTGCTCGAGCGGTCCTCCAAGCTGCTTTCGCAGGCCTTCAAGCCCGCCATCAACGCCGAGGCCCGCTACGCCTTCGTGCCCAACGCCTTCGGCTACGACAAGTACTACCTGAACTTTCAGGAGAACGTAGCGAGTGTCGGCGTTTCCATCGTGCTCCCGGTGCTCACGGGCGGCCGGGAAACGGCGCGGGCGGCGCAGTCGCGCGCGCAGCTCGAGCAGCTGCGGGCGCAGCGGCATGTTCGCGAGCAGGATCTCTCAACCGAGGTGCGGCGGGCGGAGGCCCTGCTTGCCCGCGCCGGGCTCGAGGCCGGGGTGGCCCGGCGGGCGGTCGCGGTGGCGGAAGGGGGAGTCGCCCAGCAGCAGGCCCTCGCCCGGGAAGGCCGGGGGGAGGCAGACGGCGTTGACAGCGCCCAGATCGCCCTCGCCGAGGCCGAAGAGGAGCTTGCGGGGGCCCGCCGGGACCAGCTCGACGGGCGCCTGCGACTGCTCGCCCTGCAGGGGGAGCTGCTTTCCGCCCTCGGGGTCGGGCCGGCCCCGGCCCCCGGCCCCTGACCGCGCCCCCTTTCGAGGACACCGCGAATCGCCAGAGGCTGGACCGGTGTATGTTGTAAATATTGCATGCAGATCCGTTCTCCTCTAAGCTACGCGGCTTTATGAAAGAGGGGGCAGTCCTACGCGCTCCGGAGGGAGCTTCCGAGGGAGTGCGCAACGCGATCTCCGCCGCACAGCGCTACCTGCTCTCCATCCAGCACGCCGACGGCCACTGGTGCGGCGAGCTCGAGGGGGACACGATCCTCGAGTCCGAGTACATCCTCACGTTGCACTTCCTGGGGCGAACGGGAGAAAAGCGCGTCCGCAAGGCCGCCGAATACCTCCGGCGAAAGCAGCTGCCCGACGGCGGTTGGCCCAACTACGAGGGAGGGCCTCCGGACGTCAGCGTTTCGGTCAAGGCCTACTTCGCACTGAAGCTCGTCGGCGACGACCCGGCCTCGCCGCACATGGTGCGGGCGCGCGAGGTGATTCGGCGGCTCGGTGGTATCGAGGCGACCAACTCCTTCACTCGAATCTACCTCTCGGTTTTCGGCCAGTGGGATTGGGAGGACTGCCCGGCGGTGCCGCCGGAGCTCGTACTGCTGCCCGACTGGTTCCCATTCACGATCTACAAGATCTCCTCCTGGTCGCGGACGATCGTCGTGCCGCTAGCCGTCATCTGGGCAGAGAAGCCTTTCTGCCCGGTGCCAGCGCACGCGGAAATCACCGAGCTTCGCACGGGAGTCGCGCCCGACCGCCGCACGCCGCACACGTTGCGCGAGACCTTTTGGTACGTCTTCTTCACCCTGGTCGACAAGGTCCTGAAGGCCGTGGAGGCTTCGAAGCTGACGCCCTGGCGGCGCCGCGCGTTGGAGGCCTGCGAAAAGTGGATCCACGAGCGGCTGGTCAAGAGCGACGGCTTGGGCGCCATTTTCCCGCCGATCATCAACACCATCATGGCCTTCCGGTGCCTGGGCTACGCGCTCGACGATCCGCGTCTTCGGGCGCAGGAGCATGAGCTCGAGCGGTTCGAGATCGAGGACGAGGACACGCTCCGGATGCAGCCTTGCTTCTCCCCGGTGTGGGACACGGCGATCGCCTCGCCGGCCCTCGTTGCCTCGGGTGTGGCGGCCGACGACCCGGCTTTGCGGCGGGGGGCGCGGTGGCTGCTCGACCACGAGGTCCGCGAGCCGGGGGACTGGATGCGGCGGGCCCCGGACGCTCCGGTCGGGGGCTGGTATTTCGAGTACGCCAACGAGTGCTATCCCGACACGGACGACACGGCGGAGGTCCTGACGTCGCTTTCGAAAGTCCGTTTCCCCGACGAGGAGGAAGACCGGGCGCGGCGTGAGTCGATCGAGCGCGGTCGCAAGTGGCTCCTCGGCATGCAGAACAAGGACGGCGGTTGGGGCGCCTTCGACCGGGAGTGCGTCAACGAGGTCTGGACCTACATCCCCTTCGCGGACCACAACGCGATGATCGACCCGAGCTGCGAGGACATCACGGGCCGGGCGCTCGAAGCCCTCCACAACTTGGGCGACCGCCCGGACCATCCCGCCATCCGGCGCGCCGTTGCCTTCCTTCAGGCCAAGCAGCAACCGGACGGCACCTGGTACGGCCGCTGGGGGTGCAACTACCTCTACGGAACCTGGCTTGCGCTGCGGGGCCTGCTGCACGCGGGTGAGGACCTGTCGGCTCCCCGCTACCAGCGCGCCGGCGACTGGCTGCGATCGCGTCAGAACGGCGACGGCGGATGGGGAGAGCTCCAGCACTCCTATGACGATCCCTCGGCAAAAGGGATCGGGCCGAGCACCCCTTCCCAGACGGCCTGGGGCCTGATGGCGCTGTTCGCGCTCCAGGACTTCGCCTCCGAGAGCGTCAGCCGGGGGGTCGCCTATCTGCTTCGGAGCCAGCAGTATGACGGCTCCTGGCGGGATGAGCATTGGACCGCGACGGGGTTTCCGAAGGTCTTCTACCTCCGGTATCATCTCTACGCGACTTATTTTCCGCTCTGGGCCCTGTCGCTCCACGGGCAGGGTGCCGGGGCTTTGCCGAAGGGCGCGAAGGCCGGCGCCCGGACCTTGTCGGCCGCGGGCGTGCGGCCGATCCGGGGGTAAGGACGATGCGATTCCCGGTCCACATCATGACCGACACGATTCAGCACTCCGTTCGCAACGCGATCCGGGGGCGCAAGCGCTATCCGTTCGTTCTGATGCTCGAGCCGCTCTACACCTGCAACCTCGCGTGCATCGGGTGCGCGATCGAGCGCCACACGGGGAAGCTCAAGGATCGCCTCCCCGTCGGGCAGTGCCTCGAGGCCGTCGATGTCTCTCAGGCACCCGTCGTTTCGATCTGCGGCGGGGAGCCGACGATCTACCCGGAGCTTCCGGAGCTGGTGGAGCAGATCATCGAGCGCCGGCGCCAGATCTACCTCTGCACCAACGGCCTCCTGCTCGACGAGACGGTCTACGGCGTCATCCCGCCGCACAAGCGCCTCATGCTCAACGTTCACCTGGACGGCATGAAGAAGACGCACGACTACGTCTGCGACCGCGAGGGTGTCTTCGACAAGGCCGTCGCGATGATCGAGGAAGGTGTCGGCCGCGGCTATCACGTCATGGCCAACACGACCATCTTCAAGGAAACCGAGATGGACGAGGTCGAGGAGCTCTGCGAGCTCTTGACCCGCCTGGGCGTGGACGGGATGCTCGTGTCCCCCGGCTATCACTACGAGTCGGTCGACAACGACATCTTCTTGACTCGTTCCGAGATGCAGCAGAAGTTCCGCCGTGTGCTCGACATCTCCAAGAAGTTCAAGCTGACGTCCACTCCGATGTTCTTGGAGTTTGCGGCCGGACTCCGCGAATACAAGTGCTCTCCCTGGAGCACGGTTACCTACACGCCGAAGGGATGGAAGGGCCCGTGCTATCTGATCGGCAAGACCTGGTCGGAAGACTTCGATCAGTTCTGGAACGGGACCGACTGGGAGTATTGGGAGTCCCGGCAGGACCCGCTTTGCCGCAACTGCGCGATGCATTCCGGCTTCGAGGCCTCGGTCGTCATGGAGCTGCCCAAGAATCCGGGGGACATGGTTCGGATGATCGCCTGGAACCTGGCGGCCTAAAGATCTCCTCAGGCGCCTATGGATCTGGTCACCGGCGGCACGGGATTCGTCGGTGCGCACGTGGTTCGGGCCCTCATCGCCCGGGGCGCCTCCGTGCGATGCCTCGTGCGCCAGTCGAGTCGTCGCGACAACCTGGCGGGGCTCGACGTCGAGATCGTTGCCGGCGACCTGACCGAGGCGAGATCCTTGCGCTCGGCGGTGGCCGGAGTCTCGACGCTCTACCACTGCGCCGCCGACTATCGCCTCTGGGCGCGTGATCCGCGGGAGCTGACTCGGGCCAACGTCGAGGGGACCGAGAATCTGCTCGCGGCCGCGGCCGAGGCCGGCGTCTCCCGGGTCGTCTATACGAGCTCGGTCGGAGCGCTGGGCCTGACGGCCGACGGTTCTCCGGCCGACGAGACGACGCCGATCTCGCGCGACCGGGTGGTCGGCCACTACAAGAGAAGCAAGTACGATGCGGAGCGGGTGGCTGAGGCCTGGGCGAGGAAGGGTCTGCCGGTGGTGATCGTCAACCCGTCGACACCGGTCGGGGAGCTCGACATCCGCCCGACGCCGACCGGTCAAATGATCGTGGATTTCTTGAACGGGCGCTTGCCGGCCTACGTCGACACGGGATTAAACCTCGTCGACGTGCGCGACGTGGCAGAGGGGCACCTGCTCGCGGCCGAAAGGGGTGCGGCGGGGGAGAAGTACATTCTGGGCAACCGCAACATGACTTTGAAGGAGATCCTCGACGCGCTCGCGCGACTGACGGGTCGGCCGGCGCCGTCGTTGCGCCTGCCCCACGCCGTTCCGCTCGCGGCCGCGGCGGTCGCAACCTTTTTCGCCGGGATGACGGGCAAGCCGCCGCGCGTGGCTCTCGAGAGCGTGCGGATGTCCCGCTACCGGATGTTCTTCGACGGGTCGAAGGCGGTTCGAGAGCTCGGCGTGCCCCAAACACCCGTCGAGGAGGCTCTCGCACGGGCCGTGGCGTGGTTCCGAGAGAAAGGCTATGCCCGGGCCGCCTGAGCCGGGGCCGGTTGCCATCGTGACGGCGCTCCGGGAGGAGTTTCGGACGATCCGCAGCCGTGCCCCTGGCCTGCGCTTCGATCGGGAGAACCCCGAGATCGGCTCGGTCGGCCGCGCCAAAGTCATCGTGGCCTTGACGGGGGACGGTCCCGAGCGGGCCGGGAAGGGCGCCGCAGCGCTCTGCGATGCCGTGAGGCCTTCGGCCTTGATCGGCGCGGGGGTCGCGGGTGCGCTCTCGCGCGAGCTTTCCATCGGCCAGATTCTGGCGGCGCGCGCGATCCGCGACGCATCGGGCGAGGCGCCCCCGCCGGATGAAGGCCTTCTCGCTCGCGCGCTCGCGCAAGGTGCCACGGCCGGAACGTTCGTGACCGTGGATCGACCCATCACGAACGCGAGCCGAAGGGCCGCCCTTTCCCTCTGCGTGGACGGGCGGATCCCGGCGGCGGTGGACATGGAATCGGGAGCCTGGGCCAGGGCGGCGGCGGCGCGAGGGATTCCGTACCTGATGCTCCGTGCGGTCAGCGACGCGGCCGAGGAGGAGCTGCCGGAGTATCTCAGCCGTTGTGTCGGAGAAGACGGCCGAGTGCGCCGCCAGACCGTCGTCGCCCACGCGCTCGGCCGTCCCGCCACGATTCCGGCGCTTCTTCGAATGCGCGGACGCGTCCTCGATGGCACGGCCCGCCTCTCGCGTTTCCTGGAGGAGCTGCTCGGGAGCTCCTCTTGAAGAGGGCCTCTCTCGAAGATCTTCTCGAGAAGACGAGCCGGACCTTCGCCCTCTCGATTCCGGTCTTGCCCGAGCCAACCAGGCGCGAGGTGATGATCGCGTATCTGCTCTTCCGGATCGCGGACACTTTCGAGGACGCCTCGGACTGGGAGCCCGATTTCCGGATCGAAGCGCTCGAAGACTTCAGCGGATTGTTGCGGACGTCTTCGCGGCCGGAAGCCGAGCGGCTCGCGGCGAAGTGGAGCGGGGCCGGGCCCTCTCCGCATGCGGGCTATCGAGAGCTGATCGCCGAGGTGCCCTTCGTCCTCGAGGCGTTCGACGGCCTTTCGGCGGAGGCGATCGAGGCGGTGCGGACGCACGTGCTGCGGTCGGCCCGAGGGATGGCGGGGTACGTCGCGCGCACGCGGGCGGGAGCGCTCGTTCTGGCGGACCTTCCCGATCTCAAGGCTTACTGCTACGTGGTGGCCGGGATCGTCGGCGAGATGCTGACCGAGCTCTTCCTGCTCGGAAGGCAGGAGCTCTCGGATGTCGCGCCGTTTCTGCGCGAGCGAGCCGCGGCGTTCGGCGAGGCGCTGCAGCTGGTCAACATCTTGAAGGACTCGGCCGCCGACGCCTCCGAGGGTCGGCGCTATCTGCCGCAGGGTGTCGCGCGCGGAGAGGTCTTCGCGCTCGCGCGGCGAGACCTCGGGGCAGCCGGCGAGTACATCGCCGCGCTTCAGTCGGCGGGAGCTCCGCGAGGGCTGGTGGAGTTCACGGCCCTGCCCGTCCTGCTCGCGCGAGCGACTCTCGATCAGATCGAGGCGCGCGGGCCGGGCTCCAAGGTGGGGCGCGCCGAGGTCTTTTTCCTCACGCAGAAATTGAAGCGAGCCCTCGACCGCGGCGATCCGGCGGTTCCGGTTACCGCCGGCTAGGGACCCTCCCCTCTCTCCGGCACGCACCGATCGACTAGAGAAAACAGACCAAATGGCGCACCGCCGAACTCCGAAAACCCTCGAAAACCTAGCAAAAAGCCTCAATTTGTGCGTTTGATGAGAATGCATCATTGTTAGCCTTCCGGCCGCCAAACATCATCGCAATCGAAAAACAGGATGCATTACAGAAACGACTGAAGAGTCCGAATCCGATCTGGGGAGGCTCACATGCGAATCCGCCGTGACGTTCTACTGGCAGCCGGGGTGCTGGCGTTCGTTCCGCTTTCCACGGGAGGTCCGCCAAAGCCTCGAGTCGTTGACCGAGGATCTCCGACGCAGGCGTACACGAAAGCCGACAAGGAGTTCTATCTCTCGACCGACGAGATCGGTTACATCCGCCCCGGTTACCACATCACGGTCAACAGCGTGACGATCCCCGCCGACCGGCGGCCGCTCGTCGACCTCTCCTTCACCGATGACTTCGGACAGCCGCTCGACCGGCTGGGCAAGGTCACCCCCGGACCCCTCTCGGCCAGCCAAATCCTGGCCTGGTGGGACCCCGCGGAGCGGCACTACACTGCGTACACCACTCGGGTTCAGACGAGCCCGATCACCCATGTCTCGGCGACGCAGGCCGGGACCGACTCGGGTGGAACCTTCACGGATCTGGCCATCGGCCACTCCACTTATAAGTTCAAGACTGCGCTTCCGGCCGGATTCGACATGACGAAGACGACCACCCTCGCGATCTACGGAACGCGCAACATGGCGGGAATTCAGGACAAGAACTACTTCGCCAACGTCGAGTACGACTTTCGGCCGGACGGAGGGACCGTCACCGATGTCTGGGACAAGACGGAGAATGCCGCCTGCAACACCTGCCACAACCCGCTCTCGGCCCACGGCGGCTCGCGCCAGGACGTCAAGCTCTGCGTGACCTGCCACCAGCCGCAGACGGTCGATCCGGACACCGGCAACACCGTCGACTTCAAAGTAATGATTCACAAGATCCACATGGGCGAGAACCTGCCGAGCGTCGAGGCCGGGACGCCCTACGTCATCATCGGAAACGCGCAGTCGGTCCAGGATTTCTCGACGGTCGCCTTTCCGCAGGACATCCGAAACTGCACGACCTGTCACGCGCCCCCGGCGACACAAGCGACCAACTGGTACACGTATCCCTCCCGCGCGGCCTGCGCTTCTTGCCATGACGACATCAATTGGACGACCGGCGAGAACCATCCGGCCGGGGCGCAGGCGGATGACTCCAAGTGCGCTTCCTGCCATCAACCGCAGGGCGGTGCGGAGTTCGACGCTTCGATCATGGGCGCGCACACGGTTCCCTACAAGTCGACGCAGTTGAAAGGCTTGAAAGCGGAGATCCTGTCCGTCTCGAACGCCGCTCCCGGACAGAAGCCAACCGTCAACTTCAAGATCACCCAGAACGACGGAACCTCCGTTGCTCCGTCGACCTTCGGATCGAACCTGAACCTTTTGATGGGCGGGCCGACGACCGACTATTCGATCAACCCGTTCCGCGAGGGCGCTAGTAAAGCCAGCTTCAACGGAACCGTCGCGACCTACACGTTCACCAACGCGGTTCCTGCCAACGCGGTCGGCACCTGGGCCTTCTCGATCGAGGCGCGCCGGACCGTGACGTTGAACCCGGCGCCGCCCGAGGGCGCGAGCTTCACCGAAGGCGCGATCAACCCCGTCTACTACGCCTCCGTCGACGGCAGCGCGGTGACCGAGCGGCGCATGGTGGTGGATCTGGCTTTCTGCAACAAGTGCCACGACCGACTGGCGCTACACGGGGGACAGCGGCTGAACACCGAAGAGTGCGTCATGTGCCACAACCCGAACGCGGACGACGGGTCCCGTCGCCCGACGGACAAGGGGCCGGTCGAGTCGATCGACTTCAAGCGCATGATCCACCGCATCCATACGGGCGAGGAGATGACCCAGAACTACACGATCTACGGCTTCGGCACGCCCCCCAGCGTGAACAACTTCAACGAAGTGCGGTTCCCGGGCGACCGGCGCGACTGCGAGAAGTGTCACGCGACGGACACGCAGCAGGTATCGGAGACGCCTCCGGACGGTCTGCTGCCGACCACGACGCTGCGCGACTGGTACACGCCGATGCAGCACTACGCCGCCGCCTGCCTCGGCTGTCATGACACGAAGGCCGCCGCCGCCCATGCGTTCGTCAATACGGCGCCTTTCGGCGAGGCCTGCGCGGCCTGCCACGGTGCCGACGCGGAGTTTTCGGTCGACAAGGTTCACGCTCGGTAGCATGCTCGGAAGGGGCGGTCTTCGGACCGCTCCTCCCGTTTTTTCGGGAAGGGGGTAGAGTGTGAAGAGGCGCACGGGAGTCCTTCCACTAGGTGCGGCGGCGCTGGCGCTCTGCCTCCTGTCGGGAGGGGGCGCCGCGCGGGCGCAGGCACCGACTCCGACGCCAGGGCCCAAGGCCGCCGAGGCCCCGCCGACCTGCGCGGACTGTCACGGCGACCTGGTGAAGGCCTTCGCGAGCAACCCGCATGGCCGGTACTCCCACAAGGATCAAACGCAGAGCCCGGCGGTCGCCTGTGAGACCTGCCACGGCGACGGCGCCAAGCACATGGAGTCGGGCGGCGACGCGAAACTGATTCTCACGCTCAAGGGCGGGTGCTGTGCGCAGGCCTGCTTGAACTGCCACCAGAAGGCGGCCGGCGAGCATGGGTCCTTCGCGACGGGCTTTCACTCGAACACGGAAACGGTCAACTGTCTCTCCTGCCACTCGATTCACAATTCCGCGCCGAAGACCGAGCACCTGCTCGCGAAGTTGCCGGGCCCGCTCTGTCAGAGCTGTCACCCCGCCGAGTCGGCATCGTTCCGCAACAAGCCGTACACGCACCGGCTGGACCGGGGCGGCATGACCTGCGTGGACTGCCACAGCCCGCACAACCGAAAAGGGCAGCCCCTCAAACTGACGATGCAGGGCGAGCTGCCGTGCTTGAACTGTCACGCGGAGAAGCGCGGGCCCTTCATCTTCGACCACGTCACGGGGTCGGGCGGCACCTGCCTCTCCTGCCACCAGCCGCACGGCTCCAACAACCCGAACATGCTGCTCTGGGCCCAGGTCTCCCAACTCTGTCTCTCCTGCCACTCTCAGACCGGAGGGCCGCCGACACTCGGCCCGCAGCCTCCGTCGTTCCACAACATTTCGCTCCCGCGTTACCGCAACTGCACGACCTGCCACACCGCGGTCCACGGGTCGAACCTGTCGCCGCAGCTGCTCAAGTAGGGGGACGGTATGAAAAGAGCTCGGTTCCTCCTTCCCCTCGCTCTCGTGGCCGCAGCCGTGCCGATTGGCTCCGCCCGGCTTTCCGCACAGGCCATCCCGCTCGATCTCGAGGTTGGTTACCGCTGGGTCGACGTCTCGGGAAACGAGCAGATGTACCGGACGCAGATCAATGACCGCCCGGGCGTTCTCCTGCGCTCGATCAATTACACCGCCGACGCGCCGGGGAGCTTCTTCGACTACCTGCACTTCGACGGCTCGGACATCGGAGCCGGGCCCGCCGGCCAGCTGCGCTTCCAGGCCGGACAGGTCGGTCTCTTCAAACTGACCTTCACCTGGCGCGAGACGGAGCTCTACAGCGCTCTTCCCGCCTTCGCCAACCCCTTCCTGTCGGAGGAGATCATTCCCGGCCAGCAGACCTGGAACCGCACTCGGAACATCTATGACGCGACGCTGGAACTGTTCCCGGGCAAGGCCGTGACGCCGCTCCTGGGCTATACACGCAACACCTACCAGGGACCCGGGACGACGACCTACACCCTGGGCGGCAACGACTTCCAGCTCAACAATCAGCTCTCCACGGTCGACGAGCTCTACCGCGTGGGCGTCGGTTTCAACTTCGGGACCTTCCAGGGCTCCGTCACGGAGGGGTACCGTCAGTTCCGCTGGAAGTCGTTCAACACCCTGGTGCCCGGCGGCGGTGACGGCAACAACACCGCCCCGGTCCTCGGACAGGACGTCACGGCGACTCAGATCGACCAGGCGGACAAGAACAAGGTCAACACGCCGGTCACAAACGTCTGGCTCAGTGGGCGGTTGTTCGGGCGCGTCAAGTTGAGCGGCAGCTACATTCGCGCCGACGCCGGCGCCGAGTCGAGCTCGATCGAATCGGATGCCGGCAACTTCGTTTCCTTCCAGATCGCCCGTTTCTTCAAGGGCCTCGATCAGACGATCGTCTCGAACGCGAACACGAACTACTGGCGGGGCTCGGCCCGCGCGGAGATCGATCTGGCGCCCAACATCGATTTGAGCGGGGGATGGGCGGAGACGAGCCGCGAATTGACGGGGGAGGCGCTCATCACGAATCTCTACTTGAGCACGGTGACGTACGCCGGCGTCAACGCGGGGGACCTGCTCCAGTTGCTTCAGGACAACAACTCGGTCAACTGGAAGGACACGGTCTACGACGCCCGAGTCACGGCACGCCTCCTCGGTCCCTTCGCCGCCAACGCGGGGTGGGTCCAGACGCATTCGACGGTGACGGTGTCTCCGTCGGGCGACGATTTCCTCCTGACCGACGGGTCGTCCGGCACCTACGAACGCACCGTCAATTCCTACGGGGGCGGCGTTTCGTTCTCCAAGTACGGCCTGACGATGACCGGCGACTACTACCATGACGAGGCCAACCAGCCGATCTTCCGAACCGACTACATCACGCGCAATCGTTACAAGTTCCGCGCGCTCTGGTCCTACAAGGACCTCTTCCGCATCGGCGGGACGTACCAGGAGACCCGCGCCGACGACGACATCGTCGAGATTGGCTACGCCACCACCGTTCGCGACGTCTCGGGCGACCTGGAAGTGACGCTCGTCAAGAACCTGCTGACGATGAACGCGACGGTGGGCGAGTTCCTGGTCAACCGCAACATCCTGATCCGCGTGCCTCAGAATTTCGCCATCGTCCCGACCTTCCAGAAGGAGCTCGGCCACACCTATGGAGGCGGTCTCTCGCTGACGCTGTCGCCCGTGACCCTGACCGCCGGCTATCTCTGGTTCCAGAACCAGGGCTCCATTCCCTTCACGCTCAATCGCGCGCGCGTCCTGGCCGAGTGCTTCTTCACCAAGAACCTGGGCATGACCCTCGAATTCTTGCGCGACCAGTACGACGAGAAGGTGGCTTTCGACCAGGCCGGGCCGCTGGCGAACTACATCGGCAACCGCTACTACGTTGGGATTCACTGGCGGCCGTGACCCGTGCGGCCCGGTATAGAATCTCCAGG
>DATKAE010000103.1:0-2696 GCA_035498405.1 Thermoanaerobaculia bacterium | reverse complement strand
CGGGCCGCGATCCGTATTGGATGGCGGGCGTGCGTCGCGAAATGATCGACCATCCCACCGCCTCCGCGGTCATTCAGGACGAGTGCTCCATCTGCCACATGCCGATGATGCGGTACGAAGCTCGACTGGCCGGCGGCGAGGGGGAAGCCTTCGCGCATCTGCCGCCCGACTCCCGAAGGCTCGCCGACCGGTTCGCCGACGACGGGGTCTCCTGTTCGGTGTGTCACCAGATCACCGAAGAGAATCTGGGCCGGCGGGAAAGCTTCGTCGGCGGCTTCAAGATCGACGAGAAGGCCGGGCCGGACGATCGCCGCGCCTATGGTCCGTTCGAAATCGATAAAGGCCACACAACCATCATGAAATCGTCGTCCGCATTCCAGCCGACCGAGGCGAAACACATACGCTCATCGGAAGTGTGCGCCACTTGCCACACGCTGCTGACGCAGGCGCTCGACGCCCGGGGCGCGGTGATCGGGGAGCTGCCGGAGCAGGTCCCCTATCAGGAGTGGCTCCACAGCGAATACAGGGAGACGCGAAGCTGCCAGTCCTGCCACATGCCGGAGGTCAGAGAGGACGTGCCGATCACGTCCGTGTTCGGCGAGCCCCGTTCCGGCGTTTCGCGCCACACGTTCCCCGGCGGCAATTTCTTCATGCAGCGGATGCTCAACCGCTTTCGCAGCGACCTGTCCGTCGCCGCGGAGCCTCAGGAGATGGACGCCGCCGCGAACCGCACGATCGCGCATCTGCAATCGGAAGCCGCCGTCGTCTCGGTGCGGAATGTGGACGTCCGCGACGGCCGCCTCGAGGCCGACATCTCCGTGGAGAACCTCGCCGGCCACAAGCTGCCCACCGCGTACCCATCGCGCCGCGCGTGGCTGCATGTGACCGTGCGAGATCGCGACGGCAAGGGCGTCTTCGAGTCCGGGGCTCTGCGTCCGAACGGCTCCATCGAAGGCAACGACAACGACGACGACGCGACGCGATTCGAGCCGCACTATGCCGAGATCACGCGCGAGGACCAGGTTCAGATTTACGAGGCCATTATGGTCGACCAGGACGGGATCCCGACCACGGGACTCCTGACGGCCTTGCGCTACGTGAAGGACAATCGGCTTCTGCCGCGCGGTTTCGTCAAGAACTCGGCGGACAGAGACGTGGCCGTCCATGGAGACGCGGAAGGGGACGCCGATTTCCTGGGTGGAGGCGATCGGATCCGGTACTCGATTGCCGTGGGCGATGCGCAAGGTCCGTTCCGGGTGGAAGTCGAGCTGTGGTATCAACCGATCGCCTATCGCTGGGCGATGAACCTGAAAGCCTACGACGCGGTGGAGCCCAGACGTTTCGTTGGCTACTACGAGGAGATGGCGCCGGGTTCCGGGGTAGTGCTGACACGGGCAGTCGCAGCAAGATAACTCGCCCCCCCGCCCCGCGGGGTCGCGCCTAAGCCTCGCAGAGACCGCCTCGCGTGATCTCGGCCCGAGAGAATGACACCGGCGCCAAGACGTCGACGAAAGTCCTGTGGCCACTGCCGACGTTACTGGATGCATCACCGGCGTCCATCCGACGGACAACCGGATCGGGAATCAGCGAAGCCGACAGGGTCTGATCTGAAACCTCATCCGCTGGCTACTCGAGAAGACGACGAGCGCTCTCGTAGTGTCTTTGGTAATAGGGCGAGAGGAGAGAGGAGACGTTGACGCCGCTTTCGCGGCTCGCGGCGTGGACGAACCGGCCATTCCCGATGGCGATGCCGACATGCGAGACGCCGCGTCGCGAGGTATCGCGGAAAAAGATCAAGTCGCCGGCCTCGATCTCGGCTCTCGGAACCTCCCTGCCGAGCCGAATCTGCCCCTCGGCCGTCCGCGGAAGGTCCACACCGAGGGACCGGAAGACGTGGCGCACGAGACCCGCGCAGTCGATCCCGGTCCGAGGATTCTCGCCTCCGAGCCGGTAGGGGCAGCCGAGGAATTGGAGTGCCGCCTCGGCAATGCGCTGCCCGAAGGCCAGAGACGAGACGCCTCCGTTGGCGGCGGGCGGCCCTGCATCCCGCGCCGGGCAGGAGGCCGCGCTCGCCAGGAGCCAGAGAACCAAGAGCGGCGAGCTCACGCGGGCACCGGAGAGGGCGTCGGGGGCGCGGCCGTTGCGGTGCCCGCGGCGGTCCTCGCCCCATCGAAGCGAAGAATACGCGCGCCGTTGACGACGACGAGCAGCACCCCGAAGCTCTGCGCCAGAGCTCCCGTCAGCGGGTTGAGGACGCCGAGCGCGGCCAGGGCGATGAGCCCGACCGAGAGGGCCAGCGCCAGCCAGGCACTCTGGCCGATGATGCGGCGGGTCGTATCGGAGAGAGCGAGGAGCCGAGGCAGTCGACGCAGATCGGTGCCGAGCAGCGCCGCATCGGCGCCGCCGAGAGCCACCTCGTTCAACTCCGCGCCGACGGCGACGCCCACGTCCGCGCCGCCCAGTGCGAGCGCATCGTTGACGCCGTCGCCCACCATCATGACGGTGCGGCCGGCCGCCTGCTCGGCCCGGACGAACCCGAGCTTCTGCGCCGGCAGGACCTCGGCGAAGACTTCGTCCATGCCGAGCATCGCGCCGACCTCCCGGGCGACGGAGTCGCGGTCACCTGTCAAGAGCACCAGACGCTCGATCCCCATGTCCCGCAGCGAGTCGAGAGCCTCCCGGGCCTCCGGGCGGGG
>DATKAE010000102.1:0-15799 GCA_035498405.1 Thermoanaerobaculia bacterium | reverse complement strand
CGAGGATCCGGCTCATCGCGAGGCCTTGGGGAACTCGATCTCGAAGGCGGTGCCTCCGCCCTCGGCGTCGAAAAGCCTCAGCGATCCGCCGTTCAACTCGACGAGGCTCCGAGCGATGGAGAGGCCGAGGCCCGTGCCGGGGACTCCCTCCGAAGAGGGGAGCCGCACGAATCGCTCGAACACGCGTTCGCGCTCGCTTGCGGGCACCCCGCTGCCTTGATCGGAGATGCGGAAGAGGACCGAGCCGCCCCGGAGCGAAGCCGAGACGTGGATGCTGCTGCCTTGCGGGGAATACGCGGCGGCATTTTCGAGGCCATGTCCCAGGGCCTCCGTGACCTGGCCGGGGTCGACGTCCACCTTTGCGTCCGAGGGGGGCGGTTCGATGAAGAGTGAGTGGTGCTCGAGCGCCTCGCCGAAGCGTGCGATCGCTGCCTCCACCAGCTCGCCGGCGGAGACGACCTCTCGGCGCGCATGCGCCACCCCCGAATCGAGCCGCACGACCTCCATCAACTCGTCGATCCTCCGCGAGAGGGCCTTCACCTGGTCCAGGGCGAGCTGGGACTTTTCCGAGGCTCCCGCTTCGGCCATCCAGTTCTCGACCGCGCCGCGAGCGGTCGCGACGGGAGTCTTCAGGTCGTGCGCGAGCGCGGCGAGCAACGTCGACTTCATCTGTTCACTCGCTTTGGTCTCTTCTGCGCCGCGCGCCACCTTGAGAAAGCGCTCGCGCTCGAGCGCCAGGCCGAGCAGGACGGCGCATCCCTCTGCCAGTCGCTCGCTCGATCGGACGCCGCGCGCGATGAGAGCCCCGGCCCGCTGAACGCCGACGGGAACGGGCAGGTAGATGTCGGTCCCGCCGAGGTCTGAGGGGAACTCGGCGGAGTTGCCCTGACGATAGGCGAGCTCGACCAGGTCCCGGCGAACCGCGACGCCCGGGGTCGCGACGACCTGTGCCACATCGCCGCCATCGTGCGCCAGCCAGAGGGAAACCTGTTCACATTGCATGGCGTCGCGGATCCGGTCGGCGACGACACCCATCAGGGACTCGCGGTTGGTGTCGGCCATGAAGGCTTGAGAAAGACGGGTGAGGGTGGCCAGGTCCCGGCGCTCGGCCTCGACCTGGTGAAGCCTCTGTCGGGAGAGGGCCGACAGCCGGCCGATGAGGAGTCCGGAGACGAGGAAGACGAACAGCGCCGCCACGTTGCGCGGATCCTGGATGGTGAAGGTGTGAATCGGGGGGAGAAAGAAGAAGTTGAAGCCGGCCGTGGCGAGGATCGCGGCGAGGACTCCCGGACCGCTTTGCCAGATCCAGGCGGCCAGAAACACGGCCAGCAACAGGAGCAGGGCGACCGAGGACTCGTTCAAGCCCCGGAAGAGCTTGAGCAGTCCGATCGTCAGCGCGACGAGAAGCGCGGCCGCGGGGTAGCCTACTCCGGCGCGGCGAAAGGCCATCACGGCGGGAGATTCTAGATGTTCGGCGGGACGAGCGTGGGAACCTTTGGGGCGGGTAGCCGTATCCGTTTTTCGGCTGCAACATCGGCAGCAAAGGAGGATCCATGCGCCGATTTCTTCCGTGGGGAGTGCTCGGAGTGAGCCTTGCGATCTCCGCGGGAGCCGCGACGCCGCCAGCCGGGGACGTCGAGGCACGTCGGAAGGCGTTCCAGTCGTTGCTCGCCGAGCAGTGGGAGTACACGCTCTCTCATAGCCCCGAGTTCGCCTCGATCCTGGGGGACAAGCGCTGGAACGACAAGGTTTCGGACTTCTCCCAGAAGGCGATCGACGACGACCTGGCCAAGACCAGGGAATTCCTGGGCCGTTTCGAGGCGATCGACCCGACGGGCTTTCCGGACCAGGAGGCGCTGACACGCACGCTGCTCGTCCGCGCCTTCAAGGAGGAGCTCGACAACGCTCACTTCAAGAACTGGGAGATGCCGGTCAGCCAGATCGGCGGAATCCACCTCGGCGCGGCGCAGCTCGTCACACTGCTTCCCTTCGATTCCGTCAAGGACTACGACGATTACATCGCGCGCCTGAAGCAGCTGCCGAAGATGTTCGACGACACGGCGATTCAGATGCGCAAGGGGATGGCGGATGGGCTGATGCCGCCGCGGTTCCTGCTCGAGAAGGTGTCGGTGCAGTGCGAGCGGATCGCGGAGCAGAAGCCGGAGGAAACCCCGTTCGCACAGCCGCTCGAGAAGATGCCGAAGTCGTTCTCCGACTCCGACCGGACGCGGCTTCGCGAGTCGATGCTCTCGGCCATCGTGCATTCCGTCTTGCCGGCCTATGCGAAGTTCGCCGCCTTCGTGAAGGAGGAGTACGCGCCCAGGGGGCGCAGCGAACCCGGGATGTGGTCGCTACCCGACGGCGCCGCCCGCTACGCGGCGGCCGTCAAGACCCAGACGACGACCGATCTGACGCCCGAGCAGATCCACCAGATCGGCCTCGAGCAAGTGGCACTTCTCGAGAAGCAGATGCTCGAGATCGCACGGAAGCTCGGTTATTCGGACCTGAAGAGCTTCAATGCCTCGATCGCGAAGGATTCGAAACTCCGCGCCCACTCGCGCGAGGAGATCCTCGATCTCTACCGCAAGTACATCGCCCAGATGAAGGCGGAGCTGCCGAAGCTGTTCGGCCGCCTGCCCAAGGCCGATTGCATCGTCATGCCGGTCGAGGCGTTTCGGGAGAAAGAGGCCGCCGGCGCGCAGTACGACCAGGGCACGCCGGACGGGAAGCGCCCGGGCCACGTCATGGTCAATACGAGCGACCCCGAATCCCGCAAGACGATCTCGATGGAATCAACCGCGTACCACGAGGGCGTTCCCGGGCATCACTTGCAGATCGCGATCGCTCAGGAGCTGGAGGATCTGCCCCCGCAGCGCCAGCAGGCCGGCTACACGGCCTTCATGGAAGGGTGGGCCCTCTACTCGGAGCGGCTGGGCAAGGAGGTGGGCTTCTACCAGGATCCGTACAACGACTACGGGCGGCTGCAGGACGAGATGCTGCGCGCCATCCGCCTCGTCGTGGACACGGGGTTCCATTCGAAGAAGTGGACGCGGCAGCAGGTCGTGGAGTTCTTCCACGACCACTCGGCGATCGACGAGGTCGAGGTGCAGAGCGAAACCGACCGTTACATTTCCGACCCCGGCCAGGCCCTCGCCTACAAGATCGGGCAGCTGAAGATCCTGGAGCTGCGGGAGCGCTCGAAGAAGGAGCTGGGCGATCGTTTCGACATCCGCAAGTTCCACGACACGGTCCTCGATGCCGGGGCGCTCCCGCTCGACGTCCTGTCGGCGCGGGTGGACTCCTGGGTCGCGTCGGAAAGAGCCGGGGGCGGCGCCGCCGCGAAGTGACGCCTTCGAGGCTGCCGGTTACCGGTCGAGGCCGCGGTCGTCCCAGGAGACGGGGTCCTCCCGCGGCTCGAGGTGCGTGAAGACCGTCGTCTGCGGCAGGGCTTTCCGCACACCAGACTCGATCGACTCGCACAGGTCGTGGCCGCGCTGGATCGTCCAGTTGCCCGGGACCAGGACGTGCATCTCGACGAAGCGCCGCGGGCCCGCGACTCGGGTTCGGATCGCGTGGAACAGAATCCCCTCCTCCTGAAAGGGAGTGAGAGCCTCCGTGATCTCCTGGCGCTCTTGCTCGGGCACCGACTGGTCGAGCAGGCCGAGCCCCGTCTCGCGGACGAGCTTCCAGCCGGTCCAGACGATGTTGACCGCCACGGCGAAGGCGATCAGCGGGTCCAGGCGCAGCCAGCCGGTCAGAGCCACCAGGGCGATGCCGACGATCACGCCCGCCGAGGTCCAGACGTCGGTCAGAAGATGGTGCGCGTCGGCGCGCAGCGTGATGGAGCGCAGGCGGTTGCCGGCGCGCCAGAGCGCCGCGGCCACGGCGCCGTTGACGAGCGAGGCGGCGGCGGACACGCCGATGCCGACCCAGGCGTCGGTGATCGGCTTTGGGTTCTGCCACCGGCCCCACGCCGCGACTGCGATCCCGAAGGCGGCGGCCAGGATCAGAAAGCCCTCGGCCCCGCTCGCGAAGTATTCGGCCTTGGTGTACCCGAAGGCGTGGGCTTCGTCGGGAGGGCGCGCCGCGATGGTCAGCGCCCAGAGAGCGATGAGTGCCGCCACGAGGTTGACGACGGATTCCGCCGCGTCGGAAAGGAGGCCGACCGATCCGGTCAGCTGCCAGGCAGCGATCTTCAGGCCGATCGTCACGAGGGCCGCCGCGATCGACACCTTCGCGTAGAAGGCGGGCGCGCGCTGGGAGGTCGTCACGCCGGAATCTTATTTCCGCGCGGGGGAATGCGGCGGGGATTCGGCGGGCGCGGGAGGTTGTTACACTCGCCGCGTGTCCGGCGGCCGGGGATCCCACCGAAGCGACCTCAAGGAGATTGCCCGCCGGGCGATGACGGAACGGGGGCTCTGGCCCGATTTCTCGCGGGACGCCTTGGCCGAGCTCGACGCCTTGCGCAAACCGGAGCCCGTCCCTGCGCCGGCGCAGCAGGACCTGCGGGGGCTCGCGTGGGTGTCGATCGACAACGACGACTCGCGGGATCTCGATCAGCTTTCCGTGGCCGAGGCGCTCTCTGACGGCGCCGTCCGGATCCGTGTGGCCGTCGCGGACGTCGACGGGCTGGTCGCCGAGGGTTCGGCGCTGGACGCGCACGCCCGTCACAACACGACGTCGGTGTACACGGCGGCGCAGATCTTCCCAATGCTGCCCCCCAAGCTCTCGACGGATCTGACCTCCTTGAACGAGGACAGCGACCGCGCCGCGATGATCGTCGACATGGTCGTGACCGAAGACGGCGAGCTTCGAGCCTCCGATGTGTACCGCGCGGCGGTCCGCAACCACGCGAAGCTCGCCTACGCCGCGGTCGGCGCGGGCCTGGAGGGAGAGACGCCTCTGCCCGGGCGCGCCGCGGAATCCGAGGAGCTCGCCGCGCAGCTCCGAATCCAGGATGCCGCCGCGCAGCGGCTCCGCCGGCTCCGCTATGAGCAGGGAGCGCTCGAGCTCGAGACGATCGAGCCGCGGTCCGTTTTCGAAGGGGATCGCCTGGTGGAGCTGCAGGTCGAGAAGAAGAACCGGGCGCGCGAGCTGATCGAGGACTTCATGATCGCCGCCAACGGCGTGACGGCGCGGTTTCTGGCGGACCGGGGCATCCCGTCCCTGCGCCGCGTGGTCCGGTCGCCCGAACGCTGGCAAGGGATCGTGAAGGTGGCGGCCGAGCTGGGCGAGCGGCTTCCTCCCGATCCGGACAACCGGGCGCTCGAAGAGTTCCTGGCGCGGCGGCGCCGGGCCGATCCGCTGCGTTTCCCGGATCTCTCGCTCGTGATCATCAAGCTGATGGGCTCGGGTGAGTACGTCGTCGAGCGTCCCGGGCAGGCGGCGGTCGGCCATTTCGGCCTGGCCGTCAAGGACTACACTCACTCGACGGCCCCCAACCGGCGCTATCCCGACCTCGTCACGCAGAGACTTCTGAAGGCGGCGCTCTCGGGCGACCCGCCGCGCGATTCATCCGCGCTCGAGTCCCTGGCGCAGCACTGCACCGAGATGGAGGACGCCGCGGAAAAAGTCGAGCGGCAGGTTCGCAAGTCCGCGGCGGCGCTCCTGCTCGAGCACCGGATCGGCCAGCGATTCGACGCGATCGTGACCGGCGCCTCCGAAAAGGGCACGTGGGTGCGGATCTTCGATCCTCCCGTCGAGGGCAAGCTCGAACAGGGCTGGGAGGGCCTCGAGGTCGGCGAGCGGGTCCGCGTCAAGCTCATGTCGACGGATGTCGAGCGAGGCTTCATCGACTTCGTACGGAGCGGATGACGCCCTTGGTGCTGATATAACTGCGCCCCCGTGATGCGAGGAGTTGCCGGCGCTCCCGATACGCTGCCGCAAAGCCGCGCCGGAGTTCTTCTTCGTTCTCCTTCCATCGGCCGCCGGCGAGACTGAGGCCGCTCGAGTGCGACAGGGCGCCGTTCGCCCCCCGACCGCCGAGGAAGCCCGTGCCTTCCTGGACGAGGCCGAGGCGAAGCTCCTGGTCCTCTCGGTCAACGCGAGTCGCGCCGGTTGGGTGCAGTCCACCTACATCACCGATGACACCGAGATCCTGGCCGCGCAGGCGAACGAGAGGCTGATCGCGTCGACCGCCGAGTACGCCAAGAAGGCCGCGCGGTTCCAAGGAGTCGAGCTCCCCCCAGATCTCGCCCGGAAGATGAAGCTCGTGAAGAACGCCCTGACGCTCGCGACTCCCGCCGATCCCGTTGAGAGCGAGGAGCTCACGCGCATCGCCGCCTCCATGGAGAGCGCCTATGGAAAGGGGAAGTACTGCCCCGAGGGAAAAGAGAAGAGCCTCGACCTGGAGGAGATCACGAAGATCATGGCGGGAAGCCGCGACGCTCGCGAAATGCTCGACCTCTGGCGAGGATGGCACGCGATCGGACCGGTCATGCGAGGGCCCTTCGAGCGGTACGTCGCGCTCGCCAACAAGGGAGCCCGGGAGCTGGGCTTTGCCGACACGGGAGCGATGTGGCGCTCGAAGTACGACCTGCCGCCGAGTGACTTCGCGCGCGAGCTCGATCATCTCTGGGAGCAGGTCCGGCCTCTCTACGTGTCGCTCCATGCCTACGTGCGCTGGAAGCTGCGGGAGAAGTACGGCGCCGCGGTCGTGCCCGCCGACGGGCCCATCCCCGCTCATTTGCTCGGAAACATGTGGGCGCAGAGCTGGGAGAACGTGTATCCGATCGTCGCACCGGCGGCCGCCGACCCGGGCTACGACCTGACGGCCATTCTGAAGTCGCGCGGAACCGACGCACGGCAGATGGTGCGCTACGGCGAGGAGTTCTTCACATCCCTCGGTTTCGATCCGCTTCCCAGGACCTTCTGGGAGCGCTCGCTCTTCGTCAGGCCCCGCGACCGCGAAGTGGTGTGCCACGCGAGCGCCTGGGACGTCGACACGGTCGACGACCTGCGGATCAAGATGTGCATCGACATCACCGCCGAGATGTTCACGACCATCCACCACGAGCTCGGCCACAACTTCTACCAGCGCGCCTACAACCGGCAGCCGTATCTCTTCCGCGAGAGCGCCAACGACGGGTTCCACGAAGCGATCGGCGACACGATCGTGCTGTCGGTGACGCCGGAGTACCTGGTGCGCCTCGGGCTACTGGAGAAGTCCCCCCACTCCTCCAAGGACATCGGCCTGCTGCTTTCGCGCGCCCTGGACAAGGTGGCGTTTCTTCCCTTCGGCCTCTTGATCGACCAGTGGCGGTGGAGGGTCTTCTCGGGGGAGATCACGCCGAAGCAGTACAACCAGGCCTGGTGGGAGCTCCGCCGCAAGTACCAGGGTGTGGCCCCGCCGGCCTCGCGCAGCGAGGAAGACTTCGATCCGGCGGCCAAGTACCACGTTGCGGCCGGCGTGCCCTACATGCGCTATTTCCTGGCCGACATCCTGCAGTTCCAGTTCCATCGCGGGCTCGCGCGAGTCGCCGGCTGCGCGGGCCCGCTCCACCGCTGCTCGATCTACGGAAGCCAGTCGGCGGGCGCGGCGCTCAAGCGCATGCTCGAGATGGGCTGCTCCAAGCCGTGGCCGGAGGCGCTCCTCGTCGTGGCCGGGTCCGACCGAATGGATGCCGGAGCGATCCACGATTACTTCGCGCCGCTCCAGAGGTGGCTGGACGAGCAGAACCGGGACAAGCCGGTCGGCTGGTGAGACCCAGCTCTTAGTCCGGCTCGCGGGGTCTGCCGGACGCTAGACTCTGCCGGTCGCTTTTTCGTATTCCCTTCCAAACGGTTCGTCGCTCGACGGCGTCTAACGGTCGGATGAGTTTTCCGAGGACCGGAGGGTGACAGGCCGTTGGAGTCTTCGCGCGAGTTTCCCTCGCTATTGGAGGAGGTTGCCCTGCCAGGAAGCGTACCCGAGCTCCCGCCGATCACCGAGGACGAGCTTCTCGAGAGCCTGCGGCGGGGGGAGGCCCCGGCCTTCGAGCGCCTCTATGCCACGCAGGCGGGACGCATGAAGAGCATCGCCTTCAATCTCTTAGGCAGCGTCTCCGATGCGGAGGACGCGGTTCAGGAGTCCTTCCTGAAGGTCCATCGCGGCGCCGGCGCTTTCCGCGCGGGCGCGCGCCTCTCCACGTGGCTGTACCGGATCCTGCTCAACACCTGCTACGACACGATGCGGCGCCGCCGGCGCCGCCCCGAAACGGAGGGCAAGGCGGCGGCCGACGACGCGCGCCTGGACGTTCCGGCCCCGGGAACGGACCATCCCTTGCGTCTGGAGCTCGAAGACTCGCTGTCGCGCCTCCCGGAGCGGCTCCGGACGGTGTTCCTGCTTTCGGCGGTCGAGGGTCTGACCCACCGTGAGATCGGCGAGGTGCTCGAGATTCCCGAGGCGACCTCGCGCACGCTGCTTTTCGACGCGCGGCGCGAGCTGCAGAGTCTTCTCTGGCGAGGCCGCGGGCGGTCGCTCACGTGAACGGGCGGAGCTGCGGTCGCTTCGAGCGGGCAACCCGCCGCGAAGATCCGAAGGCCTGGGCCGAGCTCGAGATGCATGCGGCCGAGTGCGCCGAGTGCCGGGAGCGCATCGCCCTCTGGCGGGAGATCGGGGAAGCGGCGCCGGCGCTGCGCAAGGCTTGGGAGAGCCCGGGTCTCTTCGAGGCAATCGCACGAGCCGTCGCAGAGACGCCGCCAGCCGAGCCGATCGCTCGGCGGCCCGCGCGGGCGCACGGGGCGGGAGGCTTCCGCTGGTTGCCGGCCGCGGCCTTGGCTGCCCTCGTCGCCCTCTCGATGGTGGGCGTCCGTGTCTTCCGCGAGGGCGCTGGGCGAGAACCGCTCGCCAGCCCGTCCTTCGGCCGGGATCCTCTGCTGACCGAGAAAGCCCTGTCCGAGGTCGAGAGCGCGGAGACCGTCTACCTGACTTCCATCGAGAAGCTGTCGCGGGTCGCCGGCCCGCTCTTGGCGGACCCGAAGTCGCCGCTCGCGGCGGCGTATCGCGAGAAGCTGATGCTTCTGGACTCCGAGATCGCGGAGATGCGAGGCGAGATCGAGCGCAACCGCTTCAACACGCACCTGCGAAAGGAGCTGCTCGCCATGTATCGCGAGAAGCAACGCACCCTGCAAGACTTGATGAAGGTAGGCCAATCATGATCCGCCCAAACGCCGTCCGCTCCTCCCCGCCTCGCTTGATCCGCGCTCTCGCGGCCGGGCTCCTGCTCGCGGCCGTCGCGGCGCCGGCCCGAGGCGCTGGGGGCCGTGAGGAATCGCTGCGGAAGTTCCAGAAGTCCCTGCCGCTGCCGGCCGGCCAGAAGCTGTCGATCGACCACAGCCACGGAGACATCGTGATCACGACGCATCCGTCGCCGGTCGTGCGCGTCGATGCCGCCATCCGGGTTTCGTCTCCTAACCGGGAGGAGGCCGAAAGATTCGCGCAAGAGATTCGGATCGACGTGGAGGCGACGGCCGCCGGCGTCTCGGTCAAGACGGTGTATCCGAACAGGGGCCTGAGCCTGATTCCCTTCGGCCAGGTCTCGTACTCGGTCGACTACGAGATCGTGATGCCGGAGGCGGCCCCCTTGACCTTGCGAAACCGGTTCGGCGACGTGTCCGTCTCGGGCCTCAAGGCGGCCGGCGACGTCGTCAACTCCAATGGCAAGCTCTCCTTTCGCGGGGGCGCGGGTCCGCAGCGGCTGGAGAACTCCTTCGGTGCGATCGAGCTCAACGGCAACGCGGGAGATGCGACGGTGGTCAACGGGAACGGCGCCGTGACGGCCGCGGACGTGGAAGGTGAGCTCGACCTTCGGAATCGATTCGGGCGCACGGCGGTCACGAAAGTCGGCAAGAGGTGCGCGATCTCGAGCAGCAACGGCGACGTGTCTCTCGACGGCGCGGGTGCCGCCGCCAGCTTGACCGCCTCGTTCGGGAAAGTGGACGTCCGTAACGTCGCGGGGGACCTCGGGGTTCAGAACAGCAATGGCGCCGTCACAGTTGCGGGCGTGGGTGGCCGGGCGGAGCTTTCGACGAGCTTCGGGGCTCTCACCTTTTCGGATATGGGCAAAGCGGTCTCGGCCACCGGCAGCAATTCCCAGGTCAGCGGCCGCAAGGTGGCCGAGGGCGTCAGCGTGCGCAACACGTTCGGTTCAGTCGACCTGGCCGATGTGGGCGGGGCAGTGGAGGTCGAGAATTCGAACGGCCGGATCCGCGTCCGCGAGGCGAAGGGGTCTGCGAAGCTGACGACCCGTTTCGGCGAGGTCGACGCAGCGGGGATCGGGGGCGAGGCGACCGTCTCGAACGCGAACGGGGCCGTCACACTGGCCAACGTCGAGGGGTCGGCCGATGTGCGCAACTCCTTCGGCGAGACCAATCTCACCCGCGTGAAGAAGGGTGCCAAGGTGGTCTCCGGAAACGGACGCGTGATGCTCGAGGGCATCGGAGGTTCGGCCTACGTCAAGACCAGCTTCGGCCAGGTGCAGGCCACGCGAATCGAGGGCGAGTTGACGGTGGAAAACTCCAACGGCGCGGTGCACGCCTCCGGTGTGAGCGGCGGCGCGACCGTGCGAACCTCCTTCGCCCCGGTGACGCTCGAGGCGATCGCCGGGCCGGTAGACGTGGACAACCAGAACGGCGCGGTGGACGTTCGCAGTTACGTGCCGGCCGGCAAGCCGTGCGCGCGGATTCAGTTGAAGACCTCGTTTGGGCCGATCCGTCTGGCGCTCGATCCGCAGGGCGGTTACAGCGTCACGGCGCGAACTTCCTTCGGCAAGGTCTCGACCGAGCTTCCCATCGGTGTTTCGGGCGGCATCGGCGGGGACGCCTTGACGGGCAGGATCGGCGACGGGCGTTGCGAGGTCCGCTTGACGGACAGCAACGGCAACATCGAGCTCGTGAAGGCGACCGGAGCGCGCAGCTAGCGGCGTCGACGACCGGTAGCCGGGTTACGGCCGCAGGAACACGAAGGCCCCCGCGAGAACCGCGAGGGCCTTCGAGCCCGGCCGGCTATTTCTTCTTACGGGCGCCCTTCTTGGCGCCGCCGCGTCGGGCGCCCGCTTTCTTCACTTTCTTCCGAGGCGCCGAGCGTGCCTTCTTGGCCGGCTTCCTCGCGGCCTTCTTGGCGCGGCGCTTGGGCTTCGCTGCCGGCTTCTTCTTCGGGCGCGGCTTGGCCTTGGCCGCCGGCTTCCTTGCGGGCTTGGCCGGCGCGTCATCGTGAACGCAGCGATACTGCCCGGTCGGAATTCCGTCCACGACGCTGGCCTCGCAGCTGCGCAGCGCGCCGTGATTCTTGCACTCCTCGAAGTGCAGGTCCGAGCTCGTGCAGGAAGTTCCGGCCGGGGTTTCGCATCGGGGGTAACCGTGGAGATGTTCTGCCATCGCTTACTCCTCTTCCGCCTCGGGAGGGCCCCCGGCTCGTTGCCGCTCGCCGCCCCGGAGAGCAAAAACACGTGAAGTCTAACCCCAGCGCGCCTCCAGGTTACCAGCGGTGAAATGCGGGGTGGCCCTCGCCCACGGCGACGAACGTTCCCCGGCAGGTCGCCGTCGTCTGGCCCTGCGCCTCCAGGGTCGCCTCGACGACCGCTCGGTCCTCCGAGGATTCGACGACTCGAGCCGTCAGCCGCAGTACCGTGTCCATTGGGGTGGGCTTTTTCAGCCGCACGTGGAAATCGGCGGTGACCGTGCAGGGCGGGGTGTCCGCGCCGGACCGGCGCATGAAGTAGTAGGCGGCGGTCCAGTTGCTGTGGCAGTCGAGAAGGGCGCCGCAGATGCCGCCGTTCAAAATCCCCTCGAAGGCCGCGTGATGAGGCTCCGGGCGCCAGTCGCAGACCACCACGTCCCCCTGAACGAAGCTCTTGATTCTGAGGCCCTTTTCGTTCGATGGCCCGCAACCGAAGCAACGGTCGCGGGGCGCATACCGGTCTTGCAGGCTCAGGGTCTCCATCGAGGGCTCGTCCATTATGAGGCCCCGGCCTCGGCACCGTGCGACTGGCTCACGCCGTCAACAAACAAGCTTTCGCGAGCCGCTCGAGGCTCTCTTCGAGCGCCGAGGCGACGACGCGACGCGCCTGCCCGGGATCCTCGAGCGGCTTGCCAGCCGAGTCCTCGACTCCGACGCTCCCATCGGAGACGGCGGCGCCCAACGCCTCCTTGATGGCCGCGCGGTCCCGGGTGCCGTCGAGCAACCGCAGCACGATCCGGTCGAGATCCTCGAGATCGAGAGACTCGTGCCAGAGATTCACCGCGGGCTCGCCGCGGGCCGTCTGAAGGCGCGCGAGAGGGCTCGCGAGTGGGCGGGCTCCGGGGGTGTCGGCGAAGGACGGAGACCAGGTGTGCAAGGTCACGAGGTTCGCCGTGTGGCAGCGAAGGAGGACGCGGGCGAGCTCGCTAAGCTCCGCGCTGGCGTCGGCTCCGCCCGCCAGAGGCGCCGCCAAAATCGACGGGAGCGCCTCCACGGGGATCGCCCGGGGCCGCGCGTCCGAGAGCAATTTCAGGGTCGCTTTGACCAGCGGACGGCGGGTCGTGAGACGGTCGTCGGTCAGCGTGAAGAACTCTTCCTCCGTCTCGGAGCAGACGTCGGGATTCTCTCGAACGTGTCGTGCTCGCCCCCGAGCCTGGAGCGGCTCGACGCTTTCGAACCGCGGGGCTTGCGCGATGGGGAGCTCGGCGCGGCATAGGAGCGTTTGGCGGAAACCCCGGTTCGACAGAAAGTCGAGGTACTGCTCGCGGATGATCCGGTTCGAGAGCCGGTCGAGGGCCTGCTTCAGGGCGTCGGGAAGGTTGTGTTCCCAGGCGATGAAGCTCGAGGGAGCGAGGTACTGAAGCCCCTTGCGGGCGCACTGCCAGAGGAGGTCGGCGAAGTAGACCGGTGAATTGTGCTCCTCGAGATACTCGTGGAAGACGTACGAATCGAGCGACTCGGAGATCTCCTTGGACAGGCTCTCGAGAAACTTCTGGTAGAAGCCCTGCCGGTCGTACGCGAAGGCTTCCAAGAACTCGGGAAGAACGCGGGCCTGCGCGATGCTCGCGGCGGGATCCGGAATCTGTCGCACGTGGAAGCGCATCATTTCGCGCGCCATCAGCAGCAGGTGGCCACCGGGGAACGTGTTGTAGGACAAGTAGGCAATCCCTTGAGGCGCCAGGTGTCGCGCGAAGATATCGAGAATCCGGTCCTGCACGGAGGGCGACACCCACGAGTAAACGCCGTGGCAGACGATGTAATCGAACTCGCCGGAGTTCGAGGGGAACTCCTCGAGGTCGATTGCCGCGAGCTCGACGTTGCCGGCGCCGGTCTCCGCGGCGAGGGCGCGGCCCATTTCGATCTGGCGCGGCGACGCGTCGATTCCGAGAAACCGGGCCTGGGGCAGGGGGAGCGCCATGGCCACGAGGTTCCCGGCTCCGGCGCATCCGATCTCGAGCACCCGGCAAGTCTCGACCGCCGCCGGGCGCATGCCGAACAAGGTTCCCATCGTGGCCAGCGCGTCAGGGTTCGTGTTCGGGATGGCGTGGCTGTGGTAGGGAACGGCGTCGTAGCTCGCGCCCGCTCGGCCGCCGCCGGTTGGTGCCGCGGCGCCGGAGGGACCCGCGCGATCGCGATCGGTCAAAGCAGGCGTCCCCCTTTGATGCGTAGACGGGCATGTTCCACGACGACTCGAGCAGCGGAGGAGGCACGCATCGCGAGCAAGCCCCGGGCGACCACTACGCTATCAGCAGGTGAGCGCCGGCCAGGCGGGACAAGGCGGCCGGAATCGCCTCCTGCGCGAATTCACGGATTCTCTCCGGCTCGGTCACGACTGCGCCCGTCGGGTCGGTGAGTTCGTAGGCCCCGCTTTCGATGTTGCGAGCGAACATGTCGGTTACTGCGGCTGGGTCTCGGGTGCCGTCGAGACACCCAAGAACGAAGCGCTCGAGGTCATCCGGTTTCATGGTGCCGTGCAGGAGTGTGGACACGTACTCGTCCTCGGCGGCCTGGATCCGCGCGAGAGCGCTGACAAGGGGACGTTGCGAGACGTCCGAAGCGAAGGCGGGTGGGGTCCGTGAGAGGTCGAGGATGCCTGCTCGGTACCCGACCAGAAGGACCTGCGCAAGGTCCCCGGACACGGCGTTCGGTTCGGCGCCACCGAGGCGCGCGCGAACAAGCTTCCAGAGGGAATCGAATCCGAGAAAGTGCGGAACATGCTCGGCGAGCGTCACGAGCACGGCCTTGATCAAGGGGCGGCTCGTGGTGAATTTCGTTTCGTCCCACATGAGGAACTGCTCGGGCTCATTCGAGCAGACGTCGACGTTGGGTCGCATCGGCTTTGTGCGCGCGGTGGCTTGAAGGGCGGAGACGGCGTCGGCCAAGGGCTCGTCGCGCAGCGGCACGCCGGTATGGCACAGCAGGCTGCGGCGAAAGGTCTGGTTGCTCAGGTAGTCCAGGTACTGCTCGCGAGAGATGCGGTCAGGTATCTGGGAAAGAGCCTTCTTCACGTCGTCCGGAAGGAATTGCTCCCACAGGCTGGAGCTGGCGGAGCCTGCGTACTGAAGGCCGGCGGCCTGGGCGCGAGCGACAAACTCCCTGAAGGTCACGGGCTCGTTGTGCTCCTCGAGAAACTCGTGAAAGAGGTAGTAGTCGGCGACTTCGTCCAAATGCTCGGCAAATGTCTTGAAGAGCGCGCGGTACGTCCCCTCTTCCTCTCTCGCGTGCGCACCGAGGAAATGAATCAGTCTTCGCGCTTCGGCGGTCTGCTCCGCGGGGTCCGAGAAGCGGCACACATGGAAGCGCATCATTTCGCGGAGCATCATCTTCGCGTACCAACCCGGATACGTGTTGTAGCTGACGTACGCGACACCGTTCGGAGAAAGGTGGCGAGCGGAGAGCTCCAGGATCCGGTCCGCCGCCGGGCGAGCGACCCAGGAGTAGACGCCGTGGCAAATGATGTAGTCGAACTCCCCGATATCGGCGCGGAGCTCGAGGATGTCGGCCTGGCGAAGCTCGACGTTGCCGAGTCCCGTGGCAGAGAGCCGCTTCTTGCCGTCCTCGATCTGGCGCGGCGAGGCGTCGATGCCCAGGAACGAGGCGTGCGGAAGGCTGACCGCCATGGCCATGAGGTTGTCGCCTCGCGCGCAACCGAGCTCCAGCACGCGACAGCGGGAGAGCGGCGGGGCATCTAACCCGTAGAGGGCGGCGACCGTTGCCATCCGGTCGGGATGGGTTCCCTTGATGGCCTTGCTGTCGTAGGGCACCAGGTCGTAGCTCGAGGCCGTCGATCGCGTGGCGAGGGTCCTGCCCGCCTCGTCGACGCCGGGCCTGCCCGCGCCGATACGGAGGCTCGGCCAGCCGCCGGCACGGGGATCCGCGGGGTCTGCCGAGGGGCTGGTGTCGCTCCGCCGCTCCGCCGCTGCATCCTGATCGGCGGCCAGGTGCCGTGGCTCCATCGCCTCATCTTAATCTGGGTGTTTTGCATCAGGGGTTGCGGTTCGTGGTCAATATAATCGCGGTGGAGGGAGCTTTCCGATGGCTACCGCCGAAGTCAAGACCGCCGAGAAGACGTCTGCCAGTGTCGAGGGTCCGCGAGATGCCTTGACGATTGTGGATCACCGGACGGGTCGTTCCTACGATGTTCCGATCGCCAATGGGACGATTCGGGCGCTCGATTTGCGTCAGATCAAGACGGGTCCCGGGGACTTTGGGCTGATGTCCTACGACCCGGCCTACATGAACACGGCTTCGTGCACGAGTCGGATCACCTACATCGACGGGGACAAGGGCATTCTGCGGTATCGGGGGTATCCGATCGAGCAGCTTGCGGAGAAGTGCAGCTACCTGGAGGTGTCCTACCTG
>DATKAE010000101.1:0-16228 GCA_035498405.1 Thermoanaerobaculia bacterium | reverse complement strand
CGGGGCTGAAGTGAGGCGAGGGGAGTGCCCCTCACCCCGACCCTCTTCCCGTCGGGAGAGGGAGAGGATCTCGCGCACCCCCGCTCCGCCCGAAGACGACGGCGACGGAAAACGGCTCAACATAGAATCCGCCGCATGATTTCAAGCAATCCATCGGTGTTGTTGATGGCGGTCTGTTTGTTTGCGGGAGTGCTGATGAACGGAGGAACCGCTTCGGCGGCGCCGGGGCCGGCTGGTGGCCGCTTTGAGGATCTGGCCTCCTTCTTCAAGGACTTCCGGGCCTTCCAGAAGCCGAAGCTGGTCAACGGTGTGCCGGACTACACGGCCGCGGCGATGGCGGCGCAGGAGCATGAGCTGCAGAACTACCGAAAGCGGCTCGCGGCGATCGATCCGAGCGGATGGCCGATCCCGCAGCAGGTCGACTACTACATCGTCCGCGCGGAGCTAAACGGGCTCGACTTCGATCACCGCGTCTTGAAGCCCTGGGCCAACAACCCGGGCTTCTACGTCACGGTGTTCGGGGAGGAGAGCGATCAGCCGGCGCGGGAGGGGCCGTTCGCGCTCGGCGCGGTCGAGGTCTGGAGCTACCAGTTTCCGTTGACGCCGGAGAGCGCGGCGCAGATTTCGGCCGGCATCCGCGCGATCCCGAGGCATCTTGCGCAGGCGAAGACGAACCTGACCGGCAACGGGCGGGACCTCTGGATCTACGGAGCTAAGGTCATCAAGCAGCAGAGCGGCGAGCTCGCGAAGCTCGCGGGCAAGCTCGGTGGCAGGCCGGCCGGTCTCGCCGCCGACGTCGAGAAGGCGAAGCGGGCCACGGACGATTTCGCGGCGTGGCTCGATTCCAAGGCGCCGTCGAAGGTCGGGCCGTCGGGTGTCGGAATCGAGAACTACAACTGGTATCTGAAGAACGTCCAGCTCGTCACGTACACGTGGTCGGAAGAAGTGGCGCTCATGGAGCGGGAGCTCGCGCGGTCGAAGGCGCTGCTTGCGATGGAGGAACTCAAGAACTCGAAGCTGCCGGTGCAGGAGCCGGTTGCCGGCAACGCCGCCGAGTACGACAAGAAATTCAACGACGGGGTCACGGAGTACATGGCGTTTTTGAAGGATCACGAGATCCTGACGATCAAGCCCTATATGGACCCGGCCCTGCGCGCGCGGATCGGGAGTTACAGCCCGCCGCCCTACGAGTTCTTCACGGAGGTCGACTACCGCGACCCCGAGGTCATGCGCACGCACGGGTACCACTGGTTCGACAAGGCCTGGATGGTCAACGAGCCGCCTTCCGACCCGATTCGCCGGGAAGTGCTCCTCTACAACATGTTCAACACGCGCACCGAGGGGCACGCGACGAACTGGGAAGAATGGATGATGCAGGCCGGGATGTTCGACGCGCGGCCGCGCACGCGCGAGCTCATCTACATCCTGGTCGCCCAGCGGGCGGCGCGGGCGCTGGGGGAGCTCTTCATGCAGGCCAACCTGATGACGCTGGACGAGGCGGCGGCCTTCGCCTGCGCCAACACGCCTCGGGGGTGGCTGCGGTTGAACGGGAACCTGGTCTTCTTCGAGCAGCATCTCTTTCTCCAGCAGCCGGGCTACGGGACGAGCTACCTGATCGGGAAGATCGAGATCGAGAAGCTCTTGTCGGAGCGCAAGGATCAGCTCGGAGACGCCTTTCGGATGAAGGCGTTCATGGACGACTTCAATTCGAGAGGGCTGATACCGGCGTCCCTGATCCGGTGGGAGATGACGGGGAAGAAGTCGCCGGAGCTGGAGAAGATGCTGAGGTAGGGGGGAGGAGAGCCCCCTCATCCCGAGCCCTCCGGTGACGGGGAGAGGACAGATCGCTCAGGGGTGGCTCGTGACTGCGATGACGGTGATCTGCCCTTTCTTCGGGCCGTAGCACCAGAAGACGCGATACGCGGCGGGCGTTGCCTGTTCGGCGTAAACCTCGAACACGTCCTCGCCCTTGGGTCCCTGGAGCGATTGGAACTTGTGGCTATGAAGTGAGGGATGGCGAGGGTTCGATTCGAGGAGTGCCAGAGTCTTCCGAACCGCTTTTAGACGTTTTGACAGTCCGGCGTCGCGCTCGAGCTGTTCCAGCGCGGTCCTGGCGCTGTCGGTCAGGAAGATCGCGAAAGGCACCGTGGACTGGCTATCTGGAGTGCTTCCGGAAGGAGAGCCTCTTCACTCGTCCCGCCTTCGCGTCTGCCAGACCGCGTTGGACGGACTCCAGGGCCTGGCTGTTCTTGTACAGCCACTGTTCGTCGGCCGGGATTTCCACGAAGGGTTCGAGCAGGATCTTCCCGTCCTTCTGCCTGCGCGCGCGGTAGCTGCTAACGCCCTCAGCCAATCTGCCGAGCGTGATCCGTCCCTTCGAATCAGGGCGCAGGCGATAGATGCCTTTGTCCGTAGTCGATTCGCTCACGGCAAGATGCTAGGCTCGGGTGGGAACCATGTCAAGTGGGATATCCCACCGAGTGAAGCTCGGGCTTGCTGGCCCCTCACTTTTCCTCTTCCCTGGGGACCGGGAGAGGGAGAGGACCTCGCGCGCCCCCGCTCCCGCGCTGAGAGGGGAGAGGGAATCGGAGCGGCGGAGAGGGGAAGAGCCCCTTACCCCTGCAGGCTGCAGGCGGGCGTACAGCGTTCAGCCTATGAAGAAGGAATTCAACGTCGTCGTGGAGCGGGACCGGGATGGCTATTACGTGGCTTCGATCCCGGAGCTCAAGGGCTGTCATACTCAGGCGAAGTCACTAGACGACCTGATGGAGCGCATCCGCGAGGCGGCCGAGCTGTGCCTGACCGTTCAGGGCCAGGATATTGAGAACCTCGAGTTCATTGGGGTGCAACGCCTGACGATTGCGTGATGCCGAAGCTGCCGAATCTCACCGGCAAGCAGCTCCTGTCGGCTTTCCTCTCTAGGGTTTCAGGTCATCAGAACGCGCGGTAGCCTTCACTTTGTTCGGCATCTCGGTGGGCGGGCGACCGTAGTGCCGGTGCACGCAGGCGAGACAATCGGTCCGGGGCTCCTCTCCCGGATCCTTCGGGACTGCGATATCAGCAAGGCGACCTCGAGAAGGCTTTATAGGATTCCCTCTCCCGGTGTCGGGAAGGGCAGGTGAGGGCTCGGCAGCTTAGAGGGGAAGGGTTCCCCTGGCCCGGCCCGGCCGCTCGCTTCGCGTCGGACGCGGCCGTCGGCCTTGACCGGCGCTCAAGTGAGGCGAGGGGAGACCCCTCGCGCGCGCCCCAGCTCCCCGAGGACGGGGGCGAGGGAGAAGAGGGGAGCCTCTCCCGCCGAGAGAGGTGAAAAACAGAGATACAATATATACATTGTGTCATCCAGGAAGAATTTCACTCTCAGCGAGGCGCTGATCCTTCCCGAGGGACCCAAGCGGACCGCGGCGGTCGCCGCCTGGATTCAATGACTCTATCCGTCGACGCCTCTGATTCTCGTAGGGGGTGCGGCGGTCGAGCTCTACACCGGTGGCGCCTACACGACGGGGGACCTGGACTTCGTGGGAAGCGTGCCGGCGGCCGTCTCGAAGGCTCTGGAGGAGGCTGGGTTTCGTCGGGAAGGACGCCATTGGATTCATGAGAAGGAGGAGCTCTTCGTGGAATTCCCGGGCAGTCAGATCGGCGCGGACGAGCGGACCGCGGTGCTGGATGTCGGTGGAACGGCCGTGCTCACTCTGAGCCCAGAGGACATGATCGTCGATCGGCTTGCGGCCTGGCAGTTCTGGAGATCGACGACTGATGGAGCAAGCGCGTTTCTGATCTGGAAGGCTCAGGAGAGCAGACTCGACCTGAAGCGGCTCCAGTCACTCGCGCAGCGGCGCAAGCTGCAGAAGGGATACGAGAAGCTCCGAGGGTTCGCCGGAGACACCTCCGACCGGTCTGTCTCGCCGGAGGAGCTCGAACGATGGGCCAGGGATCTCCCGTGAAAACCTATGCCTCACCCAAGCGTAGGCTCATCTCGGAGCTTCCCTCGGGATTGCTTCGCCGCAAGCCCCGGTCCTATGCGGAATGGAAAGCGCTCCGGAACTGGGGAAAGCTGCCAGCCTGGGAGCCGGAACCTGCGGGATACCTGCTCAGGGCGTCGCGGGAGCTTGCAGGATTGACTCAGGAGGAGCTGGCGGGCCGCCTGGGAGTCTCGCAGCAATCGGTGGCACAGGCGGAGCGCTGGGGGAGCAATCCGACGGTCGGATTCATGCGGGAGTGGGCGGCTGCGACGGAGAGCGATCTGCGTTTGTCGTTGCGAGGACGAAGCGGGAGGGCGCGAAGGGTGGGGAAGTAGAGAGGTTGGCAGTCTGTGAGGGTAGAGGGCTCCCAGACTGTGGACCGGCGAGACGTCCCTCACCCCGATCGGCCCCCCTCACCCCTGCCGGCCGTTCGCTTCGCGAGGCGCGGCCCTCGGCCTTGACCGGCGCTGAACTGAGGTGAGGGGAGGGCCCTCGCGCACCCCGTTCCCCGGCGGGGAGAGGGGGAACCGTGTCGTCGCGATGAGGTAGGGTGGCGGTCGGGGATCGCTCCATGTCGCGCACCGTTCGCCGTATCTTGCTCGCCCTCGCTGTCGGAGCCGGCCTTCTGCTCGTCCTCCTTCTTGCGCTTCCCTCCATCGTCTCGCTCGACTCGGCGCGCGCGCGGATTCTCGGCGCCGCCGAGTCGGCGCTGCACCGAAAGGTCGAGGCGGGAGCGATTCGCCTCGAGATCTTCTCCGGCCTCGGGTTCCGCATCGAGAAAGTCACGGTGCGAAACAGGCCTGGATGGCAGACGCCTGCGCTCGCGTCCATCGACCGCCTGTCCGTGAAGGTCGCCTTCTGGCCGCTGCTCTCGCGCCGGGTCGAGGTGAGAAGGATCGTTCTCGAGGGCGCGACGGTATCGATCGAGCGGGACCCGAAGGGCGCGATGAACGTCGGCGGCCTCTTGAAACCGGCGCCGGCCGGCGGCGCGGCCCGCTCCGTCGCCGCGCTCCTCGTTTCGCGTCTCCAGATCGCCCGGGGGCGTTTCGTCTTCGTCGATCGGAAGGTCTCTCCCGGAGAGACGATCACGATCGCCCTCGACGATCTGACCGGCGAAGTCTCCGACGTCGGCCCGACGTCCGCCGCCCGGTTCGACCTCGCCGCGCGTTTCCTCGCCGAGACCGGCCGGAACCTCACGCTGAAGGGCACCGTCGGTCCCCCGGATCCGGATGCGGGGCTGGGGCAGGCACCTCTCCACGCGACCTTCGGCGCGAAGCGCCTTGCGCTCTCGTGGCTGCAGCCTTACCTCGGAACGTCACCGAATTCCGACCCTGGCGTCTTTTCGATCGATGGAACGGCCGAAGGCGCGATCTTGGGCGTGCTGAAGCTTGCCGGCAACTTCTCTCTCGCTCCGCCGGCGGCGTCCACTGCGGTTCCATCGGTTGAAGGAAAGTTCGCCATGCAGCTTGACTGGCCGGGCGGCTCTCTCGTGGTCGCGAAGTCGCCGCTCTCCGTCGCGAAGCTGCCCCTGACGGCCGAGGGAGGCATCGACGGTCTCCATGCGACACCGCGCCTCGACCTGCGGATCTCGACACCCGGCGACGTCCCGCTCGATACCGTGACCGGCCTGCCGGGTCTCGGCGGGTCGCTGCCTGCGGACGTCAAGCTCTCCGGGCGCGTGCGGCTCGAGGCGTCGATCGCGGGTTCCTTCTCCGACCTGACAACGCAGGGTTCCGTCGATGCCGCGCCGTTTTCGGTGAGCCGCGGCGGCGAGCCGCTCCTCGCCGCGCCGGCCATTCGCGCGACACTCGCCTCGCGGGGAAAGGAACCGGTCACCGGGCGCATCACCGCCTCGTCGGGCAACCTCCAGAAGCTGCCCTTCGAGAACCTCGCCGCCGACTGGAGCTGGGACAAGGGCGCTCTCACCCTGGTCCCGACGCTCCGCGCCTTCGGCGGCGCGCTGAGCGGCCGCGTGGAGGCCGATCTTTCGCACCCGAAGTCGGAGTCGCGCGTCAGCCTCGACGTCCAGGGCGTTCAAGCCCAACCTCTCGTGGAGGCGCTCACCTCGATGCGCAACGTGCTGGCCGGCGCTCTGACGGCGAAGATGTCGGTCGAGAGCCGCGGGCTCACCTGGGACGACTTCTCGAAGACCGCGCGCGGAGAGGGGAAGCTGTCGCTCGACAACGCCGAGCTCAAGACCGTCGAGCTCATGCCCCAGGTCGCGAGCACGCTCGCCGCGGTCGGGAAGGTCGCGGGGTTCGAGGTGCCTTCCAGCCTCCAATCCACCCGGTTCTCGACGCTCGAGACGGCGCTTCGCCTCGCGGATGGCCGCCTTTTCACGCCGGGCCTGTCGCTTTCGGGCCGCGACGTCGCCGCCGCCGCGGACGGCTCGATCGGCTTCGATCGGTCGCTCGCCTACGAGGGTCGCGTCACGCTGGGCTCCGCGGTCGTCAAGAGCCTCGGCAATGCCGGCCGATACGTCGCCGACGAGCAGGGCCGCCTTTCGCTGCCGTTCCGCGTGTCCGGCCAGGTCTCCGCTCCGAAGGTGGCGATCGACGAGTCGGTCGTCCTCGACCTCGGCCGCCGGGTTCTCGCGCGCCAGGCTCGGGACAGGATCCAGGGGGGCGCCGGAAAAATTCTCGGCGACGCCCTCGAAGGGGGCAGCGGGAAGAAGACCGATCCCCTCGACATTCTTCAGCAGTTCCTCAAGGCGCCGCCCACCTCGACGCCCACGCCGACGCCGACACCGCACTGAGCCGTCGGGGCGACACGCCTTCCGGATGCAGGCGCGGGGGCCCGCTGCCTCCTCGACCAGGGGATCGAAGGCGGTGCGGCGCAGCTGCGCAACGAATCGAAATCAGAAATCAGGACTGACCCCATTGCCCCATTGCGGTAGAGTTTCGCTTCGTCGACGCAACGGCAGAACGACGTCGTCTTGCGGTTGAGGTCCGAGGAGGAGATGGTGCTCGGAACGACGGTTTCTCACTACAGGATCGTGCGCGAACTTGGTGCCGGCGGCATGGGCGTGGTGTACGAGGCGGAGGACACGCGCCTGCGCCGGAACGTGGCGGTGAAGTTTCTCTCATCGTCACTCGCGCAGGACGCGCCGATGCTCGAGCGGTTCGAGCGCGAGGCGCGAGCGGCTTCGTCTCTGAGCCACCCCGGCATTTGCACCGTGCACGCCATCGAGCAGGAAGCGGGGCAGTCCTTCATCGTCATGGAGCTCGTCGAGGGCGAATCCCTTTCGGCCATGCTCGCCGGGGGGCCGATGGAGATCGGGCGGCTCCTGGATCTCGGTATCCAGATGGCCGATGCCCTCGAAGCGGCGCATGCGAAGGGCATCGTCCACCGCGACTTGAAACCGATGAACATGATGGTGACCCCCCGCGGCCAGGTGAAGATCCTCGACTTCGGCCTGGCGAAGTTCGAGCACCCGGACGCGGCGAGTTCTCAGACGACCACTCCGACCGCGGTTCCGCGCGGCGCGGATCTGACCGCCGCAGGGACCGTGTTCGGCACGGTCCACTACATGTCGCCCGAGCAGGCGCGCGGGCTGACGACCGACGCGCGCACCGACCTCTTCTCGCTCGGCGCGATCCTCTACCAGATGGCCACCGGCGATCGGCCCTTCGAGGGAGACACGCAGGCGGTGGTCTTCGACGCGATCCTGAACCGCGAGCCGCGGCCGCTTTCGGAGGCGAACCCGGCGATGCCGCCGGCGCTCGCGCCGATCCTGGAGAAGGCGCTCGAGAAGGACCGCAGCCTCCGCTACCAGACGGCGACGGAGTTGAAGACCGACCTCCTGCGGCTGCGGCGCAAGCTCGAAGGGAGCCGTTCGGGGCCGGCCGCGATTTCCGACTCGAAGGCGCCGGGCCGGAGTGGGGAGCGCTCGATCGCCGTTCTCTACTTCGAGAACCTCTCGGGAGTGAAGGAAGACGAGTACCTGCGGGACGGCATCACCGAGGACATCCTGACCGACCTCTCGAAGATCAAGGGACTGAACGTCTTCCCGCGCACGACGGTGCTCGCCTTCCGCGACCAGAACGCGACGGCGGCGGACGTCTGCCGGCAGCTGCGCGCCGACTACGCGCTCGAGGGGAGCCTGCGCCGCGCGGGGAACCGGCTGCGGATCAACACTCAGCTCGTGGACGCGGCGAGCGGCTTCCAGGTCTGGTCGGAGCGCTACGACCGCGAGATGTCGGACATCTTCGAGGTCCAGGACGAGATCGCGCACAAGATCGCCGAGGCGCTGCGCATCAAGGTCACTCCGAAGGAACAGGCCGAGCTCGCGGCCAAGCCGACCGAGAACCTCCAGGCGTACGACCTCTATTTGCGGGGTCGCAGCTATGCCCGCCGGCGCACGACCCGGGACATGGAGTTCGCCCTTCAGATGTTCGAGAACGCGGTCGCGCTCGATCCCAACTTCGCCCTCGCCTGGGCGGCGATCGCGAACGGCTGCGCCCACGCTCAGTACTGGTCCGGCCAGGGCGGGGAGCGGTACATGGAACGCGCCCAGGCGGCGTCGCTGCGAGCCGTGGCGCTCGCGCCCGACATCCCCGAGGTCCTCATTTCGCAGGGCTGGATTCTCTACGCGGGCGGCAAGTACGAGGACGCCGTGCGGCTGACTCGGGCCGCGATTTCGCGCAAGCGGGACTGCGAAGGGGCGTACTACCTCCTGCTGCGGGCGCTCTTCGCCTCCGGCAAGTACGACGAGGTGGCCTCGCTCACCGAGGAAGCGATCGAGGCGGCGGGCACCGACTACAACGTTTACATCCCAATCATGAACGCTCTCGGCGCCCTGAAGAGGGAAGACGCCAAGCGGCACGTCCGGCAGCGCCTCCTGGAGGCCTTCGAGAACCACCTGCGCGAAGTGCCGGAGGACGCGCGGGCGCGGATCCTCCGCGCCGGCATGTTCGCCCAGGAGGGGCGCATCGAGGATGCCGTCCGCGAGGCGAACCTGGCGATGGTGCTGAGACCGAATGAAGCCACCGTTCTCTACAACGCCGCCTGCACGTTCGCCAATCTCGGCAAGCGGGCCGAATCGCTCGACGCCCTGCGGAAGGCGTGGGATGCGGGCTTCAAGGACGCCGACTGGACGCGGCGCGATCCCGATCTCGCGCCCCTCCACGGCGACCCGGAGTTCGAGAGGCTCTACCCCGCGACGAAGGTGGAGGACGGCAAGACTCAGCCTTGATTTGCTGATCCGTCAGCGGCTTCTCCCCGAGACCCCTCACCCCTGCCCTCTCCCACGTCGCCTTCGGTTGCGCGGAGGCCTGCTTCGCACCGGCGGGCCGCTCGTCCAAGGAGACTCGACGGCCCGTCTGGCCCCTTCGCTGCGCTGCGACTCCCGCGGCGCGCGGCCTCCTCCCTTGGTTACTTCGGGAGATATCGCGCGCCGCGAGCGATGAGCGCCCTCACCCTGACCTCTCCCGGAGGGAGGGCTCGCGGCTCTCGCTCTTTCTCCGGCTGAGGGGAGGAGGTTGAGGGCTCGTCGCTCACGCCAGCTCTCCGGCTGAGGGAGAGCGGGAGGAGCGCGGGGCCTGCCTTCTAGTGTGAGGCGTCCGGCGAGGCGCTCGGCCGGCTCGCGCGAGCCGGTGCCTGGACCATCAGCCGCTTCGCGGGCTGGTAGGTCCCGGCCGGCGTGCGGAAGGCGATGTTGAGGCGATTCCAGCCGTTGATGGAGACCACACAGAGGGTCAGGTTGACGAGCTCGGCGTCGGTGAAGTGGCGGTGGGCCTCCTCGAAGACTTCGTCCGGCACGTGCCCGTCGGCCACGCGCGTGACGGCTTCGGTCCACGCCAGTGCGGCCCGCTCGCGGTCGGTGTAGTACGGAGATTCGCGCCAGGCGTCGAGGCCGTAGAGGCGCTGCTCGCCCTCGCCGTCGCTCCGCAGGTCCTTCCAGTGCATGTCGATGCAGTAGGCGCAGCCGTTGACCTGCGAGGCCCGCAGCCTCACGAGGTTCAACAGGGCCGGGTCGAGGCCGGTCTGCGAGACGTTCTTCTCGAGGTCGAGCATCGCCTGAACGGCGCCCGAAACCGCCTTGGGGTCGTCAATTCTGATTTCCATGGATTGCCTCCTCGCGGCACGACGGCCGCAGTGAAATTCGAACTTCTTCGGCGCCGGCCTACGCGGCACGACCGCCTGCGGGATAGCCCTCGTCGTGCCCAGGAGCCTCGAGCGCTTGCGGACCGGGTATCGCGAGCGTGGCCGGCGCCCGCAACGCGCGGCCGATGACGGCGATAGATAGGATGCGTGCCATTGGATTCTCCTTGGGTGAGGTTCCCGGATACCGTGTCGCTGGTGGGGCTGGGCGGGGCGCGGGGCCGGGCGCTGCGGGAAACTGTGGTCACAAATCCGAGGAGTGTCGTCTCTGGCCTCGCTTTGAACGGCGCGTAGCGGCCGGCCGATTTGGACGGGCACACCGTGGGGAGGAGCAAGAACGATGCCGGACCGGGAGAACGAGAAGACTGCGCGCGCCCCGCTCCCATCAGGACGGGGGAGAGAGGGAAGTCCGCGGGGTACGTGAACCGCTCTAGCCCAGTCCCAGAAACAGGGCGAGACCCTCGTCGATCGCAGTGATCTCCGACTGAGAGACGCTCCCGAATACTCGCTGGATTCTGCGCTTGTCGACGGAGCGGATCTGGTCCACGAGCGCGAAAGAGGCCCTGCGCAACCCGCTCGATCCGGGCGAGAGGGGCGGATAGAGAGCGCCCTCGCCGGCCGCCGCGCTGATCGGAACGACGGCGACCAGCGGGAATCTCTGGTCCGCGATGACCTCCGCGTCGCTGACGATGACACATGGACGGGTGCCGTGCTGCTCATGGCCCCGCGTCGGATCGAGCCCTACGAGGGCGACTGTGCCTCGGCTGAGCTTCACCGCTTCGCCTGGACCCAACCCTTTCCCGCAACCCATCGCACCCGCCTCCCGGCGCCCGGGTCCAGAAGCTCGGAAGAGTCGCTTGGCTTCGACCCTCTTCCCCAATCGTCCAGGCCCGCGTCGGCGAGCTCCTGCGTTTCGGGGTGCGGCCGAGCCAACGAACGGCGCAGCTCCTCTCGGCGGCGTCGGGTGACCTCGCGGCGGACCGCCTCGAGGACGAAGCGGCTGCGGTTGCGCTCTCGCCGATCGATCTCTTCGACGAGCTCGGGAGGAAGGGTCACGGTTACGCGCGCGGCTGGCATCGGGTATGATCATACTATTGATCATATGAATCGGGATGAGGGGAAACCCTCGACCCGGCCGGCCGCTCGCTTCGCGGGACGCGGCCTTCGGCCGGGGCCGGCGCTGAAGTGAGGCGATTGGAGACCCTTCACTTGCTCCCGCTCCTCCGAAGTGGGGGAAAGGGGGAAGGAGGAGCTAGCGGGCGGGCTGCGCCCGACTCGTGACGATGTCCATCTCGTCGATCTCGATGCCAGGCTCTCCGTTGCGCTTCTCGACCAGAGCATTGAGCCCGTCCCAGATCTTCTGGACCTCGGGGTAATGCTCCTTGACGCTGTCCGGGGCGTCGCTGTCTTTCCAGGTCAAGATCTCGATGACGACAGGCTTTCCGCCGTCTTCCTTGCCGGAAAGAATGATGTGGGGCTCCGCAAGAACGAGACCGAGCTTGCGGCAGGTCGGGTAATGCTGCCCCAGGACCGACAGTAACTCGTCGAGCTTCCCGGCCTGGACGTGGTAGGTGACGTGAACGGTCTCGGGCGGAGCCGCGGCCGCGGCGGTTCCGGCCGTGAGGGCCAGCAGCGCAGAGAGGATCGTGTTCCTTGCGATCTTCCGATTCACGGGACCTCCTTGTGCCTTCTTCTGTCTACCGAATGGGATCGATGGGAGTGCGCTTGGGCTCCTTGCCGAATCGAATTCGGGATCGCTCGATCATCTTCTGGATCTCGACGTCGCGATCCTTCGGGGGCGCGGTGGTGACCCAGCCGTGGACCAGGCGCTCGGCGGCGGCGGTCACCTCGTCGACGGCGCGATGGAACAGCTCCTCGTTCGCCTTGGACGGCTTGTTGGCGCCGCTCAGCTTTCGGACGAACTGAAGAGACGAGGCTCGGATCTCTGCGGCGGTCGCGGGCGGAGCGAAGTTGGCGAGTGTTCGGATGTTGCGGCACATGCCGCGAATCTAACGCAACACATGAGGGGCGAACAGTCTGGATCAGGCCCTCGTGCTCCCCCTCTCCCCGCGGGTGGGGGAGAGGGGGAACAGCCCGAGGCCGTCAGGCCGATTCCACTCGCTTGGCGTAGAGATGCAGGAGCGTGCCCCAGCCGCCCTCGGAGTCGACGGACTTGCGCATGGAGGCTGCTCCTTCGCCATGCCGGCGGAAGTTCCGGTGCTCGAGATCGACTCGCGTCGAGCCGTCCTGCTCGGGCTCGAACCGGATCTCGACCTCGCTCGACTTGGCCAGATCGGGCTCGTATCCCCACTGATGCGTGATCTGCCACGCGATGACCAGGCGGCGGGGCGGATCCCAGACGAGGATCTTGCCCCAGTCGCACTCGGTTCCGTCTTCCTGCTCGGTGTAGCAGCGGCCGCCGGCGGCCCCCTGCAGGATCGCGCGTTTCATCGGAGACTTTCCGATGTGGTGGGTGCGCGGCCACCAGCCATCGAAATCTTCCGTGAACACGCGGAAGGCCCGCTCGGGGCTCGCCTTCACTCGAACGCTCTTGCGGACGGGAACCTCGGTCGTCGGATCGGTCGCTGTCGTCATCGTTTCCTCCTCGGCCGCCGCTCTTCCACCCTCTTCTTGAAGGAGGTGAGGGCGTCGGTCCAGAACTGTTCCAAGTACTCGCGCAGGGAGTCGAAGCCGGCGGGATCGAGCTGATAGAGGCGGCGGTTGCCGTCGGGCCGGTCCTTGACGAGGCGGGCATCCTTCAGGACGCGCAGGTGCTGGGAGATCGCCGGCCGCGAGACGGGGAAGTCGCTCGCGAGCACGCCGACCGCCAGAGGGCCGCCGCGCAGTCGCGTCAGGATCGCACGGCGGGTCGGGTCCGCCAGGGCATGCAGCTGGGCCTCTTGGTAAGTATTCACTAACGGTAAGTATAGGCTTACTTAGAAGAGATGTCAAGCGGATTTCGTGGGGGTATCGCTCGGGATGACGCTGGTGCCCCCTTAAATACCCTCTTTCCCGCACCGGCCTGTCGCGGGATGATGAGGCGGGCCCTGTCGGTCCGGAAAGGTTCGAGGTTCAACCCATCTCGGCAGCCAAGCACCGGGTTCTTCTCGTCGATGCCCAGGCCAGCGTTCGTGTCGCCCTCGGCAACGTGCTGAAGGCCGACAATTACGACGTCGAGGAAACGGAGAGCTTGCAGGCGGCGCGCGAGCGCTTCCGCGCGTGCCGGCCGGACGCGGTCGTCGTCGCCTCCCGGCTGCCTGACGGGACCGCGCTCGATCTGCTCTCCGAGGTGAAGGCGGCCGACCCCGGCACCGGCTGCCTCGTGCTGGCGGAGCCGGGCGACCTCGAGATCGCCGCTCGGGCGCTGCTCGAGGGGGCCGAGCAGTTTCTCGTCAAGCCGGTCGACCGGCTGGCGCTCCTCTTCGTTCTCCAGCGCGTTCTGGAAAATCAGCGCAACCGCCGCCTCGTGCTGCGGGACGCATCGCTCCAGACACGAGAGCTGCTCGATCCGTTCCTGGGCGACAGCCCGGCGATTCACGCTCTCGCCGAGCAGGCGAGAAGGGTGGTCTTCGTGGAACGGCCGGTGCTGATCCGCGGGGAGACCGGAACCGGCAAGGGAGTGCTCGCGGCCTGGCTCCACCGCAACGGGCCCAGAAGCGAAGAGTGTTTTCTGGACCTCAATTGCGCAGGCCTCTCGCGCGAGTTCTTGGAGACCGAGCTCTTCGGCCACGAGAAAGGAGCCTTCACCGGCGCCGTGGCGACGAAGGTCGGCCTCCTCGAAGTCGCGGACCGGGGCACGTTGTTCCTGGACGAGATCGGCGACGTGGACCCGCAGGTTCAGCCGAAGCTCCTGAAGGTCCTGGAGGAGAAACGATTCCGCCGTTTGGGAGACGTTCGGGACCGCCAGGTGGATGTCTGGCTGATCGCGGCGACGCACCAGAATCTCGCCCGCCTAGTCGAGCAGAAGAAGTTTCGCAGCGATCTCTACTACCGCATCAGCACGATCCTCCTTCAGTTGCCGCCTCTGCGGGATCGGATCCAGGACATCCCGGTCCTCGCCGAGCACTTCCTCCGGAGAATCTCCTCAGAGCTCGGGCGCAGCGCGGTGAGCCTTTCGGACGCCGCCCTCGGGCGTCTCCAGGCGCACTCCTGGCCGGGGAACATTCGGGAGCTGCGCAACGTGCTCGAGCGCGCGGCGCTGTCGGGCGGCAAGAGCGTGATCGAGCCGGAGGACCTCGGGTTCGACTTGGAGCGCCGCACGACGAGAGAGGACGTCTCGCCGGCGCTGACGCTGCGGGAGGCGGAGAAGCGATTGATCGAGAGAACGCTTCGGGAAGAGCGGGGCCAGGTCGAGCGCGCCGCGCAGAGGCTCGGGATCTCCCGGAGCTCGCTGTACCAGAGGATCCAGAGGCACGGCATCGTCGTGTCCAGAATCTAGACTTCACGTCCAGGATCTGGACGAGGCCGGCGTCCGGCCGTCCGCAGGAAAGACGCAACTTGCTGGAGAAGCGCCGCTTGTGTGCACCAATGCATTCGATCGAACTCTGGCCCGGTGCTTGCTCTCTGAGGTGCCCGAGAAAAGGAGGGCGCCATGAAAAGAGAAGGAAACGAAATCAAGTCAGCCGGTCGTCGGGTCGCGGTTCTTGTTACTTTGAGCCTCGCGCTGATGCTCTCGCTCGGGATCGTGGGCCGTTCCGCCGCAAGCTCAAAGGCTCGTGCTTCCGTGGCGGCTGAGTCCGCGCGCAAGGCCGAGGCTTCCGCCGCGACGGCCCCGTCCAACGACATTCCTGAGCAGCGCCTGGCGGGCCATCCGGAGATCCAGCTGCAGCTCGACTGATAGCTCGAGAGGCGGCGATGAGGCGAGGCGGGTCGAACCCGCCTCGCCTTCTGCGTTGTTGGGGAAGTGAGAAGGATCGGGGGAGGGCGGGGGGGCGCTACACTCTCCGCGCCTCTCCATGAGAAAGCTCGTCCTTCTCGTCGTCTTCGCCGGCGCCGCGTTCTTGGGCTACCACTGGTTCGCCGGATGGCGCGCATACAAGGCTTATGAAGGGTTCGCCGAGGCGTGGGCGCAGGAGAAGCGGGTCATCGCGGCCGACTACGGCGACGCGGAGGCGGTCCGCCATGCCTTCGAGGAAAGATCCTTGCGCGGGACCGAGGGCGGCGCGGCCATGGAGGCGTTCCGGGGGACTCGGTATTCGGTCGAGTCGAAGAGGCGCAACGACGGCGGCGACGTGGAGCTCGTGGTGAACCAGACGATCTTCTTCGACCCGCCCGGCGTGACGACAGGAATCGGCGGCGCCATGCTCGCCCGGTACCGCCACACGGCAACCGTGCGCAGGACGTCGGATGGCTGGCGGGTGGTGGCGTTCGAGCCGACGTTCATCGAGATGAAGGAGCTGCGCCGGAGGGGCTGAGCATGCCGACTCCGAAGAAGGGAACGCCTCGGGCAAGTGCGACACGCCGATTCCCGGCGCGCATCCTTTCGCTCCTGCGCGGCTCTCGAATGCTGGGCGTCCGGGCCGGAACGGACGGCCATCGTTTCACGGGAGTGTGGGTCGTGGTGGTGGACGAGCGCGTCTTCGTTCGCCCCTGGAACGACAGCCCCGGCGGCTGGCACCGATCCTTTCTTCGGCAGCGGACGGGAGCGATCCTCACCTATGGGCGCGAAATCCCCGTGCGCGCTCGTCGGGTCAGAGGCGAGCGCCTCCTCGATGCCGTCGACGTCGCCTATGCCGAGAAGTACGACACGAAGGGCGCACGCAAGTGGGTGCGCGGTCTCTCGCTGCCCCGGCGGCGGAAGGCGACGACCGAGCTGCTGCCGAGGTGACGGGAGGCGAGGGCCCTCACCCCAACCCTCTCCCGTCGGGGGGAGAAGAACAAGAGAGTCTCGAGCGGACCCAGTCCGCGACCTTTGCCGCCATCTCTTCCCGGTTCACCCGGCTGACCGTCCAGAGCAAGACGTCGGGGCGGCGCTTGACCCTTTCGATGAACCCTTCCCCGCGCAGCGCGACCGTCGCGACGAAAACCTTGGCCGAGTCCACGAGCGATTCCACGGTTTGGACGAATCGCGGCGAGAGAGATTCCATCTTTCCGATCTCGTCGATGAAGACGACGTCTGCGAGAGGAGGCGAGAATTCGTCTCTCACGACGCGGTCCAGGGCGGCAAG
>DATKAE010000100.1:0-9349 GCA_035498405.1 Thermoanaerobaculia bacterium | reverse complement strand
GTCGGCCAGGAAATAGGCGGTGACCCGCCCGCAGCCGCACCCCCAGTCGAGCATTCGGCGGATTCCTCCAAACCCCCCGTGGCGCTCCACGGCCGAGGCGAAGTCGGCGAAGGTTCTTCCGCCGTCGGCCCGGAAGAAGTCGGGGTTGTCGCTCCCGGTCACCCGCAGCATGAGCGGGGTCGGAGGCAGCGCCCCGAGCGCTTCCGGATCCTTGGGGAGCACGCTCCGAATCGAGCCCTCGGCGCGCCCGTTGCGCAGACCGACGACCTCGACGGTACCAGAGCTTCCCGCAGACGGATGAAGAAACGAAAAACCCGATTGCCCGGCGTGCGGGACGGAAGCGTACGCCTTGCCCACGCGATCGAGCTCGATCGCGGGTTGGCGCTCGACGGCCCGGCCGTTCAGCCGCAGCTCGAACTGTTCGAAGGGCCCATCGAGCCGAAACATCCAGCCCACGACGCGAAGAGCCTCGCCCTCGTTCTTGACGATGTCGAAGTAGCCTCGCGTGATCTGTCGAAGCCTACGGGGCACGCGAGCTCCTGGATCCCGGCACCGGCGTCACCTCTGCAAAGAGAGCTTGTGGGAACCTGCGAACGATATCAGCGCGCGAAGGCTCGCGCTCCCTCGCCAACCGCGCGACGGGCTTCATTACTGGAGATAGCCCAGCGCTCGCAGGCGCCGGACTTCCTCCGGAGGAAGTTGACGCTCGGTCTTGCCTTTGCGCCGAAACGCTTCGGCACTGCGATCGAGCCAGCCCTTGAGCTCCGAGCGGCACGCGCCAATCCGGGGATCCGAGTCTGGCAGAGGCGACCGCTCCGCGGGATCGACGTCGAGATCGTAGGCTTCCAGCGCCTTCGCCGGACGGCCGAAGCGGTCCTTCTCGAGCTTGTTCAAGATGCACTTGACGTTGCCCTGGACGACCGCCAGGAGATTGACCGGGCCTTGTCTTCGGCTCGGGCCGATTTCGCTCTCCGCAATCAGTTCGCGGCCGCTCGAGTCCGCGGCCCGCGGAAGCGCCCGGCCCTGCAAGCGCAGGTTCCCGAAGGGTTGTCCCAGCGCCTCGAAAATCGTCGGCGGCAGATCGAGCGTGCTCACTCGGGCGGACACGCGTGTTCCGCCGCCCTGGCCGCCCGGGTACTTGACGATCAGGGGCACATGCAGCAGCTCCTCGTAGAGCGTGCGGCCGTGATCGAACCCGCCGTGCTCGTAGAACTCCTCGCCGTGGTCCGACACCAGAATGATCAGACTCTGATCGTAGAGTCCGAGGTAGCGCAAGAGGTCCAGAAAGGCCCCGAACTGCCGGTCGGTGTAGCGCACCTCGCCGTCGTAGAGCGCTCGAAGGTGGGCCGTGTCGGCGGGGTTCCTTCCGAAGCCCTCGGCGAGGAAGATTTGCGGATTGTACAGTTGCGGCAGAAGAGTCCCCGGCTGCTGCTCGGCGAGCTCCCGGTCCTTTCCCTTCGGGTCGTAGACGGCATGCGGGTCCGAGACATGAACGTAGGCGAAGAGAGGACGGCCGGCCCGCTGCCGATAGAAGAGGTGCTGGAAGAAGAGCCCCCGCATCTGCTCGGAGCGGCTCTTGCTGAACATCCGCACGTCGAGGTAGTAGCGGTCGAACCCGCGCTCGAGGCCGAAGGACTTGCCGAACGGCCACTGGGAGAAGGCGGCCGTCTCGTAGCCGAGGCGGGACAACTGCTCGGGGAGCCAGGGCACGCCCTGCTCGGGCAGCAGGTCACCGATGTCGGACATTCCATGCTCGAACGGGTAGACGCCCGAGAGCATCGATACCGTCGCGGGCAGCGTCCAGGACGCCGTGCTCCAGGCGCGGTCGTAGGTCACGGCGTCCTTGGCGAAGGCGTCGATCCGCGGAGTCAGCGGCAGTGGCGAGCCGTACACCCCGAGCGCGTCGGCGCGGAGGGTGTCGATGATGTAAAGGAAGACATCCGGCCGCGCGACCCGGCTCTCCGTCTGGGGAAAGGCCTCGGGAACGAAGAGCTCCAGAGCGACAGTCGCCCGCGGGGGCGAAGGCTCTGCGACCCCCGCGCCGACACGCAGCCGAAGCATCGAGGCGCCGGACTCCTCCAGGGCAACGTCGAAGGCGCGCCCGGAGAGCCTCGCGGCCGGCCCGCTCCACACTCCTTTGGCGGCGCCGCTTCCTCTCCAGATCTCGACCGCGATCTCGACACCGGGCGCGGAGGGCGTCACCGCGCCGAAACGGACTCGGACCCGAGATCCCCTCGGGAGCGGAATGGCGAGCCCCTCGCCCTCGAGCGTGACCTCGCGCCGCGGGCCGTCGCCGCGAACCTCGACACCGGAGGCCGCCAGAGGCCGGCCCCGGGGCAGAACCGCCAGGTCGTCGAACACCACGGCGAGTTCGCGCGGATCGGTGGAGGAGATGACCTTCTCGGGCTTGGCGGCGTAGGCGAATCGAAACTCGAGCGCATTGACCGGAGCCCGTAGAAGCCTCGCCGGCAAGGGCACGCGGACCTCTTGCCAGTCCGGCCGCAGGAGGACGGCGGGAAGCGCAATACCGTTGACGACAGGCACCATCGTTTGCGGCGCGGCTCCGGGATAGGTAAACGGCGCCACGCGCGCGGCGAGCTCGACGTCGCTCGAGATCGGCATTCCGAAGTAAGCCGTGGCGGTCGAGCCGGCCCAGGAAAAACCGGACCAGGGTCCGACCTTCCCCAGGCTCTCCAAGCCATACCAGCCGGTCCCGAGAACGATCTTCGAAGGCGGCCCGTCGAAGGTCTGCTCGAAAGACCCGGGTTCCCGGTCGACGAGTTCCGGGTCGAAGGCGACGCGGTCGTCCGCCGGCGACGGGCGCCGGCAGCCGGCCGCCGCGAGCAGGAGGAGCAACGGGAGCGGGCGGGCGAAGGGTCGCACCGGATCAGCGCTCGGTCCGGGGGCCTTGGGCCGGGGTCACGCGAACCTCGATTGCCGCGGTCTGCCCGCCTTGGCCGGAGAACCACGCGACGTTCTCGTGGACCAGGTCGTATTCGAGCCGGTAGAGCCCGGGTGCCGCCGGGGCGTCGAGCTCAATCGGGATCGTTGCCGATTCCCCCGGTCGGAGCCCGGAGGAGAGGTATCCCCGCGGCCCGTCGTAGACGGCCTCGAGACCGGGCTCGAGCGGCCACCAGTGATAGCCGAGATGCACCGAGACCGGCCAGAGGCAGGGGCCGCGGTTGGAGACTTCGACTCGAACGGCCGTTCGTTCCCCCGCGCTCATCGTCGAAGGCTGCATCCCGAGCTGCCAAGACACCCGATAGCCAACGCGCGGAAGGGGCAGGCCCATTCCGGCCCGCAGGTTCGCGAGCCCCGCCCCGCCGACCGGGAAATAGACGCCGAATGGCCCCACGCTCTCCCGCCGGTAGGAAATTCCCCGTTCCTCCAGGAATGCGCCGAAGCACGCGTCGCGCGGCTCGAGCAGGACGACGGCGGGGCTCCCGGCGCGGTCCACGGCCTCGCGATAGGAGGCGTAGCGCACGGTTTCGTCCCCGGTCAGCGGAGTGGCGATCACCCGCTCCCGGGATTCGAAGGAGAGCCGGTACGCAGTCCAGTAATTCGCATAGACGTCATGGATACCCGCGGCCTCGAGCGAGCGGATGAGCGGCGTCAGGTCTCCGGTCACCTCCTGGTCTTCGTTGGAGAAGCTGACCCTCGCCGACGCGAGGCTCGCCACGTGAACGGCGAGCAGAGCGCACCCCGCCGCGAGGCTCGCCCGCCGAAAGAAGGTTCGGTGCGATCGGCGGGCGATCTCGGCCCCCAAGAGCGCCGGCGCCAAGGCGTAGTAGGCCATCGCGTACCGCGGCTCGCTCGCCACGAAGCGGACCGAGAAGGGAGGAAGAAGGAGGACGGCGCCGAGAGCCAGCAGGAGGAGCCGGCGCGTGCGGTCGCCCCTCGCGGCGTCCCGAATCGCCGGAACGACCAGCAGGGCGAGCGCCCCGACCGAGAGAAACGACGCGAGGGGGAACGTCTCCCGAACCTTGTGGATGTCGGGCGAGACGGACATTCCTCCCTCGAGCACGGGAAGCGTCACGCGGATGAGCCGCAGAAGGTTTTGGGCGGCTTGGGCCGGCCCGACCAGTCCCATTTCCGCCGCCTTCAGGCTCGCCCAACCGTGCCGAAGGTTCCAGAACCACCACGGGAAGGAGCCGGCGACGGCGCCTGCCGCGATCCAAAGGGCCGCTCCCGCGCTTGGACGAGGCTGTCTGCGGAGAAACAGCCAGGACAGCGCGGCCGCCGAAACGGCCGCCGTCACGGGCATCACCCACCATCCGGCTCCGATCACCGCGCCGAGCAAGAGCGGCAACCACACCGGCGAGACTCCCTGTCCGAGCCTCCTATCGATCCCGAGCGCGAGGGAAACCGCCGCGAGGCCGAGCAGCGCGACCGTGTCGTAGACGCCATCGGACGTGAGCCCCTTGTAGAGGAGGAAGAAGGGGGGAACCGCCAGGTAGGCGAGGGCGAAGACGCTCGCTCTCGCCCCGAACGCGCGCTGCGCCAGGAAGAAGACCCCGAGGAGGAGCAGCAGAACCAGGATGCCCATCGAGATGCGGTAGCTCGCGACCGTCGCCCCGGCAACTCCGAAGACCGCGGCCACCCAGTGTGTCTCGAGGGTCCCCGCGTAGGCGGCTCCCCAATAGAAGACGGGATGCCCCCTGCCCGCGAGGATGTGCCCCGCCATCAGGCCGACCACGGCCTGGTCGGCGCTCCAGGGGACCCGATGGCTCCGAACGGCCCACATCGCGATCGCGGCCAGGACGGCCGCGGACGCCGCGACTCCGAGCAAACAGCTCCGCTTCCGACTCCGATCGTCCGGAAGCGCGCCGGGGCTCACGGCGCGGCGGGCCCGTCGTCCCTCTGGGCCAGAACCGTGATCGGGAGACTCCAGTAGCGATAGAGCATCCCGCCGAAGAGGCGGCTGCGCGCGAGCCGCTCGATCCAGTCGCGTCCTCGTTCGGTCCGGGTCAGCGGCAGGAGCGCCTTCGGAATGGCTCCCTGAAAGCCCTCGCTCGGGTAGACGAAACGGTACCGGATCGAGCGCGGCACCAGACGCCGCGCCCGGAACCCGAGAGCGCGCAGCGGCTCGAGGTACTGCCGGAGGCTGTAGACGTGCTCGTTGATCCCGTGCTCGGTCTCGGCGTTTTGCGGACGGTCCTCTTGGATCGAGGCCTTCTTCGACGGCTCCGAGATGAAGATCAGGTCGCCGCCCGGCCGCAGCACTCGCCGGATCTCGCGAAAGAGCGCTTCGAGATCCGAGGAATGGTGCAGCGTGGCGCAGGCGAAGACCACGTCCGCCCAGCCGCTCGCCAACGGAATCCGATGCATGTCGCCCCGGATCCGTTCGAAGAAGACGCTGTCCTCCTGGAAGAAGATGTCCGCCGTCTCCAGTCCCAAGAACCGCGTCGTCAGCACGTCGATCGCGACGATCTCGGAGGCCCTCCCGAGTGTGGCCAGGTGGCGCGAGGACCAGCTCCGACCGGCGCCCAGATCCACGACCTTCTTGCCGGCGAAGCTGAAATGCTCGAAGACCTGGAAGAAGTCGGGACCCACTTCGGTCCAAAGGTCATGCGGGTAGTACGGCAGGGCCGTCATCGTCGGCACGAGGTGTTCGCCGAGGGGCCCGGCGAGCTCGAGCCACCCCTTGACCTCCTGTTGCAAGCCCTCGTCCTTCGAGTCGAGAAAGTCCGCGACGCCCTTGGTGATCCGATGCTCCGAGCCGCAGGCCGCGCACCGGAGCGTCCCCTCGCGAATCTCCCGCTCGTCTTCCTGCTCGACCGACAATTGCCAGTCCGGTTGCGCGCACCCGACGCAGCGAAGCTGGTGGACAAACTCCCTCTTCAATCCGAGCTCCCTTCCGAAACGTTCGAACGGTCGAAAGCATACGATGCCGTTCCGGCTTCGCCTATAGTGGCGGCACCGGGAGGTCACGCCGTACCGGGCCGTTGCCTGCGCGCGGGTCCGGTCTCGAGGGAGGAGGCCGACATGAGATGGCACCGGTCCGATCAGGGATATCGCCGAGTCGAACGCGGCTCGACGGATGCGGCCCAAAGAGCCCAAGCGCCGCCCTCGGCGACGGTGGCGTTGCCGGCGGCGAACGGAGACGTCATCCGGTGAGTCCCGAGTCCATCGGCGAAAGAACGGACTGGGAGAAGCACTGGCACGAGGGGGCGGCACCCCATACCGCCCTGGGCCGTATTGCCTCTCTCGTCCGCCGGCAGGTCCTGAGCCGCGCCGTGCGCCACTACGCACGGCGCTACTTCCGAGCGGAAGGCATCTTCGTCGAGTGCGGCTGCGGCACGGGACAGGCCTCCGCGCGGATCGAGCGCGGCCGCCGGCGCCTGATCGCCCTCGACTTCTCGACGGAGGCCCTCCGGCAGGCCGCACGGGTACCGGTGTTCACCGGCCGTCTTCAAGCCGACATCCGAAACCTTCCGATCGCCGACGGCTCGATCGACGGCATCTGGAACCTGGGGGTCCTGGAACACTTCGACGCCCAAGCGACGGCGGGGATCCTGTCCGAGTTCCGGCGGGTGCTCCGACCGGGCGGGATGGCGATCCTCTTCTGGCCGCCCGATTTCGGATCCTCGCGCTGGGTCCTGGCGCCGACCGAGGGTCTGATCAGCCGGATGCGGGGCCGCCCCTTTCGGCTCTTTCCCGACGAAGTGAACCGGCTGGGCTCGCGGCGGCACGCCGCCGCGGCCCTCGCCGCCGCCGGCTTCGAGACCGTCGCGACCGACTTCACGGCGCGGGACGCCTTCGTTCACGTCGTCGTCGTCGCGAGGAAGCCCGCGCCTTGAAGGTCTCGGCGGTCGTCGCGGCCTACGACGAGCGGGAGAACGTCGAGGAGCTGTCGCGCCGGCTCCATCGCGTCCTCGCCGGCCTGCCCGGAGGCGATTTCGAGATGGTGTTCGTCGTCGAGGGGCGCGATGGAACCCGAGAGATCCTCGAGCGGCTCGGCGACGAGCTTCCCGGCATCCGGGTCCTCTATTCGGAGGGCCGCTCGGGCCTCGGTGCCGCCTTTCGCCGGGGCTTCGCCGCCGTTTCTCCCGAGGCCGATCTGGTCGTGACGATGGATGCCGACCTGAACCACCGGCCCGAGGAGATCCCCGCCCTTCTGGCGGAGCGGGCGCGGGCGCAGGCCGACATCCTCATCGGGTCCCGCTTCGTCGAGGGCGCGCGGTCGGAAGGCATTCCCCTCTGGAAGCGCGGCATCAGCGGTCTGATGAACAAGATCATCGGGACGCTCTTCGACGTCGAAGCGCTCGACAAGAGCTCCGGGTTTCGCGTCTACCGGACCGAGGCGCTGCGTCGGCTGACCGACTACCGAAACAACGACTTTGCCTTCCTTCCCGAAATTCTGATCCGCGCCACGCAGCTCGGGCTCCGCGTCGCGGAGGCCCCGATCCACTTCACGTTTCGCACGCACGGCGAGTCGAAGATGTCGATTCCGCAGACCAGCCGCAGCTACCTGGCCCTGCTCCGCACGCGCTTCGACGGATTGAGCGCCGCCGTTCTCCTTCTGCTCGCCGTCGGAACGGGGCTGCGCCTGCTCTTCGCCTTCCCGACGCACAAGTTCCCGCCCGACGCCGATGCGCTCCTCTCCGGCCTGCGCGCCCTCGACATTCTCGCCGGCAAGCCCCGGGTCTTCTATTCCTATCTGCGCATCGGGGCCCTCGAAAGCTACATGCACATCCCCGCCTTCGGCCTCTTCGGCTTCACGCGGACGGCGCTCTCGATCGCGCCGCTCTTTTCCGGGGTCGCGACCCTCTTCTTCTTCTTCTTCTTCGTGCGCGAGATCTTCGGGCGGCGCGTCGCCGCGTTTGCCCTCCTTTTCCTCGCCGTTCCGTCTCCCGCCTACAGCTGGCTCTACCTGCCAAACGGCTACGCGGAGACGATGCTGCTCTGCGTCACCACGCTCTATTTCGCGGCACGCACGGCCCGCACCGGGCATCGCGACTGGACCTCCTTCGCGCTCGGCCTCTCCGTTGGCCTCGGCCTCTGGCAGTCGATCCAGACGCTGACGTGCGCCGCGCCCGCTCTCCTCTGGCTCGTCGCGCGGCGGCCGGACGTGCTCCGACGGGCACGGTTCTGGCTGCTCGTACCGGCCGGTTTCGTGCTCGGCGCCGCGCCGTGGATCCTCTACAACGTCCTGCACCCGTGGGCCACGTTCCACGACAACTTCACCGTCCGGCCCGCGGGAAGCGCGCGAGACATCCTCTCGAACGCCCTCTACCTCTTTCAGTACGAACTGCCCGAGATCGTCGTCGAGCCGAATCCCTTCCACATGCCGCCCGCCTGGGATCGGGCGGCGCCGGTCAAGGCCATCCTGCGGGTTCCGGCCGCGGCGGCGTACGCGGCGGCTTTGCTGGCCCTGCTGCTCGCCCTGCGGCGGCGTCGCGCCGTCTCAACGCAGCCCTCGGCCCGCGGAGGGGTCGTGCTGCTGCTCTCGGTGGCGGCAACCATCATGGTCGTCTACGTCCTCTCGGAGGCGGGAGAGACGCGGGGAATCACCGAACGCTACGTCCTGCCGGTCAGCTTCGTCGCGGCGGCCGCGCTGGGCCTGCTGATTGACTCTCTCTGGCAACGCCGCCGATCCCTCGCCGTGGCGGCCGCCGTCGCCGTCCTGATCTTCAATCTCTCCAGCTATCTCTGGCCGTGGACCGCGTTCCGGCGCCACCTGCGTGACCTCGATCGGTCCGATCGGGCGCTCGTCGATTACCTGGAAGCGAAGGGAATCTCCTGGATCTGCGGAAACTACTGGGTCGTATATCCGTTCAACTGGCTCTCCCTTCGGCGGCTGACCGGCGTCCCCTTCCAACGGGACCACGATCACTACGCTTACGGCTCCGCGCTCTCCAATACCGACTCGAAGTGGGCGCTCGTCGCGGTGGATCCCAACACGATCCGCCGGTGGCGTGGAAACTTGCCCTTGGAAGGCAAGGTGGAGACCGTGGAGAAGCGTTTCTCGGTCTTCATCCCCTCCGACCGCGAGCGCGCCCGATGGAACACGGGCGCTCTCCTCGACGCCCTGCAGGCCGCAGTCCCCGTTCCTGCGGGACACTGACGGCGAGGACCGGCAGCGGGATCCGACTACTGGAAGTAACCCTGGACGTCGAGGACGACGTGGGTCGACCCGCCCGGCATGTCGCACCGGACGCCGAGGCTGCCTCCCGGGCCGAAGAACACGATCGCGTTGTTGGCGCGCGTCTGGCCGGCCGACCAGTTGAGGACGCTCGAGGCCGGCGGCTGCAATCCGCTCGGATAGAGGCGCAAGTCGCCGAAGCTCGTCGCGAGGGTCGCCGTCACGTTCAGAGCCACGGCCTTGGCCGTCGCGGGAACGCCGCAG
>DATKAE010000099.1:0-3410 GCA_035498405.1 Thermoanaerobaculia bacterium | reverse complement strand
GGGCGGCCGGGATGGGTGTGAGTTTCCAGCATTTCGAGCATGGAGCCGACGTGGGCGTGCGGGGTTTCGGCGCCACCCCGGCAGAGGCGTTCGAGGGGGCCGCGCAGGCGCTCTTTGCTCTTCTGTGCGAAGGACCTTCTTCCGCCGTCCGCGCCGAGGTCGAGGAGCGGGTGGAGGTCGAGGCTCCGAACTTGGAGGAGCTGCTCGTGGCGTTCCTCAACGAGTTGATCTCGATCGCCGACGCTCGCCGTCTGGTCTTCGGCCGCTTTCGGGTCGAGATTTCAGGCGGGTTCCGGCAACGCTTCCGGCTGGCGGCTCGAGCGGGGGGAGAGACGTTCGACCCGGCGCGTCACGAGTTCACCGTGGTTCCCAAAGGAGCGACCTACACGGCCCTGCGCGTGGCGCAGGACGGGGAGACATGGGTTGCCCAGTGCGTCGTGGACGTCTAGAGAAGGGCCATGGAAGGAACTCTTCGGGAAATCGAACCCAATGTCTGGGAGCTGCCGGCCACCGGGGCCATGAGGGTTGCTGGCCGTATCTATGCCAGCCGGGAGCTCGTCGACGCCATGGACGAGAAGGTTCGTGAGCAAATCACCAACGTCGCCGCGCTTCCGGGAATCGTGGGCGCCGCCTACGCGATGCCCGACGCGCATTGGGGCTACGGTTTCCCAATCGGCGGTGTTGCGGCCTTCGACCCGGAGAAGGGCGGCATCGTTTCGGCGGGCGGGGTCGGGTTCGACATCTCCTGTGGCGTGCGCACGTACACGACCAGCCTGAACGCGGCAGAGCTCGCGGAAAAAAAGGAAATGCTGACGCACGACCTCTATCGGACCGTGCCCGCCGGCGTGGGTTGGGGAGGGACCGTTGAGCTGACGATGGACGAGCTCGACCAGGTCCTCCTCGGAGGAGCCCGATGGGCCGTCGAGAGCGGCTGGGGAGAGAGCTCGGAGCTCGAGCGCGTCGAGGAGAAGGGCTGCATGAGCGGAGCGGACCCTTCGAAGGTGAGCCGGAGGGCCAAGGAGCGACAACTCCGAGAAGTGGGAACACTGGGATCCGGTAACCATTATCTCGAGCTCCAGGTCGTCGATGAGATCTTCGACGCCGAGACCGCGCAGGCGTTCGGACTCGAGGCGGGGAACGTGCTCGTGACCATCCACTGCGGCTCCCGGGGCCTGGGGCACCAGATCGGCACGGACTACCTGCAGCGGCTCCTCCCCGTCGCGGAAAAGTACGGCTTTCGTCTCCCGGACCGAGAGCTCGCCTGCGCTCCGATCCGCTCGCCGGAGGGGGAGGACTACCTCGGGGCCATGCGCGCGGGCATCAACTGCGCGCTGGCGAATCGCCAGGTGATCGGGGGTCTGATGCGTCGAGTATTCGCGCGCCACTTTCCCCAGGCGGTCTTGACCCTCCTCTACGACGTGTCGCACAACACCTGCAAGGCGGAGGAGCACCTCGTGGGAGGCGTATCCCGGCGCCTTTTCGTTCATCGCAAGGGCGCGACGCGCGCGTTCGGACCGGGACATCCGGAGCTGCCCCAAGAGTTCCGCACCGTGGGACAGCCTGTCTTGATCGGTGGGACGATGGGAACCTCGTCGTTCGTCCTCGTCGGGACAGCTCAATCCGAGGAGCGGGCGTTCTCGTCCTCCTGTCACGGCGCGGGACGGCGGATGAGCCGCACACAGGCCAAGAGCCGGTGGCAGGGGAAGGCCTTGATCCGTGAGCTGTCCGAGAAGGGCATCGTCGTCAAGACCCACACGGCCAAAGGCGCGGCCGAGGAGGCCCCCGGCGCCTACAAGGACGTCGAGGAGGTGGCCGCCGTCGCCGAGGCGACCGGTCTGTCGCGCCGCGTCGCGCGCGTGCGGCCGATCGCGTGCGTCAAGGGGTGAGATGGGTGAGCCGGGCTGATACGGTGGGAATTGCGTACGCTAACGATGCGCGCGCAGGAAGAGGAGGACTTCATGGAACCGTCGATCCATTTTCTCGACATGCCGGGGTCGGAAGCGGTGGAGGCCAAGATCCGCGATCGGATCGACGGTCTCTCGCGCTTCTCCCCCGATATTCAGAAGTGCGAAGTATGGGTCGCATCGCCGCATGGCCATCACCGCAAGGGGAGGCTTTACGGTGTCCGAATTCGCCTGACGGTGCCCGGCGACGAGATCGACATCGACCTGCAACCGGAACAGGACGACGTCTACGTCTCTATCCGCCAGGCGTTCGACGCCGCGCGGCGCAAACTCGAGGACTTCGAGCGCGGCCAACGCGGCAAGGTCAAAACCCATCCGCGGGCAAAACGGGACCGCACCCGCCGTCGTTCGATTCCCCCGCGAGCCGAGCGGGTCTGACGAGCCTCACAGCGAGGTCACGGGTTCCGGTTTCGCGCGAGGCGTCGGCGGTCATGGGGCGGCCCCCCCGGAAAGGTCTCGCGGAGTTCGGGTGCGAGTATGCCGCCGGTCCCGTCATTCCCGGCGCCGTCCCGGGGCCGCGAGGTGCCGCAGGAACCAGTCGCCCGCCAGGCGGGCCACGGTCTCCAGGGTGCCGGGCTCCTCGAAAAGGTGGGTCGCGCCGGGAACGATCTCGAGCTTCTTCTGGCACGCGAGCTCCGCGAATGCCTCGCGGTTCAGCTCGATCACAGCAGCATCGTCGCCACCGACGATGAGAAGGGTGGGTGCCTGGACGCGACCGAGCGCGTCTCCGGCCAGATCCGGTCTCCCGCCGCGCGAGACGACCGCTCCGATCGGCTCAGGGTGCGCGGCTGCGGCGACGAGCGCAGCTGCCGCTCCGGTCGAAGCGCCGAAGTAGCCGATTCGAAGATCGCGCCTCCGGCGCGTCAGCCAGACCGTGGCGCCGGCGAGGCGGTCGGCGAGCAGATCGATGTCGAAACGCAGGCGGCCGGTCGTATCGTCCACGGCTTCCTCGTCGGAGGTGAGCAGGTCGATCAGCAGCGTGGCGAGCCCGCGCTTCTGGAGTTGCCCGGCGACGTAGCGATTACGGGGGCTCATGCGGCTGCTCCCGCTTCCGCGACCGCTCCCCGAATGGTGCGAATGGATCATCCCCGAGGTGAACGGGGGCCCTAGATTCGAGACCGGTGAAACCGCGATGAGCTCGGTTCGCGGGGTCGTTATCGCATGTGTCCGTCCGGTCCCGCGCCCACCATGGATGGTCAGCCCATGTTCTCGTCGTCAGGACATTGGGCCTTCCTTCCGGAGGGATTAAGGACCGGGCGAACCTGAGTATCCGAGCGATCGAAGGGAGTTCGTCATGACGCACACGAAGCTGATCTTCGGCTCGAACGCCCGCGAGAAAATCCTGAGCGGCGCCACGTCCTTGGCGGACGCCGTGCGGGTTACCCTCGGACCCAAGTCGAAGAGCGTCCTCATGGAGAAGAAGTGGGGCAGCCCTGTCGTCTGCAA
>DATKAE010000098.1:0-5675 GCA_035498405.1 Thermoanaerobaculia bacterium | reverse complement strand
AGTAGGTCTCCGGCTCCTCCTCGGCGTTCAGGTGGTAGAGGTTGCCGAGGAACTCGTCGAAGCCGTGCACCGTCGGCAGGTGCTTGTCCTGATCGCCGAGATGGTTCTTGCCGAACTGCCCGGTGGCGTAGCCCTGGGGCTTCAGGAGGTCGGCGATCGTCGGCGCCCAGTCCGGGATGCCCTGCGGTGACCCGGGCATGCCGATCGTCAGCAGTCCCGTCCGGAACGGATGCTCACCGAGGATGAACGACGCCCGCCCGGCGGTGCAGCTCTGCTGCGCGTAGGCGTCGGTGAAGAGCGCGCCCTCCTTCGCGATGCGGTCGATGTTCGGCGTGTGGTAGCCCATCATTCCCTGGTTGTAGGCACTGATGTTGTAGTAGCCGACGTCGTCGCCCCAGATGACGAGGATGTTGGGCTTCTTGGCCGGGGCCTGGGCCCACGCCGACGCCGCGAGCAGGGCGCCAAAGATCGAAGCGGACCATCGAATACGTGAACGGTTCACATGCGCTCCTCCTTGAATGACAATCAGTCGCCGGCGGCCTTGACGTTGATCGGCTTCGTCGGATCCACCAGCGGCAGCGGGTTCTCCGGATGCTGGAGATTGGGCACCAGGTCGTTCGACGCGCCGCCCGGGAACCGTTTGATGCTCGGGAACTTCACGATCGACTTGTCGAACTCGATGATGACGGGGTAGATCAGCGACAAGACCCACCCGTTGTCCTCCCCGGCGTACTGACCGGGTGACGACTTCGGCAGGCGCGCGGACATCGCGCCGTTGAAGACCATGTCGTATTTCTCGAGCGGATCCATCGTGAGGCAGTAGAGCGAGCCGATCGAGCCGAGGTTCTGCTGCGGGCCCAGCCACGTGTCCTTGGCGGTGTAGAGGTACTTCCACGCAATGTGGACGTCGTCGTTATTGGGGTCCCCGCCGATGTCGTACCGCGCGCCCATGAAGTTCTCGCCATCGATGTAGATCCAGGAGTTCCGTGCGGAGTGCTTGGCCTTGCCCAGGATGTAGGCACTGTTGTCGATCGAGTCGAAGTAGATGGGCTTTCCGTCGTTGCCCTTCCACTCGCCGTGAGGAGGCGGCATGACCCCGACCATCGCGGAGAGCGTCGACCACAGGTCGATGTGCGACATCATCTCGTCGTACACGACGCCCTGCGGGACGTGGTTCGGCCACCACATGATGCCCGGGACGCGCCAGCCGGCCTCGAAGGCCGAGCCCTTCTCGCCGCGGAACGGGTGCGTGCCGGCATCGGGATAGGCGTCCTGCCAGGCGCCGTTGTCGGCCGTGAAGATGACGATCGTGTTCGGAGCCACCTGTCGGATCGCTTCCATGATGCGGCCGACGTTGTCGTCCATCTCCATGACCGAGTCCGAATACCGCCCCAAGTGCGACTTGCCGGCGAACTTCGGCGCGGGATTGTTCGGGTTGTGCATCTTCATGAAGTTGACGTCCATGAAGAACGGCTTGGCGTCATTGGCGTGCTTCTTGATGTACTCGATCGCATAGTCGGCCTGCCGGACGTCGAACGTCGCGAGATAGTCCCAGCTGAACTCGCCCACCTTGCGGGCGGGCTTTCCGGTCTCGCCCTCCCACTCGTACATGTTGACGATCTTGAAGTACTCCTTCGCGAATTCGGGGTTGTAGGAGGGGAACCAGGGATGGAACCAGGAATTGGTGTAGCTGTACGTATAGACGCCGGGATAGTAGGCGCCAAACGCCTTCATCTCGTCGTAGCCGTGCTCGATCGGGTAAGCCTCCGGCTTGTCGCCGAGATGCCACTTGCCCGAGAAGTACGTCGAGTAGCCGTTCTTCTTGAACCATTCGGCGATCGTCGGCGTCTCCTTCCGGAGAGAGTTCTCGTCGCCGGGCGCGACGACGATCGACAAGGCCGAGCGGATGGGAATGCGCCCGGTGTTGAACGACGCCCGACCGGCGGTGCAGCTCGCCTGGCCGTACCAGCTCGTGAAGAGCGCGCCTTCCTTGGCCAGGCGGTCGAGGTTCGGGGTGGGATGCCCGAGAGCCCTGCCGCCCCCGGTATAGGCGCCGAGGTCCATCCATCCTGTGTCGTCGCTCATGAGCACGAGAATGTTGGGTTTTTTGGCGGGGGCCTGGGCCCATGCCGACGCCGCGAGCAAGAGGCCCATCGCTGATACGAACCATCGGACCCGTGTCTCCCTCATCGGTGACCTCCTCCAAAGTTGGTTGCGCATGACCTCGATTGCTCCTTCAGTTCTTCCTTCGTGCGAGGGCCTCGTTCACGGCGCCCACGAGGGCCCTTCCTTCAAAAGGCTTGACCAGAAACGCGACGGCGTTCAACTCGCCGGCCTCTTTTCGCGCCGCGGCCGTATCGTGGGCAGTGATGAAAATCACCGGGTAGGTTCGGCCGGCCTCGACCAGACGGCGCTGAAGGTCGAGTCCCGACACCCCCGGCAGACGAATGTCGACGACAAGACAACCGAGGTCCACCACCGAGCTCGCATCGAGGAAGTCCTCTGCTGACACATACCCCCGAGCCTCAAAACCCGAGGCTCGGAGCATTCGCTGCAACGCCTCTCGCATCCCGGAGTCGTCCTCCACGATCGCGATCGCTCCTTCTCGAGCCGAGATCACCGCGCGGCAGGATCCATCTACGGATCGTCCGGAGGAAGACGACCGTTCGGGAATAGAACCGTTGTCCTTTGGGGCAATGCCCGGGTGAGAGCTCAGTCGGACGGCGACTGCCCCGGCGCGCGATGAAGCCTCGGCGGTGCGGAGGACACCGCCTCCCCGGTGCGCTGACGAAGCCACATCCCGGACCGCACGAGCTCGGCGAGGGAGTCGGCCTTCATCTTTTCCATGATCCGCGATCGATGCGCCTTGACCGTCCGCTCGCTCGTCCCCAGAGCCGCCGCGATCTGCTTGTTCATCCGGCCGGCCACGACGAGCTCGAAGACTTCGCGCTCCCGCGGCGTGAGGCGGGCATATCGAGAAGCGAGCTCCCGGCGGCGTCTCGCCGCGACCGATCGAGCGTCTTGGCGCTCGAGGGCGTCCCCGATCGCCGCGAGAAGCTCCCGGCGTTTGACGGGCTTCGTCAAGAAATCGACGGCGCCCTGGCGCATCGCCCGTACGCTCTGGCGGACGTCCCCGTATCCCGTCAGAAAGATGATGGGGAGCGAATCGCCGCGCTTCCGAATTGCCTCCTGCAGCTCGAGGCCGTTAGGGCCCGGCATTCGCAGATCGAGAAGAATGCAGGCTGGCTCCTCCGCCGGCGGCTCGAGGAGGAAGTCCCCGGCGGACTTGTAGAGCTTGACTTCATAACCCGACGCCCGCAGGAGGCGCGATACCGCCGTTCGGAAGGACGAGTCGTCGTCCACGACGTGGATGACGGCTGAAGTGTCGCTCACGCCGTCGCCTCCGACGCACGGTCGCGCGGCGCTGGCAAGTCTTCCACACCATAAACGGGAATGACGAATTCGAACGTCGCACCGACTCCCGCGTTGTTCTCGGCTCGGATGTCGCCGCCGTGCGCCTCGACGATCGATCGGCAAATCGAGAGCCCGAGGCCGACCCCCTCCCCCTTCGTGGTGAAGAACGACTCGAAGAGCTTCGGATGGTTCTCCGCCGGAATGCCGCGCCCGACGTCGACGACGCCAATGGCGAGGCGACTACCCCTGGCCCGCATGCGGATGACGAGCCGTCGGAGGTCCTCGGGCGTTTCCCCCATGGCTTCCATCGCGTTCATGGCCAAGTTGATGAGGACCTGCTGAAGGGAGACTTCGTCTCCCCGTGCTCGCGGCAGATCGGGTTCGAAGTCCTTGACGACCGCGACGCCCCGCCGGCGGGTCTCGTACCTAAGAAGCCCGAGCACCGTCTCGACGACCTCCTTCAGATCCACCGGTCTCATCTCCATCTCGCGACGACCCGCGAGCCTTCGAACGCGCCGCACAATCTCGCTGGCCCTCAGGTCGTCTCGCCGGATATCCGAGAGGATCTGCCGAACCTCCTCGGCGTGGCCGTTCTTCGCTTCGAAGAGGATCTCGGCCGCCTCCGCGTTGGCGAGGATCGCTCCGAGCGGCTGGTTGATCTCGTGTGAGATCGAGGCCGCCAACTCGCCGACAGTCGCCATCCGGCCCGCGTGGGCGAGCTCTCGCCGAGCCACTCGGTTCTCGTCCTCAGCAAGGCGCCTGCCGTGCCGCTCCGCAAAAAGCGCGACGAGCAACGCCGTCTCCAGAATGAACAGCACTCCCACCGCGACGACTCGCCACCGATACAATTCCCAGAACGACGGGGTGCGAAACTTGAGCTCGGCTTCGGCCGGAACCCGGCTCTCCGCGATGTGGAAGCGTGACAGTACCCGCGAATCAACAACCCGCAGGGGAGGAGCCTGAGGCAGAGGAGATATCGACGCGGGGCTCTCTCCGTGGAGGACGCGAATCGCAAGAGCCGCTACGGCTCGGCCCTCGGCTTCGTAATCGTGGAGAGACCCTCCGATGATTCCGGTTCCCAGGTACGTCGAGTAGAGTCCGTAAACCGGGGCCGAGGAGGCCGAGGCGAGTGCCTGCGCGAGGTCCAGGGGAACCGACGTGTGACCCTCCGCGTCCAGAAACATGCTCAAGTAGAGGACGATGACGTCCGAGGGAAGGCCTCCAAATTCCTGCCGGAAGCGCGAAGCGGGCACGCCCTTTCGGACGGTCACCTGGTACCGCGAGCCGAGGCTCGCGAGCCCGCTCGTCACTTCCGCCAATAGCACGTCGTCCCTCTCGGACATACCCGCGACAACGACGATGCGCGAGGCTCGAGGCTGGAGACGCCCGGCGAGTTCGATGGTCCCGGCCACATCGGCGTACTCGTAGACACCCGTGGCCCACGCCGGAGGCGACTGATTGTCGAAGAACTCCCTCCGTACGCTCGAGAAAACGACCGACGACCCCGCCCAAAGACGGCTCCTGTGGTTCATCAGGAATGTCAGGGCGGGTTCACTCAGCGCGATGACGACGTCGGGCTCACGCCCGCGATACTTGTCCTGGAAGAACGAAACCAGCTGCGGCTCGTACTCTTCACTCCGAAAACGGAAGGCATCCAGCCCCTCGGAATAGAACTCGATCGGCCCTTCGATCGCTCTTGCGAGAGTTGTCCGGATGATCCCGTCCTCGACGAGGCTCGCCGGGAGCATGAGGTCCGTCCCGGAGAGGATGACGACGCGGTGCGTGCGGCTCGGCGACTCGGCCAACACGACCGTAGCCAGCCGGATCACGACAAGAGCGGCGAGGGCCCGCAGGACCGACCGTCCCGAGCCCGCGGTCCCGCCCCTCCTTGCATGGATCAGCGACCGCATACGATGCAAATGAATCATATGACGCGGCCGTTGGGGACGCGTGAAGCCACTGGACCCGACAGGGAGACCGCCCGAGGCGCCGGCTCGGCCTCCTCGAAACTAAGGCTTCGGCTTGGCGGCCGGAGCCGGACCGCCGCCAGCGTTCTTCTCCGGCGGCGGGGCTGGCAGAAGGAGCTCGTACTTGGCCCGCATCGCCTTGTAGGCCTTGTCCCAGGCTTCGGCCTTCTGCGCCGCGAGCCACGCAGTCTTCACGTCCGGCTCCACTTCCTCGAAGGCCGACACGCGGCCAGGAGTCAACGTATCGATGTAAACAAGGTGTGAACCGTAGCCGGATTCGAGCGGTCCACGCCA
>DATKAE010000097.1:0-1019 GCA_035498405.1 Thermoanaerobaculia bacterium | reverse complement strand
GAGGTCACTCCGTCGACGGATCCGCGGACGAAGGTCAATCCGCTCTTTCCGGTCAACTTGCTGGATCTTCTGATCCGGCACTGCGGGGGGAACCACAAGCGGGAGACGATCGCGTTCTCCAAGACCCGGCAGAATGCGGTCGAGCGCCTGGCGATCTTCCAGGTCTTCAGGAACTACATGAAGTCGTTCTCGGAGAAGGCCCGCGACGCTACCCCAGCGATGCGGCTCGGGCTCGCAAAGCGGCGATTTTCGGCGGAGGAGGTCCTGGGAAGGAGGCTGTTCGTCTGGAAGGCCGGTCTTCCGACACGGCTCGAGGATTACTACCGACGGCGGGTCAAGACCGGGCCACGCGGACTCAGTCGGCCCCATCGCCTGAAACTCGCGGACTAGAGTGCGCGGACGCGGCCGGTGGCGGGTCGCTCGCCCGCCCACCCGCACTCTTCGAACCACAAGCGAAGAAATAGGAGAGTCACTGCTCAAGAGGCGGCTCCGGCGGACCGAGAAGAAACACGTGGGGCCTCACGGGCGTCCCGGGCTCCTCCAGCCAGCGGCGGTCCGGTCTTCGACCGGGCCGCCGTTGCGCTTTCGTGCGCGATCCGCCGGGTTCCCCCGGGGAAGACGAAGGCCCCGCCGGCTCGCACCGGCGGGGCCCCGTATCGGCGATGCGCCGAGGCTTCGAGCTAGACCTTGACCTTCGTCACGTTCTCCGCGGCGGGGCCCTTCTGGCCGGCGACCACGTCGAACTCCACCTTCTGACCCTCGGCCAAGGACTTGAAGCCCTCGCCCTGGATCGCGGAGTGATGGCAGAAGACATCCTTCTCGCCGTCATCGCGCGTGATGAACCCGAAGCCCTTGTCGTCGTTGAACCATTTCACGGTTCCGGTCGTACGCATTACCCGTACTCCTTAGTTCACTGAGAATCGGAGTCCGGGTCTGCCGCACTGCAAAGCCATTCCCTGTCCCGACATCTCGTGTTCGCGGGAAAACCCTCCCGCGTGGCGACGTCCCCCGAACTGGGG
>DATKAE010000096.1:0-16874 GCA_035498405.1 Thermoanaerobaculia bacterium | reverse complement strand
CGCCTGCGCCAACCTGGCGAACCTGCTGCTGGCAAGGGCGCTCGCGAGGCGAAGGGAGCTGTCGGTTCGCAGCGCCATGGGCGCCGGGCGGGAGAGGCTGGTGCGTCAGCTGTTGACGGAGAGCCTGGTTCTGGCGTCCTTCGGAGGAGGGCTCGGCGTTCTGCTCGCCTTGTCGGCCGGGCCTCTGGCGGCTCGCCTCATCCCGAGCACGCTGCCGATCGCCGAGACGCCTCCCGCGAACCTTCGGGTTCTGGTCTTCGCGATTCTGGCCACGGCGGTGACAGGCATCGCGTTCGGGGTCCTGCCCGCGCTGCGGGCCTGCAGTGACGTGGACACCGGCGTTCTCGCGGAGGACGCCCGGGGCGGAGCCGCGCGGCGGACAGAACGCCTGCGCTCCGGGCTCGTGCTCGTCGAAGTGACGGCTTCGGTCGCCCTGATGATCGCGACGGGGCTCCTGATCCGCGCGCTTTGGAGAGTCCGGGCGATCGATCCCGGCTTTCGCTCGGAGGGCGTGCTCACGTTGCGAACGTCGCTTCCGATGCCCAAGTACGCCGAGCCGCCGGAGCGCGAGCGCTTTTATGCGCGCGTGCTCCCGGAGGTGCGGCGATTGCCCGGGGTCTCGAGCGCCGCCTTCATCAGCTTTCTCCCGATGGTCATGCGGGGCGGGATCTGGCCCGTCGCGATGGGAGGCCAGCCGGAAGATCGTCCGGAGAACCAAACCGCGAGTCTGCGCCTCGTCACGCCAGGGTTCTTCGAGACGCTCGGGGTCCCGCTCACGCTCGGCCGGGACGTCGGTCCCTCCGACGTCCTGGCGTCCCCCTTCGTCGCGGTCGTGAGCCAGTCGTTCGTGCGCCGGTACTGGCCTGGCGAGAACCCGCTCGGCAAGCGATTCCGGATCGCCTCGAAGGACCGGAGTGTGGTCGGAGTGGTGGGTGACATCCGAGTTCGCGGTCTCGAGCGGACGAGCGAGCCCCAGGTGTACCTGCCCTCCCCGCAGGTGGCCGACGAGGTCTCTCCCGCCTATGCCCCGAAGGACCTCGTCATTCGGTCCTCGGTGGCGCCGGCCACGTTACTGCCCGCGGTGCGGGCGATCGTGGCGAGCGCCGACAGCGACTTGCCGGTCTCGAGCGTGCGTCCGCTCTCTGAAATCGTCGAGGCGGAGACGGCGCCTCGCGCGGTCCAGGCCTGGGTCCTCGGCTCCTTCGCGGTGATGGCGCTCCTGCTGGCCGGCGTCGGTATCCACGGGCTGCTGGCGTTTGCCGTGTCGCAGAGGTCTCGAGAGATCGGCGTGCGCATGGCCCTCGGCGCGCCTGCCGGCGAGATTCTCGGAATGGTGCTGCGCCGGAGCCTCGCGCTCTCCGCGGCCGGAGTCGCGTTGGGCCTGGCGCTCGCCTACACGGCGGGCCTCGCCATGCAGGCTCTTCTGGCGGGCGTGAGCGCGTCGGATGCCCCGACGTTTGCGGCTGCGGCGATCCTCGCGCTTCTGATGACGGCGGCCGGGAGCCTCCTGCCGGCGCGGCGTGCCATCCGCGTCAATCCCGTCAACGCGATCCGTGCCGAGTGAGGTCGGGCTCTCGACGAGGTCATGCGGCGGCTGCTCGCGAGCAGCCTGAAGACCGCGAGCTTCGGTCCCTCCGGCTGGCAGGATCCGGGGGGAGAGGGGTCGACGGAGGGGGAGTTCGTCGACTGGCTGACGATCCGGAGCCAGCCCGAGAGCGTGGCCGCCGACGTGCGGCGGATTCGGGCGCACGCGCTCGTGCCGCGCGGGATCCCGGTCCACGGGTTTCTCTACGACGTGCGAACCGGCCGGCTGAACGCCGTGGGGGAGGCGCGCGCGCTCGAAAGGGCGTCCTAGAGCTTTGCGGCGCCGGGGCGCCGCCGGAGCCGCCTCCGATGGCGCCCCCGCGCACCGTGCGCCTGCGCGGTAACCTTGCACGCGCCGCCCCGGTTCGCGCTCAGGCTGCACCTTGGCGGCGGCTTTGTGCGGGCCGGCCTGCGACGGGCATGAGCGCACGAATCCGTACGCCGGGAGGCGCCTCGGCAGAGGAGTTCACTCCGTCCGCTTAAGACTCTCTGAAGGAAGCATCCGCGCCGGGTGTGGCGGCGTAGTTGGGGGTGTCGGCGTGGGAATCGGCCGCCTGGCCCGGAATCAAAGGAAGAGGGTCCGGGTTGTCGGCAAAAGCGAAGGAGGCTGTCTCTTGCGATCACGCATTCTGTTGGGTCTTGCCGCCGGGATCGGTGTCTCGGCGCTCTTGCTTGCCGCGCCGTCCGCCCCGAGCGGAAAGGCGATTTTCGCCGGCGGCTGCTTCTGGTGCGAGGAAACCGCCTTCGAAGGCGTTCCGGGTGTCGTCTCCGTGACTTCCGGGTTCACCGGCGGTCAGAAGAAGAACCCGACCTACGACGAGGTTTCTTCGGGCTCGACCGGGCATGCGGAGTCGGTCGAGGTCGTTTTCGACCCGGCAAAGATCAGCTACGAGAAGCTGCTCGAGATCTTCTGGCACAACGTCGACCCGTTCGATGGCGGCGGGCAGTTCTGCGACCGCGGCACGCAGTACCGCTCGGCCATCTTCTACTCGGACGAGACCCAGCGGCAGGCGGCCGAGGAGTCCAAGCGAAAGCTCGAGGAGCAGCCGCAGTTCAAGGGGAAGATCGCCACGCAGACCGTTCCGGCTTCGACCTTCTATCCCGCGGAGGAGTATCACCAGGATTTCTACAAGAAGAATCCGGTGCGCTACAAGCAGTACCGCCTCGGATGCGGCCGCGACGCCCGCCTGAAACAGATCTGGGGCGAGGCCGCGGGAGGACATTGATGAGACGCGCCAGGTTTCTTTTCGCCCTCGCCGCCGTAGCGACGCTGCCGGCGGCGGGGCAGCAGGGGTCGGCAGCGAAGGGCTGGACGGGACAGTTTCAGAAGCCGTCGGACGCCGTGCTCAAGACGAAGTTGACGACCATCCAGTACTACGTCACCCAGAAAGACGGGACCGAGCGCGCCTTCGCCAACGAGTACTGGAACAACCATGCGGCCGGCATCTACGTGGACGTCGTCTCGGGCGAGCCGCTCTTTTCGTCGCTCGACAAGTACGACTCGGGCACGGGCTGGCCGAGCTTCACCAAGCCTCTGGCCAACGTCAAGCAGACGTCGGGCCGCAGCGTCGATCTTTTCGGCATCGAAGTGCGCTCGGCGCATGCCGACTCCCATCTGGGCCACGTCTTCAACGACGGCCCGCCGCCGGCCGGTAAGCGATACTGCATCAACTCGGCCGCGCTGCTATTCATACCCGCGGAGAAGCTCGCCGCCGAGGGGTACGGGCAGTACGTGGTTCTGTTCGAGAAGGCGCCGAAGAGCGCCCACTGACCATCCGCGGCGTCGGGGGATCTCCGGCCGGGATCGGAACTAGGATCGCAGGTCGATGAGCACGGCCTCGCCGGGAGCGGACCCGTCCGTCCGCTTCCATCCACCGCAGATGGTCCGCGTTCCGGCGGGCGACGAGCTCGCCGTGTTCTGGCTCGGCCGCACGCCGGTCACCAATCTCGAGTTTGCGCCCTTCCTCGCCTCCGGCCGCGTGCCGGAGCCGCCCTGGTGGCGCGATCCGGACTTCTGCGCGCCTGGCCAGCCGGTGGTCGGGGTGACCTGGCAGGAGGCGTCCGGCTACTGCGAATGGCTCTGCGAAATCGCGCAAGGCCGATGGCGTCTGCCCTCGGAAGAGGAGTGGGAGTTCGCGGCCTGCGGGGGTCTCGGCGCTCCCCGCACGGCGTGGGGCGAGGCGATCCCCCCGGGCGAGATTCCCGAGGGGGCTCTGGCGGGGCCCTGGGAGGCGGGTCGCGGGACGCCGAACGGTTTCGGACTCTGCGACATGGGAACGATCGTTCACGAGTGGTGCGACAACTGGGCGCAGGCGCCCGCGTCTCCCCGCCGCCGTGCCAGCCGCGGCGGCTCGTGGCGGCATCAGATCCGCTGGTCCTCGCCCTCGTCGCGCAGCAGCCTGCCCCCGGAGTACCGCTACTCCGATTACGGGTTCCGCGTCCTGCGCGAGGCGGCCGGGGCCGCGCCGCCCGGCGAAGTGACGCTCTAGGTCTTGTCCGCGGCCGCTCTCACGGCGCCGTGGGCATACTGCTCCGCGCCCATGAAATGGAGCGACACGTAGGGGTCATTGCCGACGACCCAGCTATCGTGGCCGGGCGGGACGTAAAAGGCGGTCCCGGCGGTCAATTCCCGCTCGCTCCCGTCGCGCATCCGAACCGATACGGCGCCGGAGATCACGAGACCCGCGTGCTCGACCTCGCACAGCGGCGTGCCGGCGGTCGGACCCACGTGCTCGGACCACTTCCAGCCAGGCTGGTATGTGGCGCGGCCGATCACGAGCGGGCCGAGCTCGATCAACTCGAAACGGCCCTTCTCGAAGACGCGAACCTCGTCGGGGGATTCGAAACGCTTGAGGCTCAGCTCGGCGATGCTCATGGTGCTCTTGAGTACGGGGCGCGACCTGCAGAGTTTCCGGCCGGTCACTTGACGGAGGTGAGCGCGATCCAGGCGGCGAGCGCCGCGAGCTTCTGGTCCGCTGCCCAAGGAGGACCGATCGCCTTGCCCATGGCGTTGATGCGGCGTTCGAGCTCGGCGACGGGAATCTCGAGCTCTGCGGACGCGCGCGCCCAGATCTCCTTCTCGCGCACGGAAGTGACGCGAAGCTTCTCGTGGGCGGCGGCGTGCGCGATCGCGTCGCGGAAGTGCTCGCCGTCAGCCGTGTGGATCAGCGCATGAGAGGCGAGAACGGCCGCGAGCCCCGGCAGGGGCCGTCCCGACGCCAGCAGCTGTCCGCAGGCGACCACGACGTGCCCCTCCCGGCGCACGTCGGCGATCGTCTCGCCGAAGGCCTGCCGCGCGAGCCGCCGCGATCCTCGAACGCAGTGACGGATCAGCTCCTCGGCCTTCTCTAGGCGCAGGTTCTCGGCCGCATGGTAAGGCTGCTTCGGAATTCCGGGCCCCGCCAGCCCGATGCGGCGCCGGTCCGCCACGGTGGGAGACCCGGGTGGACCCGCCAGGACGACGAGCGCCGCCCAGCCCGAGTGCGCCTTGAGCCCCAGGGCGGCGTTGGCCATCCTAAGCGCCCCCGGGCGTCGAAGCCTTCCTACTTGGCGATCGCCTCGAGGATCTCATCGGCATGCCCGTCCGGCTTGACCTTCGGCCAGACGCCGGCGATCCTGCCCTTCTCGTCGATGAGGTAGGTCACGCGATTGATGCCCATGAACTTTCTTCCGTAGAGCGACTTCTCGCCCCAGACGCCGTAGTCCTGCACGATCTTCTTGTCCGTGTCGGCGAGCAGGCGAAACGGCAGGTCGTACTTCTCCGCGAACTTCTTGTGCGACCTCTCGTCGTCCGCCGAGACGCCCAAGACTTCGATCTTGCGCTTGCGGAACTTCGAGAAGCCATCGCGAAAGGAGCAGGCCTCCTTGGTGCATCCGGGCGTGTCGTCCTTGGGATAGAAGTACAGGACGACCTTGCGGCCTCGGAGGTCCTTCAGGGAGATCTTTTCTCCGTCCTGATCGGCGGTCTTGAAGTCCGGCGCCCGGTCGCCGAGCTCGAGCAATTTCATGGACCACCCTCCTTTCGATCGAGGGCGAATTCTATCGGCTGGCGCGCCGCCCGTCTCCTACGGCTCGAGGGCCCGGCGGACGGCCGCCCGGGCGAGCAGCCGGGTCGAGTCGAGAGTCGGCAGGGGAGCCGTCTCGGGCCGGACGAGCAGCGGAATCTCGGTGCAGGCGAGCGCCGCCGCGTCACACCCGTCGTCCTTGAGGGATTCCATGACGCGGTCGAACCGCGCGCGCGCCTCCTCGGTGAAGACCGCGTTGACGAGCTCGCGAAAAATGGTTTGATTGATCCATTCGCGGTCGGCGGCCGCCGGGATCCGCCATCGCATCCCTCGCTTTTCGAGCGCCTCCGGATAGACCGGGCCTTCCATCAGATATTTCGTGCCGAGGATGCCGACGCATCGGAAGCCGCGGTCGCGGGCCTCTTCGGCCACGACCTCGGCGATGTGGAGCCAGGGGATGGGCGAAGCGGACCGGACCCGGTCGAAAGCCTGGTGGATGGTGTTGTCGGGACAGATGGCGAAGTCCGCCCCGGCGGCCGCGACCCGCCGCGCCGATTCCACCATCAGGTCCGCGACGCCGGACCAGTCGCCCCGTCGGATGCACGCCATGTGGCGGGCCATCGGGATCGAATCCAACGTGACCTCCGGATGGTCGTGCTCGCCCATGAGGCGGAAGCCTTCGATCGCGATGGTTCGATAGCAGAGGGCAGCGCCTTCCGCGCTGCAGGCGACGATGCCGATGTGTCGGGGCATGAGTCCTCCCGGGCGGAACATTCTGCCGCAAGGCGGCCGGAAGGGCGGCCGAGCCGGGCGGGAGCAACGGCCTACGATCGATCGATGCCGAGGTAGCGGAGGCAGAGGTGAGAGAGTTCCTCGCCAAGCCGCTCCCCGCGGACGAAGGAATGAGGAAAGTCGCCCCGCAGCACGAGCGTTCGGAGGGCCGATCCGACGACGAGCAGGCAAAATCGGACGGCTTCGGCCGGATCGGGGTGGCGCAGATCCTTCTTCCGCGACAGAAGGAGCGCGGCGATTCCGTCCAACGCCTCCCGGTTCAATTGATCGGCGCGTCGGCGGAACCTCTTGTCGGGGTGCGTCTCGGCGTAGAGCAGCAGCGCCGCCAGGAGTCCCCGCCGCAGCCGGTACCCGGCGACCATCCCTTCGACGAGCGACCGGAGGAGCCGGGCGGTGGGCACGCCGGCCCATCGGGAGGGCTCCAGGGCGGCGCGGTTCGATTCCCGCGAGCGCGCGAAGAAGCGCTCGTAGACCGCTCGAATCAGGGCGTCTTTGTCGGGGAATCGGCGGTACACGACTCCCACGGAGAGGCCGGAGCGGGCCGCGATCGCCGGGACCGTCGCGGTGTCGAGGCCGCCCGCGGCGAGAAGCGCCTCCGCCGAGTCGAGGAGCCGCTCGAGGGTCCGCCGGCTGCGCTCCTGGCGGGCCGGCCGGGGCTGCGAGCTTGCGGGAGAGGCCATGCAATTCCTCCTTGACTTGCCTGAAATGTGAACCTATATTCACATCGCTTGAATGTGAATTCAAGTTCGCAAAATGCAGAAAGGAGCCCGGTCATGCCCGTCGAGGTTGGTTTTCGGCTGGCGGGAAGCCCCCAGCCCCTGATCCTCGTGCCCGCCCGCGTCAATGGCGTTGGGCCCGTGCCCTTCATTCTCGACACCGGAGCGGGCTCGTGCCTGCTCTCGCCGGCGCTCGCCTCGCGGGCCAGCGTGTCGGTGACGTCGCGCGAGACCGCGACCGGGGCCGGCGGTCGTCTGGACGTCGATCTCGGAACGGCCGAGACGCTTGCGCTGGGAGGGGCCGAGGTCCGGGATGTCCCGGTGGCGATCACCGACGAGCTCTCCCGCATCGGTCAGGTGGTCGGAGCCGCGATCGAGGGAGACGTGGGCTACGGCTTCCTCCGGCACTTCCGGCTGACGATCGACTACGTCCGCAGCCGACTGACGATCTTCCGAGGCGGCGAGGCGCCGGCAGGCGAGGCCGCTCCCGAAGAAGTGCCGTTCCGGCTGGCGGGCGAGAAGGAGCCGCTCGTCCTGGTGTCTGCGCGTATCGGCAGCGGGGGGCCCTTCACCTTCGCGGTGGACACGGGAGCGTCTACCACAGTCGTCTCACGGGAGCTCGGGCGCGACTTGGGCATTGCAAACGGCCGTACCGCGAGGATGCTCGGCGGGGGCGGCCACGTGGCCGGTCTGTGGGGAGCCCTGCCGACCGTCGAAGTGGGACCCACCCGGAGCCACAATCTCGGCGCCGTCGTCGGGCCGTTTCTGGGTCCCCTGAGCGAGGTCGTCGGAACGCGGCTCGATGGGATTCTGGGCTACAACTTCCTGCGGCAGTTCCGCGTCACGTTCGATTACCCGGCCGAGAGGCTGGGCTTGTTCCCGGCCTGAGCGTGTTTGGCGCGGCGCGGCCGGTCCGCAAGCGACGCGCGAAGGTCAGGGATTTGTCTTTTCGACTCCGCCGACGTCGGTCGAGGTCGAGACGCTGAACTTTCGGTAGTCGCTGTATTGGCTGCGGGCATCCAGTCGCCCGAGCGCGAACAGCAGCACCTTGGCGGCGCCGACGAAACGGGCCTCGGCGGGCAGCCAGATCTCATCGTTGACGCGCCGCCTCTGAAAGAACGCGCGCGCCCCCTTCTGGAGGCGGAAGACGCCGGCGGGTCCCACGCCGAGCGGCCCGAGCAGCTCGGCATCGATGCGCACGAGCTGGTGCTCCTCCTCGTCGATCCAGGCCTGGCCGGCGAGCTTCTGGAGGATCTTGCCGCCCTTGGTCTGCGGTTGGTAACCGGGCCGGGGTCGGAACGTGACCAGAATCGTGCTGCGGCCGTCGAGCGTCTCGCGGCCGGCGACCGCAATGTCATCCATGCGGAAGAGCTCGTCGACGATCTCGCGTTCCCGCCGCAGATCCTCGTCCTCTTTTTCGAGACGGCGCTGCTGTTGCGCGGCCGATTCGTTCTCGAGCTCCAGGCGCCGCTTCTCCGCTTTCTCGTCCTGCTTGCGATCCGCTTCGGCGAGCTCCTTCGGATCGACGGGCTTGCCGTTCAACATCACGAGCCGCCGGTAGATCCGTCCGGGTTTCGAGGAGGGATAGACCTCGAAGAGCTCGAGCTTCGTGCTCTTGACGTCGCCCTTGGAGTCGAGCTTGGTCTCAACGTGTTTCTCGAGGAAGGTGTATTCGGACAAGAGCGTCTGATCGCTGTGAAGGCTGTCGCGCACTGCCTCGAGGAAGGACCGGGCGTCGGGCAGGGGCCGCGCGGTCTGGTCGGCCGCGAGAGGGCCCGCTGCCCCGGCCAGGCCGAGCAGGACGAGGGCGGCCGAGGCGGCGAGCGGGAGGCGGCGCTTTCGGGACATCAGCAGAAAAAACCGACTGAAACCGTGTGCCATTCCCCCCTTCGAGGCCGTAAAAGAAGACCCAGATGGCGAAGTCGTCGGAGAAGCCTTCGAAGCGGTGAGCGGCTCCCGCCGGGGCGAAGAGGACGTCTCCGGGCGCGAAGGGGCGCCTTTCACCGCCCAGCACGAACTCGCCCCGGCCCCGAAGGATCACCTAAACCTCGTCGCGGGTGTGCGGCGTTTGAGGGTCGGCGCCCCGCGGTGCGTCGATTTCGACGGCGAGGCTCCCGTGGGACAGGACCTCGGCGAAGCGTTTGCCCTCCGGCGTGGGCACGCGCGCGAGAGCCTCGGCCGCCGCGACGTGCCAGTCGTGAAGCGTCATCTCGGCGACCTCCTGGCCGGCGACGATCTCGTAAATCCCCGCCTCGGTGGATGCTTTCCGGGCGCGAAACGGATTAGGATTCCGTCGTCGCATCGGTTTCGAGACGTCGAGAGGAGGCATCGTGGCGAAGACCGTCCTCATCTTCGTACTGCTCGGCGCCATCCTCGGCGCCGTGGCGGCCTCCCTGATCGTCCCTCCCGCTCTCGGTTGGTACAACGAAGCGGGGTTCCTCACCCAGAACGGGCAAGCCAAGGCGCTCGTGAACTTGCCTGACGTCATCAAGTACACGACGGATCGACTGCTCAAGGCGCAGGCCATCGGCGCGGGACTCGGCGCTCTTACCTTTCTCGTGCTCGGCTCGTACTCGGCCAGCCGGGGCCGACGCCGTCGCGAGCCCCAGCCGGCAACGGCTCCTCCGACGATCTAGCAGGCTGCTGAAAAATGGATGCGGGCGTCGCGTCCGGGGCTGTCGGCCGCGGGCATTCGCTTCGCGAACGGCGGCCGAGAGTTTTCAAGTCGGAATCCGGAGCCTTCGGTGCCAGAAACTCTCGGCTGCCGGTCGTCCGCGACCGCCGGAGCCGAAGGACTCGTCATCGCTCCTCGACGATGCTCCGGCATCGCCGTCGTCGCGCTTCCTTGCATCTGACCCCGCGGCGCTCGTAACGCCATCCCACACCGTTTTTCAGCAGCCTGCTGACGCCGGCGCCCACCGCGTCAGTTCGTCCGAGGCAGCGGGTCGTCCCACATCTGGTGCGTGATGCGCCAGGAGCCGTCGGTTTCCCGCCGAAGGAGCGTCAGATTGGTTCCGGCGTTGGAGGACGTCTTCGCGTCGATTCCCTTTCCCGTGATCCATGTAACGCGGGAGTGGCCGCGCACGTAGGCGAGGTCGCACGAGCCTCCGATTTGATCGACGATCTGTGTCAGCTCAGTCACCGTGACGGGAGGACCCGGCGGAAACCAGAAGGCTCGCACCGCCTCGATGCCGACCACCGGCTCGACGCCGTGATGGGGCAGGAGGACCGCCTCGCGGGTGAAGAGCCGCAGCACGCCTTCGGCGTCGCCGGCGAGCCAGGCCTGCCGGTACGACTCGAGCACCGCCTGGATTTTCGCTTCGTCCGAAGAGGAGAGGGCGCGGGATTCCGCGGAGGCGGCCCGGCTGAGGAGGAGCGCGAGCGCCGCCGTGATGGAAAGTGCCAGTCGAAATGCTCTCGAAATCCTCACGTTTTCCTCCCCCCTCCGTCGCGACGGCATCGAGTTCATCCCGGCGTTGGGAGATCCGCGCGGTCGCGCAACCGCATGACTGTCTGCTGCATCGTCGCGCAGAGAGTCTCGTTCCCTTCGCGGCGGACGAAGACGTCCGTATGGCAGACGCTCAGCGTCTTGCCGGCGCGGACGACTCGGCCCCGCGCGATCAGCAGGTCGCCCCTGGCGGGCGAGAGCAGATTGATCTTGTATTCCACCGAGAGGACCGAGTCGTCGGCCCCCATCAGGCTGAACGCGGCGTAACCCCCGGCGCTGTCGGCGATCGCGGCGGTGGCCCCGGCGTGGAAGAAGCCGTGCTGCTGCGAGAGCCCGTCCCGGTAGGGCAGGCGAATCTCGCAGAAACCCGGCCGGACGTCCTCCAGATGGGCGCCGAGGGTCTGCATGAGCCCCTGCCGCGCGAAGCTTCCGAGCACGCGATCGGCGAAGTCGGCATCGGCAGGCTGGAAGCGGGGCTCTTCGAATCGCATTGCCGCCCTCGGTGAGGACTCTACACGGATTCGAGGCGCCGCCGACACGCCCGAGGCATGGGCCCGGAAGTCGTCCGGAATTCGAGCGCGGATCGAGAGGCGTCCGGAAGACGACGATGCCGGGGGACCAATCCCCTTCCTGTTGACATCCGACAGGAGCCGGCGTAGCGTCTCCATGTGTCGGATGCCTGGGGGAGGGCGCGATGAAGCGGAGAGATTTCCTGATGGGCGGGGCGAGCCTGGGGTTGATGGCGGCGGCGGGCGCCGTCGGAGGAGCGGCGGCTCCGAAGTCCGCGGCCGATTCTTCCGAGAACGGGGGCAGGCTGACGCCTCCGGTCAATTTTGAGATTCCGGTCGCCTTTGCGATTTCCGAGGGCGTCACCGTGATCGATTTTGCCGGGCCGTGGGAGGTCTTTCAGGACGTGATGCTCCCGGAGCGCGGCGGCGACATGGACAATCAAATGCCCTTCCGTCTGTTCACCGTCTCCGAGTCGACGCGGCCGGTCACGGGCAGCGCCGGGCTCCGGATCGTCCCGGACCACGCCTTCGACACGGCGCCGCAGCCGAGGGTGATCGTCGTGCCGGCGCAGCGCGGCGGCAAGGCGCTGCACGCCTGGCTTCGAAAGGCGAGCCAGAAGGCCGACGTCACGATGTCGGTCTGCACCGGCGCCTTTCAGCTCGCCCGCGCCGGCCTCCTGTCGGGCAAACCGGCGACGACCCACCACGACTTCCTCGACAACCTGGCCAAGGAATTCCCGGACATCGACGTGCGGCGCGGTCTGCGCTTCGTCGAGTCGGGACCGCATCTGGCGACGGCCGGCGGGCTGACGTCCGGCATCGACCTCGCCCTGCGCGTGGTCGAGCGCTACTTCGGGCGAGGGGCGGCCGAGAGGACGGCGATTTACATGGAGTACCAGAGCAAGGGGTGGATCGTCTAGACCGAGCCGGCCTCTTTCGCTAGCTTTTCGATCGAGTCGGTCCTCCTGCGCCACCGCTGCCGGCGCCCCGCAGTCATCAGAGAATAGCCCGGGGGGGACTTTCCGATGATGCGACCGAATCGCGTGGGGTGGGCAGCCGGCTTGCTGGCTTCGGCTGCGGTTGTGTTGGCGGCGCAGGCGTCCCGGCAGCCGTCGCCTCTTCCGGTTCCCGCCATTTCACCGGCGCCGCAAGACGTCGCCTCGATCGACGGCATGATCAAGGCGTACTACGAGGTCATCACCGGTCCGCCCGGACAGCCGAGGCAGTGGTCGCGGGACCGAACCCTCTACATCCCGGACCTGCGCTTCGTGGCGATGAGCGTGAACAAGGCGGGCGAGCCGGTGGCGAGCATCATGAGCCACCAGCAATTCGTGGATCGGGAGAACCCCTCCATGGTCAAGGAGGGCTTCGATGAGCGGGAGATCCACCGCGTGACCGAGCGATTCGGCAACGTCGCGCACGTCTGGTCGACTTACGAGACACGGCAGAAGCTCGGGGGGCCGCTCCTCGGGCGCGGCATCAACTCGATCGAGCTCTTCTGGGACGGCAAGCGCTGGTGGATCGCCAATGCCATCTGGGACGACGAGCGGCCGGACAACCCGATCCCGAAGGAGTACTTGCCCTAGACCCTGGCTTGGGAACCCGGGTGGTTCGTCCCGGCGAACCTGGCGTTCGTACCGGGGTTAAACCCTCGCCGCGAGATCCCGTATCTGCTCGAGAGGAACTCGTTCCCGAACGATGAGAGTGCCCCCGAACGTTTTTGCCGGCCGCCGGTCATCGAACCGGCCGCCGCTTGAGGAGTAGAGGCATGACGACCCGCAGACTTCGCACCCTCACCCTGGGGTTTCTGGCCGTCGCGGCGCTGGCCGCCTCGGCCAGAGCGCAGACCGACTTCTACACGATCGAGTCTTCTCGGGTGAGCCAGCGAGCCTCCGTGACGCAGCGGCTGGGGCTCACCGACATCACGATCGACTACCACCGTCCCTTGGTCAAGGGCCGGACGATCTGGGGCAACGTCGTCCCCTACGGCCAGGTCTGGCGCGCGGGCGCCAACGAGAACACGGTCATCACCTTCACCGATTCCGTCCTCGTCGAGGGACAGCCGCTTCCGAAGGGCCGGTACGGCCTGCACATGCTGCCGACGGAGAAGACCTGGACCGTCATCTTCTCGAAGAACTTCACCTCCTGGGGAAGCTTTTCCTATGACGAGAAGGAGGATGCGCTGCGGGTGACCGTGCAGCCGGTGGCGACCGAGATGCACGACGCGCTGACCTACGACTTCGACGACCTGAAGCCGGATTCGGCGGTGGTGACCCTGCGATGGGACAAGCTCGCCGTGCCGTTCAAGGTCTCTCTCAATGCGGTCGACATCACCCTGGCGAACATCCGAAACCAGCTTCGTTCGGTGCCGGGGTTCACCTGGGCGGGCTACAACGACGCCGCGATCTTCTGTCTCGACCACAAGACCAACTACGAAGAGGCCTTGAAGTGGATCGACACGTCCATTCAGAACGAGGAGCGCTTCGAAAATCTGCAGACCAAGTCGAAGCTGCTCGCGGCCACGGGAAAGCCGGCCGAGGCCGACGCGGCGATGAAGCAGGCGCTGGCGAAGGCGACGCCGTTGCAGCTGCACAACTACGGGCGGCAGCTGCTGGGTGAGAAGAAGACGGCGGAGGCGGTGAAGATCTTCCAGTCGAACGCGCAGAAGAATCCGACCGTGTGGTTCGTGTACGTGGGGCTCGCGCGGGGACAGTCGGCGATGGGAGACTACAAGAACGCCGCGGTGAACCTGAAAAAGGCGCAGTCGTTGGCGCCCGAGACCCAGAAGAAGTACCTGCAGGGTTTGACGGACAAGCTCGAAGCGGGCAAAGACATCAACTGAGCCGGCCCGGGCGGCGGTGCGCGGGTCAGCCGGCCCGTGCGCCGTCGTCGACCGGGGACTCCGGCACGGCGAGGACGGGAGTGATCCCGTCGGCGTAGCCGATGTCGAAGAGCATGCCCTCCGAAGTCTCGCCGGCCATCGGCCGGGGCTCGAGGTTCACGACGAAGAGCGCCTGCCGGCCTTCGAGCACGCGCGGATCGGCGCGCTCGCCGCGGAGGGCGGCCAGGATCCGGAGTGTCCGGTCGCCGAAGTTGACCGTCAGGCGGCAGAGCTTCCGGGAAGAAGGTACGTCCTCGACCGAGCGGATCGTTCCGACGCGAATGTCGATCCGGTCGAGCAGTTCCTTGGAGATCGCGGGTTTGATCGGCGCAACGGCAATCATGGCGCAAGCATAGACGGCCGCGGGGCGGCCGGGAGGGGAGGCAGTTCATGCAGGCAACACCGGGGCTCGGGCTCTTCTTGGCAGCGGCGACGGCGCTGTTGCTGACTCCCGGGCCCGCCGTCCTCTACATCGTGACGCGAAGCGTCCATCAAGGGCGTCGGGCGGGTCTGGTTTCGGCCCTGGGGGTCGGAGTCGGCACCCTCGTTCACGTGGCTGCGGCATCGATCGGTCTTTCGGCGCTGCTCGCTTCTTCGGCTCTGGCTTTCTCGGTCGTCAAGTACCTGGGCGCGGCGTACCTGGTGTTTCTCGGCGTGCGCCGGCTGCTCGATCGGGAAGGGGCCGACGCCGCGGAGTCGCGGCCGAAGGCGGCCCGGCTCTCGCAGGTCTTCGCGCAGGCGATCCTGGTCAACATCCTGAACCCGAAGACGGCGCTCTTCTTCCTGGCTTTTCTGCCGCAGTTCGTCGATCCGTCGCGGGGCGGTGCGGCGGGCCAGATCCTCTTTCTCGGGCTTCTCTTCACCGCCATGGGTGTGACAAGCGATAGCGGCTGGGCCCTGCTCGCCGGAACGGCAGCCGGGTGGCTGGGCGCGCGGCCGCAGGTGGCCCGCGCCCGGCGCTACGTGACGGGCGGCGTGTACGTCGGGCTCGGTGTGGCGACGGCGTTCGCAGGCTCGAGAGCAAAATAGGGTCGGGGCCATGAAACCGGAAGAGCCGTTGCCGAGCGTCGAGGATCGGGCGGCGCTTCGGGAGCTCGTCAACCGTCCGGTCGTTTACACCGTTGACGGCGTCGATCGCGTTCGGGTGCGCTCGGACCTCGTCTACAAGACCGACGGGGCGCTCGAGCTCAAGATGGACGTCTACCGGCCGGAGACGGCGGCGGCGGGCGAGGGCCTTCCCGCGGTCCTCTTCATCCACGGCGGCGTGCCTCCCGAGATTCCCGTGCGCCCGAAGGAATGGGGCATCTTCAAGTCCTGGGGCCGTCTGGTCGCCGCCGCGGGAATGGCCGGCGTGACGTTCAACCACCGGCTCGGGTACCCCGACCCGAACCTCGTCACGGCCTCGGCCGACACTCTTGATGCCATCGCCTTCGTGCGCCGGGGCGCGTCGGACCTCGGCATCGACCCCGAGCGGATCGCGCTGGCGGCTTACTCGGCAGGCGGGCCGCTCCTCTCGATGGCGATCCGCAATCCCGAGCCCTACCTGAAGTGCCTGGCGGCTTTCTACGCGTACCTGGATCTGACCGGCTCGGCCGTCCACCGCAAGTACCTCTCGCCGGAGCAGATCGAATGGTTCTCGCCGGCCGCGGCGCTCTCGCAGAACTCCCGCCCGATTCCCCCGATCTTCGTGGCGCGGGCGGGGCAGGATCGGATTCCGGACCTGCTGCCCAGTGTCGACCGGTTCGTTGGCGAGGCGATCTCCCGCAACGCCGCCCTGGCATTCTTCAATCAGCCGGGCGGGCAGCACGGCTTCGACAACCAGCCGGGAGACCCGCGTTCGGTCGAGATCGTGCGGGAGGCCGTGGAATTCCTGCGGCGAAACCTCGAGCGCCGGTGACGCGGCCGGCTCGTTGGAGGCTCCGCGGGCGTGAGTCGGCCTGGTTCGAGTTGCTAAGCTCCGCGTGTGGACGCGGTCACGGGGTCGGAGCCGTCGTCAGGGCGCGTGCGGCTGGCGCGCGCCATCGCGATCTCGGCCGATTTTCTACAGATCGTGGCCTTCCCGCTGTTTCTCCCCGGCGCCGCCTCCCCGTGGAACGACGCGCTCGATTTGGCGGTGGCCGCCGCGCTGACCCTACTCCTCGGGTGGCACTGGGCGTTCCTCCCGTCGTTCATTGCCGAGATCGTTCCGGGCCTCGACCTCGTGCCCACCTGGACGGCGGCCGCCTTCTTCGTGACGCGCCGCAGGGGTCCCGCCTCGCCGTCCCCGCCGCCGCGCGCCATCGACACGGAGGTCGTTCGGTCGAGCCCCGCCGGGCCGGACTCTTGATCGAGAGAACCGGAAATCACCTCGACGGCATCTTCTTCTCGAGGTCCTTCAACTTCTTGTCCATCTCGTCGAGCCGTTCCTGAAGCCGTTCGAGGCTCTTCTCGGAGTCCTCGGAGAACGCCCAGGCGTACTTGCGCAGCTTCGGCCCGAGACCGGACAGGTGAATCTCCTTGGGTTTCCGTTCGGCGACGGCGACCTTGAGCTGCTTCTTGCCGCGGTCGCGGGAGAGGTCGAGCGTGACGGTCTCGCCGGCCTTCTTGCGCCGCACGGCCCGGGACAGGTCCGAGACGGAGTCGATTCGTTCTCCGTCAATACCCGTGAGGATGTCGCCCACCTGGATGCCCGCTTTCGCGGCCGGGCTGTCGGCCTCCACCCCTCCCACCATCACGCCGGCGTCCGAGGCAACGCCGAAGTGCTCGCGAAGCGCCGGGGTGATCTCGACCAGGGTCACGCCGAGATAGCCGCGGCCGTGCTCCCCGCCCAAGTGCATGACGAAGGGCTTGGAGTCGTCGATCTGGATGTCCCCGAACCCCGGCTCGTCGTCCGAGAGGACGATGATGTTGTCGTCGGTCGGGTCGTCGGTCGCCCTGGCGAGCGAGACCGGCCAGAAGGGG
>DATKAE010000095.1:0-35602 GCA_035498405.1 Thermoanaerobaculia bacterium | reverse complement strand
GCGGCGAATCGTCCAGCGATTTCGGGGAGTTCGCGGGCCGGACCGGCCCGAATCCGCGGTCCGCGCTCCCCTGTGGGTACACTCGCGCCGCCGAGTTGTCCGCTGAGGTACAATGTTTGACTCGCGTGCGCGCCAGTCCCTATGCTCATTCGGATCACGGGCACCGAAACACCGTTTCCCCCCTCGCACTGCGCGCCCCGGCGCGCATCCCGTCGGGACGCCGAGCCGCCGGCGCCGCCGGCAACGGCTTCGACCCGAACGCATTCGCTCCCAGGGAACTGCCCGATACGCCTCGGAAAGCGAATGAGGATCCGATCGCGACGACCGTGACCGAACTGACGCTCGAACGAGATGCCGTCCTGCGACGCGGCGTGGAGCTGGGAGCCTCCGACCTGCTCGTCACCGCGGGCCACCCGGTCATGGTCCAGGTCGCCGGCGCGCTCATGCCGATGCCCGGCTGCCCGACCCTCTCGCCGGTGGAGGCGCGCCGGCTGTCCGAGAGCTTCCTCACGCCCGCGCTGCACGAGCGGTTCCTGCGCGACCTCGAGCTCGACACGCGCCACTTCCTTCCCGGGGTGGGCCACTTCCGCGTCAACCTGTTCATCCAGCGCGGTCACTGGGGTGCGGCCGTGCGCATCGTTCCGCTGCGCATTCCGCTGCCCGAGGAGATCGGGCTGTCGTCGCAGATCGTCGGCCGCCTGCTCGGGATCACGCGCGGGCTGGTGCTGGTCACCGGCCCGACGGGCTCGGGCAAGTCGACCACGATCGCCTCGCTGCTCGAGCAGCTCAACCAGTCCGGGCCGCCACGCCACATCGTCACGATCGAGGACCCGATCGAGTTCGAGCATCCCCACCGTCGGAGCCTCGTCGAGCAGGTCGAGATCGGCGCCGACGCTCCGGACTTCCCGACGGCCCTTCGCGCGGCCGTGCGCCAGGCTCCCGACGTGCTCGTGGTCGGCGAGATGCGGGACTCCGAGACGATGCGGATTGCGCTCGCGGCGGCCGAGACCGGACATCTCGTGTTTTCCACCGTGCACACGGGCGACGCGGCTTCCGCCGTCTCGCGAGTCTGCGATTCCTTCCCTGCGGAACGGCAGCCCACGATCCGTCAGGAGCTCTCGATGGCCCTGGCGGCGGTGCTGACCCAGATGCTCCTGCCACGCAAGGGAGGCGGGCGCGTGGCGGCGGGGGAGCTCCTGATGGTCTCCTACGGCGCCCGCCAGCACATCCGGAAGAACGCCCTCCAGCACCTGCACCAGGAAATCACGTTGACGCGCAAGGCGGGCTCGGCCACCCTCGAGGAATCGCTGGCACGCCTGGCACGCGAGGGGATCGTGGAGGTGGACGAGGCGCGCGCACGCGCGGCTCATCCGGAGGACTTCGAGACCGCGCTGCGAACCGCGCCATGATCGCGCTGCTAACTGCGGCTCTGCAGTCGGGAGCGCCTCCCGCCTCGCCGCCTCCACCGCAGACGAGCTTCACTGTCGACGTTGGAACCGTCCGGGCGCGCGTTTCCTGCGACCCGGTCGAGGAAAGCCTGGTCTTCTGCGCGCCCCGGCGACTCGAGATCTTCCGGGACGATCGCCTCGTCTTCGAGCAGAGCCTCGCCGCCGAGAAGTCGTTCCTGGTCCGGGAAGAAGGGCTCGACGCGGCGGGCCCAATCAACCCCGAGCGCCGGAACCTGTCGGTGAAGGACCTGGACGGCACCGGCGAACCTGAGATTCTGCTAAATCTCTACAGCGGGGGCGCGCACTGTTGCTTCTCCACCGGGATCTACTATCTGGTCGGCAAGTCCCACCGCTATCGAGCCCTCCGGTACGACTGGGGCAACGTCGGATATCGGCTCGAGGATCTCGATGGAGACGGCCGCCTCGAATTCGTGTCGGGTGACGACCGCTTCTCCTACGCGTTCACCTACGCGGCGTCGCATCATCCACCCCGGATCTGGCGCTTCTCTCACGGAAGTCTCTCGGACGTGACGCGGCGCTACCCGAGGAGGGTCGAGGAGGACGCCGGAACCTGCTGGAAGGCCTTCGAAAAGCTCTCGCCGACGGATCCGACCGGCAACGCCGTGCGGGGCGTGCTCGCGGCCTATGTCGCCGACCAATGCCTGCTCGGAAACTGTGCGGCGGGATGGGCTCGGGTGCGGCCCGCCTACGACAAGCCCGACCGCGACGAATTCTTCTCGCAACTCGAGGCCTTTCTCCGCAAGAATGGCTACAGCGCGAGCGCGTCCGCTTCGCGCGAAAGGAAGGTCGGCATGGGAACCTTGGATGGAATTCTAGGAGCCCTCTCGGGACTGATGGGAAACCAAACCGCGGCCGATCCGGGCCAAACCGCCGCGCCCAGCGGCTCGCTCATGGCCACCGCTCTGCAGCTCTTGCAACAGAACGGCGGCATCCCCGGAGTCCTCGCGAAGTTTCAGCAGGCGGGACTCGCCCAGGAGGCTCAGTCCTGGGTCTCGACGGGCTCGAACCTTCCGATCTCGGCCGACCAGCTCCAGAAAGCGCTGGGCTCCGGCGCGATCGGGCAGATCGCATCGCAGCTCGGCCTCTCCCACGGCGAGGCCGGGCAGCAACTCGCGAGCCTCCTCCCCCAGGTCATCGACAAGATGACGCCCCAGGGAAGCGTCGGGACGGATCACGGAGACCTGCTGGCGAAGGGCCTGGCGATGCTCCAGGGATTGTCCCGGCAGGCCTGACGGCAGAGGCGCGTCAGATCTCGCGCCGGAAAAGGACCCGCGTCAGGACGCCGCAAACGAGCGCGAAGGTCAGCAGGAACACCCAGTCCGCGTACGCGGTCGCGGGAGAGCTGCCCCGGAGAAGCAGATTGCGCAACGCGTCCAGGCCGTAGGTCAGCGGATCGACCCGCGAGACCGCCTGGAGCCACTTCGGGTAGGACTCGACCGGATACAGCGCCCCCGACGGAAAGAACAGGAGGGCGTTGATGATTCCAAACATGCCCCGCAGGACCGAGGCGCTGCGGGCGCGCGCGAAGAGCAGGAACCAGATCGCCGAGATCGCGAGCGACGTCAGGAACACCGTGGTCGCCCCGGCCGCGACCGCCTCGCCGCCCGCGACGGATACGGGGGTGAGCATCAGAACCGCGGCCAGAACGAGCATCCCCGCAAGCGAAGCCACGATCGTGCCGGCGAGGACATTGCCGGTCACGAGCGCTCCCGTCGAGATCGGCGTGACCAGGTACCCCTCGTGGTACCCGTACATGCGGTCCTCGAGCACCTGGAGTCCCCCCGAGACCATCGAGCCCATGAAGATCGAGAGGCAAACCACCGCCGGGCCGAGATACGTCAGGTAATCCAGATAGGGATAGGCCTCCAGCCTCACCGCGGACACGATGTTCTTGGCCTCCTCCCCGCGCGAGACCTCGTCCCAGATCTGTCGCAGGGCGGTGTCCAGCGCGTCGAAGGAGAACCGGTCCGTGTTGTCGCCGACGAACGTGGGCGGCAGCCCCTTGGGAGAAAGGCGGAACGGCAGGATCCAGACGCCTCGGTAGGTTCCGCGATGCAAGCCGCGCAGCGCCTCCTCGCGGTCGGCGAGAAAAGCGGCGTTGACCAGCTCCCGCCCGCTTTGAAGAGCCATGACGCCGCGGCGGCAGGCGGCGGCGTAGGCGCCGCCCGACTCGTCCACCACGGCAATCGGAATGTAGCGGAGCTGGCGATTCAAGGAGTTGCCGAGGACCAGCAGATAGACCAACGGAAAGAGCATCGTCGAGATGATCAGGATCGGCTGTCGCCAGAGAGTCAGGTACGCGCGCTGGCAGATGGCCGCGATCCCGAGGATCGCCAGGCCCACCCCGCGCGCGGGCTTCGGCGCCGTTGCGCCCGGCTTCATTCGCCCCGCAGCGCCCGGCCCGTGTAGGAGAAAAAGACGTCCTCCAGCGTCACGGGCGAGATCGTCAGGTGCCGGATCCGGTATCCCCGCTCCTCCAGGTGCTGCGCCGCGCGGCGTCCGATCCCCTCGCCGGGCCGCGACTGGAACTCGATCGCCGTCTCCCCGTGGGACCGCCAGTTGCGCCCCCCCATCGCCAGGACCGCCTCGCGATCCACCGCCGCCAGAATGCGGTCGGTCTCGAGATGCGTGCGCTCGCCCGTTTCGAGCGACCGCTTGAGCGCGGCCGGCGAGTCCTCGCAGAGGATACGGCCCCGGTCGAGGATGGCCACCCGGTCGCAAAGAAAGTCGGCCTCGTCCATGGCGTGCGTCGTCAGGATGATCGCGAGCTCCGAATCGTCGGACTTCAGTTGCCCGAGCATCTCCCAGATGGAGCGACGGCTCTGCGGATCGAGTCCCGTGGTGGGCTCGTCCAAGAACAGCACGTGCGGGGAGTGGAGCACGCCGCGCGCGATCTCCAGCCGGCGGCGCATCCCGCCCGACAGCCCGCGCGTGACCTGACGGCGCCGCTCGGTCAGGCCGACCTGGGCGAGGCGCCGGTCGATCATGCGCCTCAAGCCGCGGCCGAAGAGGCCGTACATCTTTCCTTGAACGGAGAGGTTCTCCTCGACCGTCAGGTTCTCGTCGGTCGTGACGGCCTGGGACACGGTTCCGATCAGCGCGCGCACGGCCGGACGGTCCCGCACGATGTCCCGCCCGCGCACCCGCGCCGTGCCCGAGGTCGGGGGCAAGAGCGTCGTGAGCATCCGGATGAGCGTCGTTTTCCCGGCGCCGTTGGGCCCCAGGAGCCCGTAGGTCTCGCCCGTGGCGACCGAAAACGACACGGCGTCGTCGGCGGCCGTGTCTCCGAACCTCTTCGTCAGCCCATCGACCTCGATGGCCGAGGCTCTCGGCGCGGGAGCCGGTCGGACCGGCTCGTCTAAGAACGGGGGGGCTTCGAAGAGGGGTTCGAGGGCTTGGCTCTCCCGGAAGATCAACTCTTCCCCGCTTCGACGACGAAGGTCTGGCCGGCGATCACCGCGGCGCCTTGGGGGGTCAGACGCACGGAGAAGGTCTTCAGGTCGCGGCTCTGGAGTCCCCAGTTGCGCCGCGTCGCGAACTCCGAACGCGGCTTGACGGAAACGACCCGCGCCGGGAACCGATCCTGAGGACGGGCCTGCGGCCACACGCTGACGCTCGAGCCGACACCGAACGTGGAGAGACGCTCCTCGGGCACCTCGACCCTCAAGTACGGCGTGCCCGTCTGCAGCGTCACGATCGGTTGCCCCGCCTCGACCCACTCTCCCTCCCGGTGCTGGCGCGTCAAGACGACGCCCGCCTCCGGCGAGAGAAGCGTGCCTTCCTTCTCGAAGTGCTTGACCTTGTCGGCCCGAACCGCGAGCGTCTTGTCCTGGGCCTCGAGCTGGTCCCGCTCGGTCTCGAGCGCCCGGATCCCGGCCTCGGTCGCGTCACGCCGGTGGCGCAAGGTCTCCAGATCGGCCGCGGGAGCGACCCCTTCGCCGACGAGCCGGGCGATGCGTTTCTCGTCGCTCGCAATCTGCGCGAGCTCCGCCTTGGCCTTCTCGACGTTCTGGCGGCGCGTGAGCTCCTTGGCGGTCAGTTCCGCACGCTGGCGCTCGAAGTCGGCGGCGTCCTCGGCCAGCCCCGGCTCCTCGATGCGAGCGACCAGGTCTCCGGCGGCAATCGATTCGCCTTCGTCGGGAACGCGGGTGACGATGCGGCCGGCGCGAGAGAAGGACAGGTCAACGGTCTGATCTTCGGCGATGGCGAGCAGGCGGACCCTCACTCCGCTGTCGTTTTCCTGGCGGACCAGGGCGCCGTATCCCCAAGCCCCAGCCACGGCGATCGCAATCGCCACCCCCACCCAGGCGACCCTTCTCATTTGTTGACCTTTCGCCGACCCCCGATCTTATCGCTAATTCGTTGGGCAAGAGCCGGCCTGGAAGGGGAATTTGGAAGGGCCATTTCGGACTGGCCCTTAAACTTTTCGGTCCCCGGGCGGCGTCCCCCGAAATTTAATCTTCTCTTCCCAGGCCTGTATGCTCAAGGCATGGATGGGCCGCTGGTCGGAATCATCATGGGCTCGCGATCGGACTGGGAGACGATGCGCCACGCCTCCGAAACGCTGCTCGAGTTCGGCGTTTCCCACGAGTGCAAGGTCCTCTCGGCCCACCGGACTCCCCAGGCGACGGCCGACTACCTCTCCCATGTCGAGGAGCGCGGGATCGAGGTGGTGATCGCGGCCGCCGGGGGGGCGGCGCATCTGGCCGGCGTCGCCGCGGCCCACACGATTCTGCCCGTGCTCGGCGTACCCATGGAGAGCGCCTCGTTGAAGGGCCTGGACTCTCTTCTCTCGACGGTTCAGATGCCGGGGGGCGTTCCGGTGGCGACACTGGCCATCGGCAAGCCGGGCGCCGTCAATTCGGCCCTCCTCTCCGTCGCGATCCTGGCGCGGAGCCGGCCGGACCTGGCCGAGCGGCTCCGCGCGTTCCGAAAGGAGCAGGCGGAGAAGATCTTGAAAGAGGAGCTGCGCTAGGAGTTATTTCTTGGCGGGCGGCGTCGAGACCTGCACGGCGAGCGCCTCGACATAAGTCAGGACGATCTTGTCGCCGGGCTTGACGCCCTCCAGGTTCTTCCGATCCCGGACGCGAAAGGAGAGCGTGTTGCCGTCGGCCCGGCGCACGGTGATCGAAGGCGCCGCCGCATCGATCGCCGCGACGGCGACGGTCTCGGTGACCTTGCGGGAGAAGACCGCTCCGGGTTTGGCCCCTTCGGTGGGCTGCCCGCTCGACTGCTCCGTGGTCCCGAGCTTCGCGGACTCGCCCGCCTTCTTGACCTCCACGGCGACTGCCTCGGTGTACTGGATCGCCAGCTCGTCGCCAACCTTGATCTCGGAGAATCTCTTGACCTCGTCGGGCACGGCGATGACCACGAGATTCCCCTTCGGGCCCTTCAACGTCAGCTCCCGCTTCGCCGCATCGATCGCCTCGACGGTGGCCGTGAGCGATTGGGTTTCCTTCTCGACGATGGGCTTCTTCGCCTCGCTCTTCTGCTGGGCGGCAACCGGGCAGGCCAGGGCAGCGGTCAAAGCCGTGAGCGCCAGGGCTCTTCGCGTGTTCATTCTTCCTCCTTACACCCCGGCCTTGCGAGCCGGGGCCGTCATCCTATCGACTCGCGCGGGACACTTCCAGGGCGCGGCTCCCGGGGCGGCAACAGCCGGTCGATCTCGAGCAGGGCGACCTCGGCGCGGCCGGCGACCGAGACATCGACGCCCTCCGACGCCTCGGTCGTCTCGGGGTTGATCTCCGCGGTGAAGGCGCCTCGGCGGCGAGCCTCGGCGGAGAGCCCGGCGGCCGGATAGACCACCGAGGATGTCCCGACGACGAGACAGACATCGCAGTCGAGCGAGGTCAGGGACCGCTCCAGGACCTCCGGGTCGATCGCCTCCCCGAACCAGACAACCCCTGGCCGCGCGAGCCCGCCGCAGTGCGGGCAACGGGGGGGCATCTCGGGAAAGGGAACGCGCGCATCGGGCCATCGCCGCGGAGAGCTCGGGCACGAGCTCCAGCAGCCGAGCTCCCAGATCGAGCCGTGGAAGCGGATGACTCCCGCCGTACCGGCCCGTTCGTGCAGCCCGTCCACGTTCTGCGTGACGAGGGTAAACCTCCGGAAGCGGCGGCTCCAGTCGGCCAGCACTTCGTGCGCGGGGTTGGGCTGCGCTCGCGCCACGAGCTCCCGCCGCCAGGCATACCACTCCCACACGGTCTCGGGGTCGCGCGCGAACGCCTCCGGGGTTGCCAGCTCCTCCGGCCGGAAGTCCTTCCAGAGACCGCCGGCGCCGCGAAAGGTCGGAATCCCGCTCGCCGCCGAGACGCCGGCGCCGGTCAAGACCGTCACGCGCTCGGCCCCGGCCAGGCGCCGGGCGAGCTCGGGCAAGCCGCTCAAGCCGCCGCTTCCGGCTGGAAGATCGCGAGCGGGACGATCGGGTCGCAGCGGCCCGAAAGGAGCATCCCGCGCGTTTCGACCCAGCGCGGCAGATCCGGCAACCGGGCGGTCAGCTCCAAGAGCATCCTTCGATTCTCTCGCAGGCGTCTCGATTGACCGAATGGCCGGCGCAGACTTAGGCTGCAGCGGCCTGTTCGAGTACCAGATCCTCTTCGACGCGCGCGGGGCGCGCTACAGCCGAGCCAACCGGCTTTATCCGGAGGCGCGGTCGCAGGAAGCGGCCGCGATGCTCCGACACCTCGACCTCTCGGCCCGGTCACGTTGGCTCGACGTCTTCACCGGAGGCGGCTACCTCTCGGAACGCGCCCTCGCGCTGGGGCTGCCCGCCGCGCGCTTTGTGTGCGACGGATCGATTCCCTTTCTCCGATCCTCCGAACACGACCGACCCGCCTGCCTGGCGAAGGGCGAGGCGCTTCCCTTTCCCGATGCGGCGTTCGACGCCGCCGCGTGCCTGGCGGCCCTCCATCATTCGAACGACCCGGAGTCCGTCTGCCGCGAGCTGCTTCGCGTGACGGCCCCGGGCGGCCGCGCGGCCTTGGGGGACGCGGCAGCGGACTCCCGCGCGGCGCGCTTTCTCAACTCCTTCGTGGACCGCCACACCGAGAGCGGGCACCGCGGCTCCTTCTACTCCCTCGAGGATCTTTCCGGTTTCTTCCAGGCCGCGGGGGGAAGGGACCTCCGCTGTCAACGGACCGACCTCGATTGGGTTCTGCCGTCGGCGCTCCAGGCGGCGAGCTTCTGTCGGGACCTCTTTGGGCTCCTGCCCACCGCTTCCGACGGAGAGATTCTGGAGGCCCTCCGCGTCGAGCTCGGGGCCGGGCCGGCGCCGGGGCTCTTCCGGATTCCTTGGACGATGCATTACGTTTCGGCGCGACGCGCTTGAGAGCCGCCGACCTTCTGCCGCGCGGCCTCCTGCGTCCGATCTCGACGCTCCTCCAGAGCGCAAACCGGGAGGAGGAAATCCAGGCCTTCACCGGACTCACGCGCGAGCAATGGCGCGAGCTCTCCCGCGCGTTCCCGCGGCTGGGCTCCGACCCCGGTCCATCCGCCGCGCGCGCACGTCGGAAGCTTCAGTTCCTGATCGGGCGCGCGCTCCAGACTCCGCGACACGGTCCGCGCTTTCGCCCGGCGCCACCCGGACCCGAGCCGACGGTCTACGTCACGGCGCACCTCGCGGACCTTCGCGCCCTTCGCTACCTGATGCGCCGCCACCTCGACGTCGCCAGCGTCGTCTCGACGACGGAGGAAGAGCGCGAGGCGATTGCTCGAGAGGATCGAACCTTCGACGAGCGGGTTCCCCGCGACTTCCCGCACGCGTTCTCTTTGCGCCGCCCGCACCGTCTGCGATCGGCGCTTTCCCGGGGAAGCCTCATCGTGGCCGCGGACGCGCCCGAGGGCGAGGGCGTCCGCCTTTCCTGTCTGGGAGGGTCGGTTCGCCTGGACCGACGTCCCTTCCGGCTCGCGAGGCTCGCCGGCGTGCCCTGTCGCGCCCTCTTCCTGACGGCGCCCGCAGCGAGGCTCACCGTGACCATCGGCGAGCAACTGCCGCGCGAGGAGACACCGGCGCTCGCGGCGTTTGCCGAAGCGCTCGGGCGCGTCGCCGACGAGTCGCCCCTGGACCTCGACGGTCCGACCTGGTGGAACCGCCTCCGGCGGCCATGAGCGTTAACGAAGCGCTCCAGGACGTCTGCCGGCGCCGGCGCGGACGCCCGGCTCTTCGACTCTCCTCCGAGGCGCTCGACTACGAAAACCTCCTCGATCGGATCGAAGCGCGCGCGGAGTCGATCGCCGGCACCGGCCCGGTGGCCCTTCTGTCTCTCGACGCGCGCGAGCCGCTCGCGTTCATGGTCGATTTCTTCGCTGCGCGACGCCTCGGCCGGACTGCCGTGATTCACGCCGAGGGAGTGCCCCCGCTCCTCCGGGCGAGGCGAGAGCAGTCCCTCCTCGGATTTCTCCAGCCGTTTTCCTCGGAGACGGTCTTCTACTCCTCCGGAACCGTCGGAAGCGGCAAGGCGATTCCGCTCTCCGACGAGCAGCTTCTCATCGCGGCGCTCGCCTTTCCGCCGTCGGCGACCATCGAGTCGACCGATCGCGTTGCAATCGCCGTCCCTCTCGGTCAGATCTTCGGCTTCGTCCGGGGCGTCCTGAACGGATTGCTCGTCGGCGCGGAAACGATCGTCTACTCTCCGAGGCGCGACGCCATCGGCGAGGGCGCCGCCCTGGGCGCAACGCTCGCCCTGATCTCCGCCTCCCAGGCCCGTCTCGCGGCCGAGGTTCCGGGACGGGCCGCCCTGCGAGGTGTGCTGTCGGGCGGCGGGCCGATGGCGGAGGGCGTTGCGCAGAAGATCGAGGCGGAGAGAGGCGTTCCCTTCCGTTTGGGGTACGGGCTGACGGAATCCTCGGGCCTCGGCGCGCGGCAATCCCTCGACCGCCCGAGATGCACCGGCAGCACCGGCCTACCGGCTCCGGGTCTCACGGTCACGATCGACGCCGGGGGATCTCTCGCCGCACCCGGCCAGACCGGCGAGATCCTTCTGTCGGGCCCAGCGGTCTTCCGCGGCTACGCCGACCCCGCGGAGGCTTCGCCCCTGGACGCGGCCCGAAGGCTTCATTCCGGAGACCTGGGTTTTCTCGACTCGGAAGGCGAGCTTCACGTGCGTGGCCGCGCCGTCTCGAGCATCGCCGCCCACGGCCGATATCTGTGCGCCGAGGAGCTCGAGGCCGCGGTTCTCGAGAAGCCCGGCATCGCGGAGGCAGCCGCGATTCCGCTGGGCGACGCCTTCGGACTCCTTCTCGTGGCGGAGGACCCATCCGAGGCCTTCCTGCAGCAGGTCCGCGAGCACGTTTCGCGGCGCTTTCCCGCCTTCGCGCGGCCGAGGCGCCTCCGGCTGGTCGAGACGATTCCCCGCTCGCCCTCGGGCAAGCTCGACCGCCTGGCGGCCGCAAGATGTTTCCAGACCTGACGGCCAGAGTGCTCCGAGCCGCGGCGCGGATCGCGCGAGGGCGTGCGACGCCCTTCTACCTCTTCGATCGCCGACAGCTCCGGACGCAGGCGCGCGCCTGGCGCCGCGCCGCCCGGCTCGTGGGATCCTGCGAGCTCTACTACCCGTACAAGTGCAACCGCGCGGACCCGGTCCTGCGGCTTCTCGCGAACGAGGGCGTCGGAGCCGAGGTCACTTTCCACTCCGATTTCCGGTTGGCCCGCTCTCGGCGAGTTCCCCCCCGGCGCATCGTGATCCAGGGTCCGGCCAAGTCGCCCGAGCTCATCGACGCGGGACTCGCGGCGAGAGCACTCTTCGTCGCCGACGCCCGCGAGGATGCGATGGAGATCCTGACGCGCGCCGGCGCTGTTTCCCGCCGGCCCTCCTATCTGCTCCGCCTCCGGCCGTCCGCCGCCTCGCCGGAGCAGAGAGCCTTTGGGCTTCCCGTGGGAGAGCTCCTCGCCCTGGCGCGCGAAATCGTCGCCCGCCGGCTGCCCGTTCCCGAAGGGATCGCCTTTCACCTGGGCACGGGAATCGCCTCGATGGCGCCCTACCGCCGGGCGCTTGGCGAGACCGCAAGGGCCGCGCGAGAGCTCGCGCGCCTCGGAATACCCACCTCTTGTGTCGATCTCGGCGGGGGATTTGCCGCGCGGTCGGAGTCCCGTTTGAACGCGCGCGGTGCGCCAAGACCCTCCGGAAAACCCCCCAACGTCATCGTCTCGGAGCTCGCGCGAGAGGCGCGCCGCCTGCTCTCGACGCCGGTTCGTCTTCTGTTTGAGCCCGGACGCGCCCTCGTCTCCGACTGCCTCCACCTGGTCACGCGGGTCATTCGCGTGAGGGAGCGCCGCCCGCGCGACACCGTATATCTGGACGCCTCGCGGCTCGCGCACGCTTTCTTCGTCGCCCGCGGGAGGCACCCCGTCGCCTCCCTGCCCCGGCGCCGAGGCCGGGCTCGCACGGTCACGCTCGCCGGACCGCTCGGCGTGGGGCTCGACGTCTTCTGGCCGGCGATCGAACTTGCTCCTCTCCGCGCGGGCGACCTCGTGATCATCGGATCCGTCGGCGCCTACAACGCGAACGCGGCGAGCGCCTGGGCCGGCGACCCACCAGCTATATCGGAATTGATATAGCTCCGGACTCTCGGGAGAATCCCTATCGCTGGCGCTCGACCCGCCGGCGCGCGCGATCAGGTGCTCGCGCCGACCAGATTGAGCGACTGCTCGGTCACGACGAGAAACCGCTCGGAGATGTCCTGCCAGTTCCAGACGTTCCAAATCGCTTCGAAGAACTCGGTCTTCCGGTTCTGGTACTGGAGGTAGAAAGCGTGCTCCCAGGCGTCCAGAACCATGATGGGCAGGCCACCCTGCGAGAGGTTCGACTGGTGGTCGTAGATCTGTGTCGTCAAGAGCCGGCGTCCGACGGGCTCCCACACCAACGCGGACCATCCCGATCCCATCACGGTCGCGGCGACCTCGGTCATCTGGCGCCGAAACTTCTCGAAGCCGCCGAAGTCCCGGTCGATTGCACGGGCCAGTTCGCCCTCGGGACGGCCGCCTCCGTTGGGACCGAGGTTGCGCCAGAAGAGGGAATGCAGGATGTGGCCGGAAAGATTGAAGGCCAGGGCCTTTTCGAGCGCCCCCAGGCGCGAAAAGTCCTCCTTCTCTCTGGCCTCCTCCAGTTTCTCTATCGTCACGTTGGCGCCCTTGACGTAACCGGCATGGTGCTTGTCGTGGTGCAGCTCCATGATCCGGCCGGAGATGTGCGGTTCGAGCGCGCCGTAGTCGTACTCGAGGTCGGGCAACTGATACAAAGGCATCACGTCCTCCTTGAAAAGTCTTCCGGGCGCGGCAGTCTCGCCCCGCCCGGGAGAAGTTGCGGTCGAATCGGCTCCTTCGGCGCTGCCCCGAGCTCTCGGCGAACCTCCTCCGCGGAGTCCGGACGCCGCCCCCCGATCTTCTCCAGACATCGCAGACCGGCGTGTCGAGCTCGGGCGCGAACGCGGAGGGCGGCTCCGCCTCGTCGAACCGAATCCTCTCGAAGAGTTCCTCTGGCTCCTCGCCGACAAACGGCCGGAGTCCGATGGTGCAACTCGCCCCCTCCGATCTGCTCGGGTGCCATGTAGCCGTCAAGGACGCCTCCGGCACCGAAATTCCCGGGGACTCTTGCGCGATTCCCTTCCCGCCGCTGCCCTGGCGGCCTGCCTCGCCTGCAGTGGTCGTTCTGGTCACGCTGCCGACGCCGCTGACCGTCAACTCGGTTCTTCCCTCGGGGGGCACCGACGCGACGTTCGACAATGCCTCTTCGGGCGCCACGGTGACGTGGAATCTCAATACGCTCGACTCCAATACGCAGTCCACTCTGCGCATCACGACGATCGGAATGCTCGCGCCCGGAGACGCCGCCCGTACGGTGACGGTTCAGGCATCGATGACCGCCGACGGAATCCGGCCGGGGGACGCCGTCGCGCAGAAAAACATTCAACTGATGCCGTGACCTCGAGGGCCGCGCCCCTCCGAGGGTGCTAGGTCTCTCTGACGATCAGGACCTTCCCGGTCGTGCGCCGGCTGGCAAGGGCGCGATGCGCGTCGGGCAGCTGCTCGAAGGGGAAACGGGGGCCGAGGATCGCGCGAATCCGCCCGGCCTTCCAGGCCTCGAAGATCTCCCCGGCGGCGCGCCGCAGCTGTCCGGCGCGGTCCGGGAGAAGGGAGAGATTGAAGCCGACCAACGTCCGGCAGGCCTGGACGAATCCATACGGCGAGAAGAGTCCCATCGCGAGCAGCTCGCGCGCCGCCTTCCCGCGCGCCACACCGCGCTCGCCCGCCGCGGCGGCGAAGCCGTAGAGCACGTAGCGGCCTCCCGAATCGAGCCGCCGCCAGAGTCGGCGAAAGAGCCGGCCGCCGACCGAATCGATCACCGCATCCGCGCGTCCGCCGCCGAGGCGCCCGAGAATCTCGTCGGCTGCACCGTAGAGACCGGCCTCCGAGGCTCCCAGCTCCCGGCAGAGAGGCACCTTCGTCTCGGAGCCCACGAGGGCAATCGTCCTGGCGCCGCGCCCCTTGAGCAACTGCAAGAGCGCCGTCCCGACGCCACCCGCGGCCGCCGTGACGACGACCCGTTCCCCCGGCGCCACCTCGGCGCGCTCGAGCGCGTACCACGCGGTCAGAAACGCCACCGGGACCGCGGCCGCTTGGACCAGATCGACGTCGTCGGGAATCGGAAAGACGCGGTTGGCCGGCGCAATGACCTTCTCGGCGTGCCCGCCGAAGAGAGGCACCGCCATCACGCGCCGCCCCGGCGCAATGTCCTCGACGCCCTTGCCCACCGCCCGCACCGTGCCCGAGATCTCCATGCCCGGAACGAAGGGGGGCTTGGGTGTGCGCGGATAGACGCCGGCCCGCACGAAGAGATCGGCGAAGTTCAAGCCGATGGCGGCGGTCTCGATGAGAACCTCACCGTTGCCGGGAGCGGGATCGGGCCGTGCGCGCAGTTGGAGTCGTTCGGGTCCGCCGTATCGGTCAACGAACCAGGCCCGCGACATCGACAACACGCCCGGGGATTATCGCGGAACGGCGACGCGCGAGCGATCCTCCCGCCACAAGGGGCGCCTCAACCCAAGCGGGTAAATCGAGGATAAATGCGCTCTACCCCGAGGAGATTCGGGGCGCCACCCACGGGTCGCCGACCGATCCGGCGGCCAGATTGAAGCACTTTTTCGATTTGGGCCCGCATGCGATGATCGGCCTGGAAAACCTGAAATCGAGGAGACGCGTGACTCGACCATCCTCTTGGTCCTCGACACCCGGCTGCAGGAGCGCAGCGCTCGTGGGCGCGATTGGCGACTGAGCCCAGGCGCTCGGGCTCGCTTCCGGGCGCGCTCCGGCTATGGCCGGAAAGGGTCGTGCGCCACCGGTGGCCGATCGTTTTCTTCTGGGGCGTCGTCGCCCTGCTGCTCGTCCCGGCCGCCGGAGACGTCCAGGAACACCTCGAGGTCGCCGCCCGAATGCCGTCCGGCCAGGCTCAGGCCGTCCACGACGAGCTTCAGAGGCGCTTCCGCTCGCCCTTTACCGACCGTGTCCTGCTGGTCATCGATGGCATCCCGCCTCCCGAATCGCCCGAAGGGCACGCGGTTCTCGAAACGATCGTCGGCTCGCTTCGCACCGTGCCCGGCGTCGCCGGGACGCTCTCCTACCTCGATGCGCCCGATTCCCTCCTGGTGGGCCGCGACGGCGGGTCGCTCATCGTCGTCGGCTTGGATGCGGGCGATCGGCCTGTCGAGGTCCTGCTGCCGCGGCTTCGGCAGGAGAGCGCCGCGCTGACTGGCCGGCTGCGGCCGGCATATCCCAAACTCTGGCTCGGGTGGACGGGCGAGGCCCCAATCAATTTCGACCTGCGCATCGCGAGCGCCGAGGACGCGCGCTCCGCGGAGATTCGGGTCCTGCCTCTGACCCTCTTGCTCTTGTTGCTCGCCTTCGGGAGCGTCGTTGCCTCGGTCTTGCCCATCGGGGTCGGCGTCCTCTCGATCGCCTGCTCTCTCGGGATCGCGGCGCTCCTGTCGCGGACTTTCACGATCTCGATCCTGATTCAGAGCCTGTCCTCGATGATCGGCCTGGGCCTCGGCATCGATTACGCCCTGCTGACCGTCAGCCGGTTTCGGGAGTCCCTGGCTTCGGTGCACCGCGCCAAGCCGGCGGCGGAGGAAGCCGCACGCCGGGCCGGATGGACGCTGCTGCTCTCGGCCTTCCCGGTTTCGATCGGCTTCGCCGCGCTGCTGGTGATCCCCCTCTCTGAGCTCCGATCCGTCGGCCTGGCGGGGCTGCTGGTCACCCTTTTCTCGCTGTTGCTGTCCGTGACGCTGCTGCCGGCCTTGCTCTCGCTGCTCGGAAGGCGAATCGATGCGCTTCGGGTGCGCCCCGCGCGGCCGCGCCGGGCTGCCGAGGGGTCCGAGGCGTGGCGGAGGTGGGGACGGCGCGTGATCGCGCGACCCGTGCTGGCGCTCACGCTCACCAGCGCGCCGCTCTTGCTGCTCGCTCTCCAGGCCCGGCGCCTGGACGCGGGCATGCCGCGCGGCGACTGGCTTCCGACGGGCACCGAGTCGGTCCACGCCTACCGGCGGCTGGAGGCCATGGGCCGCTCGAACGTCATGCACTCCCTGCGGGTGGTCCTCGACCTTCCTCCAGGCGCCACGGTCGACAGCCGCTCCGGATGGGCGGCCGCCAGCCGAATGTACGAGCGCCTGAAGGCCGACCCGCGCGTCGAGCGGGTCCAGTGCTTGCCGGCGCTCGTGCCGGCCGGACCGCGCTTTCTCCAGCTCGTTCCGCCGGCGATCCGGCAGGCCCTCGAGGCCGGCGACCGAGGCGCCGTGCTCTTCGAGGTCATCCCTGCCCCGAGCCTCACACCCCGCGACCAGGAGAGACTCGCGCGGGACTTCCGGAAGTGGTCCGCCCCGGAGGTGACGAAGCTGCCCAAGACGGCGATGCGCGTCGGCGGCCGCCCGGCCTTCGACGCCGACTACGAGGAAACGATCGCTCGATACTTCCGCCGAGTGATCGCTCTCGTGGTCGGCTGCACCTTCCTCGCGCTCTTTGCGGGCTTCCGTTCGCTCCTCGTCGCGATCAAGGCAGTCATCTTGAACCTCCTCTCGGTCGGAGCCTCTTTCGGCGCCCTCGTTCTCGTGTTCCAGGAGGGGTTCGGCGGCACCTTGCTCGGCCTGGCCGGACCGACCGGAAGTGTCTTCCCGATCGTCCCGGTCCTGGTCTTCTGCATCGTCTTCGGGTTGTCGATGGACTATGAGGTCATCCTCGTCGCCCGCGTCGCCGAGGCGCGTCGCAGCGGCCTGTCCGAGTCGGAAGCGATCGCCGAGGGCCTGGCGCGTACGGCCACCGTCATCACGAGCGCAGCGGCCATCATGATCGTTGTGTTCGCCGGCTTCACGCTGGGCAAGTTCTTGCCGATCAAGATGCTCGGCTTTGCGCTCTCGGTCGCCGTCCTCGTGGACGCCATCGCCGTGCGCATGGTGATCGGACCGGCTCTGCTGCGGCTGGCCGGCCGTTGGAATTGGTGGCCGGGCGGGCTCGACTGAGTCCGAATCCCTTCACTGCGCTCGAAGCGCTAGAATCGGGTTAGCGACTTCCGAGGGGGTCCGGTGGGACAGATTCCGCATCGCGCCGATGTCGGCCTTTCAGGCGAGGACTTTTCGCCGCCAACCCTCGGGTTCGGGCTTGTCGAAGAACCGTGCGATGTCTGCGGAGCGGTCGCGTCGATGCGGTTCCACCTGGACGTCAGCCTGGTCGGCGACCTCCCGGTCAAGATCTATCGGTGCGAGCGATGCGGCTTCCGTCAGATTCGCCCACGCATCACCCAGGACGAGCTCGAACGGCTCTACCCCGAGGCGTACTTCGACTCGCGCTCGGGGATCGGCTTCGACGATTACGCCGTGCAACAACAGCGCATCGAGCGGGAGGCCTTCTTCCTCGTCAAGCGCCTCGAGCGAATCGCCCACTCGGGGCGCCTGCTCGAGGTCGGATGCGCGCTCGGCTTTCTCCTGGAAGCCGTGCGGCGCTTCAGCGCCTGGGAGGTCGTCGGCCTCGACATCTCGCCGCTGGCGGTCGAATTCGCCCGGCGACAGTACGGACTCCCCGTCGAACGCAAGACCCTTGAAGCGGCTCGGTTCCCGGACGCCTCCTTCGACTTCATCGTGCAGAAGGATCTGCTGGAACATGTGATTCGCCCGCGCGATCACCTCCGGGAGACCTTCCGCATCCTGCGGCCCGGAGGCCAGGTTTGGCTCGTCACTCCCAACGGCGAAGCCAACCTGAGGCCGTTTCACGCGCTGATCGCCCGGCGGCGGGGGACAAGCGCGCCCATGCTGCCATTGCTCGACCAGGGACATCTTCAGTTCTTCTCGCGGGAGAACCTCCTGCGGCTCTTCGAAGAGTGCGGCTTCGAATGCGTGTGGCTTCGCACGATCGGAATCCGCCGCGGGCTTCGCGCCCTGGGATACCTGCCCCGGAAGTGGAGTGCGGTGCGGCTGGTTCCCTCGGGGCCCCCGCGAGAGGGGCGCGTGGCCGCGCCGCCAAGCATCAGCGCCTCCGCCAACGCCTCGGAGCTCGCGCGCCTCTGCGATCAACTGGCCGCCGAGGTCAAGGCGCGGCACACCACACTCCGGAGCTGGCCGCCTTACTTCTACTACCGCCGTGTGCTGCGCGGGTTCGACGGATTGCCGGGCCGCCTCGCTCTCGGGTACGACTTCGCGTGCCTGCTCCGCAAGCCGCGATAGACCGAGCACTCGGCGTCCGTGTGCGGGTCAACGGCTGACGGGCGACCGAATCGGCTCCCAGGGAACCTGCCGCCGCCGCATTCGTAAGAGGAAGTGATGCTGAAGTTCCTGCTCTGGCTTCTTCTGCTGTTCCTCTGCTGGCCGCTCGCCCTCCTCGCGCTCGTGGTCTACCCCCTCGTGTGGATCCTTTTGCTGCCGCTGCGTCTGCTCGGAATCGCGGTCGAGGGCGTCTTCGAGCTGCTCCGGGCCCTGATCCTGCTGCCGGCAAGGGCGCTCGGGGCAAGACCGTAGGAGACGAGGACAGACAGCGACGAGAACCGGACGCTCCCTGCTGCTCGCATCCGGCGTCATGGAATGCCGAGCAGCGGCAACGGAATCGCATTTGCGGCCGCGGCGTACCCGGCGTCGTTCGGATGCAGGTGGTCGCCGCTGTCATACGCCGGAAGAAGCCGCGTGGCATGATCCGGGTCACACATTGACCGGTCGAGGTCGACCACCCCGTCAAAGTCACGACTTCCGCGTATCCATGCATTGACCTCTCGTCGTACCGCCTCCTTTTCGGGCGTGTAGTACCCAGGCGCGGTCGTCGCGCTCTCGAAGGGTGCGATCGTCGTCCCGATGATACGGACGCCTTGGCGATGCGCGCCGGCGACGAGCTTTCGGTAACCGGCGATCAGATCCGCGGCCGTGACGGACTCGGTCGCTGGGGCGAGCGCCCCCGGGAGCCCGAGGTCATTCACCCCGAAGCGCACGATCACGACCTTGACGCCCGGCTGTCCGAGTGCATCCCGCTCAAAACGTTTGAGGCCGGACTCACCCAGGGCGTCGCCGAACGGACTGGGCGGCTCCCGGGGGCTGTCTCGGAGCAGTCGATTGCCGATGAGCCCCTCGTTCACGACGCCAAACCGCCCGCCCCTCGCGTCCCGCTGCAGCCGCTCCGCGAGAATGTCGCCCAAGCGATGGTTCGCGTCCGGCGTCGAGCCATCCCCGTCGAACCACGAGTCGCCGAAGGCGACGATCGCGGCTCCGTCAGGAGGAGCGTCGACTTCGACGCCCGTCAGGAACGGCCAGGAGCTGATCGTCTTGGCCACAACGAACTTCTCGAGCCCCGTCCCGGTTTCCTCACGCGGGTCATCTCCGTGCCCTTCGTCATCGAGATGATCGTGGCGATCCTCTCCACGAAGATCTCTCTGTATCTCGGAACGTCGCCGCTGCCTCTCCCGCCTGCGCCGCCCAAAGTGGGCGCCTGGGCGGTGCTGCACGAGATCCGTTCCGATTACGCGCAGATCATGAGCGCGCTGTTCCTGCTGATTGCTGGCCCCGGCCCTTGGTCCGTCGATGCCATCCTCGCTCGCGCCCGAACGCTTCGCACGCGGGTCGGACTTGCGGCCAAGAGGCATCCGCAAGGTTCCGAGGGAACCTGGAGAACGGCCTAAGGTCGGAGTAAATGCAAAGAAAAAGGGGTTGGGCGGCTAGCCCAACCCCTTTGTTTTCTGGTGGCGCGGGAAGGATATGAACCTTCGACCTTTGGGGTCATGAGACCGACTTTCGCTCCGCCCACGGCATGGTACGTCCCCCTCGCTCCGGTCGCCTACTTGGCGGCGGCTGCCAGCTCCCTCGACCGCTTCTGCATCTCTTCGGGCGACACGTCCTCGATGTGGGTGGCGACGTACCACTGATGACCGAACGGATCCTCGATGCCTCCCGTCCGGTCCCCGTAGAACTGATCCGCGACTGGCCGCTTCAGCTTCGCTCCGGCGGCGATGGCGCGCTCGACGGTCTTGTCCACGTCGTCGACGTAGAGCAGGAGCGAGATCGGAGAGCCGCCGACCGACTTGGGCGAACGCGCATTCATGTCGGGATTCTCATCGGCGAGCATCACGTGCGAATCGCCGATCGTCACTTCCGCGTGTCCGATGCGGCCACCGGGAGCCGGCATCCGCATCACCTCCTTGGCGCCGAAGGTTTTTTTGTAGAACTCGATTGCCGCCGCGGCCCCGTCCACGATCAAGTACGGTGTTACGGCGTTGTAGCCATCGGGAATCGGTTTCACTTTTCCTGCCATGGGTCTACTCCTTTCCGGGTCAGACTCGAACGACGGACTCCCTTCTTATCAAAACCGCATGACAAAATGGAGTTCCGGCGCTTTAGGACAGCTGGTCCGCCGGATGCCGCCGGCGGAACCGGCCCCAGGCGGCGAGGACGGCAAGCCCCGCCAGGGACGTCCACGCGAACCAGTCGCCGAGCCGCGAATAAGGCGTGCGCACGCCGCGCGTCGGAACCTGGCTCACGAGGGTGCGCTCCGTGGCCGAATAATGGTCCATCGTAGCGAGTACGTTCCCCTGATAGTCGAACGCCGCCGACAGGCCCAGGCTCGTCTGGCGCACGAGACTCACGCCCTGTTCGATCGCGCGAAACCCAGCCATCTGAGTGTGCCACGGGTCGATCGCCTTCCAGTCGTTGGAGGGATCGAGCACGATGTCGGCTCGTAGATCGCCCGCCTGTGCGAGGAGTCGGGGAAAGTCGGCGTCGAAGCAGATGACGGAAGTGAGACGCCCGAACGGCGTGTCGAGCGCTGGGAGCTTGCCGTCGCGGGTGATCGATATCGCGGCCTCACCGCCCGGAACCGGGTGAGCCTTGTAATACTCCCAGGCGATGCGGCCATCGGGCCCGATCACGACGAGCTTGTTTGCGAGGGGAAGTTTCGCATCGCGATGCCATCCAGCGAGCGCCATCCCCAGATAGATTCCGGATCGTTTCGCGACCTCCCCGCCTCGCCGAATCAGATCGGATTCGTCCTCGGCGAGCACGGGGGCATTGGCTTCCCCCCAGAAGACGATCCGGGCGCCTGCTCGGGCCTCCCGTTCGGCGCGCTCGAGGAGGTCGCTGGCGATCGTGGCGGCGCGGGAGCGGATCGTCGCGACTTCCTCCGGGGTCAGCGGTTGCTGTCGGAAGAACCGCCCGACGACCTTGGGGTCCGGGTGCAGCGTCATGTCGATGCGCGAGAGCGACGCGATCCGCACGGTCGGAGCATCGGGTGGGAAGAGAACGAGCCGAGCGCCGCCCGAGAGCGCTACGAGGGTCACCACCGCAGCAGGCACGCCCGCAGCGCGGAGGGCGCGGGGAGACCGGGCACCCAGCTCCCAGACGCGATTGGCTGCCGCAGCGACCCAGCCGATGAGGAACGTCAAGCCCCACATCCCGGTCACGGCGAGCATCTGGAGCAATGGCAGATTGCCGCATAGCGAATAGGCAGCCGCCCCCCAGCTCCCATAGGGAGATAGCGAGAGCAAGTAGTCCGCCGACGCCCAGGCACACGGGAAGACGAGCGTCGCAGACCAGCCCCGAAGCCGGGGCGTGATCAGCCGGTCCGCCACGTAAGGGACTGTCAGCGCGCTCGCGTAGATCAGGACGACCACGGTGTGGATCGCGCCAGGGACGGGAATCATGCCCCGGAATTGGATCGCGAAGGCGATCGATTGCGCGACCAGCGTGGTGGGGAGGCCCAAGACAGGCCGCTGAAGACGCGTGAATCGGAGGAGCAACAGCGGGGCGAGGAACGCGGCGACCAGAACGCTGTGGCCGCCGTTGGCGAAAGGAAGCAGGGCCGCCGCAGCCAGGAAGACGGCCAGGGATTCGCGCACCGACCCCTCGGTTCTTGCCATCCGCCCGCGGGGATCGCCCTTCGGCGTGGCTTCCATGAGCTCAGGCATTCGGTCGTCCGTGTCCCTTCTTGCGGTGGGCGCGCGAACCTGCGACGGCTCCGTCGACCGCGCTGTCGATGACCTGGCCAATGACGGACGCCTTCGAGCGCCAGGGAAAGGAGGGTCTCTGGATCAGAAGCGAAGTGATTCCGTGAACGGCCGACCAGATGGCCTGACTCGCTATCTCTACCCGCTCGCTTCGAGCTCTTCCTGCGGGGAGACTGGCGGCGACCATCGCGCGCAGGACGTCGAACGCCTGATGGGTCTTGTAGGGTCCGGGGCCGGGGTCGGGCAACAGAAAGGCGATCTGGTAGTCATTGGGGTGGCGGCATCCCCAGTCGACGTAGAGGCTCAACCCGAGTTTCAACCGCGCGATGGGATCCTTCCGAGGCTCGTCGGCGAGCACTTTCAGAGACTCGTTCAGACGCGAGAAGCTCTCGTCGACGAGACTTCGAAACAGGTCCTCCTTGTTGCGGAAGTAGAGGTAGGTCGACCCGGTGGAGGCGCCGATCTCGGAGGCGAGTTTTCGCATGGAGAAGCTCCGATAGCCCTCCCGCACGATGATCGCTCGGGCCGCCTCCCGGATCTCGTCTCTCGACTCTTCGCGCTGTTCCTGTCTCCGCGCCATCGCTCGTTTCCTGAACATCGTTCATAACTATGAACGATGTTCACAGCAATGTCAAGGGCGCCGATCGAACGGTCGGCTCCCGGGAAACAAGCGCTTCATGCGAACACGCAACTCCGATCCTCGCCCGCCAACGAGAAAAAGGGGCATGCCTGGCGATCTGACTCCGTCATTCGCTGCTCCCCCTTGACCTTTGGTCATGAGAACTTTTCAAGAGTTGCCTCGAGTGGAAGAGAAGCGACAAAACGCGGCTCGTCTGGACGTTCGAGTCGTCGATTGTCGCTTCCCTCGCCGCCGGATAGCCCCGCTTTCGCTCCACCAAGAAGGCGAGGGATAGCGGGAATCAGTTGCGAGCAGCTTCTGGAACCTCGGGTTCTTGCGCAGCGGGCCGAGGTTGGAATCGACGATGAGGCGAGAGGGAAAACGGGGTCAGCCCAGCATCATCCACAAGTACGCGTACTGCAGCGCCGTGACCTGCGCTGTCTGCTTGTTCACCGCGCCGCTCCCGTGGCCGCCCTCGGTGTTTTCGAAGTAATAGACCGGATGACCCTGCTCCTCCAGCTTCGCGACCATCTTGCGGGCGTGGGCCGGGTGCACGCGGTCGTCGCGGGTGTTCGTCCAGAAGAACGGCGTCGGGTACTTCGCGTCCGCCTTCAGGAGCTGATAGGGCGACCAGGTCTGGATGTACGCCCAGTCCTCGGCCTTGTCCGGATCGCCGTACTCCGCCATCCAGCTCGCGCCGGCCAGGAGGTGGCTATACCGCCGCATGTCGGCCAGCGGCACCTGCGCGACGACGGCATGGAAGAGGTCCGGGTAGAGCGCGAGCGTTCCGGAGACGAGCAGACCGCCCTGAGAGCCGCCCATGATTCCGAGGTGTCGCGGCGACGTGATCTTCCGCGCCTCGAGGTCCCGCGCAACGGCCGAGAAGTCCTCGAAGTTGTGGATGTGCTGCTCCTTCACCGCGGCCTTGTGCCAAGCAGGGCCGAACTCTCCGCCGCCACGGATGTTTGCGAGGACGTACACGCCCCCCCGCGAGAGCCACGCGGAACCCATGACTCCGTTGTAGATGGGAACTTCCGAGACCTCGAAGCCGCCGTACCCGTAGAGGAGCGTCGGGGCGGTCCCGTCCGACTTCACTCCCTTCGGCCGGACGACGAAGTACGGGATCTTCGTGCCGTCTCTCGAGGTCGCCTCGAACTGCTCGGTGGTCATCCCCTTCGCGTCGAAGAACGCCGGCATCGACTTGACCTGGACGGGCGTCGCGCCCTTCTCGGACAGCCACAGCGATTTCGGCGTCGTGAAGTCCTCGTACGTGAAGAGGAAGGACTCCGACTCGTCGCTCGCGGCCGTCAGGTCCGCGGTGCCGATCCCGGGCGTCGGGATTTCGGAGCGCGTCCAGCCGCCGTCGTCGCTCAACGAAACGGCGGTGAGGCGGCTGCGCACGTTGTCGAGCGTCTGGAGCAGGACGCGGTCACGCGTGCGGTCCACGCCGCCGAGCGAAACGCGAGCGCTCGGCTCGAAGAGTACGTCGAACCGGCTCACACCGCGCAGGAGGTCGTCGACGGTTCCCGCCAGAAGCGACCCCTCGCGGTAGGTCTTGCCGCCGACCGTCCAGTCGCTTCGCAGCGAGAAGAGGAGCCGGTCGCGGAAGAAGAGGCGGGGACGGGCGTCCTCGGGCAGGTCCAGCCGGACCAGGCGATCGCCGAGGAGGAGGAACGTCTCCTCGCGGAAGAACGCGGGAGTCCGCGTAACCAGGTCGTACCGGCCGTCGCTCAGGATTTCGGTCCTCCCGCCGGAGCCGACGTCTTCCGCGCGGCCCTCGAAGACGGTCCGAGCAGCGGACACCGGAGTGCCACGCTTCCACAGCTTCACGATCCGGGGATATCCGGACGACGTCAGAGACCCGGACCCGAAGTCCGTACCGAGCCAGATCGTGTCCTCATCGCGCCACGCGATGAAGGACTTGGCCTCCGGCAGGACGAAACCGCCGGACACGAACTCCTTCGTTTTCGTATCGAACTCGCGCTCGACGGACGCATCGGAGCCTCCGGGAGAGAGGCTAACCATGCACCGCACGTACGCGGGCGCCAGACAGGTCGCCCCGTGGAAGACCCATGGCTTACCGTCCGCCTTCGCGAGCGCGTCGACGTCGAGCACCGTCTCCCACTGCGGAGCGGCCGTGCGATAGGAAGCGAGCGTCGTGCGGCGCCAGATCCCGCGCTCGTGCGTATCGTCCTTCCAGAAGTTGTACACCGTCTCGCCGAGGAGCTCGGGCGTCGGGATCTTCTCCCTCGAATCCAGGATCTCCAGCGTCCGCGCGTAGATGGGCTTGTACTCGGGCCGGGCCTCCAGGACCGCGGTCGTCTTCGCGTTCTGCTCCCGAGCCCAGGCGAGGGCCTTCTCCCCCTGCACGTCCTCGAGCCACTGGAAGTGATCATCGACGGATAGAGCCGCGGCCGCGCCCAAGCCCGCCAGTCCCGCGAGCGCGAGCGCCGCCGCCCTCAGCCGATTCGAGCTCGTGAAGGACTTCCTCATTCCTGCACCTCCGGGAGCAGAGGATCATAACGGGGCCAGTCCGAATCCGCGACCTTGCTCGCCACGAGCCGGGCCGCCGGAATCAGTGGATCAGGGACCGACCCCGACAGTTGGGAGCGAAGGCGCGCGGGGAACGCTCGAGCGCGGCATCGAGAACGCGCCCACATCACCTCGCGCCGGCGAATTTTCGAGGCCCGTTCGGTTTCGCTCTCAGGTCGGGGTCTGGTCAGGGTCGCGGCAATGAACTTGAGGTTGCAGGAGTACCCGAAGGACATCCTCGGCCCCGAGCGACCGTGCGTTGTCGGCTGTCGTTGGAGAGTGTGAGGCAAGAAGAGTGGCGAGTCCCGTCACGGTGGGGCATTGACAAGGCCTGGCGCCAGAACTATTCTAACGGCTGTTTGAATAGTTGCACTTCCTGAAACCCAAACGCCGCCTCTACGAGCAGTTCGCCAAGATCGGGAAGGCCCTCGCCAGCCCGAGCCGACTCGAGCTGCTGGAGATCCTCGCCCAGGGGGAGAGGACCGTCGAGGCGCTGGCCAAGGAAGCGTCGTTCTCGGTCGCCCTCGCCTCGCACCATCTCCAGGTGCTGCGGGAGGCGCGCCTCGTCGACGCGCGCAAAGACGGGCTATTCGTCCGCTGCCGGCTCGCCGGCGACGATGTCGAAGAGCTCGCGCGCCTCATTGGCAGGCTTGGCGAGCGCCACATGGCCGAGGTCGATGACATCGTGAGGAAGTACTTCACCTCGCCAGATGGGCTCGAACCGGTGAAGCGGGAGGAGCTCATCGAGCGCGCGAGGGCCGGCACCGTACTCGTCCTCGACGTGCGCCCGACCGAGGAGTACCGGGCAGGGCACCTCCCCGGCGCGGTCTCCATCCCGCTCGCGGAACTGACCCGGCGGGTGGGCGAACTCCCGCGCGACAAGGAGATCGTCGCTTACTGCCGCGGCCCCTACTGCGTGCTCGCGTTCCAAGCGGTGGAGATCCTGCGCACGCGCCGTCGCAAGGCGCGGCGGCTCGAGGAAGGTTTCCCGGAGTGGCGCGCATCGGGGTTGCCCATCGAGACGACGGAGGTGTCCAGGTGATCTTCAAACCGTTTTGCCACCTGGCGCTCGGCCGCGAGGAGTACCTCCGAAGGTCGGCATCGGTAATCCGGCGAAGCCCGACGAGATGGAAGCGATCCTCCGGCCTCGCGGGCGACGGCTCCGCATGCGCCAAGAGCGGCCAGAAAGTCCTCCCGGGCTACGACAACGTCCAGACCATGCTCTCGGCGGTGACGCGGCGCGGAGGGAAGGTCGGCGTCTGCGGCAAGTGCAGGGAGGCGCGCGGCATTACCGAGGCGGAGCTCGTGGAAGGAACCCACAAGGGCTCGCTCGAGGAGTGGACGACGTGGACCGTCGAGGCCGACAAGGCGCTCATCTTCTGAGAGGGCTTCCGATGTCACAGACCGTGTTGATCCTGGGCGGCGGGGTAGGCGGGCTCGTGGCGGCGAACCAGTTGCGCAAGGCGCTGCCGAAGGAACACCGCATCGTGGTCGTCGAGCGCGAGGCCTCCTTCGCCTTCGCGCCCTCGTTGCTCTGGCTCATGACGGGTGGCCGCACGGCGGGCCAGATCTCGCGCCCGCTCGCGCGACTGAAGAAGAAGGGCATCGAGCTCGTCCACGGTGAGATCGAGCGAATCGACGCCGGAAAGGGCGAAGCCGGCGTGAACGGCCGTACGCTTGCCGCCGACTTCCTCGTCATCGCGCTCGGTGCCGAGCTGGCGCCCGAGACGATACCGGGTCTCCCGCCGGCCGGCCACAACTTCTACACGCTGGCCGGTGCCGAGGCCTTTCGAGAGGCACTGGCCCGGTTCGCGGGCGGCAGACTCGTCGTCCTCACGGCGGCGCCGGCGTACAAGTGCCCCGCCGCTCCGTACGAGGCGGCGATGCTTCTCGAATCCCATTGCCGCAAGCGGAACATCCGCGAGCAGACGCAGATCGATCTCTATGCGGCGGAGCCTGGGCCCATGGGCGTCGCCGGTCCTGACGTCTCGAAGGCCGTCCGGCAGATGGTCGAGGCCAAAGGGATCACGTACCACCCCGAGCACCAGGTGAAAGAGGTCGACACGGAGGCGCGCGTTCTCAGATTCACGAACGGTGTGGAAGCGGGCTTCGATCTGCTCGCGTACGTGCCTCCGCACCGCGCTCCGCGTGTCGTCCGCGAGGCTGGGCTCCTCGGCGAGAGCGGCTGGATCGCCGTGGACCGGCAGACGATGGAGACGAAGCACCAGCGTGTCTATGCCCTGGGCGACGTCGTGAGCGTGCCCCTCAGACTCGGAAAGCCGCTGCCCAAGGCCGGCGTTTTCGCCCATGCCGAAGCGGAGGTCGTGGCGAAAAACATCGCCCGCGCAATCACCGGAAAGGGGAAGCGGGCGTCCTTCGACGGCAAGGGCGACTGCTTCATCGAGACGGGCGACGGCAAGGCCGGTTACGGCAAGGGCGACTTCTATGCGGAGCCGCTGCCGCAAGTGAAGATCCAGCCGCCGGGACGCCGCTGGCACGCTGCCAAGGTTCTCTTCGAGAAGGACTGGCTGAGGCGGTGGTTCTGAGCGAGTCCACTGCCGACCTTCGCCGCACGAGCAAGGAAGTGGTCAGGCCTCTCGACCTAACCCTTGATTTTCTTGGTTGCGGGGGAAGGATTTGAACCTTCGACCTTTGGGTCATGAAGACGAACCAATTGCCTATAGAAAGGGAAAGATCCGAAAACTAGCGACTCCCGAGGCTCGTCGAGTCGGCTGGAGTAGGGCTGAGTCGGCTGGAAACCGCCCGACTTTCGCTCGACCAGGAATTTCCTCATATCGCTAGCGACAAGTCTCTCAAGCCACAGCATCAGCCCCGTTACCCCCGATTTGCTTGCATCTCGACGCCCTCCGGGCGCGTGAGGAACGATTCAAGTTCAAGCGCCGACCGGAACCGGCCGTGAGGTGGCAGATAGCCATTGGCGCGACGCGACGACACACCAGCGAGGCTTGAGCCCGCGGCCCATCGGCCTCCTCCTCGAGCTTCGCGAGAAGCGAAGGAGGAGACGATGCACGCCATTAGCGCACCAGCCCGGAAGTTTACGGACCCTGACGACCAGGACCCGCGGCTGAGAACGGTCAGGTCCTTTGACATGCATCCGCCCTGTCAGTCTGGTTTCTTCACGCTCGCCACCGTGCTCCTCGCCGCGGCAAGCCTCGCCTGCGCGACGACGATCCCACTGCCGCCCGAGCTCAAGGATGCGGAGGTCATCGCCACCACCGGGCGGACCCGGACCATCGTCATGGGCAAGGTCAAGCCGCCCTCCATGAAGCCCTACGTGCTGCAGGATCTTCAGACCGGCTCCGGCTCGAAGGCGCTCTCACACGGGGCCATCGTGTTCGGTACGGCCATCGGGTACGAGTGGCGGCACGTGGATGGAGGATTCTCGTTCCGTCTCGAAAAGGAGGGTTCCGAGCCAGGCACGCTGGGCAACGTCACCTGCGTTTGGGGTCTCGCGACGACCTCCGGGGGCTTCTCGGCAGGCATGTACGGCGCCGAGTTCAAGATTCCCAGCGGAAGCTCTCTCTTTTGCGAGTTCCTTCCGACGATGGGTATCGGGGAGCCCTGGAAGCTGCTGCTCTGGACCGGTGCGCCATCGAACCCGATCGTCCCGGACTTCCCCTCGGGAGGAGTGCTCGCCCGGGGCGACGTCCGCTATGCCGCCTCTTCCACCAACGTCATCGAACCCGCAGGAATCCACGCGCCGTACATGACGGGCACGATCTTCACGCGAGACGATCGAGCCGTCGCGGCCATCGAGCGGATGCTGCCGAGCCGCGTTCTGGTTCAACCATCGCTGCAGCCCGAGGAGAGGACATTGTTCGTGGCGATGGGCGCCGCGATCTTCGTCTACGACACGCAGACGGCGCCCTATCAGCACCCGTGACCTTCGGAGCAGATCCGAGCCGGCTTTCGCTCGACGTGAGGCGGGTCCCGGATTGTCCTCGGCGGTGAAGATGCAGTTCTCCCGGATTCCGTGAGACGACGACGATCGGAGCGGCGTGGTCTAGGAGACCGACCCGGCCCAGACACCGACAAGAACACGGACAGATAAGGAAAGGGGCTAGCGGGATCTTCCGCTGACCCCTTGATTTTCTTGGTTGCGGGGGAAGGATTTGAACCTTCGACCTTTGGGTTATGAGAACTACCGAAAAGACGCCTTAAACACAAAAGAAGCGACAAAACGCGACTCGATCAGATGTTCGAGTCGGCGATTTTCGCTTCCTGTAGGCGCTAGATAGCCCGACTTTCGCTCCACCCAACCCTGAACCGGGTTTCGGCGGCCGTCGCGTGACTCACTCAGGTGAGCTGAATGCCATTCGGGCGATTCCGGTCGTACTCTCTCGTACTGTCTCGTCACGACCACCCGTGCAAACATGAAAGTACGACCTACGAGACGGACCAGTTTGGTACGAGTTAGGTCAAGAGCTCCCCGTGAACCTCGGATGAATCTTCAGGTCTGGCGGAATGGGCTTGGTCGGCCGGGCAGCTTCGAGGAATCGCCGCCTGGCGGGAGCTTCGCATGGCCCCTGACCGACGACGGGGTTAAGTTACAGCAGGCGTTGGACGACCGGCTCAAACCGCCGAAGCATCCGCCTGGAGTTGCAGCCATCTCACGAAATCCTGGCGGCGAAGGAGGCCGACCAGATCACCGCCATCGACGACCGGAACCTGGCGCACATCGAGGCGCGTGATTTCCCGCAGAGCGGTGGCGGCATCCTCCTGCGGCGGCATCACCTTCAAGCGCTCGACCGGGGTCATGATCTCTCGAACCGGCGTGCTGTCCCAGCGGTCGCGCGGGAGCTTGCGTACGTCCTCTAGGCAGACGAGACCCGCGAGCCGCCCGCTCTCGAGGACGGGGAAGGCCCGCTCGTCGGTGCCGATCAGCCAGTCGTGCACCAGCTGGCCGACGGTGATGTCGGTGGGAACCGTCGGCATCTCGCGGCGCATCAAGCGCGAGATCGGCACGCCCTCAAGCAGATCGGAGACGACGAGCTGCCTGTAACTCGAGACCGCCGCATTGTGCAGGAACCATCCGATCATGGCGATCCAGAGGCCTCCGATGAAGCCGCTTCCGAAGAACGGCACGCGCGCGCCGAAGACCATCGCCACTCCCGCGAAGATGAACAACCAGGCGATGAGGCTCCCGATCTGCGAAGCCCAACGGGTTGCGCGTCGAAGATTCTTTGTCGCACCCCAGAGCAGGGAACGGAGAACGCGCCCTCCGTCCAGCGGGAAGGCGGGGACCAGATTGAAGAGGCCCACGAGAATGTTGACGGGACCCAGCCAGAACAGAAGAGTCGACAAAGGGCTCAGGTGAGCCAGCGCCTTGACGGGATCGCTGAGCGCGAGCTGAACCCCTGCCGGGGCCCTGCTCCCGAGAGTGAGAAAAAGGAATCCCAGAAACACGCTCGTCAAAGGGCCGACGATCGCCATGACAAATTCCGTGCCGGGCGATGCGGGCTCTCGCTCGAGATTCGAGACGCCGCCGAAGAGAAACAGCGTGATCCTGTGCACGGGCAGGCCGCGTGCGCGGGCGACCAGAGAATGGGCCAGCTCGTGTGCCAGCACGGACGCGAAGAACAGAACCGAGGCGGCCAGAGCGGTCGCCACGTCGAGGGCGAAGCGCCATTCCGGATGCCACTGAGAGAACTGGGCCGCGAGATTCCAGGTCACGAGGACGAAGATGAAGAACCAGCTCGCGTCGATCTCGATCTCGATTCCGAAGAGCTTCCCGAGTCGAGCGCCGTGCCGAAAGGTCGCTCGCACCCCCCTTCCGGGCGCAGAGAGCTTCGAATCCGTCACATCTTCTTGAGACATTACGCATCCTTCGCGAAGATCGCCGAGGACCTCCGGCCCTCGAGTCGCTGATTGTCGACGGAGTGCTCTCTCGCTACGATCTCCTCGGCGTTTGCAACAGCGAACGAGTGGAAATCAGGTCCGGGACCGTATCGCCTGGTGCCGGGATGTCTCGTGCCCGCGATGGCAAGGCGGCTCCTTACCGCGTGTCAGGCGCGCGGAACGGATTCTTCGGATACCGGCGCGTGTCGTAGACGGCGTCCTCGGGCGAGCTACCGTCCCACGCGTCCTTGTTGGCGGAGGCTGGCCGCGGCTGCCCGTCCACGTAGGCAGCGATCTCCTGGACGTCCTGGTCTGTGATGTCCCCGGGCTTGTCGAGGGGCATGGCGTGCCGGGCGAAGCCGGCGAGCGTGTAGACGCGAGCGAGGCCCGAGACGTCGTTGTAGGAGCGAGGTCCCCAGAGAGGCGGGACAGACTCGTAGGGCAACGGCGGCCGTTTCTCGCTGTATCCCTGCCCATCGCGGCCGTGGCAACCGGAGCAGTATTGAACGTACTTCTGGCGACCGCGGACCGCATCGAGCTGCCCGATCGGGACAATGTTCTGCGCGGCGATCGTTTTCGCCGTGAGCCATGCCGGCGGCTGCCCGGGGGGCAGACCTTCGCCGAGCCACGCGATGTAGGCGGCCAGGGCCGCGATCTCCTTCCTTCCCGGAGCGGGCGCCTGAGCATTGAGGCTCTGCGTGAGGCAGCGCACGATACGGTCCTCGAGCGTGAACGAGCGGCCGTCCGGGCCTTTCCACGGATAGCGTCGCGAGCTGCCGACGAGAGCCAGGCCTCCAACCTGCTTTCCCCCGTCGAGGTGGCAGTTCGTGCAGGCGAGCGCGTTTCCGCCGAGCGGCTGCGAGAAGGCTTGCGTGCGCAGGAAGATCTCCGAGCCGAGCTGCACGGCGGCGCGCGCCGCCGGCGAGATCGAGGGAGCCGCGGCCTCCTTGCCTCCGGCCGGGGCCGAGGCCTTCTCCCTGGAGCACGCGACGATGGCGAAGGAGAACGGCAGCAGGGCGAGTGCGACCCGATACCGCTGCGGCAGATTCATGGGAAGCCTCCGGACAGTCCCGGAATCCTATATGAGGGTCGGGCCCGGCTCGCGCCGACGACTGCCTCTTGGATGATGCAAACGGATCTCGGCAAACGACAGGAAACGGGGTCTGATGATGCCGTCGAAGGGAGAACCACTATGAAAGCCGTACCGATCCGGAAAGAACGTCTGTTTCCCACGAAGAATGACATCCCGGAATCTGCCCGTTCGGGGCTCGTCGCACTGCTGAACCGGCGCCTGGCTGACGCCATCGACCTTCAGACCCAGACAAAAACCGCACACTGGAACGTCAAGGGGGTGGGCTTCATCGCGCTCCACAAGCTCTTCGACGAGATCAACGAATCGGTCGAGGAGTACGTGGACGAGATCGCGGAGCGCGCCGTCCAGCTCGGGGGCGTGGCCGAAGGCACGCTGCGGATCGCCGCGAAACGGTCGGAGCTGAAAGAATACCCGCTAGAGATCGCGGAGGATCAGGGTCACCTCCAGGCGCTCTCGTCCGCGCTGGCCGCGTTCGGCACCCGGGTGCGCACCGCTATCGAAGAGGCCGTCGCGCTCGGCGACGCCGGTACGGCCGACCTCTTCACGGAGATCTCCCGAGGCATGGACAAGTGGCTGTGGTTCGTCGAGGCGCATCTCCAGGCGGAAGCAACGTAGACATGAGGAAAGTCCTCGAATCGCTCTGAGGTGCTCTGCAATTCGGGGTTTCATCTGGCGCTGGGCCCGGCGCTGCATCGCTTGCGCATGGGGTGGCAGCGGCGCGACCCGCTCCCGCTCAGGCCAGCGCCGGGTGCGCCTGCGCACTTTGGAGGGGCACCCAACGTCATGACCGCAAAGGCCGGGGGATCCCGGCCTCATCTCCCGCGCCAAGGATTTGGTGGCTGGGAGGCGGCACGCGCCCTCCAATCGCCCGACCATCGGGCTCTCCTACTTTGCTCGGGCGCGAACAACGGCGCGGAACGCGCGACGCCCCTCCTCGTCGGGGATGTTGTCGGCGAGCGCGGCGCCGAGCGCGACCAGGCTGGCAACGGACTTTGCGGCCCTCTTGACGAGCACGCGCGCGAGCGGACCGATATGTTTGGCGAGCTCGACTTCGACGAAGTGCAGATCCTCCTCGCGAAAAGTCGGAGCCGCCGTGGGCATCGGCGGGGGCGTCGAGGGAGGCGGCGTCCCGGGCGGCGCCTCCGGGTGCGGGAAGGCGGAACTCAGGCCGCCGGGGGACGCTGACGGAGCGGGCGTCCTCGGAAGGCTTCCCTCTCGGTCGGAGCTCACCAAGGTCGCGATGCCGCTCGCGGCGGGTTCGTCCGGCTCCGGCACTTCGCCGATCTGGAGGCGATAGAGGTCCCGGTCGAGCTCGTAGACGTTCGAGTAGCGCTCCTCGCGCTCTTTGGCCATCATCTTACGCAGCACCCGGCAGACCCCCTCGGAGAGGCCCGGCTCGTACATTCGCGGGTCGGGCAGCGGTTGCGTCAGGTGCATGGACATCACCAGCGCGCCAGTTCCCTTATACGGTACGTGCCTCGTGAGCAGCTGGAAAAAGGTCGCGCCGAGCGAGTAGATGTCCGCGCGCGCGTCGATGTCCTTCACGCCTCGGATCTGCTCGGGCGAGATGTACGCCGGGGTTCCTACGGCCTGCCCCGTCTGGGTCAGGCTTTGCTCCTCACCCATGTGTTTGGCGATGCCCAGGTCCACGATCTTCAGCTTGTCTAACCTGGTGGTGAGCATGAGGTTGTCCGGCTTGATGTCGCGGTGGACGATCCCTTCCGCGTGCGCCACCGCGAGCGCGGCCACGACGTGGCGGATTAGCAGAATCGCTTCGCTCTCGCGGAAGCGGTAGCGTTTCAGGAGCGCGCGCAGCGACTGACCGTCCACATACTCCATCGCGAGGTAGTAGGTACCGTCCACGCATCCGAAGTCGTAGATCTGGACGATGTTCGGATGGTTCAGACGCGCAGCCGCGCGCGCCTCCGTCAAGAACCGCTGCACGAACTCCTGGTCCGCCGAGAACTGCGGCGCGAGTGTCTTCAACGCGACGATGCGCTCGAGCGTAACGTTCTTCGCGCGATAGACCTTTCCCATGCCCCCGGAGCCGAGTTCCTCGAGGACCTCGTAAGCGCCGAACCGCCGCCCCGCGAGGCTTTGTTCTGTCAAACGCTGGCGGCCCTCGACACCTTTACTCCTCTTCGAGCATCTTGAGCGCCTTCACGAGGCTGATGCGCATGCGATTGAAGGACCCTGCCAGCGCCGCCACCTCGTCCCGGCTGCGGAGTCGGACCTCCGGGACCTCGAGGTTGCCCGTCGAAACCTCGTCGGCCATTTGCGAGAGCCGGCGGATGGGGCGGATGGTCGTGAACCACAACATCATGTTCAAGAGCACGAGGATGAACGCGAAGACTCCCACGAGCGCGACGAGCATCGCCCGATGCGCCTGGAGCGCCATTTGGAGGGGCACCGCCATCGGCACGGACACGATCTGTGCGCCGACGATCTCGTTCAACTTCCAGCCGTAGCCACCGGATGTACCGTACCTCTTCACGACGGAGGCGGGAGTCATCTCGGGCGTGGTGTGGCAAGAAAGACAGCCCGGGTCGATGATCGTGATCGGTCGGGCCAGGTAGAGCGCGCGCCCGAGCGGCGCATCCCGCTCACCGATGATTTCCGTCAGCTTCGTGTCCGAGCGGAATGCGTTGACCACGTCCGCCTCCCAGTCCACCGTGCGGTCGCGAGGGTTGGTCGGGTTGAGCGTCGCCTCCTTGTACATGTACTCGGGATGCGTTTCCCGCAACATGTTGAAGATTTCCGTTGCGGAATAGGCCGGGACCGTTTGCGGCAGAAACTCCTCGGCCAGGCGCGCGGCAAGCAGCGGCTTGATCTGCTTGTTGGTGTAGCCACGCGTCGCCAGGGCGGTTTGCATCATCAGACGCGCCTGCTGGACGACCTGCGTGCGGGCGTTCTTCTGAAGGAGGTCCTGGGTGATCAGATGCGCCGGCACGAGCGCGATTCCGAAACACAGGATCAGGATCAGGTTGAACTTGACGAGGAGCGACATGACTCCCTCTCCGTTTCGGAAGCGGGATTCTATCCCGGGGAGAGACGGCTCACATCAGATCGACCCGCCCGGCCCCCGCCATGCTCGAGCGGTCATCGCGTCGATGACGGGGGCGCACCGGAGCCGCGGAGTCGTTCACTCCCGACTTTCGCACGACCTGCCAAGACCCGGGCGTCCCGCGCTCGGGCGTCCGATCGGAAAGACCAGACGGCATGCAAGTCGCGGCATGAGCATGAATGAGTCCCTTCCAACCACAATTGGCGACGGCGATTCCGACGCACTTCGGCAAGGCAGGGAGTCCTCGGGGACGCGAGCCGTGTGCCACGTTAGCAGTGCAGATCACTCGACGCACTTACCGGCTTCGAATCTCTCCCCGTCAGCAACCGAGAAATAGAAAGGCCGGGAGAACACTCTCGGCCGTCAAGAATGTTGGTTGCGGGGGAAGGATTTGAACCTTCGACCTTTGGGTTATGAGGGCGAGTCAATCGTCTACAGGAAACGAAAAGAGCCGACAGGCAACGACTTCCGAGGGCTGTCGAGTCGGCTGGAGTAGGCCTGAGTCGGCTGCAA